>NZ_JBNDJR010000011.1:0-281428 GCF_050435065.1 Paenibacillus sp. 4624
AAATCTCCACACCCTTAGGTTTCCCTGTCGAACCTGATGTGTACAAAATATAGGCTAATCCTTCTGGCTCAGAACGATCCACGATGGCACTCCCTTCGGTCATCGCGGATGATGCCAACCGAGTCTGTACATTCAAGCTTGGAATGTCATGGGATTCCCACGTTCCCGATGTTGTATTATCAACAAGTAACAACTGGGCGTCCGAATCGGCCAACATATACGCTAAACGTTCTTGCGGGAAATACGGATCTAGAGGCACATAGGCAGCCCCGGTTTTCCAGATAGCCAGAAGTGATACAACCAGATTAGCAGAGTTCCGCATACTGACAGCTACCTTTGATCCTCGGTTCATACCTTTGGCACACAAAGCAGACGCACACTGATCGACTTTTTGGGCAAGTTCCTGATAACTAAACTGCTCCTGATGATGCTCTACCGCAATGCGGCTTGGATAGTGCTCAACCATCTCTTCAAAACGCCGGATTGCAGTATACCTGCCTGAATTTTTTCGCTCAGTTTGATTCCATTGATAAAGCTGTAGATCTCGTTCTTCACCAGTAACTAAAGGAATATGATCAATTTTGGTCGTTGGAGTTGTCAAAACAAATTCAACGATATGTGTAAAATAATTCATCCATCGACTTACCGTAGCTTCATTAAAGATATCCGTTCTATATTGCAACTCTAGTTTGAGTCCCTCCTTGACCTCAGTTGCCAATAAAGAGAGATCTACATCCATGTAATAATTTTTAGTCGAACGTAATTGGATGTTCATTTGATCCGTCAGAAGACCATCTTCTAATGGGATAAGTTGAAATTGACTATTGTATAGTGTAGGTCGATTAAAATCCCGCTCTAATTTCAGATCCTCAACCAATAAATTAAAAGGATATTCACTGTTTGAATAAGCCTCTATTGTCATATCTCTATTTTTCTTTAATACATCCAAAAATGACGGATCACCTTCAAAGTTCATTCGAAGGATTAAATTATTTACGAAAAATCCCACAACGTCTTCAAATTGCATTTGATGTCTTCCCGCCTCTGGTGTGCCAATAATCAAATCCTTCTGTTGGCTAAGCCTAGTTAGTAACACACCATATAGAGATAAAAGGGTCACAAATAAACTAGTGTTATGTTGTAATGACATTTTTTTAAATTTCTCTAGTTGAGCGTTAGGAATAAAGCCGTCTACCTGACTAGCGCTAAAATTGGAAGTAACCGAACTTGCGTAGTCAATAGGCATATTTAAAGTAGGTAGTTCCCCTGTCAATTGATTAAGCCAGTAGGTTCTCATACCTTGCAATTCTCCATTTTCAAATCGCTTATTCTGCCAATTCGCATATTCTTTATAATGGTACACAGTTGCATTCTTTACAGAAGGGAACTTATTATTCTTTTCATAAGACTCATACAACTCCATTAAGTCCTTAACGATAATCTGCCAAGACCAGTAATCACTTATGATATGGTGCATACTCATCCAAATAATAAAATGATTAACGGACACTTCGGTGACTTGTACTTTGAATAAAGGTCCTTGTTCTAAATCAAATGAAAAGCTCTTCTCTTCGCGTTCAATTTGATCAATCTTCTTCATCTGAGCAGTCTGATTCAGTCCTGAGATGTCTTCGAACTTCACCTCTATGTTCGCTTGGGCAGTAATCCGTTGAGCCGGAACCCCATCGTTGAGCACAAAGGTTGTGCGAAGCGATTCATGTTTATCTACCAAGGCTACAACCGCTTTTTGGAAAATAGCTTGGTTCATTTCCCTTTTAAAATCTAAAGAAACTAACATATTATATGAATGATTGTGTGGTTCTAACAAATTTAAAAAGTAGAGCCGATGTTGCGCGTTCGACATCGCATAGGATGTAGCTGGCTCTAGTTTCTCTATGCTTTGTTGCTCATGACCCTCAGTGGTGGAAGTTTGATTAAGAAAGATAGCAAGCTTCCGGATCGTCTGATGTTCAAAAAGAGACTTAATTGATACATCAATCCCTAAATGTTGTTTAAAACGCGAGCGAACTTGAATCGTTTTTAGTGAGTTTCCACCCAATGAGAAGAAGGGTGCCTCAACGCTGATTCTTTCTAGACCCAATACATCGAACCATATTTTTGTAACCGTATTTTCCCAATATCCCTCCGGGGCAACATAATGTTCCTCCGAAAATGAGTTATCCCCAATGAGAGGCAAGGCTTTCCTATCAATTTTTCCATTTTGGTTAAGAGGCATTTCCTCCAGTATCATCATTCGTTGCGGTATCATATAGACGGGTAATAATGCTCCCATGTAGTCTCTTAATTCTTTTTCACTAATATTGGAGTTTAAAACAAGATACGCTGCAATCTCATGTTCCCCATGATCCCTTGCTTCGGCAACCACAATGACTTGTCTTACCTCATCATGTTTCAGTAACACCGACTCAATCTCACCTAATTCAATGCGCAAGCCTCTAATTTTGACTTGAAAATCACTTCTTGAAATAAACATAAGCCTGCCTTCTGGCGTATATCTTCCCAAGTCTCCCGTTTTATAAAATTTTTGCATATCCTCTCCGTGCAGTTTATAACTAAAAAAGGCAGCACCTGTACGTTCGATGTCATTTAAATATCCTCTGCCTACTCCGATTCCGCTGATATATATTTCGCCGTTACATCCGATAGGAACCATCCGTTTCCATGAATCCAATACGTAATGCTTCATATTGGGGATCGGCTTGCCTAATTCAACATAATGGTCATTATGGTGATAATTCTTGTCAATAACGATATGGGACGTATCATCTGAACATTCAGTAGCCCCATATGTATTAACAACTTTCACATCCGGGTAGCTACTCTGCCAGCGTTGCAACAATGGAACCGAAAGGCCTTCTCCTGTTGAAATCATATAATGCAGATGTTCAAGCTTGAATTGGTTCTCTGTTGCACTTTGAAGAAATAATTCACTAATTGCAGGCACCATCTCAAGTACATTAACTTGGTATGTGCATACCGATTCCAACAAACGGAGAGGATCCATTGCAACCTCATTTGGATATATAATAACCTGTCCCCCAACCATAAGAGGGGCTAAAAATTGCCACACAGAGATATCAAAGCAGTGGGAAGCATTCTGCGCAACAATACTCTCTTCATTCAAACCCAACAAGTTGATTTTGGCATATAAATGGTTAAGCATGCCCTCATGTTCTATCATGGCTCCTTTGGGCTGACCTGTAGAACCCGATGTAAAAAACACATTTGCTAGATTGTTGTTGGTATGAATAACATTTAAATTATCCGTTGGAAAACGATAAAGGGGATGATCCCCCTCTATGGTTTCGACTACTGTTTGAATGGTAAGAAACTTTGGCCGTTCGCTCGAATCCTGAAAAACATCAAAATACCGGCTTTTCGCTTGATGATCAATAAGCATAATAGAAATATTTCCATTTTCCACAATATGCTGCAAACGCTTATCAGGATAAGAGATATCTAGTGGTACATACGCTCCTCCTGCCTTCATCACAGCAACTATACTTGTTAGCATTTCTATACTTCGATCAGCCCATATGCCTACTAGATCATCTGGCTTGAGATGTTGATCTCGAAGCCAACCTGCCAATCGGTTTGCTCTATCGTTTATCTCCTGATATGTCAGTGACTTCTCATTACATACGACCGCAATTTTATCTGGATATCTTCTTACTTGCTCTTCAATAATCTCATTTACCGTATGGCTAACTGAAAACGGAGCAATATTACTTTGATTAAAGTCATGCACTAAGCGTTTACGCTCAGTCTCTGGCAGTAAAGTTAACGTATCAAGACAATGATTCATTCCTACAACCACACTTCTCAGGATGGTTTGAAAATGAAGCATGATATGTTCTAGTTGTTCCAGTGATGCTCCGCTTGAATTATGAAATTCAATATTCCATTTCGTCCCCATGGTAATGAAGATTTCCAAAAAGGACTGGCTCTCCTTAAACAAAACACCATGTGATTTCTCTATAGATCGGTCATGATTAATCGTTAAATTTGTATCAAATAACAATCTGTCCTGTTGAGAAGAAGTATTATTTTTGACCATCGTAACTGTTGTACTACCGAAAGTTCTTATCGATTTCAATTGGTATTCCACATCTTGAATTACATCGATACACTTCTGACTGGAGTCCAATCTGACTTGTATAGGTAAAGAATGACTAAATGACCCTATCATCCCATCGGTGGTGGGGAATGTTTCTAAATCTGCTGTCAGAGTCGAGCCGCAAGCGACGTTTACATCTCCTGTATACACATGTAATGCGAGCAACCAGGCAGAGTACACTATGCTATTCAAAGAAGTGTTATGTTGACGGCTACACTCTTTAATCAAATCAACCAGATCTTCCGGAAGGTCTGCATTCATTTTTTTATATATACTTTGGTTTTCAGAACTTGATTGAGTCTCAGGCACTTGGAGAGCTGAAAAGGAGTATTGCCCCATCTTATCGGACCAATAATCCTGAGCAGGCTTCCCATCTTGCTCTGCTTCCCATTGAAGATAACTTTTTATATCCCCGTAACGTAAGTCCTTATCTTGAATCGCCTTCGCTTGCACCATCCATTTGTCAAATAAAAGCTCACAACTATACATATCTATGCTGAGAACATTAAATGTCCATATTAAAACCGTTCTCGCTTGTCCAAAGGTAAGGATAGCTACTCTATGCAAGGGTTCTTCGCTTATAAGAAACTCACCTCTGTACTCTTTTGCAACAAGTTCAATCTCAACCTGTTGATCTGCCAAAGATACAGCCTCTCTATCCATCCAATGCAATTCAATAGGTATCGATTTGAGTACAACTTGTACCGTTCTATTTTTTAAAGAACGAAAAATGGTTCGTAGTGCAGGTGAATCTTCAACCAATGTATCCCATGTCCTTTGGATTTGGCTTCTGTCTATATTCAAGGGGAGTTCGAATACAAGCTGGTTTACAGCATGTTGTTGTAAATACTCTTTTTGAATGTGAGATAATTCCAGAACTTCTGAAACATTTTCTTTCGATAGATAGTTCATGAAATAGATACACCCTCTGCCGGTAAATTTTTTAGTTGAACAGTTCCTGCAACAACGTATCATCATTTAACTTAACTTGTGATAACCTCATGCTCGGGGAATTCACCATTTGATCGAGAACTTGCTCCATCTGCTCAAAAAAATTCTGGATCGTATCTGTACAAAATTTAGTGTGGTTATAATAGATTTCAAACAAGAGTTGATCATCATTATCAAACAAATAAATCAACAAATCTAATTTTGTTTTTTCATTGTGATCCATTTCATAATTACCAACCGTGATATCCATTCCCTTGGTCTGAAACTCATCCAAGTTGCAGAATCGAATATCAATCTCATCGTTCTGAAGTTTCGTCGTATGGGCATTTTGTCCGATCAGACATACGGAGTATAACGACTTAATCTGGTCATGCATAACATACTGATCCTGCATAACCAAATCAAAAGGATACTCTTGGTTCGTGTATGCTCCAACACATGTATCTGCGACTCTTTGTAGAACATCTTGCATTGTTGGATTTCCAGATAACTCAGTACGCATAGCAACCGGATTAATGCATAAACCGATCATGCCTTCCAAGTCTGGATGTGTACGGCCAGAAAGAGTCGATCCTATCGTTATGAGAGTTTCATCCGTTACATGAGCCATCCAGATTTTCAAAGCAGCGAGGACTGTAATAAAATTGGTAGTTCTCCCACTTGAAACGTTTAAATCATATATTTTTTTAGTCAATTCGGGTGTGAGGGTGTATCTGCATATCTCTGAGATCGTTTCCTGTTCTTTTATCTTCTCCTCAGAATCGCCTGGCAATTGAAGGACAGGGGCAGATCTCTGCAACTTTTCTTTCCAATATTCCCTCTGTTTCTCAACTCGTTTAGTTGTAATTTGCTTATGCTGCCATAACGAAAAATCTGCATATTGACGAGGTTGAGCTATTTTATGAGGATCTTCTCCTCGAATTAAAGAGGAATATATTTTGAACAAGTCATTCAAAAAGGCATAATGGGACCAGCCATCATGACCAATATGATGTACTGATAGCAAAAATATAAATTGTTGATCAGCTAAATGATATAATTTCATACGGTAAAAGGATTCCACGGTTAAATCAAATTCTGTAATTTTCTGTCTCTGTGCGTCTTCAGCAATACGCTCACGCTGTTCCTCATCTGAATAATGAGCCAGATCTGCGTACTCAAAGGGAACCTTCAAAAGATGATGAACTTTTTGATAGAATACTCCACCTACTTCGGAAATTGTGGTTCTCATGATTTCATGCCGCTCAATTAAGATGTTTACAGCCTGCTGAAAAATCTCGATATGCAATCCATTTTTAAATTCATACAGATATACGTCGCCGTATGCATGCCCAGTAAACTGTGCCCTAAACCACACTCTTTCTTGAGCGTTCGAGAGAGGATAACAATGGGGTTCAAGTAATTTATTTTCATTTTCCGCCAAAAGTATATCTCTACTAGGGATAGGTGTATATTCTGTTCGATCGGAGCCTTCGCAGTTTTCAATATATCTACTCATTGCACGAATGGTTGTAGAAATAAACAATTCACTTAAAGGAATAGATATATTAAATTCTTTATGAATTCGAGAGAAAATCGTTGTGGCTTGTAATGAATTCCCCCCGAGTTCAAAAAAACTATCGTGTACTCCAATCTTTCTAATGGATAAAATCTCTTTCCAAATTGCAGTTAATTTTTCTTCAGTAATCGATATATTTTCCGAGTTTGATTCAACTGCTTGAACGGAATCATCCTGTTGTGATATGCAGCTATTTAACGTGTGCTCCTTAGAAACTAACGCCTTCATCCTGTGCTCTAACTCGTGGTCAATGATAATGTTTTCTAAATGCGAATCTTCGTTTTCCGTGATTTTGGAAACAAGTTCATTAAAATAACTCACCCACAGATCTATCTCATGCTCCTGAACAAGCTGTGTATTTACATCTAATTCACACCAAAGCTCTCCGTTTACGTCCATCACATTCATGAAGAGATCATATTTGGAGTACTGAATTGGAGTTGGAATGAGTTTAACATCCAGATCATGCAATTTTGTTTTTGAAATCGGCCTGTCCATGTTAAATAAAACATTTAATTCAGGTACATGATTAAAGTTTAATGAGTCAATAAACATAGAGAATGGGAACTTCTTCACGTCTTCTAGTTCCTTTATCGCTTCTTTGAGGGATGCTAAATAATCCCTAAAAGAGCCTCCCTTGTTTACTTTACTGACCACCGGTAGAACGCTTGCGCAATTCCCAATCAAATTGTAATTTTGCATTTGTGCCTGACCAGACACAGGGATACCTATAACAAGTTTTGAATAGCCTGTTAAACGATGGACAAAGACTTTATATACAGCAAATAAAGTAACAAAAAGACTGTTCTGAGAGTGAATACTCAATTTTCTGAGTTTGTCAGTTACCGATTTTTCCAATTTGAAATGAATCCTTTTACCCTGAAATTCTCTCTTTAACATGTCTTCGGTAATCGACGGAATGACAATATTCTTAACCGGTTCTGCAAAAATTGATTTCCAATACTGTACTGCCTTTGTATGTTCTAAAGTATTAAACTGCTTCTCACGCCAATCTAGATATTCTCTAAATTGACCCGGCGCAGGTAATTCAATAAGATCATGTTCATGGCTGCAATACGCGCTATACAACTTATGAAGTTCGTCTACAACGACAGAAATGGACCAGCCATCGGCAATAATATGATGAAAAGACATAACAAAAATATGATAATTTTTTTCCATTTTAAGCAAGTGGTATTTCGTCAGCGTAGAGTCTGGACTAAGTTCCATCTGGTTCTCACTCTCTTTAGCCATCCATTCCTTAAATACGAGATCTTTCGCTGTTCTTAGGTCTGCTGTAAGATCTGTGGTATTAATCTCTACATTTTTATCTGTTAAGACCATTTGTTGCTCTCCACTGTGGTCTATAACGGTTCGAAGCGCTTCATGTCTACCCGTGATGGTCTGGAGGGCCTTCGTTAACTTCTCCACATCTATAGAACCCTTCAATTCCAGAGCTACTCGTTCAGTAAACGCAGCAGACTGGTGCTGCCTTGCTTTGGATGCAAACCATAATTGTTTTTGTTCACTTGTAACGGGGTAAACTTCACTTGTTTTTTCCACTTCCCTTAGTGGACTGTCTAGGTCAGGCTGGTGTTGAAAGAACGTATTTCTTTTTAGCTCATATATACTCATATATACAGCTCGCACAATTTTATTTATATCCTCTTCAGTATGTGCTGTTGATAAAAAGCAGTTACGCCCCTCCCAAATGTATACGCCGTTTTTGATCATTAGATAATAGAACAGTTCAATATCCACAAACGATACAAACCTGAAGAGTGATCCACAGTTGACCATATGAATAGGAACGTTTTCTTGTTTAAAGAACTCGTTCAAGGTATGCATAAGTTTATTGGTGCGTTCGTTTAATTCCCTTTGCAGACCCGGCCCTCTGTCCTTTAAGTACTCTAACGTTTTCAATGCCGCCTTCATTGTTATCGGATGAGTACAGAATGTCCCGCCTACAAATGTTTTGATCTCAGCATGAGGCGGATAGGAATCATCCCCAAATTCCCAATATCCTCCATCTACTGCATCCAAATATTTTGATTTTCCCGCAACGACACCGATTGGCATCCCACCACCAACAACTTTTCCATAGACAGCGATATCAGCTTCGATATCATACCATCCTTGGGACCCCCTAATATCAATCCGAAAACCCGTGATAACTTCATCAAAAATCAAGGCTATACCAGACTGCTCTGTTAAGGTTCTTATCTCTTGGATAAAGGCCTTAGGTTGTAGATCGGGTCTGCGGCTCTGGATTGGTTCTACTACCACTGCAGCAATTTCATCTTTATATCGCTCTAAAACTTCTAACGCATGGGGGCTATTATAGTTTAGGATGAGAACATCCTTTAAGTAACTTTCAGGGATACCCGGGGCCATCGGCAACGCCTCTCCATCATCTGCATTCATATCGGCAACGCCAAGAACTCCGTCAAAGGTTCCATGATATGATCCAGAGAATAGCACTATTTTGGAACGTCCACTCTGTGCTCTAGCCAATCGGATAGCCACCATAATCGCTTCAGTTCCAGAATTATAGAAAGCAACCCTTTCACATCCTGTTATCTCTCGTATTAGCTCGGATACCTGACCAGCTATATTAGACATAGGCCCAAGAGGAGCGGGTTGGCTGCTAATTTCAATTTTCAACTCATCTGTTATAAATGAGGGATTATGACCAAACAAATTCACGCCAAACCCCATCGTAAGATCAATGTATTCATTACCATCCAGATCCCATAGTCTCGAACCCATTGATTTTTCTGCAATCACGGGGTATACCATTTCTTTCATATATGAACGAAAACCTGAGGCATTACGATTATTAGCATGTACTTTTCTATAAGTCTGTGTATATTTTTTAGACTGCTTTGTTTTCTTGGTATATTCTTCGATGAAAGAATCCATAAAGTGCTGCTGCTCTTTAGACAGACCACTTTCGGAACGAATAACAATAGGTTGGAATGGTACAAATACCTTTTGTTTGGGTTGCAGATCAGCATGAAGCGTAGTATCTCTATGCTCCTTAATATGTTCAATGCTTATTTCTCCGCGATCACTGTTGCTGTTCATCGAAACAGATGTTGAAACCTGTTCTACAGCACCACCCTGTTCCATTCTCATTAGATCTAATTGTTGAGTGAAAATCTCATTTAAATTTTTCTGGTGATTATTTAACAGATTAATTTGCTGTTCCATAATACTTAAGAAGCTTGAATCAGTTGAGCGACTTGCCGGTGCTGATCTAATAACATTTTTCGGAGTTATGATTTGAGATGCTTCTTTTGAGTGTTGAACATCATCTGATTCCATCAATGGAGCATGCTCCATAATATATTTATTTAACTTGTTCAAACTAGTAACGGATTCAAATAACAAATTTACGGGAATATCTACTGAGAATTGTTTCATGATACTGATTTTGACTTGATTCAACATAATAGAGTCGATACCCATCTCTAAGAAATGGGAGTCTGTGTTGATCTCATCCCTGGAGAATCCAGTTATTTTTTGAAATATATCTTTAAGAAGCTCTCTATGATCCGCAGTATTTTTTAATGTTTTTTTCACACTTCGATCCTCCTCCACCACGGCCTCATTACGAACCATCTTCTCTCTTGAAGTTTCAGTTCGTTCTACCCAGCATCTCTTTTTCATGAACGGATACACAGGCAGCGGCACTTTGTTTGGTTTGGAATCTCCTTTAGACAAGTCGAAATTTGCACCTTGGATATAGCATTCACGTAAGATTTCTATATCTTTTTTGTTTATTGGAGTCCGGGTGTCATATTTGCCTAAGATCTCGCTTGCTTGTTTAGAAAAATCCTGAATAAGTGATTGCTCATCCACATGTTCTTTTGGAATGAGTCCTCCTGCAATTAGAACTTCTGTTAGTTTCGATCTCAACTCTTCAAGTGTGCGCGCGACAATACCGATCCGCAGTGGGAAATGAGTTCTACCTATATTAGCCGTATAACAAATTTCTTTTAGTGTGTAATTAACATTACACCAAAGAAATTCCGTGTATTTTTTCACCAATTCGTACAACGAGTCATGAGTCTTAGCTGACAAGGTAAATAATTGATAGTCGTCTACTTCAGTGGGAACAGGCTGCTCCAGGCGGTTGTATTCTTCCAAAACAACATGACAATTCGTACCACTGAACCCAAACGAACTTACTCCACTGCGTCTAGGGATGTTATTCGTTTGCCAATTTGTTAAATTTGTCGGAACGTACAATGGAGTACCCAAGAAATGAATGTTCCGGTTAGGTTTTTTAAAATGGGTTAGTGGCGGTATTTCTGTATGCTGCAAACAAAGGATGGTTTTAATTAGACTGGCAATACCCGCTGCTTCATAAAGATGTCCAATGTTGGCCTTGACTGATCCAATTCCACAGAACTGTTTGTTGGAAGTATGTTTCTGGAACGCATGACTTATCGCGTTAATCTCTATAGGATCACCTAAAGGAGTACCTGTACCATGCGTTTCAATATATGAAATGGTCTCTGGTTCAATCTCAGCGTTCTGCCACGCTTTTAAAATAAGATTGGTCTGAGATTCTGTATTAGGAGCGGTCATACCTACGGTTGCTCCGTCCTGATTAATTGCACTTCCTTTGATCACTGCGTGGATATAGTCCCCATCCGCAACGGCTTGCTCCAACGACTTTAACAAAATAGAGGCTACTCCTTCTCCAGTTCCCGTACCATCTGAATCATCATCGAAGCTTCTAGCTCGATCGTCTGAGGACTCCATACCAATCCCTGACTTGATTGGGAGGAGAAGTGTCCTTACACCTCCAGCAATAGCCAGTTCACTCTCGCCTCGTATAATGCTTTCACATGCCATATGCACAGCTACTAGTGAAGAAGAGCAGGCCGTGTCGATTGTTATTGCTGGCCCTTTAAAATTCAGTAAATATGAAATTCGACCTGATATGATGGAAGAAAGGTTACCAACAGCATATTGTGCTATGGAGGCGTTATCACCTTCCATTACTAATTGCTCATAGGTTTGGCCGATTTTTGACGCCCCAACAAAGACACCGACTTGACGTCCGGATAGCTGTCCTCCTCCATATCCCGCATTTTCAAGGGTGTGCCAGGCCGTTTGTAAAAATAATCGTTGATTAGGGTCCATAAGTTCTGCTTCTTTGGGTGTCATTCCAAAAAATGAATAATCAAATTTATCGATTTCTTTGAGAAATCCTCCCTCAACAAATGTGAAATCGTTGTTCTTTCTATTAATGAACTGACGCGCATCCTTAGCTCTCTCCTCACTCAATGGACCGATCGCATCTTGCCCTGTAGCAACTATTCTCCAATATTCATCTAAATCAGCCGCTCCAGCAAACTCACCTGACATTCCAATGATCGCAATATCACTTTTCTTAAAGTGCGGGAGGTCATTAACTTCCTTTTGTCGCTTTGTTTTCGATTTAACATCTATTTCCTGACTTTCAGTACCTAAGAGGTAATTCGCTAACTGATTAATCGTTGGATACGAGAAAAAGTCAGATGTCGGAATAACGATGTTCAATTCATCTTCTACTTGAGTAGCAATTTCCGTTAATTGGATAGAAGTTGCTCCTATTTCAAAGAAACGATCATGTTTGTTTACATCATGGATCGACAATACATCTTTAAAAATCTTTACAAGTTTATTTTCGAATTCTTCAACTTGTTCTTTGGGACTTTTTTTGGCTGCTCGAGTTTCCTCATCGACTGCTTCATTGCTGGGTACAGATTGGGATTTGTACATACCACTAGAGTATTCGTCAGCTAATTTGTATCGCTGCACTTTCCCACTGGTCGTTTTAGGTAACTGCCGAACAGGTACCACATCTGTAATTTTCCATCCGGTCTGTTCATTGATATAGCCCTTTAATCGTGCAGCATATGCTGAGAAATCTTTGGAAGAATCTTTATGCACCACGAAAAGAATGATTTGATCTTCATTTGTCGTTGTGTCGTAAACACCACATGCAGCCACTTTCCCGAGCTCAATATTCTCGAATCCTTCAGCGACTCTTTCTATATCATGTGGGTATACATTCTGACCATTAACAAAAATAATATCTTTATATCTTCCAATCACATACAATTTCCTATCTACAAAAAATCCCAAATCCCCTGTTCTAGTCCAGCCATCTAACGTTTTGAGTTTGGCGGTAGCTTCCTCATTATGATAGTAACCCTGGGTCACATTTTTTCCTTTTATTTGAACATGTCCGTAGAACCGATCGGGGACTACAACATCGTTATCATCTGTGATCCGTAAATCGCAGTTCTCAAAAACAGTGCCCACATGAACCACTGATAAGCCTTCTTCTTGATCGTCAGTTACATGTATTGCGTTACCGATAGTTAGTAATTTTCTATGAAGTAACAACGGCTCGGACGTTAATTTCCCTGCTGAAACTCCCACCGAGGCTTCAGCTAGTCCATACGCTGCAAACATAGCGTCTGCTCTCAACTGATACGGGGCTAAACATTGCATAAAATTCATACTAACTTGATGCGCTATCGGCTCCGCTCCATTTAGAATAATTCTTAAACTTGAGAGATCCCAATGCTCTGCATTTTCTTTTTTGAATTTTGAAAACAAATACTTTAAACCAAAATTAGGAGATCCTGTAAAGGTTATTTTATGATCGCTAATTTTTTTCATCCATAACATAGGACGGCGAATAAACGTCGAAGTAGCAATCAGATGCTGATTCAGGCCACTAACTAAGGGCAAGAGATGATATACGATTAATCCCATATCATGTGTTAACGGCATCCATGATAACGTCGAATCTTTTGCTGTAATACCTAATTGGGTCGTAATATCTCTGATGTTATACATTAAATTCTGATGGGTTAAAACGACACCTTTAGGTGTCCCTGTTGATCCAGAAGAGAATTGAATAAACGCAATTTCTTCGCTTGTTCGGGATATACCAGAATGATGTGGCTCATGAGCTCTTGAATCTTTGTGCTCATAAAACAACACCCTCTCATGCATGCTCAGAGTATACGGATCAATAACCGATTTGGACAATAGTCTGTCCCATATCGATTGATCTGTGATTATGTACGGATTTTTGAGAGTCACCCAGACCTCGAATAATTTTTTTCTATGCTCGTTATTATTTCCTGTCGCCAAGGGAACAGGAATGATACCTCCAAGAATACATGCCCAGTAGTAGGTTACAAATCTGTTCATGTCCTTCTCTTCGAAATAAAGAACCAATTCATCATCAACGCTTACCCCTTTGCTATTGAGGAAGTCCAACGTATGAAGTGCTTCGAAATACAGTTGTTTATAAGAAATGAATGTTGTATCGCTGTCCCCATTGATGAAGTTAATACCGCGATCTTCGATCTCACTAACTCTTTTAAAAGCCTCTATTAAAGAAGTAGGAAAATTCATTTCAACAACTCCCACTGGAATTTTATTTTATGCATATTCTCTCAGCCATTTATTTTTGAAGTTCTCTTGTTCTTCCGAAGGAATATTTTTCAAAGCAAATACCTTCAATATATATTGGATAATTTGTCTATCACGATTTGAATTAAGGGGATCATTGTTCTTCAAATCATTTATCTTTTGATAGATTTTATGAATTTCATTATAATTCGCATCAGAAGAGTTATAGTTTTTCATCACCACACTGTGATCTAGTAATTGATTAATAGAAGAAAAATCAGGTCTAGTCCTCCCAAAATGATCATTCTGATTTTCCATCATCATTTTCACCTGATCAACGTCTTTACTTGTACAAAAGGATACATATGGGAAATGTTTCTTATCATCATCTATCATATTACCCAGCACTTTCCTCGGACCGATTTCGACAAATGCTTTCGCACCATATTTAATTATATTATCCATTGTTTCCTTCCAACGGACTGGTTTGGTAATTTGTAGAACAAGCATTTTTTTCAACGTATTCACCGTATGAGGAAGAGCGTCTATATTTGATAGAACTGGGAAATTCCCTTTGTTCACTTTTATATTACTTAATACATCAAACATATTATTCGCCGCATTTTGCATCGTATCGTTATGAAATGCGCCTGAGTTATTAATCACTTTATAGTGGATATTTTTATCTTTAAGATGGTCTATAAACATCTCTGTAGCTTCGATCGTTCCTGAAAAAACCTTATTTGATTTTGAATTATGACATGCGAGAGTTAAATTTTTCCAAAGTTTCTTTGTACGATCATAAATTTCTTCTAAATCTGAGTCATCGGAATGCATCACCGCAATCATTCGCCCAGGAAATTGTTCTGCAGCTGCTTGCATTAATTCGCCTCGTACTTTTACAATGTTTAAAGCTTCTTTGAAAGAGATGCATCCACTGCTTACCAGAGCGGCATATTCTCCTAAACTGTGACCAGCAGCTACAGAGGGACTCCATCCGATTTCTTGATGAAAAACTCGAAATGCTGCAATGCTGACAGCAAGAATCATGGGTTGTGCATCCCGAGTATTATCCAGGTTATAATCCGGCCTCCAGCATTTTGTTATATCCATCTTGATGATTTCACTTGCCTCATCAAGTGTCTGGTTCGCCAGGGAAAATGATGAGCACAGTTCCTTTCCCATACCTATATATTGAGAGCCTTGACCTGGGAAAATTAAAGCTACTGACATCGTATCCTCCCTCTTTCCTAGAAATCTATTTCCTACGTTTTATCCTGCCAATATAGAATGTATGATTTTAAGCGCTTTTTTGATATCCGTAGAGTTGATCCCTGAATGAGTAACCATTCGTATTCTGTTCGTGCCTAGTTCTGCTAAATTTAATCCCCTTTTTGTCGCTTCTTCGATAAAAATCTCTGTTGTGAGTTTAGATGCGTCAACACGAAAGAAGACAATATTAGTATCAACGTTTTCCGCTTCTAAGATCACTCCAGGTATACTGGCCAAGCCTTCGACCAACATCCTCGCATGTTCATGATCCACAGTTAATCTGTCCATGTATTCATCTAACGCAATTAACGCAGGAGCTGCTATGATTCCTGCTTGCCTCATACCTCCTCCCAACATTTTTCGAATTCGGTACACTTTATTGATAAACTCTTTTGAACCGGCAACCATAGAACCGATCGGAGAAGATAATCCTTTAGATAAACAAATTTGTACTGTATCTGCAAATTTTGTAATTTCTCTTGGTGCTACTCCTAATGAAATTGCTGCGTTAAATAGTCTTGCTCCATCCATATGGATTGGTATCTTTTTCTTGATCGAAAAAGCTTTCAACTCTTCAAGATACGATAGGGGCAAAACCTTTCCCCCCATTCGATTATGCGAGTTTTCAATACAAATTAGGGATGGAAGCGCGAATTGAGGATCGTCTACATCCTTAGGAAACGTTTCTTCCAAGTCTTGGATACGAAGTGTTCCATCGGACATGGTGGGAATTTTTTCGTACATAATACCGCCACATACGGATGCCCCTGCAGCTTCATAGATATAGATATCACTTTCATCCCCTACAAGGATTTTTGACCCCCTCACACAATGTGCCATAATCGATGACAAATTTGCCATAGTACCACTAGGCATCAATATGGAAGCTTCTTTTCCTAAGATTAAAGCAGTCTTCTCCTCCAGTTCTTTGACTGTAGGATCTTCACCGTACACATCGTCTCCGAGAGCTGCAGTTTGTATCGCTTCCATCATCCTTGATGTAGGCAGGGTAAAGGTATCACTTCTAAATTCAATCATATTCTGCTCCTTATCCATTCGAGATTAATGTTCTTTGGTCAGCGGGTAGTGGATCGACGGAATACGTTATCAACTGTTCGATTTGCTTTAACAATTGCTTTACTTCTTCATAAGAATTGCCGGCAACAATAACATGTCCAATTCTATGCGAGAAATTTTCAGGTACCTGTACAGCATCCCCTTCATTTACATAGACAGAGATACTTTTCACTTCGACCATCCCTTGAATTGCCTTCAGGTTATTAATGCTGCGCAAGATACCGGATTCCTTCACTGTTAGAAAATAGATTCCTGAGACTCCCAGATTCTCGTTCTTAAATTCTGGTTTTATACCCACAGAACAGAGAATCTGGCTATTCAGCAAATCTATGCCAGTAGAGTTTCTGACAAGCTCAGGTATCATACCTCCAGGCAATCGAGCATTCGTTTCGATAATATATGCCCCTCGATCGGTTAGTTTTATCTCAGTATGTGAGGCACCATATGTGAATTTAACGGCTTGAAGTGTGGAAGTGACCATATCTATAATGTGATGTTCCGTTTCTTTAGACATTTTGGCTGGGAATATATGCGCATGTTCGACAAAGTAAGGGCTTCCAGTTACCGTTTTCTCCGTAATCCCAATACACTCCGCGACACCATCCCATGAAAACATCTCAACACTAAATTCAGGCCCTTCGATATACTCTTCCACGAGTACAGTTTGTACCGTTCTTTGACCACGTCCATTGAACTCCATTTTCAAAATTTTCAGAGCATGTTCCTCTAATTCTTCCCATGAAGAACAGAGAAGTACATTATTGGATCCACTGTCATCTGCAACTTTACATACACAGGGAAATTCAATTTTCGATTGAAGTGAATACAACTCAAATTCTGATGTTATGATGTCGTATTTAGGTTGTTTCAAGCTGTAAGCATTGAGTTTTTCTCGAAAAAGAGCTTTATTCCGGCAAATATGTATTGAATCACGACTATTACTCTTCAGTTCAAAATATCCAGCCATTTCAGCAGCCGTTTCTAAGTAAAAATCACTTGTTGTCATAATTCCTACTATGGATGGGATATTCTCTTTCATCAGAGCCTGATACAAACTCGCTTTATCATTTGTCTCAGCCGTTATAACAGCACAAAGATCATGATTTAAATTACGATACATATCTGGATTTCTAGCCATTAATACAGGTTCGTAATTTAAATCCCTTGCCTTTTGCAATGCCTGCATTCCCGTTCCTGTTGTATTCGATTCAATAAAGACAAGACATTTACTAGCCTGATTCTTTGGAAGAGAAGCATAAGACCATGAATCGGCAACCGTATTTAACTCGATACATTTAGGCTCCGTTTGTATTCTACCTATAAGTAAGTTATTTTTTCCATAGTATTCTTGGTTATAGATACTGTTGGCATATCGGTCGCCCCGATCAGGAAAAATCGCAACGACATTACAGGATTCCTCCGCTTGTGCTGCTAACCACTTGGCGACATGATAAGCAGAGCCAGAACTGTTTCCTGCAAAAATTTGCTCTTGATACGCAAGTTGCAGAGTTGCATTAAATGCTTCCTCATCATTCAGCCAATGGACTTCATCAATGATATTAAAATTGACATTTGGAGCTATTAAGCTGTTCCCTAATCCGCCCTGCAGCCGTCCTGGATGATCCGGTTGACCGAAGATTACACTGCCAACCGCATCGACTGCAACTACCTTCAGATTCGGATTATATTTTTTTAACGTTTGAGCAGTTCCGGACAGTGAACCCCCACTTCCTACAGAACCTACCAGAATATCTACTTTGCCAATATCCTTTACGATCTCCATCGCCATATCTTCATAAGCGTTAGGGTTCTCGGGATTTTCATATTGCCGTGGCCAAAAAGCATCAGGGTATTGCAACAGTAAAGAATTTAACATCTCCAGACGTGCTGATTGCCAACCTCCCTCTGCCCCCATTTTCGATACAATATGAATCTTGCAACCCAAAGATTCTAATTTCGCATGGGTGACCCTATCTATACGAGGGTCAGTAACAATATGCACAGGATGTCCCATACAACGTCCGACCAGTGCAAGCCCGCAAGCCATTGTTCCTGATGAACTCTCAATAATAGGGGCACCTTCTTTTAAAACGCCTGATTTCTTAGCACACTCTATGACTCTTTTGGCAACGCGATCTTTCATTCCAAATGGATTCATCAGTTCCAGTTTTGCAAAACATTTTCCTGGATGCACCGGGGAGGCGTTCACTTTCAATTGAATTAGAGGTGTGTTACCAATCATACCTACCGTATTCTCAATCATAATTTTCCCCCTGCTATTTTATTTTTTCACAAAAAACGTGCTAATTGTTCTTCCCGTTCCATTTGGGAATTTGAGAGATTCGCCACTCTGGATTCCAAGCTATTTTTACATTGCGTCATCTCTTCCAATTGATGGTCAATTCTTGTTTTCACCATGGATGGATTAGTAGAGCCATAAGACGTTTTTAGATTCAAATTATTTTCCACATCAAAAGACAAGGAAAGTATTTCTGCTGGATTTTGAATACTATATCCCTCTTCGGCGCATTTTTGTTCAAGGATGTGCGCATTGTACTCTTGGGGTGAAAGATTCAATCGCATGGCTTCCATAATATATCGACCAGCTATAACTTGAGATTTTCTATAAGGAATGTTATCTCTGATTGTCAAAAAGTTAGCTAAACTGAACCCGCCAAAATAATCTTTTTTACAGATGGATAACATTCTTTCTTCTTTAAAATTCAAATGTTGAATAACGAGTGTTAAGAGAGTGAGTATGGATTGACTTGTGTGGGAGAGGTCTATGAAGTAAGTGCTACTTTCTTTTGAGGTTTCGACCAAATTAGAATAAGGCGTATTTTTCTGTCCTAAAATAAAGTTGTTATGAAAAGCGGCTAAATGTGAACACTTCCCTCTTATACGTTCCAAAATAGGGAAATTTTTCTTCTGAGGCATGGCAGAGGAAATACCTGATAGGCTTCCAGGCAAGTCAATAAACTGAAATTCGCTGCTCCCCCATAACATAAGATCCGTAAGAAATCTTGAAATCAAAACGGAGAACACGGATAACTCAGCAGATATTTGGAGAACCCATTGTCTTGAAGCCACGGATCGTAAAGCATTGTTGTTTGTATCACTGAAGCCAAGTAGGCGTGCAAGTGAATCACGATCCCAGTTCAATTCCACCCCGGCCATTGCACCAGCTGCCAGTGGAGATTTATTGATATTGTCATACGTATGTATCCAATTTTTATGTATTTGTATCAGTTCATCCAGCATAGCAGAGAGGTAAAAACCTGGAGTAATAATCTGTGCAGATTGGAAATGAGTATATCCTGGCATCGGGGTGTTTGTATATTGCTTCGCTAAATTCAATATTTCATCAATTAGGAAACCCAGTTTTGTGATCATTTGCAACAATTCCTGCCTAGCAAACATCAGTTGAGCGCATGCCTGAACGTCATTTCGACTTCGATCGGCATGCCAATAAGGAACTGAATCACTCAAAGAGCTTTCAACATTTTTTTCGATTGCGAACAGAATATCAGACATATTATTTTCAGGACTAGCAACTAATAGATCCTTCGTGATTGACGTTAAAATGCTGTTGATTTCAGCACCCTGATCTTTACTTACACATTGCATTTTCACATATTCTAACAACATAACTTGTTCAATTTGAATGTAGTACTCCAACAGATGTTCTACTTCATAATTAAATTGCGGCTCTAAAATTTCGTCATGCAATATTTCTTTAGGAAAATTGTCAATTCTACCCGTAAATGCACTGGACATCTCAAGCACCCCTTTGAATTTTTGGTTTCTATCCATTTTGGGACGTAGATTAAATTCACAATTTCACCTAATATGCAAATGAACATTCAAAATTAGTAGGGTTGTAAATCTATAGAACAGAGGCGGCTTCACAGAATGGGGGACCGTTTCATTTTTTTAATATATACATCAAAAGATACTATTCATACAAATAAAACTAATAATTTTATAATATAGATTAAATATACATTATTGATAGTTAGTTTTCAACGAAATTCCCCAAATTATTCTATTTAATAACAATTAATCCCTTAATACTGCTTAAGTTTTCTACAATAAAAATGATATTGGAAATAAAAAATTATCATGTACCAGCGCAAAATGTAACATAATATTACATATAAGTAATATATATACTTTATTAGTTTTCAACTTATCGTTAACACTTCACTCCTTCATACTACGAAAAATTATAATGTGGACATATGAAATAGCCGCTTATCTACTCTTACAGATAGCGGCTATTTCCTGATATTATATGTTATTTCACAATTAGGGCATATAGATTATGGAAACCCCAACTAGTATTATTCGCTTACAGGATCGATCCTTCTGCCCTTGACCCACACCGTATCAATCTCCAAATCCTCATTCAACAAAACGATATCCGCCTGTTTCCCCTTCACCAGGGAACCCGTTCGGTCGTCAATCCCCAGCAAACGAGCTGGCGTCAAGCTGGCTGCTCTAGAAGCAACGATCAAACTTAGCCCTACTTCCTGCACAAGATAGCGGAACCCCCGAACCATGGTCAACGTGCTTCCTGCCAGAGCGCCGCCGTCCTTTAACCGCGCCTCACCGTTCTTCACAATAACAGGCAAATCACCGATTTTGTATTCGCCATCGTCCAGTCCTGCAGCAGACATCGCATCGGTAATCAGCACCAGCTGATCGTTCCCCTGTTTCAATTGAGCAAGGATTGAAATCGCCGCAGGATGCACATGAATGCCATCGGCAATGACTTCAGCACTGATACGTGGATCACTTAGCACGGCTCCTGCTGTTCCCGGCTCACGGTGGTGCAGCGGAGTCATGGCATTAAACGTATGCACGGCATGATGCAATCCGGCCTCCACTGCGCGCTGCACGTCGTCGTAAGTTGCGTCAGTATGACCAAGCGCAGCCGTTATCCGCTGTTCCCGCAGCCAGGAGATGACCTCCAGTGCACCATCACGTTCTGGTGCCAGCGTCACCTGACGAATAAGACCAGGATATTGCTTTTCCCATCCCTGCAGCCAAGTAACATCAGGAAGCACGATATGATCGGGATTTTGCGCGCCAGGCCACTTCGGACTAAAAAAGGGGCCCTCCAAATGCACGCCTTCCAGCTGAGCATAAGGCATTTCCTCCGATCGGTAGCGATCTACTTCAGCCAAAACATGATCCAGACGTTCCTTCGGAGCCGTCATCGATGTGGCGAGCATCGCCGTTGTTCCCTGTGAACTATGAAATGAAGTGATCTTGTCCAATACGTCAGGACTGGCATCCATGAAATCTTCCCCGTTACCGCCATGTACGTGGATATCTATAAATCCAGGTACAATAAGGCCCGCCGCTTTTGCAGGAAGTGATCCTGCTTCTTGCCTAATTCGTTCAGGCAGGCCTTCCGGTATACCGGCATAAACGATTTTTCCAGCGCGCCAGACGATCAGGCCGTCTTCGAGCAATTCATCAGCAAGCAGTAGTCTGGCGCGGAGCAGCGTTAACTTTTTTCCCAACTCACCGCCACTGACTTTAGGATTCGCTTCGGTCATCTAACCAGCCTCCCTGCCGCTCGATCCAGCAATACAACCACATTCGGATGACATTGCAGCAAAGATGCCGGGCAGGATGTGGTAATCGGACCCATGAACGCTTCGCGGATAATCTCCGCTTTTTCCTCTCCACGAGCAATGAGCAGGATCTGTTTCGCTTTTAAAATGGAACCTACCCCCATCGTAATCGCTTGCGCTGGAACTTCGTCGATGCTGTCAAAAAAGCGGGCATTCGCCTTTCTCGTTTCTTCCTTCAGATCCACCACATGGGTGCGACCCGTCAACTCCGTTCCAGGTTCATTAAAACCAATATGACCATTATGCCCGATCCCGAGCAATTGTAGATCTACAGGCCCACGATCCTCTAAACGCCGCTCATAACCAGTACATTCCTCTTCCAAATTTACTGCCTCGCCATTCGGCACATTCGTGCGGGACAGGTCGATGTCGATATGATTAAACAGCTGCTCATTCATAAAACTGCGGTAGCTTTCACGATGCTCCGTAGGCAACCCTACATATTCATCCAGATTAAACGAAGAGGCCTGCGCAAAGCTTACGAGACCTTTTTGATACATTGTAATTAACTGTTTATAAATACCGACAGGCGAACTACCTGTTGCAAGTCCGAGTACGGCACGGGGTTTCGTTTGCAGCAAGCTGGTGATCAGGCCTGCACCTGTCGCGTTCAAATCTTCTTCATTTTCAAAAATACGAATATTCATCTGTCAAGCACCTCCGGTGTGATGGAAACGATAGGACTGCACATTGTGATACGACTGCTCAAGTTTAGGTATAAATTGATCAAAATCTGCACTCACCATGCCTGTGAACAAAATATCAATCACATGCAGCAGCGCAATGCGTGATGCCATATCTCCACGCCGCATCCCTTCTTCAAGAGATGAGGTGAAGAGTGGAATATCGGATACCGAGGCCAGTGAGTTACTGCCATATGACGTCAGCGAGATGGTGGAAGCTCCAGCTTGTTTGGCACAAGTCAGGGCATCAATGGTCTCCGGTGTTTCACCCGAGTAGGACACGGCCATGGCCACATCTCCTTGACCCAGCGAGGAAGCGGATGTGATCTGCATATGGGAGTCCGAAAAGGCAGTACAGCTTTTGCCGATCCGCACCAGCTTCTGATAGAAATCCTGCGTAACAATGGACGACGTCGCGACTCCGTACAAGTCAATACGCCGGGCCTGACATAACAGCTGTACCGTTTGTTCCAGCCTGCCCAAATCCAGCAAACGTGTGGTATCTGCAATGGAGGCGAGATGATTCGCTTCAATAGCCTCAACGATTTTGGATAACGGGTTGCCTGCAACGATATCTTGATAGGCCGTTTCATTCGGCGAGTGTGACAGCTCGGCAGCGAGTTTCATTTTGAGATCGGGGAAACCTTTGAAATGAAATGATTTGCAAAAACGAGTCACGGTCGCCGCGCTTGTCCCGCTCTGTTCAGCCAACTGGTTGATGGTCATCCCCGGTACGTCCGATGGCGATTGGATAATAACCTCGGCAATTCGTCTCTCCTGAGACGGCAAATTGTGCAATTCTTGCTTCAATGCATGTAAGATGGCTGCCATAAGCACCTCTTTAATATGAAAATAATTTTTATTATTTTTGCTATAAATAAGAAAATAGTTTTTACACCCTTATTTTAATCAAGGTGCTCTGGCAAAGCAAGAGGATTTTCGCTGTATTGTTGTGGTCCAGTTCGCTTAATCAAATGGACTTGGTCAAACCTTCAATTGATTTGAAGTTTTCACACAGTCTGCTAAAGTTAATCGTATGTAATTTAACAACAGCAGAACAAATGACACATCTATATATGATGATACATTCGGGGATCAAAAAAAGGAGCACTGCTTATGAACCGCAGACAGCGTAATAAAATCGTTCCAAACATTTGGATCATTTCCACCAAGCGTAGTGACACCGCCGGCAATTATTTTGCCCTCTATGCCATTGACTGGAGACGTGGAGCCAGGTTGAGCTGGGAAGGTTGGAAACGTTACGAAGACGTTTTGCAATTTCATGTGCCGATCAAACGAAAAGTAGAAGGACGCGCCCACTCATCACAGCCTGCCGCTAAAATCGCCAAAAAGGCATTGTACTTACAGTTAAATGAGGCACAGTATGGGGAATTGGAGCAGTTATTTTATCAACCATTTTCGAGAAAAAGATGGAAGGTTTTTATGAAGGAACATAAGCGCAAAGAGGAGGCTTCATTAAAGTGACCAAGAGGTGGATTTGAATTGTTGCTCCAAAATACAAACATAAAAGCCTTTCCCCATGCTTCATACTGAAGGATAGAGAAAGGCTTTTGTGTTACCCTCATTTTAACTGCAGTTCGCAGGCTAAATCTTCAGTTCTCCGAGCTTGATTAACTCTACAACTGCCTGCGAACGACCCTTAACATGGAGTTTCTTCATCACATTGGAGATATGGTTTGAAATACGTCGGAAATATCTAACTTAGTAATAATAACTGAAATTCGTTTAATAATGCCTTCGTAATAAACTAATCCCAATATGACAATTCCTTATACAAAACAACAATTCTATTTCTCCATGTAATTTTTTAAAGTATCATGATTTATGAAAAAGTATTCCCCAAAACATTTACGAATAATTACCAGATTTTCTCTGTAGCATCTTTCTATATCTTCTAAACCACTTTTAGTGTGTTGAATATATTCATCTATCATCATGTTATAGACCCAATTCTCCTTACAATATAATAAAACCTTTTGATTTTCTTTCAGATCTTGTATCCAACTCATTAAAAATTCGTTATGAGATTCTAAACTCCAGATAAATTGTCTATGAATGCTAGTATCATCATCAACAATAACCTTACCTTCTTCATTCAGCTTTAATTCACCGAAAAAATCTTTTATGTTTTTTTGAGTAGGGCTAAAATCATCACTCTTATTCGAACACAAACCCATCTTTTTATCTTTTATAGAACTATAAGAATAACTATAAGTATAGTAATCATTCGGATAATAAAATTGATATCTATCTGTACTCCATCCTCTTATAGGCCTATAATTGATCGCTTTTAATAATAATCTATCATCATTAAGACCTAATTTCATTTTCATGCCACCTGTGAGCCAGCCGCAAATTACCTGTCTGAACTTGCTGTCAATAAATAAATCATTCAGAGCAATAGGTAATACATTGCCCTGTTGAAAACAAGGATTACCTGTATATGCTCTCCACCGTATTGTTAATTCTTCAAAATATAGAGGTTTCAATTCATATCCCAGATCACTTAATTTACAAAATAATTCCCCTAAAATTTCTTTCTTGCCGGTTTTGTCTCGAAGAACATTTAATATAAAGTTTTCATAGCTTATTAGAAGCCTGTTTTGAGAGTCAAATAAATTATTCATTACTCCATTAACATAAGGAAGGTTTTCAAAAGCTTCGATCTGTTCCTTTTCATTTGAATAATATATTATCTGTTCATCTTCCAAAACTTTGTTTAACTCAGCATGGTCAGAACGCATTTGCCTAGTATTACATTCATCGAAATCTTTATTAAGTTTTATTGTTGAATAGAGATATACTAGTTTACTATTGCTGAAATTATTGCTAAAACTATCTATACGTGAATAATATTTCGGGATACAAAAGGAACTATACTTTGTAAACCAGATGCTCTTATCGCCATGAAAATGAGCAACCTTATTCTCTATCAAATTTTTATTTAATAACTTTTTCACAAATCTTAGATAGGGAAACAATCGTTCGGTGGACTTCTCACAATTCGAAATGTATGCCCAGATAACTACATCCGTTTTTACCGAATCTATATATTCAGGCTTATGAAAGTTAAATAAAAACTCTCGCAGCATTGCTTCATAATTAATATCTGCTAAATTCCAGAATACACCTTCTACATAATCTATGTCCTTATTTTTACCTCGGTCTGTTCGATTCTCGAATGAATAATTAATACAATTCAAATTCGAATCACTCAAATCCAGTTTAATCATATTATTAATAATCTTTTCTATACTCTCAATATGTTTTCTTTCTATCCAGTCCACGCTACCTTTTTTATACCCCTCGTCTGTGCCTTTTTCTTCAATCCACATCATTCTAAAACAAAATTGAACAAAGGCTATTTCTATTTCTTCCCCTTCAGGCGTTCGAGTTTCATGGGTATCTTCAATTTTCTTTCGAATACTTGTTTTGTATGTAATGAAGAATCTAAGCCATTTATTTTCCATCATTAGTGCGAAATTTTTAAAACCTTCTTTATAACATTCATTTACCCGATGAAAAAGTTCTGATTTGAATATTTCATATTCTTCCAAAACTAAACCATCATTTAAATCAATAAAAAATTGCTCAGCATCCGATGCCTTGTCCACAGTAACTAAATTAAATATAACCTGCTCAAATAAATACTTAAACCCAATTTCGTTCTCAAAGCTTGAATTTCCATAGTTATTTATCCATCTATACTTTCTAAATTGGCTAAGTAAATTGTGAAGAGAAAAGGTTGTAAAATCAACAACGTTAGGGGATTTTTCTGTTTTATGAATTAAGTCATTCAAAAAAACATTGGCATCCTCACGTTCTCTAAATTCAAACTTATTTAAAAGTTTATCTTTACCTACTGCATCAGTATAAGAAGCACATAAATACATAAGTGTTACTAATCTTTGTTGTCCATCATATACATAGAATATATCCGTTGCATCATCAACATATCCCATAACCGCACTAAATGGAAACGGTATTTCTTTATACTTATGATCACATATTGACTGGAATAACGATTTTAACTTTTCCCCACCGCTCCCCATTACATAATCTCTTTGAATGTCTGGAATAACGATTTTATCGTATTCTGAGAGAAGTGTTGCTAAACTATGCTTAACCATCTTTAATTCTCCTGTCCACTATATTTCTCATGAATGTACTCTTTATAAAAATTCTTAAAATCATCAAATTCATTTTTTGATGAGTATAGCCAGTTCACTTGATCATTCTTCCATTCATGAGGCAACATTAACTTTTGCAATTCATTCATATCCATTTTTCCAAACTGAAGTTGTGATTGAATAAAACAGTTTTGAAAATATGATGATTTTTTTGTAATGAAGTCCAATAGAACTTGTTCTAGATTTTTTCTTTGTACTTCCTCTTTATAGTCTTTACCGAATAAATCAAAAAATCTTTGACCGTTAATAGAATGTATACAGTTAAACCCATTGTATGAATTCCAATTGTCAGATTTTAAGTCTTTACAGATATTATTTATTATCTCTTTATAATATTTTAACCTGTTATACTCAGGGATGGATTCATAGCCCAGTTTACTCGTTTCCTCATAACGATCACAAAATAAAACCTTTAGTCTATTTTCAAATCCATTCCCATCAACATCTTCTTTAATGTCATATCCTTGTTTGACTAAATTCCAGATATTTTCTTGTGCAAACAAATTATTCGATAAATTCTTAAACAGGTGCAATATAGCTTGTCTTGAATAATTAACTATCTCTTCAGTAGCATCAATCATTAAGTTTGCTTTTATATGATCATTAATACCAAATACAGTTTTATTTTTGTTGATGTTTAGGAATTCCTCAATTGGTTCTGCTTCACTAAAGTGAATAAGAATATAAGTTTGATTCAATATGTAATTGATAAATCTTTCTTTGTGTTCAGGTGTAAAACGATATTGTTCTAAATCCTCTCCTTTTTCATCTTTCTTAGTCAATTTACATTTAATAGCTTCAAAATTTTCTTCAAATCTTCGTAAGTCTGTGTAAACCCTATTCTCATCTCTATCGCTAGTGCCAATGTTACTTAAATACCACGATCTTGTAATATCACTTTCATCAATTCCCTCATCTCTTTCAAAAGAAAAGTTAAAATATTTTTTTTCAGGAGCCAAGTATTTTAATATCAATGTCAGAGTAATTATCCTTTGCTGACCATCAATTAATTGGAATGTATTATACTTTTCCTTTTCTTCATATAAGGTAATCATTCCCATTGTAAATTTACTCTTTCCATCTATGTAGCTTTTAAATAAATCACTTGCTAACTTTTCAGCAGTTTTTCTACTCCACTTATAATTTCTCTGGATTATTGGGATATAGATGTTGTTCTCTTCATTGAAACAGTTATAAATTAGGTCATGCAAACTGACCATTTTGTTATTTTTTATTTTCACCACAAATCCTCCGATACTTTCATTAAATAATTATGCAAAAAACCTTTAAAGTTTGTAATCATACTATTCGTAAATTCGAATTTATAAATTGATTCAGTGTCTTTTTCCAGGTTCAAATTTTCTTTGCTCCAATCAATAAAATTAAATATTAAATCTACCTTTTTATCATGCGCTTCATTTCCACCTAAACATAATTTAAATCGTTCAATATATGCTTTTAGAATTTTTAGTTGCTGAGTATTGTTCTCTCCATGATTGTCAGATAATTGTTTCTCAAATTCTTCATTCAAATATGTAGTTACCTTTTCGAATTCATGCCTGAATTTATCACCATTATCATTGTTACGCACTTCATAGTACTTCTTGTAGTATCTATACAACAAATAAATTAATTCTTCCTCATTAAAACTATTCGATATTTCCTGATTAAGGATGCGTGATGCAACTACTTCTTGATCGGAAACAGGAGAATGTATTTTCTGTATTTCAATAGATCGTTCACCCAGAAAATTTTTCATCCAAACTGCAAGATTATCTCTTTTCCCACTTCTAACACTACTCATATCTATACAATAATCCGTTTTAGAAGCTTTATACTCATCCATTATGAATTGTTGCAAGGACATTACTGTGTCATTATTATAAATCACATTAATATTTTGATTAGGCAGTATCCGAAGTTCTACAGAATCTTTATCTTGTTCAATAGACAAATATTTAAATAGTACTATCCCGAAGCATTTGGAATAGGAGTAAAGCCTGACCTTATCTTTTCCTTTATTGATATGCTCACGGCACTGGTTAAATATTAATTTAACCGTTTCTAGATTGCTTGACATACCATGAATAACGGGAGTGTTTCTATCTCCACCATTACTTCTAAACAATACCGCTTGACTCTTCTTAAATTTTGCATTGTAGTAATGTCCTAATCCTAAATAATATAATTCTTCTAAACGATTATCGAACAAGTAATAATCTATAATTTTTCCTTTTTCATCTTCAGAAAGTTCAGAATATTCATTTAACAATTCTTTAATTAATATACAGTATCGTTGATATGCTATTTTTAATTTAAGATTTGTATCACATTTCTGTATATTAGACAATTCTTTACCTTTAAATGCTTTACTCATTATTTCTTCATCCAAATGGTAACTATCATCTTTAATTCCTAGATACATTTTCTCTAATATCTCAAAAGCAACTACACTTATTTCCCCTTTATAATCCAAGTGTAACTTTTGCATATTGCACCTCCACTATTCTTTAACTCTATACAGTTTTCTTCTAATAACGTCGATATCGCTTCAATGTACCATATAATTACAATCCCCGCACCTGCTTTCCCCATCCTTGAACAACTTTTATGATACATCCCAGCGAAATGAATCCAATGATATAGGAGGAGGACATTACTCACACTCAGTGTTTTTTTGGGGTAGCACGGTAACTATTTTTGATATCGATGCTATAGGTATACATATTGATTTTATGATAAGAGCTAAATGTAAAGTTGATTTTGAATTCATGATTATAGCGTTTGAAAAGTAGCTGTATTTGTTAAAATACAAACATAAAAGCCTTTCCCCATGCTTCATACTGAAGGATAGAGAAAGGCTTTTGTGTTGCCTTCATTTTTAACTGCGGTTCGCAGGCTAAATCTTCAGTTCTCCGAGCTTGATTAGCTCTACAACTGCCTGCGAACGACCCTTAACATTGAGTTTCTGCATCACATTTGTGGTGCGTTTTCAAGCACACAACATCGGGTAAAAAATTAAATATACGTTTCGACTGTGATTTCACCATCCACAGATACGTATATCCTCTTCACTACTTGTGTCAGTAAGGAGCGGGTTTTCTCCACATTATCATTGTATGCAGTAATGTCTGTTAGTTCTTGCACCGTTTTTTTGGCATTCTTGATTAACCTCTCACGGTCAAGCATTCTCTTTTCCTCAGCAACGATCCTTGATAAACGCTGTTCGCTTGCTTCAATTTCTTTCTCATACTGCTCTTTTTCAAAATCGTACTGAGCAGTATCAATTTCGTGTAACATATGTTGCCGCCGTATTTCGAACATTAACTTACGGTTATCTTCGATCCGTTTTTCCAGTTTCCGCTTTTCTTTATCGTTGTTGTTTTGAGGAAGGAAGACTTCAAGTTCCTTCATTCCGTTCTTCTCTAACTTAGAAATAGCTTTTCTCATTCTGGTTAATATCTCTTCAATGAGTTCGTCTCTCGCATCTTCATAAGGTATCCATTTGTCATTTGAACATCCAGTAGCCCCTACCCTACGCCTCCGACTACACATAAGATATCTATATCTCTTTCCGTCTCGACCAGTTGAAGTCATGGAAACCATGGCTGATTCACAGTGTGAACAAAAAATCATTTTGGAGAACACATTTACGAAGCTTCTACGCCCACCTCTAGTACCGCCTTTACTCAACCTGATTTCTTGTGCGTAATCGAATCGTTCTTTTGAAATAATCGCTGGATGAGTGGGTAATTTAGACCATTCCCATTCACTTGGAGGTTTTTTAACGAGCTTCTTCCTTCTATTCATGAGGTCGTTCAGATCGTCATAAACCAGTTCAGAAGTGTATCTTCCAGTAACATTGTACCCTGTGTAAGTAGGGTTTTGAAGGATACTTTGAACCGTTGAAAGTGACCAAAGTTTCCCTGTGTATGATTCGTAAACCTTTTCTGCCGGATTGTCTCCGTTGAGATATTTTACAATTGCTTTGTCTCCCATTCCCTCATCGCAGTATAGATCATAAATGAGCACCACAATTTCGGCTTGATGTGTGACAATTTCATACGTCTTCCGCTTCTCGATTGTGATTTTCCTATACCCAAATGCAGGTTTTGAGGCAATGATATTACCTTTTTCTAAAGCAGATTCGCGTATACCTCTTCTAGATGCTGTACTTATATCGCCGCTGGTGTTTTGGTTTACTACTGCTTTTATACCAAACAGCAACTCGTCATCTTTTTGGGCCGAATCATATCCATCTTCAAGCGATACGACTCTGATCTTTAAGGCATTGACCAGTATGCGTTTCAATGATAAAGCGTCCAATGTGTCTCTACTGAAACGGGAAAGTGATGCAAACCATATAGAGCGAATCTCTCCATTCTTCGCATCTGCTATCATTCGCTGTACGTCTTCTCGGGCAATTATGTTTGTCCCGGTATCCCGATCCTCATAGATGTAATCCAATTCAATTCCTTCACGCCTAGCATTTTCGCGAATAAATGATTCCTGGTTTTCTGGACTGTCTCTTTGCGAGTCTTTTTGTGTGGAAACCCGTACATAACCTCTATCCTTTTTGCTCATAACGCATATCCCCTGTAATATATTTGGACAAAACATCATCCAAATTGTACGATACCACTCCATGAGAATCCAGCATCTTTTTCAATTCACTCTTAACTATTTTTTTTACTATATCGTTTGAGTTGTCGCCAACGCTCACAAATGTTATCTTAAATGACTTCTCTTTTTTGCCCATATCATCACCCACTCTTATGCTATGAACAAGGGCAAGTACAACTTGCCCTTTATCTGCTCATGCTTCTGACGGCTTCTCCACAACGATCCTTAAATCCAGAGCCAGCTTGTAAAATGCCCTCCAGCGAATCTCGATGTATTTAGGTGCACTGATCGGAGGTTTGAATTCAAAACTGTACACTTTCTGGTCTGTGATGTAATCATGCTCGGTTGTCATGTAACGCGCCTCAATCAAGAATCTCTCCATGCGCGGCATACGTTTTACAGCGCGTTCCACTCGGTCGCAGTAGTCCTGTCGGTATATTTCCTGATCCGCATTGTATATGGCGATACTTGCTGTCTGGTCACTCGTCTGGTTTGTCGGGCCGTGAAACCGCTCGGTATAACCGGCTGTCGTGCTGGCCTCGCGTGCCTCGAACGTCATGTATTTGAATATCCGGTATTTCTCCAGCGCAGCCTCTACTGCAGCCTGTGTCAATTTACGGTCAATCTCCGGTAAAAAGCTTTGTTGACCCACCTTTGTATCACCTCAATGTAAGGATGGTTCCCCGACCGGAGCCGGGGATTGGAACTATTTAGTACGGCAGATCGTCGTCTGAAATGGGTACCTTCACACCGTCTTGAGTGGTTGCTATAATTTCAGCGGCAGCGTCCTCTTCTGTAAGAGACATTTCAGCCTGATTCGGGTCAACATCAACAGTTCCGTCTTGATTGATCTTACCTTTAATACCTTCGCGGTACTCTGCCTGTTGCTCTCTGAATTCGTCCAGGTCCATTTGTGATTCAGTAATTGATAATTCAACATCCGTACCAGCCAGCTTGTAAAACTCAAACGTCTGAGCAGCAGAGGAATCACCTTTAACCTCAAACTCAAGAATTGTTTTCTTGGAGTCCTTGGCAGATTTCTTGAACTCTGCTGTAAGCTCAATTCCATCCAGACCAGCAATGGCTAGGATTACGACCTCACGAGTCATTTGGTTAAGTTCCGGGCGACGCTCGTCTTCACCAGTTACGTAGAACTGAACCAGCTCTTTCTTGGAATCTTTCGTTTGCTTATTGAAGTGAGCTTTTACTGTAATGTTCATAGTTTGTTTCCCCTCTCAATTTGGTTTTATTAGATTAATAGAATAAGGACGTGTCTATGCTTGCTCGGGATCTACTGCCGGTTCTTGCTCATCTTCTGGGACCCACTCGACCAAGCCCTCGAATATCTCAGGATCGATACCGTACAATGTAGCTGCCATCACCAATCCGTCCGCAAAGTCCCGGCTTTTTGCGCCAATATAAGCAGTTCTCAAATGATCCTCAAGCGAAGGTTCTACCGTTACCAAGTCTGGATTGTACAGCAGTAGGGCCATTTGCTCGTTTGACAGATCGTTCAGACCTGCTATTCCCCAAAACTTCGTAATTCCTTTTGCCTTCGCCTCTGTATGTTTGTTCAGGATTGTTTCCCTTGTTTGAGTTTTAAGCAGAGTTTGCACACCTTCGAATTGTTCTTGCGTCACCATCACTGTTTTCATTTCTCCATTCCTCCCAATTATTGAATTGGTAATATTAGTTCGTTGTCTCACTATTGAATGAATGATATAAATTAATAAGGGCCGCACACGCCTACATTCCGTTGTTAGTAGGGCTATTCTAGATAACCTGAACACGTTACATTAATTAGTATGGGACAAGTGGCGGTCCTTTCGCATGCCTACAGACAGTGTTGTATATCCTCCTTAGTAGGGAGAGGCCCGAACCTCAACCCTTGATATTTTGCTTTATATCCGTCAACGCCCGGGAAGCCAAACGTTTTACATCCACTCGGTCGAAACAATCACCTAACTCAATAACGCATGCTGGGATCGTGATCACCATGTCGGATTGTTCATACGTTTTGTAGTTATTCGTCTTTTTCCCGCAAACCACACAGCGCTTACTTTCACTGGATGAAGCGTGTCCTACTTGCATTGGTTCCCCTCTCCTTCCTGACCCAAAACGGTCTCCAGAGCAAGTAAAACAGCTTCTATAGTCTCGGTATCTGCCGGATATTCCGTATCATTTGAAATCATGACATCATCAACCCGATCCAAGAATTTGCAGTCTATCTCCCATCCACCTTCGCCGCCCGGCTGTCGTGGGAAGGTTATCTTACGTGCCTTTTCAAGCTCCTTGCGGAGCCGATCACGTTCGAACTCAACTTCATACTGCTTTCGTCTTGCTTGCCGTACATCTGATACCAGTTTAAGAACGTCTGAACGTACTACCATGCTGTTATATTCAGGCTCATATGACCGACCTTCTTCATCGACCAGGATCGTCCTGTAATCTTTGCTCATGACTTCAAGTTGTTCATTCGTGAAATATGGATTTTGATTAAATGTTGGTTCACTCATGACTGTTCTTCCTCCCCTAATCCATTTGGCGATACGCAAGCACGTCATAACCTCTGCGTTCCATTTCAGCTACAAACACCGTCACAGCCTTTGTATTTACGTCTCCCTGCCCCTTGCTGACCGTCAGCATATATCCGTCACCGATCCAACGCCGCTTTGCTCTGCAATACAGTCCAGCGTTTCTGATAGCTTCCAAAACCTTAGCCTCATGTGCTCGTGGCAGGGTTAGAAACACTTTGTCCAAGTTCGCTGTTCCTCCGTCTTCCATTTCGCCTGTAACAAGCCACACTTCACGCTGTGCCGCTTTCAGATCGTCCGTTAGCTTTGAGTAGTCCATCTGTATATCCCTCCTTGGTAAGAGGCCGTAGCCTCAAAGTTATTACCAAACAACATCCTCTATGGATGTCGCATAGACATCGCCTCTTTTTATTAAGTGCTTTGCATTGCATATTCCACATACATAACCGTTGTAATCATTCGGGTCACCATCGTAATGCACGAATCTAGGTGGGTGTGAACAGCGCATATGAAGGTCAATCATCCTGAAAGACCTATCCTCTTCCTTGTACTTGCAACGTGGGCAGTAATGCCATTCAACAGCCCCAAAACCCTCATCGTCGTTGTAATATCGGCGGTCTTTCCAGTAACAGTCACCCTTGAAAATCTTTTTGTTACAGATAGCGCACGGAAGCTTTATCTTGCGTTTAGCAATCAAAAGTATCATGTGTTATCTCTCCTTTGGTGGGCCTAAACCCACCTGTGATTTATAGTTTCTTGCCGCCGTGTCTGATTGGACGAGTTGCGTTGTATGCCATCTTTTCCGTGACGGCTGCGTCCAGGTCGATACCATTGATTTCAGCAAGCTTGTATACGCTATTAACTACTTCCACTGAGTGTCCAACCAAATCAAAAAGGATGATATTTGAAATACTGACGTGCAACCATCCCATGTTGTCGCCAAAGCTTGTATCAGGACGAATGACATGAGATGCGTCATCAAATGCCGAAGCGAACTGTTCAACCGCTTCATATTTGCCCACAAGATCGTAAACCCGGATAACGATGTCGGCCAACTCGGATGGGATACCGCATGGCTTCCAATCATCGAATGGTTGCAAAGCTAACGTTTTAATCTGACCCGTTGAAGCATCTTTTTTCTCGTACCAAACGTCTGTCGGTTCATAACCATTACGGAAGTCCTCTAGCGCTTCTGATGCCTCTGAATGGATCAATGCTACCAACTCACCCAAACTGCGTTCTTCTTGCCACCAGCCTTTATCTACGGCGTTACCGTGTGCTACATTAACCCGATCAATGATTGTTTGTTTATCCATGTTCACTCGCTCCTCTAAATTTATAGTGTGGTATGTGGTGGGAAGAGGCTATGCCCCTTCCTCTTTGGTATCCCTCAACCTGTTATTTGATCGTGTATCGCTTTTATCGCTGCCATGATCGGATAGATCTGCAACGGATCTACTGCATTACCCAGCGCTTTCAGGCGGCCTGTTCTGTCCTGTACCCCTGTTGCCACCCGTGGAGGCTCCCAATCGTACTGAGGTATGCCCATAAGTGCTGGTTGCGGGTATGAGTGTATAAAGTCGATCAGATCATCCAGTGAATCTATTCCACTTCCGTCCAGCCCAGCGGAAAGTTCATCAACGTTTCCACCCATTCTGGATTGAGTTGCCCCCCCGCTCTTGTACTCAACGCTGTCCCTCCCTGTGCATATTTGTTCTTCCTGTAACTCGTGTCGTCTGCAACAGGAGTAGGCCACATATCTCCCATCACAACCATCGAGAGATTCAGCTGCTTCCCGTTCGCAATCCGTTTCTGAATTGACGGGTCTGAAAGGTTTCCCCTGTCCCTGTTGTCCGATGCTTGTGGCGTAGGCCACATCTTCACCGCTGCATGTAAATCCGGTGTTCTCCGTTCTCTCTCCGATGGACAATCGCCCCTCAGTGTTGCCTTTGGAGTAGGCCAAAGTTTCACCTGATCGTTCAAGTTCTGCGACCACCCCTGTTCCTGTTTCCTTTGTGCCCTCGGACTGTCTGGATTGTCTCCGCTCCTGAAATCCCGGGATTGTGGTGTCGCCCATAATTCGACCGTCCTTGGGTCTACTTGCTCCCTCAGATTCGCCGGTCGTGATCTGCCTTTGCGCGATGTTGTCGCTTGCCTGATTAGAGCTTCGTCCGATCTCTGTCCCATATGATCCATCGTGTTCGGTGTAGCCCACAATGAATACTCGGTCTCTTCGATGGCCGGCGTAGACGGCACTAGCCGGAATAACAAACGCTTGTGTGATGTAGCCGAGCCCCTCCAAGTCAGTAAGCACCTCGTCGAGCCCCAAAGTGATGTGCCCAGCAACATTTTCGCCAAGGAACCAAGTGGGCCTGACTTCTTGTAAAATTCGAGCAACTTCTGGCCAGAGGTGGCGGTCATCTTCCTTGCCTCTTCGCTTCCCGGCATGACTGAATGGCTGGCATGGGTATCCAGCGGAAATAATGTCAATTGTTCTACCGTTTCCAATGATTCCATCCTCCTTTAATCGATCTGCAGTAAGCGTGCATACATCGTCGTATATGGGTACTCCCGGAAAATTCTTTTGCAACACTTTCTGCGGAAACGGCTCCCGTTCGCAGAAAGCCACCGTCTCCATGCCTGCCCAATGGGCTGCCAAATCGATTCCGCCCACTCCCGAAAACAGGCTAAGTTTTCTCATGTGTGTCTGTACTCCCTTCTACTCTGTCAAAAAAGTGTTAATTGCTCTATTGGTTCTTTTTCTATAACTGGTGTTGCTTCTGCTAGCTGATCGGTGAGCCTTTCTTCTCTTTTCCAAGTGTGATTTCTTGCTTTCCACTTTTCTTTTGTCCAGCCGTAGAAATGATCAGCATGCCATTCCATGAATTCTTTCTTTATTTCGTCATTCTTCCAGATCCACGGTCTCCATTGACCGTATGGGTCTTTTAATGGCTTATTCAGCATCCACCATCCGGGATTGCCTAACTGATATTCGCGGTCAATGGCATCGTACAAACCGCCAGTTAAGGTATGATGAATATTGCCGTAATGGAATGGATTTTTCTTTTTCCCTTTATCTCTACTGATGCAGTCATAAACCAAAACTCGATTTTGATCGTTGTAGCAAGGCATGATTTTATAAGCGATCAACTCTCCAATTGCAAAGCTAGGATGCTTTTGCAAAGCCAATACTTTCTCGTCTGCCCCGATCCAAACGAATTGTTTGGAAACGATCGATTTATCTATTAGTTCCAGTTGACTCAATGCGTTCACCGTCCTTAATTTGGATCAGTCTTGCATTTGAACTGCCGCAGTGTGGGCATGCCGGTTCTTCAATTTCGTTGTTCACTTCCTGACGGATCGCATAGCCTAGTCCGCATTCGCATTCGTAAATATCCCAGCGTGTCTTCATGTCTGTACTCCCTTCCTGGGGATGATCCCCCACCTTACTCGGCGTCAGCTTTATAAAAAATTGTTGTCCATTCATCCGCTGCATTCTCATAGCCATAGACCGCAAAGTGTGTTGAGATGATGTCTTCCGCTGGTATACTGTTCAGGAACTCATTGATTTCTTCATCCGAGGAATTTATGAATACCTTTCTCTGAACCTTCCGCATATGTTCTCCCCCTCAATATCCGTTTTCTTGTCGTTCATGGTTGACCTTGTTCTTTTCCAGGTAAGCAGCCTCGATCTGTTCCAGAGTGAATCCGAAACGTTGTTGACCAAGTGCAAATAACATATTGAACGCCATACGGAATGACGTAATGCTTGAATGTGGGCTGTACTCCATACCGATGCCGCCAGCGTGATAAATCAATCGGGTGAGCACATTCGTTGTGCTACCTTCCAGGTAATCGTCAATGATGGTGAGGTCTGCTTCATGCAGGCCAAGCTGACGGGCGATGCTCAGAAAGAAGTGAAGGCAATCAATGTATTCTTCAAGCAAAGGGTTAATAGTCACTTCGTAATTTTCATCGCATTCAAGACAATCAATCTCTATCAATCCAAGTTTGTCTCCTATTGCTCCGTGTGTGCCCTCGCCGTGACACTCAGGACACTGAATTTTCATCTCTCCCCTCGGTTCCTGATCGTTGCTCCAATGCTTGAACCCGCGCCATTCGTTCGACATCTCGCCCAGCTCTACTTGCAGGGCCAGGATCGTGTTCGGGAGCAGGTCTTGACCTTGCAGGTTCTTTTCCTCGATGATCCGAGCGTCAAGTGCCTTCTGCATTTCGTACAATTTAGCTATGTTCATACTGTTTCAGCCTCCTGAATCTCAGCCTCTGTCGCAGGCCGGACAACAAATTTTTTATCTCCAATGTGCAAAATGTGTGGCTCGGTTAGTTTGTAAATTGCAGCTTCCGTAGAGTCGAAACCTTGTGCGATTTGATCAGCCGTTTTAAACTCCGTTCCCTCAGTACCATCGACCGTGACCATCTTCAATCCGTCCCACTCTTCACGGATCTGTTCAGCTTTACGGAGCACCTGATTGATCATAGGTTTGCTGATTCTCTTGTGGCAGCTCATAGCATCTGTCATATGATTAATACCGAGCGCATAAGCACGGGTGTGTAACTGGTTCATCCACGACCAAAACGTATCCTTTGACATCGTTTTGACCTTCTGAAACGTCCGGCGCTTTTGGTCATCATCCATACTCGCTATTCCTCCTTAATGTCCATGCCTACATACAAGGCGTTTATTAAATCCCCGAGCGGCATTCCGTTCAAGGCTGTAGCTTCATCCTGCCAGCCATTCGGAGCATTCGAGTGCTCTCCAATCAGTTCATCCTCTTTCCAACCGCCTTCAATGGGCTGCAGAAGAAACATGATTGCTTTAGCCTGCTTTGCCGTCAGAGTGACCATCTTACCGACCGGGGAATGCTTGATCATAGGTTCTTCTTTGATCTTCCGGCCTTGCTGCCTTTGACCTGGTATATAGTCTCGATTCCCGAGTCCAATCTGCTTTTTACGTTTGCTTTTCATTGGTGGAGTATGGGGTAATGCAGCCAGTTCTTCAGGAGTCAATTTGTACGGTCTGACCTCACTAGACCCCGATGACATAGCTTCAATTCTTCGGTTTGGTATCGGAGTACCCACAAGGAATTCGCTCCTTTCTGGCTAAAATACGCACGTCCGTTCCGTATTTTGGGCGTGACTGTCCGCCGCAGGACCGCACAAGCCCCGGGTGTTATTCTTTATTCAGAATCGTTTCAATGACTTCGACTTGGTAAGGCTCGTTGTCCAGCAGCGGCATATATTCACGCATTCGATAAAGATTTACCGCTGCTCTGGCGATAATGTACGCGTCCGTGACGTTATCGCTTTTGTGGCTGAACCCGAACATTGACTTAGCTGCCTCCGCGACTGCTGCTTTCTTCTCTTTATCCTTCAAACGTCGCTTGTTTCCGACCTCTCCAGTCCATCCGGTTACAGAAACATATTTCTTGGTGCTGTTTGGGTTGATCTCATTAAATGCCATGCCTTTTCGATGTATCATTGTCCTGAGCCCGCCGTGGATCATACCTGTTGTAACTCCCTTTTGAGTACCCATTGCTGGTTGCTCGATCATGATTTCATCGCCAGGCTCCAAAATCCCAAATAATTGATTTTCAAGTGACACAAGCTGCTCTACCGATATGCCGCCTTTCGCGGCTGGCCCCTTACCTTTCAGCTCGATTTGTTCCAAAATATTTCCGTCAATGTCCAGTGCTACGAGTCCTGTTTTGGTAGCAGGGTCTATCCCCAAAAATCTCATCGGTTCCCCTCCTTAATCGTCAAGCCATGACGACACTTTCGATGCCGTCTTTGGCGGCTCTGTCGTCAGTTTTGGTGCCTCTTCTTTCCTAGGTGCTGCACTTGTATCAGATTCAGCTTGAGGCGGTTCAGCAAGCGCTGAGAAGTCCTGATAAGTCCAGTTCATTTGATCGTAATAATCGGCCCTTGATGGTTCCTCCTGCACTACCTTCCCCCGGCTGTATTGCTGCACCAATTTCGCTGTCACGATCAACACATTCTTGTTCTTCTCGTGTTTTTCATAGTTAAGAGGATCAGGTGTTTCTTCGAAGTCTTCTATTTCATCAGATAGCCGTTGCATTCCCTGAATAGCCTTCGCCAGTTGTTCGTCATTCTCTATGCGCCGACTCATGATGCCAAGTCCTTTTCTCGCCGTTGCTTCCTGATTTCTTCCGTAATGTTCAGGAATTTCATAAACGGTTTGTCGAAGACCATGCTTACAGTCCCAGTACCAGCGTTTCTACCTTTAGCAACAATCAGATCTATCAGCCCTTTCCTGCGGCTTGAAGCATCGTAGTAATCTTCTCTGTGCAGAAGGATAATGACATCGCCGTCAGACTCGATATTTCCGCAATCTCGGATGTCGCTCATGCTTGGTCGCTTATCTTGCTTCTTCTCAACCTCACGGTTCATAGCAGCGAGGGCCACAACCGGGATATCAAAGTCACGAGCAATCTTTTTAAGCTCTGCGGAAATGTGCGCATACTTTTCGGCGTTGCTTCTGAATTTCTCGTTTGTGGTCAGGTGTTGCAAATAATCCACGTAAAGTATCATTCTCGGGTATGTCTTCACCATCTCAGCAACCATTGCCCGGATCGACTCAATCTTAGGTGAAACTGTATCGTCAATGAAAATTCTACGCTTCCCTATTTCCTCAAGAGCCAGGATGTATCTGTTCCAATCAGACTCACGCATCTGACCGGATTTCATTCGAGACAGCTCTATTCGTCCAACAGCAGAAATCATTCGTTCAAGCATATTAATCGACTTGTCTTCACCGGATATCATCAGTGCTGCTGTTCCATCTTCCGTACTAGCAAAGACGTCATTGCACATCCATGCCGACTTACCCATTGAAGGCCGTGCGGCGACTATAATTAAGTCCTGTTTCTGATGACCTTTACTTAGGCGGTTAAAATCGTCAGAACAACTCTTTATGCCAGTAACCTCACCCTTGATCATTTCGCGTCTGCGCAGCTCTTTCTTGTGTTCCGCGAACAGAGAAGCGATATCCGCAGCAGGATTTCCTCTTGCTGTCCTTTGTGCTATATCCTCAATCCGATCAAGTTCCTCCCGGATTTCCTTGGCACTCATTCCGCTATTGGCAATTTCCATTCGAGCTCTTTCCATTTCGCGTCCTGCGTGAGCTGTATTGATAATTTGCTCAAAGCGCCTAAAGGTGGTGATGTCATCAGTCACTACAGATGCATGAATTTTTGCGAAGTAACTGACGCCACCTGCCTCACGAATTTTCTCTCCCCAATGATCTACCATCACAGCTAAATTGAAGGGGTCAGGCTCTTTCCCAAATTTCTTGTATGCAAACTTGAGCATTTGAAAGATCGTCCCATGATTCCAAGCAGGACTGAAAGATTGACTTGTTAACCTCACATCTTCCATACGGTTCTTGTTCTTTAGGATAGCGCCCAGATACTGCATCTCCGCTTCGTATAGTGGGTTGTATTCTGGTATGATGGGCTCTTTTCGATCTTCGTCAAAGGGGTTATTCATCTAATTCATCACCACCGAATCGCCCTACTGACATTCGACTCCCTAACTGATCAATGGCCCTTTCCACAGCATCCGGCATAGGCACGCACTCATTTTCAGGCGTTTCAATAGATAACATCAGTTCTTTTTGTTCAAGGGCCTGCTGGTCATAGACAGACATTTCTGACTTATTGAAGTAGTCACCTACGATGCTGGCGGGCTTTGGAGGATAATCACTCTTGCGAAGATGCTCCTTCAAGTTCGCTTGGGCTACCTCAAAAGGAACTTCGCTCACCAATTCAAACCAAATACCAAAAGTGAATTCATCTTCAACCGAGAAGCTTGGGTGTACTCGCTTTGCTACTGTCAGGAGTAACGTCAATTCTGCCTCCGTCACCGATCATCCCTCCCAACTTTTGTTCCAAGAATGAAGGTTGTTTCTTTCCTTTGTTCTGTTCAACCAGATGTTTTTCGTATTTCATACGCAGCCATCCACCTTTCTTGAAGACTGCGTAATCACTTGCGTAAAATTTATCAACGGAAAGTTTATAAGAGCTGAGTACATCAATCATCCATGTCAAACCGTCTTGACCAAACTCGTTGAAAAGCTTTGTGTGTTCCTCCGGTTTAAGCCACACTTCATCTGCGTACTCCTGCTTGCCTTCACGACTCTTTGCCAGTTTGGTTTTAGAAGCCATTTCTTTAGCAGCTCCTTTATTGTTTTTATTATCTTTCTTTATACTTTCTTTCTTTTCTTTCTTAGGTGTACAGTTGTCCACCAGATCCGGTGTATAATCGTCCACCTCATAGGTGGTCAGTTGTCCACCAGTAGATTTATTTTCTTGCGGTGGACAATTATCACCCACTAGCCATTGGTCCGTGTATTTGTTGAAGCCGATATAACGCCCATACTTCCCTATGGCTGGCCTGTGAACCACCAGCACTTTTATATCCAACAAGTGATTAAGTTCCTTCTTTACACCCCGTAGGTCGCTCTGCAAGGCAGTAGCAAGAAATGTGGCTGACAACTCGGCAGATTTCCGGCGCCACCCGTATGTCTGGCGCCAGACGATCAAGAGAATTCGAAGTTGAGTACCATTAAACTTGTGCCTGGCAACCTCTTCAATGACCTCATGTGCCACTCGGGTGAATCCATCGGAAAGTTCCGGTCCTGCCATTCAATTCACCCGCTTACTGTACTGTTTGCCGTTCTGCAATACATCCTTTTAGTCGATCCACCAAGTTATCTAAGTCATTTGTATTGGCATCAATGCAACGGTCTTCCCACCATTGCATGACTGTCTCTGCTATATCTGACGACCCTTCCAACTCAGGCTCAACCACGTATCCGTTGACCATGCCGTTAATGAGTTTCCATCCATTTTCTTTTGCATAATTGATGAGTGTTAAGATTTGATCTCTCATTGTGATATCTGTTTGCAATGGCGACACCATCCATCGGATAACAGTTTCCAAAATGTCGCCATTACGCTTGAATGATTCCAGCGCCTGAACTACACTGCGGGGCAATGCCTGAATTTCGTTATGAGTTACAGCACGTTCAATGGTGTTAAGAAGCGAAAGCCTTTCATCCTGCAACTCAACGATTGTCTGACCGTGCTTTGCTAGATCTGATAATGATGAGTCCAATTGCGCCAGCGCTTCATCCCGTTGAGCAAGGATTTCGTCATACTGCTTCTGGGTGTATGTTTTTTCATCCCTGATGACAATAGCGTTTTTAAAAGGAATTTCGCTGCCGGATCGGTTTCCCTCAACAATTTGGAAAGGTGTTTTAATATCGAGCATCCCGAGAGTCAATCGGCGTGCAGTATATTTCTCACCTGCACGGAACCATATACCACCCTTTGCTTTATGATCCGAAACCATTTTTATTTGAACTGTATTCATTTGCTGACCACCTCGATTTCATAATGTGTCCCTGCGATAAAACCTTTCTGCCGGAGTGCCGCTTTCACGGTCATCTCCGCTAGGATCGGGCTGTTATTGTTACTGGATAAGTGAGTAAGATAAATGCGTTCTCCCTTGCCCTTGATTAGCTTCTGGAGCGCTTCGGCTGTCTGCTGGTTACTTAGGTGACCCAAGTCGCTTAGGATGCGAGACTGCACGCTGATGGGGTAATTAGATGCTTCCACCATGTCCGGGTCGTGATTGGCTTCAATGATGATGTAGATACTGCCCTCCATCATGTCGAGCATGTCTTGATCGTATTTGCCTGTATCGAACACCACACAGGCTCGTGAACCGCTGTCTGCTTCTATGGCATACCCAATCGGTTCGTATGCGTCATGGTGCGTTTTGAAAGGGTAGACCCATATATCTCCCAGCCGGATTGATTCGTACTTGCTGTATCTGGTTTCAACCACCCGGCGAAGATCATCATCTACACCGGATATGCCTTTCCACTCTCCGTCTGTCGCCCAAACATCGATGCGGTATTGATTCGCCAGCGGAAGCCCTTTGATGTGGTCTCCGTGACTATGTGTAATGAAAATGTCTGTTACCTGGTCTGGTCTGATGTTGCACTCAAGTAGCCGTTTGGCAATTTTGGTCTTGGCAATGCCTGCGTCTATCAGGATCGTGCGGCCTTCGTATGTGAGTGCGATGCAGTTACCGCCTGATCCAGATGCAATAATGTCAACCTTCATGATTCGGACTGACCTTCGAACAAGGCGGCCTTTTCTTGAAGGCTCTTGAGCATACTCGGAATGTTCAAACGATTGATCATATCGGCAGATAGTTGGTCACGCAGGTTCTTCTCAAGCGTATTGATAACACTCTGTTCTGCCTTTTGGCGCGCTTCTGATATTAGTGTGGATACTTTGCTTTCAAGCTCTTTGCCGAGCATGTCTTTGACGAAGTACTCATGAATAGTGAATTTCGCGTCCCTGTCGTAGTTTGCAGTTCTACCATGTTCGTCAAATACTTTCCGTTTAAGGAATTCGTCATATTTCTCACCCACAAACTCACTAAACGATAAATCCTTGGTTTCAGAGCTCCAGGTACCTGTTTTGACTGGGATGGTGATGTCCTTAATCCGTTCTTCAAACACCTTCACAAGGAATTCATCCGATACTTTATCAGCAGCTTCTTTAATTTTTGCTTCAATAGTTTCACGAGTCTGAGTCTCCACTTTCCGTATGAGACGATCTTGTAACCCGCTTATCACTTGATTTCTAATCTCATCAGAGACAGTTCCACTTTCCTCATCAAACCAATCTAATTCCAATTCAATTTTCAATTTAGCCATTTATATAGCACGCTCCCTTTTTATTCGTTCCTGCCACGCCTTGGGGTGTTTGCACCCCCGGGCAGGTTCTTCGTAATGACGTTTACCCAGCATGTAGGACACGAACTTGTCAGTTGCCTTTTCGTAGTACATGCCGTTTAATACCGGGGCCGGAGGCGGCCCCTTTGGTTCGTTCAAGCTGCTGAACAAGTCGAGTTGCACGGGCTTCTCGTCTGGCACGATCATTCGCCTCCAATCCATCCTTGCACTGATTGCACACTCTCCGGCCCCTGTTGTACTGTTCGCGTCCTGCTGATATCTCCTTGCCGCATATTTGGCAGTCAGGGCATAGTCGGTAAATCTCGACTTTGTACCCCATGGCTTACACTGGCAGATCGTCGGCGGCAGCTTGGATTTGAAGGTCCATAATTTTCAGATAGCCCTTGATCTCTGCAATTGTCGGTTCTGAACCTTTCGTCTTGCAGAATTCCTGCATGTGTTTTCCCATAGCTGCCTTGTCAGTAATCCCGAGTTGTTTATATTTCTGCTTCATTTCAGCTTTGAGTTGTTGTATCTCCGATTCTTCTGTATCAGGTTCAATAATTTCAGGTTGTGTAATAGCTGGTGGGGGTGGAGTCTCTGGTGTGATATCTCTGCGCTCATATGGTGAGTTTTCAGCAGGTGCTGCAGTTGGTTCATCCTCCGATACCTCGATTCCATATTGACGTTTAAAGGCTCTTTTGATGGCGTGCTTTACGATCATGTCGTCAAAATAGTCCTTCCACATCTGACCGTTACGGCCTTTGACAAGATGCTCGATCTGATCCCTGCGGACGATGACCAGAATATTAGGTGCATCCTCTCTGTACGCAATGCAGTAGGCGCCGATTGTCTCGCCTGGATTCATTACGTCTGGCTCATGCTCAACTTCGCCCGTGTGCATTTTGGCTTTGAAATGATCGTTCGCTCGAATCTCAGAAGCAATAAAGCCTTTATACTGCGGGTGCTTCTTCGCAAGGGCTACAATCCCCTCAACTGCAATTTGCATACTCATTACAGGGCCGTCTTTGCCGTTGTATACGATGCAGAAGATTTGATTAAGGAAGGGGTCCAACCCTGTTCTGACGCAAGTCTGGACGAATAGGGCGAATTGCTCATTGCTCGTTCCTTTTGCAATGGTTGATTTCAATGTGTCCAGGTGTTTTTGTGTGTAGCTGCCTACAACCACTTCTTCATTAATGGCTTGCAGTTGGTTATTTGAATTTGTCATGGGCTTGTAGCCTCCTAAGATTTAATTAATTTGAAATGCTATTTTGCAGTAAAACCAATGATTCTCGCCTTGGTGTCCTTGATCTCAATAGTGTCGATGCTATGAACAATGATCTTTTCGGAGTTTGGAAATTGAAGTTCTTTGCCAACCTGAATTTTCACTACTCCAAGCAGAGGTACTTCTACCATGAACGGATGTCCTTTTCTCATCGCAACGCGACCTCCGCTTCTATTTTCAGTTCCTGGTCTTCAACAACTCGGCCCGTAATCAACTGGTCGTATACTGCCACACGTCCCGTGTAACTCTCTATGTTGTCAATGAAGGTAGGACATATTAATTCGGATTGTTTAAAGAGCACTTCTGTCAGTTCCAGCCCTGCCGAGATTCGTTCACCTGTGGACAATGCAAGATAGTCCTTGCCGTCCATCTGGATACTAAAATCAGGCTCATATTCACCTTTTGACTTCACGTATTTGAATAGCCGGATTGAAATGCTGGTGAACAGTGACTGAACCTTGCTGGCTTGCAGCTCTGCTTCCTTGGCCTTATATGACTTGATTGCATCCAAGATAAAGACCGATTCTTTCAGGCTGGCAAGCGTATCTGTCTCGGCCTGCTTCGCTGCTGCAACATCTGCCTCAAGCTGCGCTCTTGCATTCTGGTTTCGAATATCAGTCATAACAACTTCCAACTGGTCCTCGAACTCACGAACCTGTTTAGGTAGGTCACCAACATCGATGGGAACAATGGCGGCGAGCTCTGTTTCCAGTTCATTGCGTTTGTCTATTAATGCTTGATGTGCTTCTCGGGCTTTGGCTACACGAGCATCCTTAGTTTCCTGAGCAGCAGATACCGCCTTTTCATCCAAAGGTTGCTTGCATGTTGGGCACTGATCCTCAATCAACTCTCCGTGAAGCACCAAGAACCGTTCCTTGCTTTGTGCGATTTGATCTTGTTGTGATGCAATGCGGCTTTTTAGTTCGTATTGCATTCTCTGAATCTCATTCGCTTTAGCAGGCAGTTCATCGGCTATTCGGATCTGCTCCCGCAACTCTTTTTCTAAAGCTTGCAATGACTCAATATTCTCACCTGAACTTGCTGGCAGTTTATCGAGTTGTTCCTGCAGCGTCTTTGTCCGACTCTGAGCGGCAATGTGCTGTTTCTCAAGCTTCGACTTCTGCCCTCCAGTACCGCCGTGGATCTTCTGCAGATCGTCCAGGGAGTGTTTCTTCATCAGTTCATCCAGCTTGACGGCAGCAGGGTTAAGCGTGATTTCCTTCGGCTTTTGTTCTGGATCAGTGCGACTCATTTCCTGAAAGACTTCTTTTTTGGCAGGCGGCGTGGTGTACTTCATAATCTGTTCCCGCTGTTTGGTCCAGTGCCGTCCGAAAAAGTAAATCGGGTTATAGAAAGACAAGAATTCATCTTTGTCAAATAGTTCAGCTACCGCCGCTTCATACTCTTTAGCCTTCGTTGGAACATCGTTGATGTAAAATGAGTTGGTTCCCTTTTCGATCTCCCGAGCGAACTTCATTGGAACGCCGTCCAACTGTAGGATCGTAGAGGCAAACACTCGGTCAAACTCATAGTTAGTTGGCGATGGATTGTATTTGTTACCGAACATATCCGTGCCATATAGCACCCATACCGGAGCAGTTCCGATTGTCGTTTTCCCCTGACCGTTTCTCCCTGACAGGCGAGTTACATCCCCGTACTCTACTTTCTTGGACTGTAGTCCCGCGAAGTTGATGACCTCTGTTTCCAATAATCGAACATGGTTTGCCACTTGCTTTCCTCGCTTCCTGTGATATGATGATTGCGAATAGTTTTCTTATGGACCGCTCTCTATTGGGCGGCTTTTTTTGTTTGTTGTGGTCCCTCGAACTTTTCCATTTCCCACGGATCAAGTCTGCGGACTGGTATTGCTATGGTGCAATTCACTGCGTCCAGCATGCATTTCTGACAATGTGGTTTTGCTGATTCATACACTGCGTAAACCGCTGCCCTTTTTCCGCACCCACATTTAACGATCACTGCTCCCCTCACCCCCTCTCAGTTCCTTTCTGATTCGGTTGTACTTAATGCGATTTGCTTCACTGGGAAAAGCAAACTTCGGATGCTTAAGATTGAATAAGTGCTGCCCTCCAGATTGAGCCAGTGCTTTCAAGTCCAACGGATCATCGCTTGCCTTTATGCGGATTGACAGGTGCATTGGATTGGATGGACTGCTCATCATCACCACTTACTTGTGAGCTGCCGGTTATACTTGTTGTACTGCCCCCGTGCATGCAGGGCGATTAGCAGGCGGCCTTGCTGGTACATCTTGCCTTCGAAGGTTTCAAAGAATGAGCACAATTCCTTTAACTGTTGTTCCGTTTTCATTTGGTGGAAACCGCCTTTCTCTTAGGTACTGGAGCCGACATCATCCCTAGACTGATATTCAAAGGTACTTCTGCTCGTTTAAGTAAATCCGGTGTGAGTCTGCCCACCTTGTCATCCAGCCGAGTTTTATCAATCGTCCTCAATTGTTCAAACATCACGACTGATGGCTTACTCATGCCTGATTCTGTTCCGATCGGAAAGTGTGTTGGCATCAAGCGTTTGTCCTTAGCGTCTGAAATTGCCGCGACGATGACTGTCGGTGAGTATTTGTTGCCTATATCGTTTTGAATGACTAGCCCCGGGCGGTATCCCTTTTGCTCACTGCCTTCGCCGTCTCCGTACTCAATCATGTAGATGTCACCACGCTTGATCATGTTAGCTGCGCCTCCAGTTCGTCGAGTCTTTCACAGACATGTTGCACAAGGTCCATTTGATCGAGTGTCTGAGCAGCAAAGGCGATTTCTTTCAGGCCGTCAATCTCGTACACCAGTTCAAGGTTTCTTCTGAGCAATCCGAAAATCAATTTCAGTTCCAGTTCTCCGAGGATTAGGTTACCTTGCTTATCCGTGTTCATCATTGTGATTTGTGCCATTGTCCGGTGAATCTTGTGAATTGCGATAGACATGTGTGTGTGCCCCTTTCAATTCAATTGTTATTTCTCGAATTTCAGCATTGTTTCGACCACTTCGTTCACGATCTGTTCAGCTACTGCAGCCTGATCCTCTGTCATAACCAAGATTGTTTTTATTCCAAGTGTTGCGCGGACAATGGTTGAAAGAATGATTTTAACTTGATGCCTAAGGGGTGAGTCATCGAGATTGAGTCGGTTGATTGCTCTTCTCCTTATTCCAGTCCATAACGCACCTTTTCCTGACGACGGTTCATCACTCTCACATTCTTCCTCTTCGCCAAGTTCTAGACTGTTGAGCATATTGCGTAGGGAGACAATCCCCTGTGTATCAGTGATGCTGAAAGATTTAGCAGGTAACGCGAATCCAAGTTCTAAATCTTTTTCCTCTTCTTGTAGAAGTGTTAGAATGTTCGAATCACCCCGTTGCACAAAGGTTGCAACCTGCCAATCATTCAATGCTTCTGCTGTTCGGTTCACTTAACCACCAACTTTCATCAAAATAAGTAACATATCTATTGACGGTTATACGGTTTTACCGTATACTTTCTCTAGTATCAATTCTCTATTTCAGAGAATTTATTCTCAAAAAAATATGAGGGTTCGACGGACAAACCTCCGAAGCAAATTTTTTCAAGATCGTCTGCAGTAAGTCTGCTTTTACCAGTCATGATTTTGTAAAATCTTTTTTCGTCGATTCCAGACTTTTCAGCAATAACTCTTATTACATAACCTTTAGACTTGATGTATTTTCTAACTCTTAGGTGAACAGGCAAGTCGATAAACTGATCGTTGTTAACTACTGAGGAATCATTTACTTGGCTCATACTTCTGCTCCTTTCTCTATTTTGGGGTAGATAATTCTCTGCATCAGAGAAATTTCGTATCCCCAATATAATTCTCTGTATCGAAGAAGTCAACACCTTTTTCGAAAATAATTCTCTGTATCGTATAATAATTTTTCTTAAAGTGGACAATATGCTAATATCGATTAGGAGAGGTGGACTGGAAAATGACAGCAATTTACGCTGAAAGATTGAGAAAGATTAGAAAAGACTTGAAGCTCTCACAACTTCAAGTTAGGGACCATACGGGGATAAACAATAAGACCCTGAGTGGTTACGAGGCCGGAAGAAACAAACCTGATTATGAAACTCTAAAGGTACTGTGTGATTACTATGGAGTTACAATGGATTGGGTTTTAGGACACACAAATAATCCCCACAGCCAGTTAACCGAGGCTGAAAGGGATATGGTTGAGAAAGTGGAATTGAACGATGATTCTTTCATCAAGGGAGATTTTACGTTTGATGGGGTTGAACTAACAGAGGATCAGAAGCGCAAGCTGCAGGCTATGGCTCGTCTACTTCTGAGTCAGGATCAATCAGGGAAGTAAGAAATTCTTCAATCAACTTTCGGTTTTCTGGTGTATCGGCTGCAATGGATTTCAAGAACTGCTCGGCATCAATGCTATTCATAAGGCAAGACCCCCGGTATGTAGTATAGTAATTATATACGAACGAACGTTTGCATGGAAGAGTTAAAACTTAATATGGAGGCATACATAATATGGCGCTTACCTTCGGGAAGTGCCTGTTGCGCGATATCCGCATTAAAGCCGGTTACACTCAGGAAGAACTATCTGAGGCGCTGCTTGAGAGATGCGGATTGACTGTATCCACCACTCTGCTATCCTTTTACGAAACCGACAAGAGAAAGATTCCAGCCCTTAATATGCGCGGGATCTGCATTATTCTTGGTTGCGATGAAAAGGACATATACGAGTGGTTGATGTAGCGTAACAGGCCGGAGCATTTACTGCTCCACCGGAGGTTTTATTTTACACCATTGTAAAGTTTCTAACCAGCAAGAAGAATTCTTGTTCCCCTGTGATTACCATTAAACCCCATCCCACAACATTTGTAAATTAAAATCGGGCGTCCGAATTTATCGTGTTCGACAACGTGATTCGACAACATATTACATACACATGTGATATAGTGTATGATCGAACGCAAAAAAGAGGGACCACCGCACATTGACGGTGGTCCCTCTTTTCATTGGAATATCGGTACTAATTTATTTGGTTGTTCGTATCCTACTGACAGTACTTCCATCAGATCATTATAACCTCTGGCGGACATGGAACACTTTAATTCTCTCACTGTCCGGAACTTCTCAAAACAGGCGTAGTAAGGCTTCGTTTCAGTCCTCTTCACCTTCGAAACATTGACCGAGTTATGCCGATCAACATCGAGAAAGTTCCCCCCGCTGTTATTAAGAACTTCTGTCCAGTGCTCTTTGCTCCCTGTAAAATAATAGGTGGCATCGGCGGTGTAAAATGCAACCTTCCTATATGCTTTGATATAAGACAGGTACAGTATGTCGGTGATCTTCACAGGGGTTACACCATTCTTACCCTTGTGATCGACCAGAAGTGTGACGTGTTCCATCTATGTGTACCCCCGTATTATTTTTTGAGCAAGTGTTGTGGTGGTTTAGGGTTGTTGACGAAGATCAGACTTGCTGGCATTACAGTCAATGCTGCGATTGCTCCAAGTCCAGTTGCGATTGCGGAATAGATTGCTACTTTAAACATGTGTTTCACCTCCCTTCATGAAATGATCGTTAGCTACCAAAGTGAGCGCCTGTACAAAGAACGCTATTGCAGCCATAGACGATAGAAACCATAGATTTGATGCAACGATCAGGAAAGAAATCACTTTTAGAGCCGGATAGAACCGTTCAGGTATTCGTGTCTGGTTCTCAATTCCGGAAGGTGCAAAGTGAATCATGATATACATACTGATAACTGTAAGCACAACACTCCATGCATCATTGATATTCAGCATTGATAGAGCAGTTGTGGCCCCCGCAGTAACAACGGCGCACTTCATACTTGATTCCAGATGTAGTCCGCCTGAGAACATTCTGAGAAGGGCAAAACATTTAAGCAACAGTACTGCCTGTTCAAACCTTCCAGTAATAATAGTGCCCAGTAGTGTTAGGGCGACCACAGTAGCAAAATTAATAATAGCGATCAGCGAGTGACGCATGCTGTCCTCAGGCACTGGATGATTAGGGACAACTGACTTGATGTGTTTGGCAATACGTCCTGCAGCCACTTCAATCAACGAGCTTCACGATCCTTTCTATTAGCGTAATACAAGAATAGTGCGGATGCTCCTCCAAAAAACAAGATATTAGCCCACGACTCTTGTATGTACATCGTGACTGCTGTTAATGCGAATGCTGTGATAATTACAGTCACGACAATAGCTTTCTCACGCGGTAATTTGAGTGCTTCATATGGCGCCTCAAACCCCAGACCGAATTTATAAAGAAGGTATGAAAGTAACAAGAATAACGCGCTTGTTACGAGCTGCAATAGTTCCCCGCCTATTACTCCGAGCAGCAACGCTTGTGCAATACCGTAGAGGAAGAAACCACTACCGGATATAATGATTGCCCAAAGGATCGGCAACCGGACAATTGTTGTAAGGATCAGAACATAAACCATAAGATTTATCACTACTGCCACGAAACCTAAATCCAACCCACGCAAGAAGTGACTCTGTATACCCATCAGCAATGATACCGAGAGAGCTTGCCAAATGTAATCCATGGGATTCTCCCGGTACAGAACCATCATAAAAACAAACACTGCCAATACTTCTATCGTTGAAAACAACATGAATGTGACCAGTTCCATCGCTACGCGTCCCCTTTATTTTGACTTCTCCATTCTTCTACCTTCTCCAGATATTCATCTATCGTCGGCTTAAACCAGAAAGGCCTTGTGCCAACCATGACATCCGGTTCCGGGAACAACTTTGTCTTGCGGACATGGTGCATGTTCTTGGGGTCTACTCCTATAATCTCCGCAACCTCTTTGCTGCCAAGGAGCGGCGGGTATTTCTTTCCGCGTATGATCTTTCGGGCATCTTCAAGTTCGTTGACCAATTCTCGTATGCTTGCCCCAACTTCTCCCCCTAACTGATCAGCGATGTCACGGTATCGATTCAAGGTCAATATCCCTCACTCCTTATATTTCCTGATGACTTGTCTGCAATAAACATACGGTAAAACCGTATGAATTACAAGAAGTATTTTCCTAACTTACAGGGAATTTATAGAAATAGCCCTATAGGTCTGTTAGACTAGACGTACAAAAATAATATTAGGAGGCCGACTATTTTGAAGCTGATGAAACTTGGAAGATCAATAGTTCGTATGTTTATTCTTATAACCCTTCGCCCAGTCTACACTCCAAGCCTTGCGCTTCCATATTAATAACGTGCCTAAGGAAAGGTGATGAACATTGAAAAAGTGTCCGTATTGCGCCGAAGAAATTCAAAATGAAGCAATCAAGTGCAAGCATTGCGGTAGCATGCTGTCTGAGAATGTAGATACAAAATCAGAACAACCATCAACGCCAGAAATCACTGCTATACCTGAACCGGCTCAACAAGAGAAAAAACCTAACACATTGCTTATAGGAAGTATTGGTATAGTTGTTCTAATATTCTTCTTCGGCTTAACTTTCTGTAATAGCAACACTTCAAGCTCCAAAACAACAACATCAACTAAAACTGTCACTGCCGGTGATCGTGCATACATAAATGCAAATTCTTATGCTGCTTCTACCAAGGATAATCTCGACCTGATGCTTAATTATATGGATGCCAAGAATGAGAGTGGATTAAATGAAATGATCTTGACTGGCAAAGTGTTTGCTGTTAACAAAGGCACTGAAGTCAATATCGTTGAAAGAACATTCGCCACTGTCCAGGTCAGTTACTCCGGTGGAACAGGCTGGCTGCCTTATGAGTTAGTCACAAAGAAATAAACCAATATAAAAGAGCAGGGGAACATTCCGCCTGCTCTTTTTGTCTTTAGTTTGCCGCCAAGATATCCGCTAGATAAATGTATTTCCAATCTCCATCGGGAAACACTAGCTTAATCTCTTTTCGGAATGTGTTAACCACAGTCACGATGCCCTCATGTACTTTATCCTCAATCGGATCGAATTCAGTTACACGTACACGAATATGCTGGTGAAAAGAATCATTCAGTTTGCCGTGTATCAACTCCAACTCTTGCTCATCCAGAATAGGCTTTTCTTTCTCCAGCGCCTTCGCTTCTTGCTCAAGCCAAGCCTCTCTATGCTCCGGCAAGATCATCCGTGACGACTCAAACAATCCATTGTCAAATAGTTTACCTGCCATATGTATCCCTCCTGAATAAGAACAACTGTTTGTATTATATGCGAACAATCGTTCTGTATTCAAGAAGAAAAAAACTCCACCATTTAGTATCAAGGTAGAGCTAAACTATCTAATCCTTTGTCGTGCCTGGTCGCTTACTAAATGCTAATTCAAACAATCCTGTTGCCGACAAACCAGCCAAACCACCAGCCCACAACCTCAATGTTAAGTCTAATGAAGTGAACGGATAGGATGCCATTCCAATTAAGAGACCCAGTACAAGACCAACTGCTGGCACAATATTTGCTGGGATGTTAACAGTCTTCTTCACGAATTGCACGCCCGCTAGCACGAATACAGCCAGCACAGATGCGAATGTAAGCACAACTTCCAATGTTTGATTATCCATCACTTCCCTGCCTCCTTGTTGACCTTAAATCCTTTTTCTTTACGGTAGTTAATTACAAGCAAACGCCAGAATTCATAGCTTCCTGTCTCATCGGAAATGTAGTCCTTGTAATGCTCGTATGCTGCCTTAGCCCAGTCAGGACAAGGCATGTCCGCCTTAGCCTTTTCAGCCTTGATCCATTCCGCCTGTGCTTTTGATGTGGCTTCTAGATCCTCAACCCGTTTCTTCTCTTCCGCCGTCATCGGCCCTTCCCCCTTATCAACAACAGGCTGCTGTTGTCCGTAATAATTAATCAGGTACTGAGTCGGCTCCACAACTCCAGATTCATCAACCGTAAAGCCAAATGATGGACTTGTGTTCTTCCGGATCTCGTAATGCAAATGTGGACCCGTACTGATTCCGGTACTTCCCTGGTTACCGATCCGGTCGCCACGTTTCACCTTTTGCCCCACAACAACAGCAATAGACGACATATGAGCATATACATGTAGATATCCCTTGTCGTCTTTGATAGCTACTGTGTTGCCGTAATTTCCGAATCCCGAGCCTGTAGCGCCCATTTTAGCGTGTAACACCTCTCCGCCTACAAAAGCGTACAGCGGTCCGTTTGCTGGGCTTATAACGAGGTCTACGCCTTTGTGAAACTTTCGAGTTTTATGCACTGGATGTATACGCCAACCGAACGGACTAGTTAATCTATATCCTTCAAACGGATTCATGCTACGCCTCCCAACTTGATTGCGGCCCATACAGCAGCCACAATACCTCCGGCAATACCCACAATAACCGCGCCGTAAAAAGTCCGTTTAAACCATTTCTGATCCTCTGCCTGAGCCTTTTGAGTAGCTAATGCCGCCTCTGCTTTACGTAGCGCATCGTCTGCGATTTCCTTTGCAGACTGTAGCATATCCACGCGGTGGTGGGCCGACTTAGAAGATTGATCTGCATTCCTAGCGATCTCACGTACTGTCTCTACCGCTGCCGCCAGAGTGGGTACAACCTCCAGCGTTTTTTCAATTCGAGCCAGTTGAATCTGAATGTCTACAAGTAATTTCGAATTTTCGTCTGGCACCTCACTCACCCTCTCGGTCACGTCTTTTCCCCCTCATCTCTATTTTTTCGGGTATACAAAAAGCCCTGTCCACTCCAAGGGCACAAAAAAACACGCTCCGGTTATTAGGGCGTGTCATCTCTATTGATATTCGATGCCTGTAATCTGCTCGTACTGCTCAGGTGTAATTTCTCCGAATGGGTTGCTTTCTGTGAGCACTGCAATTCTCAACGCTTCAGCAGTTACCCATTTCATTCGAAAAGCGAGAGACCAGAATGTCATGCCGTTTCACCTCCCTTCAATTGGATGATTTCAAGTTTGGTTTCGGCTAGTTCCTGCCCTAGTGAAGTGATTGTCTGTTGTTGCTGAATACTTTGCATCTTGACAGCCGTAAGTTCCCCACCGAGACTATTTATTACTGTTTGGTTTTCAATCCCTTGTAGCTTCATTTCTGCCATCTGACCACCTAATGACCCTACTTGTTCTGATAACGCCGGGCGCGGTTCAGTTGGTTTTTCAGGATCGACTGGATTTGGATACGTAAACAGAGGTTCCAACGTATCCAAGTCAATACGAGTAATAACGCCGCCTTCTGCATAATCTGCTGAATATGCTCCGTAATCCAGCTGTACCATACCTACGGTTTGCTGAACTCGTTCAGCAAGCACCTTGTAAGAGTCAAAATCTTGTTCGACTGTTGTCTCTATAACATCACCTGATCGCTGTCCAGTATTTAAGATGACGTTTCCTGTTGACTTTTCATAATATATCCTTGCACCAACATCCATCCTAATCACCCTCTCTATTCAGTTGCGAAATAATTATAACTTCTTCCCTCGTTTATAAGTCCCGCATTTATGGTAAAACCAGATGCATTCGGGGTTATACGATTCTCAGCCCTCCCGCCCGATGATAACGCAATTATCATATTTAACGGTGTGGTTGTTCCTGTGTAAACGTCTTTAGGCGCATCTTCGCTATAAACTCCAAACCAAGTTTCTTGCGACGACGGTACTTTTGATGCATTGGAGAATGTTATATTTTTAGGCCTGAAAGCAAGTCCGGATACCGAACCTTGTCCATTGTTGAAAATTGTAAACTGTCCCGTTGCAAATCTCTTCCCTGTATTAATTGCATTAATCTTTGCCGCGAGCGTCGCCCAATCATCATTCATCGAAGCACTGCCACCCTTGGCGTTGATGGCATTTACGATGCCCTGCTTCGCGTCAACGCCAGATTGAAAAACATCAGGACTCCAAGCGCCCCACACACTGTTTACGCAAGTACGTACATACATGGTAGGACCCGCAACTTCCAATCTGGTTGCCCTCTGCACGATGTACCCGAGTCCAGATGAGTGTACCATTACCTCAACGAAAAACCAGATGCCATCAACCGAACCTAGGGGACCATTACGAAACCCTATACCGTCGTACTGACCTGCGGAGGTTAAGGTGTTGAGGTCTGTGTTTTGTGCGAGACTCTTCACAAACCCGTTATCCTGAGTGAGTCTATATTTTTGCCATGTCTTTTCATCAACATAGTTCTTTGCGTTATTCTCAGCTGCATTTGCTTTTGTATTGACATATTCCGGTGTTGCAAAACCAGATGCCTGTACACTTGCAATAAACGCATCCCATTGTTGTTGGAAGATTGCTGTGTCTACTCTCACCAGTGAGTTAACAAGACCACAAACTGTGTTGTTTAATCGTTCATCTGTAATGTTTGATTGACTGATAATTGTACTGTTGGCATTAACTCGAACTTGGGCGATTGATAAATCATACATGTCCCCTGATCGTGTAAGAGCCGGTGCTGTCGGGTTCGTTGCAGGTGTACCTTGCAAAACTAAAGCCCGTATGCTTCTTGTAGGCAAGCTGGTATCCAACCTGAGTATGATTCTGTCAATCCGCGGCAAAGTTGCTGCGGGTTGAATCTGCAAAGATAATGGCGTCGAGTAAATGTTATACACGTAGCCATTTATCCATGCGTGACCGGGACTAATACGCACCGTTGCGTCCGTGCCGGATGCGGTAGGGTTAAGATACTGCCCACCATTAAAAACACCGTTTGTGAGTATTTGAGCAAAATAGTCTGCAAAATCCCTCGCAGGATATGTCCTCACATCGGTCGATGTCGAATCAAAAAAACCTGATTTTTCTGGCATGCTCTAATCACTCCTTTTTACTGCTGATGTCAGTTGTTTTAAAACTTGCGTAATGGTCGGCACTTCATCGCCAAGCGAAATTTCGATTTTTGACTCAGGTTCGTAAATCTCTTTGACCTCAGTAATTCGGCTGTTGAGAGTCACGCCCCACGTTCTGTTTTGCACTGTCACAATATCTCCCAAATCCCAGTCTTGTTCAAATATGAAGCTACCCGTATTTAAGATACGCCCGTCATAGGATACGATCTGTTTCTGAGTGGCCAACTTTTGATTCCCCATATCAACCAATTCGGCGGCATTCTCCGCGCCTGAACAGTCTAGGAACACCTCTCTGCGGTCAGCTCCTATTCCTGCACCCACCATTTGGATTAACCTGTCCTCATATTCTCCCTGACCACCGGCATAGCCCACGTTTTTGAATTGTTGGTCTGAGTCCAAGAATGATTGAGATTCGATGTTGTCAAAATCACGCGAGAATATAACTGGTGGCAATAGATTCTGACCTGTGGTAAGGTTCCGGCCTGGCAACACGTCAAAAACCCACTTCTTAATACTGTAGTCCAAACGCACAAACCAACCCATGTTACACCATTCTGCGATCTCCTGAATGACCATGTTGAGAGGTTCAAAACGCGTCTGCCACGGTGTCTGCACTCCCCTGCCCAGGTCAGGAGCATTAATCAAAAATGGCACTCGGCGCTGAGTATTAGTGCTACTGATTAAATGGTTATTAACGTAATGCTTCATGACCGTTTCTGCGGAGCCGCGCACTCGGTCAAAGTTATCCGTCACAGTCACACGACGATCCAGCATGCCGCCGAGTGTTGGTCCTTTGATCACCAGTACTTCTATACCTTGTTCGTTCTGTCCTATTTCACGATACTGGATGATTCCGGCCTTATGCATCTTGTTATCAACTACGATGATTCTTTCTTTTTGCAACTGATCTACACCCTGTTTGTGCAAAGAAATATGCATCTCAAACTCTCCAGCCCGGTAAAACCTACGTGTGAACTGGAGGCTTTCGTAATCATCTATTTCAGCTTTCAGGTTAAAGTCACGATCTATGACACGTACAGAAGGGATGCGCAAAAGCATAAATCAACCACCCCCGTATCTGTTGTTCCAGTAAATTGTAACGTTGGCGATTGCCCTATCTCCCTCACGTTCACTGTCATATACCAGGTTGTTTTGTCCTTGAACAAGTTGGAAGAAGGTGCTACCCAAATCGATCCAGTGAAATACGTTCGTTCTGGTTCCGTCCGGATTAACAACCTCGACACGTTTTTTGCCAAAGGCCGTGTTGATTACAAGCACATCCTCTTCGGACAGATCGTAATTCACCTTGATGAATTCTCCCGTCGTTTCGTTGGTCACCACGGGATTAAGGGCCGGCCCTTTATAATGAATTTCGACTGGTGTAGGTACATCACCGTCATTTTGGAAAACGCCCCTAAATGATGCGAATGCGAACTGAGTTGGTAACCGGAGAGGAAACGTTAATCCTCCTTCTTCAAAACGTAGCCCTTTTGATATTCGAGACAAATCTGTAAAGTACGGATCTGGACAAATGAAGTTGATTGTTAATGGTTGGTTAGTCACGATTCGTTCATCAAAATCTTGCGTCCCCTCCACCACTGCTTGTATTGCATAACTGCGTGCAGAATTAGTGTAAACCAAGGTCCCTAGGCCCAGCTTAGGGTTGAGTATCCGCATGAAGTCACGCCTATATTGATACATTTCTTGCCGAGTTTTAGCGACAATACCCGCTACTACAGTGATAGGTCGATTAGCAAGCATCATATCTACAAATGATGTCCCATCTTGATATGGTGACTTAGTAGATAGCAAGTCTGCCGGTACACCTCCGGTACCTGATATACGTTTCAGGTAAAACGGTTTGGAGGTGCCCAGATACAGACTCTCTCCCCGCGCGTTTGTAAATATGACTGTCTCCATCGAGCACCTCCTAATATGCCAGTTTTTGTGCCGCCTGTTGCGTTGCACGAGCAACATCACTTGGCGTGGTTACCTTTGTATTGAAATTATTGACGACCTCTACTTTTACGGCCTGTCTTGTATCGGTGGTGCCGCTTGATGTTGTACTAGAACCAGAATTTGCTCCAGATCCCGTTGCCGCCGCCTTAGCTGTACTCAGTGCGGATAAAGCAGATGATCTAGCTGCATCGATTTGAGAGTTAATGGATTGTATTAGGCTGGTTATCTGGTTTACCTTAGAGGCGAAACCTTGGTACATCTTATCCCCGAGTGTTTGTCCTGTCAGGTTGTACGCATCGCCAAAGCCCTTTAACAAATCCACAATCTCTTTTTGTTGATTCTGGACAATCATTTTTTCAGCCTCAGCCTGCAAGTTCTTAGCGCTCAACATTTTATCGTATGTGGCCTTGGTTTCCTCCAACTGAGCGTTAAGAGAGGCCTTTTGCGTTTCATAAAGAGCATTAATCCGGGAAACGTCTGCTTCATAATCCGCCTGCATGATTTCTTTCTTGGTAGCGAGATTATCACGGATCGCTTGAGTGTCAGCAGCAAGCTTTTCCTTTAGAGTCTTTTGCTCATTTTGTAGGGATTCTTTTGTATCAGATAGCTGTTCTTGGCGATGACGCTCGTTCTGATCAGCAATGACTTTGTTGAGCTCTTTCTGCAATTGGGCACGATTAAAATCGTCATGCTCGTAATCGATCATGCCGTTCAAACGGTCAATTTTCTTTTGGTCATCAGCATCTAGTTCCGCCCTGCTTCGCTGTTTCTCAGCCTCATTAAGCGCGTCCAGTTGAGCTTGAATTGCTTCAATCTGAGCATTGACGACACTATTGATTCGGGCTATTTCTTCATCTGCGGCTTTCTGAGCAGCGGCAACCCGGGCATCGTAAACGGACTTGATAGCCTCTAGTTGTGATTTCTTCCACTCTTCATTGGCACTGATTTGAGACTTAATGCCTTCCTCAGCAACTCGTCTCTCTTCCTGATACTTTTCTTTAAGTGCATCTTGAATGCCTTTTGACAGATTGTTTATGCCCTCAATCTGTTCTTTTTTATTCTGATCCAATATTTTCTTTTCTTCCTCAGCATATTTCCGGGCCAAATTAAGTCTGTCATTCGTCTGTACTCGGATGGCCTCAGTTACTTGGCGCTCAATTTCTTTCTTCTCTTTAGCACTATAGCGATTATCTTTCATCACCTTTTCCAAATAACTTTTATTGAGATAGATTTGATCGTTGATTAGTCTATCTTCCAGTTTGTATTTTTGCTCGGCAGTTAGTTCTTCTCGCGCCAGACGATCCTCATAGGCCGCTGTGAGCATTTTACTCGTATACTCTGTTGCCTCCTTGCGAATCTCCTTTTCCTTCTCAATCTTGCGCTGAGTAGCCTCAAAGATCATATCATCTATTCTCTCGCGTTCCTCAGCAGAGTCGGCGTACAACTTCTTTATACGTTGTAGACGCTTGATTTCGTCTAACTCAGTTAGTTTGCCAAGTGTTTTTGATCGTTCATAGTCCTTCATCGCTGCGTCCAACGACTTATCGCCAAGAGCTTTCTTCACCGCATAGATTCGTTCTTCGATATCCATCCGTTCCTCAGCAGTTTTAACATGCTTGGCTTTGATTTGCTCAAGGGTTTTAAGCTCGCTTTCAAGCGTGAGCTGATCCATCTTTTTCTTATGCTCCATTTGCTTGAGAGCAGCGTCTAACTCAGGGTTTTCATAAGCTTTTTCTTTTTGTTTCTTTTCTTTTTTCCCTTTCTTCCCATCTCCCTTTTTTCCAGGCAATTCTAAACCAGTAACCGTACCTGTTTTAACTGGTGGAACCACTATAGGTGGAATTTTGATTTCACCAGGACTCATGTTCAGGAGCGCTTGCAGTGATGCGGCCTCTCCGCGCAAACGCGTGAGTTCGGCATTCATCTTATTCAACGCGCCCTCAGCTATCCCACTTGCTCCCGAGATTTTGTTTATACCCTCAACAATTGTTATAGCCGCTTGTTGCTTCGCGATGGCTGTCTGCTTCTCCTGCAACGCCTCTGTGGCCTTAGCTTGAACACTCTGCCATTCCAACTCTACCTCTCGTTGTTTGACCAGAATCAGGCCTTTGATAGCCTCTATGTTGACTCCTGTTGCCGTAGCGAATTGCGGAAATTGATCCAGTAAGCCTTTTTGGGCTGCTGTCCAAGCGTCAGTGCCTTGCTTGGCAGTGTTATACGTCTTGATCATGTTCAGAGTGCTGTTGATCTGTTGTTGTTTAACAGCAGCAGCTCGAGCCATTTCATTTATCTCAGAGGTTGTTGCTTTTTGAGCATTTTTAACAGCGTTGGTATAGATATCAGCAGCTGCCTTGAGATCATTCAGGGACTTGGCACTGATCCTACCTTTGTCGTCCATAAACTCTAGCTGTACGCCGAATTCATTAGCTTTATTCTTCAACTCTTTCAGACTTGTGCCTAGGTCATCAGCAGTATGAACCAACGCCTTCATGGTTTGACCTCGTTCTGCTGCAGTTGTTTGTGATGCTGTTTCAATCAGAGTTTTATAAGTTTCTGTCAACTCGTTAATCTTGTTTATTTCTTCTTGCGTTTTTGATACCTGATCTCGGCTAATGCCATTTTGCTGCACTTCTTGTAGTTTTAACTGCGCCTCAGTCAATTGTTCCGTGGCTGCTTTAGCGCTCAAGAATTCGTTCGTTAGGACTGCGGTAGTCATGGCTATCGCTGTAATAGCTAGACCAATAGGATTGGTGGCAAGAAACACAAGTGCCGTCCCTAGAGCCTGAACGACCGGAATTAAAGCCGCTATGGATATACTTAATTGACCCACGATGAGTAACACGGGGCCAAGTGCAGCAACGAGCGAAGCTATGATAATTATCGTGGTTTGGGTGGACTGATCCAGTTGTGAGAACATTGTTGCAAATTCTGCACCTTTTTGGATTATCGGCTCTAATGCTGCGAGAGCCGCCATCAATGCTGGTTTAAGAGAATCGCCCAGCGTTATAGCCGCATCCATCACCCTGTTTTTCATCGTTTTAAGTTGGGATTCAGTTGTGGCATATCTTGCTGAAGCCTCTTTTGTTAAAGCTATGTTTTCATCCCAAGCTTTCGTACCAAGTTCCATACTTTCTCGGAACAAGTCCCCTGCACCAGATGCACGAAGCAAGGAGTCGCGCACACGAATTTCTGATAATCCAAGTGCGTCCAGCACAGCAAATGTGTTTTCTCCTGCATCTGACATTCGACCTAAACCGTCAATGAAATCGATTAGCGCGCCCCCAGCATTGGTTTTAAATCGTTGTTCGAATTCTTTTGCGCTAATGCCAGCCACCAAAGCAAAATTAGTGAGATCGCGGTTTCCAGTAGCCACAGCCTGCGCCATGTCAATCATCACTTTACTGAAAGCCGAACCGCCCGCTTCTGCTTCAATACCAACCGATGACAACGCGCCTGAGAATGATAGAATTTGCGCTTCTGTTAGTCCTATCTGATTACCAGCACCTGCTAACCGCAGAGCCATAGCGACAATTTCACTTTCGGTTGTAGCAAGATTGTTACCGAGGTCAACAATCGTAGCCCCAAGTCGATCAAAGTTTTGCTGTGGCATCTGTGTGATGTTAGCCAATCGCGCTAGGTCTGTCGCAGCTTGATTAGCTGTCATGTTAGTCGCAACTGCCAAGTCAGACATTGTACTGGTAAATCCAAGGATGGCCTCATTTTTAATACCCAATTGCCCCGCGGCCTCTGCTATTCCGGCAAGTTCAGATGCAGTTGAAGGTCCTAATCTCGCCATTTCACGCAGACCATCCGAAAATCCTTGCAATTCCTCTTCCGTAGCATCCACAGTTTTTCTAACACCAGCAAAGGCTGATTCATATTCAATGGATGCTTTGGTTGCCAGTCCAGCTACTGCAGCAATTGGTGCTGTTAACATCATAGACAGGCTAGTACCTGCATTCCTCATCGCCTGTCCGGCGCTTTCCATTTTCCTCGCTGCCGCTCCTAAAGCATTAGACATTCGGTTCCAAGCAGATGTTTGACGCTCGATCTCGGATTCTGTACTTCTGAGGGCCGCATCCATTCGGTTATACTCAGCAACTGCCCTATTTAATCTAGTTTCGAGATTTTGTGTCTCTCGAGCATCTTTGCCCTTGGCTGTAACAAGTGCTTCATGTTGCTGTTTGAGTTTGATGATCCGTTGCGCCTGTATCTCCATTTGCCGGTTAAGACCGTCCGCCTTGCCCCTCAACTGTTCTTCGGCGGTACCCATAGCATTTAATTTCGATGCAGCCGCTTGCGCCTCAGACTGCGCCACCCGCATCTGTCGATTCAATTGCGACAAGGATTGTTGTACTCCACTGTCACTGATCGTTAACCGGGTGACTAGGTTAGCAACTTCGATTTCCTCTGCCATTCCATCACCTCTTTGTTAAATAAATTGATCAATATATCCGGGTGGGGCAGTCGGTTTCTTTTCATTTTCATGCTGATCTAAACCGTTCACACGCACATGGATTTCCCAAAGTGCAAACAACTTCCGAACTGTGCAACGCCAAAACTCTACCTCAGTCATACCAAGCAAGGTCGTGCCCATGTAATACATCCAGTCCCAATCCCAACCTGCATTCTCTTCGTTTGTCTCGGATGTTGCTTGGTTTGAGTTATCTGGTTTTGTTTCTGGCAAATTAAGACTGGCTGCCCTAAGCACTGTGTCAGTAACTTCTAAAATGAGTTCTTTTGAGCTGTTAATAAAAAAGCTACCTACGTCCTCGACAGTTAGGTCTTCGTCCTCGTGAATTAAACCCGCCCAAAGCCAAGCCCGGACATGTTTAAGCCCTCCATTTTGGAGGGATATGAGCGCTGTTTGCTTAGAACCATACAACTCATCCAGTTCAGCAAACGACCTTAGGCAAAACACGATGTTACGCCGCTTGTCCAGATCAATCGGCACCTTGATAACTCGAACATTTATCATGCTGCTCACTCAGAGGATGCTGCTCTTAAAATCTCATCAGCGATTTGCACCACAGTGTCTGGATCTGCTTTTGAGAAAATGCGTCCAACTTCCTCAACAGTGAGTGAACTATCTTCATGAACTAATCCGGCCCACATCCATGCACGAATGTGCTTCAGACCCCCGCCTTTTAGAGCGTTTATTGCCTCATCCTTTGATCCATAAATTTCTTCCAATTCGATTAGTGCGTTCAAATCAAAAACAAACCTGCGTTCTTTATCCAAATAAACGGTTACTTCTGTCACGTTTGCAGTAGCCAACTCCATCGCCCTCCTTTGTTTTGAACACGCAAAAAAAGAGAGAGGACAATGTCCTACTCTCTCACTCCAGTGCTTTGCGTAGCTCCGCAGCAATAAACTGCGCTACTTTTGATTTTTGCTCGTGAAATGACGGATAGATAAATGGTTGGGCTGGCATTTTAGATGTACCAAACTCCAAAAAATGAGCTCTCCATCCAGTTTTTTTACCAGGACCTACAGCGACATACTTGTCACCATCATCAGCCCTTACCCCACTCACCTTAATGTCATCTCTAATATGCAGGTGATCAATATTACTCACAGCTACTTTTTCCCGTTGGCCTGCCGCAAAGATTTCTCCGCCTGCACGAAGGGTTGAGTTTTCTAGACTCTTAGCGCCTTCTCCGAGTTTTTGCCTGATGGCGGACAACATTTGTTCCACTCCTTGGAGCTCGATCTTAGCCACAATCAGCCGCCATCTTCTTCAGCGCCTCCGCCACTCTCAGGCGGATCTGGTGTTATTGGGGGAGGCGTTACGCCTTTGGGGAATCAGGCACCTTCGTAAACCAAGTAGCGATTTTAGCAGCGCTGGCTGTATTGTTGCTATCTGCACGTACTCTCCACTGGTTATCAAAGATGCGTTTCAAGAATCGTCCTGTGATCGTAGGCGTTTGAAACTCAATCTCACCCTGCTTTGTCGTCGCCTCTTCGGTTGGAAGTTGGAATTTACCTTTCAACAACCAAGTGTAGATGAATGATCCATCAGACATGGAACGACGAAATCCAAGAGCGACCTCTGGCGCTTGATCATCAGAGTTATTCCAAAGCAGTCCATCATCATCAATGGTAGCGCCGAGCAAGTCAGCTTGCTGCTCTAGAGTGAGGTTCGCCACACCGATCTCCACCTCAATATCACCCAAGGCATTTGCAGTGATGATAGGGCCGTCATTACCATGGAGAGTGTTGGACTCCACATTCGGTGTAATGTTCGCTGTGATTGCTGGCAAAAGCACCTTCGGAGTCTCATAGACAGGAGCTTCCGTTGCAGTATCACCGGAGAGTAACTTGGCATAATAAATATCTTGCAAACCTACTGGCACTGTAATTTTGTCTGGCACATAAATCAACTCCCAATGTGTGTTTTTTTGTATCGTAATACCTTGTGATAAATCTTTGTATCAGGCTCATATAAGCTGTTCGATCCACTCCGAACAAAGCCCAAAGACTCCATAACACGATTAGCCGCCATGGAGATTTTGGAAGTATTGCCGCTGTTCCAAACATCAATCTGAAAGTGAATTGCACTACTCAGTTCTTTGTCCCCGGCAAACTTATTAGGGAAGTTGGTAATCTCGAAGAATGTAATCTTCGGATTAGATATGTCTGGTGCAACAAGCGGGTATACTTTGACCTTCCCTTCTTTGTCTCTTCCCAGAAGGGAAATTAACTCCGCGTCATTGCGAAGCGCTGAAACGACAACCGGCTCAAGATCAATGATCATTACATCACGCCCTCAACCATTCATGTGTTCCTCCAGGGCCATTAAATGTGTTTCAGTCCTATCTCCATAGGGATCATCCAAAACAGCAGTGATATTACAAATCCGACCGTTGTTGAGGTCCTTAAATCGCATATCAGGTGTTATTCCATCCCTATAGCGGATTTTGTATCGCAGGGTTAACTCAGCATTAGCCGCAGCCGCTGTGAAGAATTCACGGCCCCTTAGCGGCTCTCTGGAGGCGTACAAGGTCATAACATCCTCCCAAGTCTCTGCTGGGTCTGTTGGATAGCCAGAGTCGTCCTCAGTGCCGTTACTCTTCCTTTGCAGGAGTATCCTCCGGTTCAGCTTTGCTGGATTCATTCACTTCACCGCCCGGATCGTCCGACTTCCCTTTACCCGAGCTCCCTTTACCACCACGGCTGGTTTTTGGCTTTTCCTGTTTGATCTCTGAGCCTATAAACCCCTCTTTTTGAAGGTGTTCAGCCCGGTTCTGGTCATCAGTTTCGTAAGTTCCACCTATAACGTGCCGTTTGAGGCTAGTACGATCACGGAATGTCTTAACTACCGGATAATTCATTTGGAACACCCCATTCCTTGGTCTGCAGAATAATGGATTGAAGTGCAAAGTTGATGCTCTCTATTTTGATCGCCGGATTACGGTTTTCGTAATTGAGAGCAACATGCATCATGACTGCCAGGCGATACAGCGCCGTATTTGACTCTGGAACACCCGCACCTGCTAAATACTCTTTGGACGCTTCAACTAAAAGAGCGAGGATATCATCATCCTCGCTCCCATCAATTCTCAGATATTTTTTTAGTGTTTCAAGTGGTAATTCGAGCATGACAAATAGCCCCTTCCTGCCTTATGGCATAGGGTCTGGTTTCCAATCCAGTTCAGCAATGTATTTTTTACCGTCTTTCATCGTTACATCCAAAGTGTATTTCCACTCAGGCAACGTTACATCCACCCAAATTGTACCGTCGTCGTTTGGCGTCACAATGTTTCCGTTAAAATACATTGCGTTTACCCTGTCTGGTGTGAGAGGTACTTCTACTCCTTCTGCATCCAACAGTTTATATTCGGCGCTCATTACACCGCCAACCTGTTCCTCTCGGCCTGTTGGACTAAGCGTGGCGGAAGGAATTACGCCTTTTTTGCGATACGGAAAGCAGATTTCAACTTGATTTGGTGGTCAAACCACGCAGTGAGGACAAAATCCCACACACCAGTGCGGACGTTTTTATCACGGTCGTAGATGACCTCAGGATCATAGTTGAAGTGCGAGTATTGGAAGTCACCAACAACCGGATCAACTGCAGAATCGCAGAACTCAACCGGCTTACCCAACACTTGTTCTGGCTGAGCAGTGTAAAGGTTTGTGGTGCCGTTGGACAGGATTTCGATAATGTCCATGTAGTCCGAGTATGTCATGTAGATCGTTGCGTTTTCGCGGTAGTCCTCATGCAAATCTGCAATAGCTTTTTTGATAGCCAAGTATTTGCTGGCTGCTGGAACTTCTTTGATGCCAGCGCCATAGAAGGACATATGCTCTTCACCTGTTTTTGGGATAGCCGCGAAAGCAACCTTCTTCTCTTTAGCAGCCAAACCACTTTCCAAGCCACGATCAATTGTTTGGACCAGGTTAGTATCTGTGGCAGCAAGGATTGTTTCCGAAACCGGCACGAAAACCTTGAACTTGTGACGCCCAAAGGTAACAACATCACCGACTGCTTCCATCTCCTTAGCAGTTTCAGTGTCCGCGATAAAATCGTCATCATCCAAAGTAAAATTAATCCGAGGAATTTCAAGGTTTGTTACGCTCGTGAAAGTAGAGGAATCTCGAAGTGGGTTTCTTACAAATGGTTCATGCAGCAACTCATTTGTCATTGTTTTTGGTAGGATTTTCTCACCACCTGTGTTATTCCCATCACCCAGAGCAGCACGCACTTCATCAGGAACCCGCTGCCCCCTTACTGTAGCACGAACCAAAGCAGCCTTCGCAGTTGTAACCTTGGCTTTAGGATCGTCTGCACCGTCAATTGGGCTACGGTCACGATTCAGAGAAGCTTTTTGCTCAGCCTCCATTTGGTCATGCTCTTTTTGTAAAATGTCAAAACGAGCCTGCAAGCTCGACTCCTTAGTTTCAAGCGCCTTAATATCTTCAATTTTCGCTTCAGGATCGGACGCCTTTGCCAGTTTATCCTGTTTAGTTGCTTTCAGCGAAGCACCAATTGTCATCAAGTCATTCTTTACATCAAACAGTGTTTTAGCCATTAATAATACCTCCTAGGTATGAGTTGAGATTTTGTAATTCCAGTCCAGCAGTATCTTTGATCCGCTGGAGGTAAGCCTTGGTTTCATCGTCAGATGTATTTGCCTGTGGCTGCTCTGGCTCATTGAGCTTTGCGGCAATGTCCTTAGGAACGTTACGGTACTTTGCAAACAACTCCTGACTAACGGATGCAGCAGTTTGATTAGCTACTTCAACGACATCGCACAAGCCATAGTCCAAACACTCCTGAGCAGACAACCACGTTTCCGCGTCAAGCAACTCTGTCAATTTCGGGTCTTCCAATTTGTCACCTGTCTTAGCAAGATAACTCTCTTTCATCGACCCACTAATGCGGTCAAGATCATCAGCTTGCTTACGTAATTCGGCAGCGTTACCCCATGTAAAGGTCCATGGGTTGTGGATCATCATCATAGCGTTGCGCGGCATATGCACTTCGTCACCAGCCATTGCAATTACAGAGGCTATCGAAGCTGCCAGACCATCAACGTAGACAATCACACGAGCCTTGTGTCGCTTAAGGATGTTATAAATCGTTATTCCCTCGAAAACTGAACCTCCCGGAGAATTGATGTAGAGGTTGAGTGTCGTAATATCGCCCAGGTTGTCCAGATCACGCTTAAAGCTGTTCGCGCTTGTATCCTCGTCATCCCAAACCCACGAAACGATGTCACCATAGATGTACAATTCACCAACACCGTTAACAGCCGCTTTAAAATCCCAATACTTTTTCTTTTTTTCGCTCATTGTTCATTCTCACCCCCTTTCGTTGTTGTTCCAGATCCGGACGACCTTCTTAGAGTCGGGTCCATATCGACGGGATACAAATCACCGCTAATCCATAGCTTGTCTGCCATGCCGCCCTCTGGCGGCAAATCTTCAAGCCTACGCACTTCATCCGGTTTCATCCCCGAGCTTCGAAGCATTACGTTATAAAAAGCAGTTCTGGAAGCCGTGTCACCGCGAAGCAAACCACCCATATTGAGCTTGAAATACATACCCTTTCGGCGTTCTTCTGGACGTAGCAACTTACGGTTAAACTCCTGCTCGTACTGGCGCACATCGGGCGTCAACTTCATCTGCACGTATTGGATCATCATCTGTTCATTGGACGCATAACTCTGGCCCTCGTTATCGTTCAAAAATGTCACTGGGACATTAAAAACGTTGGCTACCCTTGAGCGAGTAATTCGCTCGGATGCCAACGTATCGGATGAGAAGTATTTTTTGTCAATTTCATCGATTGTTACACCAGGTTCCTGAAACAAGATTCCGCCGTTTTCGTTATAGAATCGCTTGAAGTCGCTGACGATACGCTTCCGCTTTTCATCGTCCACATTCGCCCCGTAAGACAAGATAAAACTGTCCTTTTTCTCCATCTCAGACAGACTGAACTCTTGAACCGCCTTATCATACAATAGGGTGTTTTTGAGAACATCCAGCGGACTGATACCTTTCCACCTTGACGATCCAGTAATGTGCTTAACATGGATCATGTCAATATTGTGCACATAGTAAGTCCCTCTTACACCCCTGACCTCGTACCACAAACTACTGTCATCTGAGTTGATCACTGGTGTAACTGCCGTTGACTCTATTGGCGTTATTGAGACAGGTTGCTGTCGAATGTCACGTTCAATAATGGCATAACCGTTACCAAACTCATTTCTATCAACTTCCAACTTGTTGATCATCTCTGATCCGCCCATGTTCTGGTTAGGGCTGTTGATCAACAAATCTGCCGCTGCGTGATCGTTCATAACGTCGTACTCTTTGTACAACTTGAGCGGCAATGCTGACATTATGTTTGCTTGTCGGGTAATGACACTGAAGATCGTTTCATTTGACGCTAATTTACTGTTGTCAATGCCCCAAAAGGTTCTACCAGCCCATGAAGAAAAGTCAAAACCAGCGCCTTTCCATCCCGCTGCTGCCGCCTTAATTGCTCCGCCGACCGCACCTCTTAATCGTTGATGCCATTTCAAATTCTCACCCCCTTCCCAGGCTCAGCGTCCGATTAAGAGAGTGCGTTTTGAAGCTTATATCCTTCCAGTTCCCAAATCTTATTCTCGATTCGCTTTTTAGCGATTTCCTCACCGATTGATTCAACATAATTTCTTGGGTCAACACAGGCGGATTCACCGACAACTGTAAAGCCATTTGGCAGAAGGGCAATAACGATACACTGCTTGCCAAATACCTTGTGAATGACCTCGAATTCCGATTTTTCCATAATCTCCTGAACTTGCTCTTTGGTCACTGTATTACCTGCCATAATCAATCATCCTCTCTGTTTTATAAATCGTTTATAGACATGAACTGTATGTCTCCACTTCCAACAGGTACTCCCATTTGCTTCATCACTTCCACATGGGAATTCAAAAAAGCCGCGAACCCGTCAATTTTACGGTAGCGGCTTTGCTTTTTGGGAAGTCTATCCCTCTTCGGATCGTTGCCTAGCTTGACATTATTCACATACCATCTAAACATACGATTTTGATTAAAGATGACTTTTCCGTCTATGAATAATTCCTTTGCGTCATCAACAGCAGGGCCAAGTGTTAATTGCCCTTGCCGGACAACTTCCATATCAAACCCGTAAGCCTTTAGGTCTTCAACAAGCCTGAATGCCTTTGCTGGGTCATACATTATCTTCTGGATGCTGTACTTGCCTGCCTGTTCCACAAACCAGTCATACACGTATTCCTTTTTGACGTATTCGCCAGGAACAATGGTGACAAGCCCTTTTTCTGCCCAAACCTCATATGGTATCTTCTCGTTGTCCAACTTAGCTTTCGCTTCTGACACCCATGAATGACTTAGTACCATGACCTCCCCAGTCTCAACGATAGGGAACTCAATGCAAGCACTCGTTAAGTCTTCTGTATCTGAAAGGTCAAAACCACCAACGCCTCCGACTCCGTTTAAGGTATCCATTTCAATAGACTTGTTATTTCTGTTTAATATTTCAGGAGAAACAAAAGACAACTCACTGGTATTCATGAATAGGTTAAACTGCTTTGTAACCCAGTCGTTATACTCCTGCGGAACATGACGGTCTGTGTTGAAATCCTGTACCAGTTCAGGCAGGTTAAGCGTGACACCGATATTCGGATTCGCTTTAATCCACATTGCTGGGTTTTCAATCTCTTTTGGATCGTCCAATTCAGCCATAAAGTAAAATTTACGTTCCTGCTCCGTTTCGCCCTCTAGCACGTCCGTTGCAATCTCGTAATATTCCATAAGAGGCCCATCCAGTTGATAACCGGCTGTAGTGATGTAAATAACCATTGGTTGCTTACGTGCTGACCAAGACCGCTTTATAACGTTTATGAGCTTGAAATCCTTAAATTCGTGGATCTCGTCAAATATCCCGAGGTGTGTATTCAGACCATCCAGCTTTTCGCTATCGGATGCACGCGGCTCGATCTGACTTAGTGACTTGGCGAAGAAAATGCCTTTTTGATTATGCCGGAACCGCTTTTGCAACGAAGGCGACTTCTTAACCATAGCTCGACTCTCATCGAACAACTCATTCGCCTGCTGCTTGGTGTTAGCCAGCACGTAAACCCGCGCCCCTTCTTCCCGATCCTTTGAAGCCGAGAATAAGGATAGCCCCGATATTTTCGTTGTCTTTCCATTTTTTCGGGCAATGAAAATAAGCCCCTCACGGAATCTCCGGGCGCCTGTATCTTTGTGAACCCAACCGTATAATGATCCAATAGCGAAATGCTGCCAAGGTTGCAATATGAGTTTTTGATAATCACCCTTAGATGGCTTGCAATACTTTTCAATAAAGCTGATCGGTCGATGACCCAGTTCCTCGTTAAACACATAAGGAAAATCTTCAGTCCCTTGCCTTTTTAGGTCATTTAAGTGCCGAAAACACGCCTGAATGACCTTTTTGCATGCAATAATTCCACCTTTTACAACCTGTTCTGCATACCAAGTCGTTAACAATACAGGTGAAAAGTCGTCCAAAATGTGACGCTTTAGGACTTGTTCTGCCCTCCACTCGTCATACCATTTTTGAATTGCTGTAGGACTAGAAGTCGTCGAAATCGTCGTCTTCATCTTGCTCACCACCCGCCCCTGCTTGAGCAGCCCTTTTACGTTGCGCAGGAGTGAGTCCCAAAGACTTTAACAGGTTATTAAGTGTCTGAACGGTCTTCGTTATCTCGATAGCAAGCGGGTTTTTGACGATATTCGTTGCATTAGCCTTGTTTGTATGCTCAATCATCAGCGGTGCCTTCTCCACTTCTTTTTTAAGCTTGCGGTAAAACTTATGCGTCTCAATGTAGAGCTGGATAATTTCCTCATCCGACTCACGATATTTACTACCAAGATAGTCACGTATTTTTTGAGCTGTTGGAACTCCCAAAATATTCTCACTCCTTTCGCGGGGCGACCCCCCTTAATCTAAAAAAACCACTTTTGCAACTTACGAAGGTGGCTCCCCGGTCCCGCCCGGCGTCTCCACGAACCTTGGAGGGCAGGGGGGGCTTTTCCAGCCTCCAGACTCCCGTTTATACCCCTAAATTTTTAACGCCTTAAAACACCCTTCTAGACCGCCTGAGAGGGTGTGTCAAAATTCAATAGGGTTTGCCGGACTCTTCATTACCGTTGCTCGTCTTTTCTTTGCCTTCTCAGGCTTCCTCTTGCCCTTCTCAGGGTGTTCTTGGTTGTGGCAAGTAGGACAGATGCTCTCAAGGTTATCTTCGCTTAGAGCTAGCTCAGGGAAGTCCTCCAGAGGCTGGATGTGGTGGACTGTGTTGGCTGTTGTGATCTTCTCTGCTCTAAAGCACGGCTGGCAGAGGTAATGATCACGCTCAAGGATCACGAGTCTGCATTTTAACCAGGCTGTTGATTTGTAAAAAGGATTTACTTTTTTATTTCCTTTCACCACCACGGGTTAATACCATACTTGATGAGTGCACCGCACTGGCGTTTGAACCGATGAAGTGACCACCATGCAGACATAAACTTGCTAATAGGTTTTGACCCCTGCGTTGTAGAGATGTAGTCAAGTTTGATTTCATGTAAGTCTCTTTTGATAAAGGTTCGGTCAATAATATAAATTTCATCGAACTGATGATACCGGTATTTGCGAAATGCATAATAACGTAACGGCTTAATAGGCGCCCCTCTGTCTACCTCACGACATGCATCTACAAAAACTGAAAAGTTATCTTCCGTCACAAATGTAAACCCGTTCTTCTCCAACCATCTGCGCTTACGCTTATCCTGTCTGATCATTGCCTGCACCTCCGTTCATTGGTTGTCCGATACTATGAGCGAGTCTCTCCCACTCTTCGAATCCATGTGGCTTAACTAGCGCAGCTTTTACACGATCAATGTCATACTTTGATGCGAAATATGCAGATAGTTCGTCAACGAGGTATAACTCATCTCTTATTGTTCCTTGTGGTGTTAACCCGTCCGTTGTCTGTTGTTGCTGCGCTATTGGTTTGATTATCATTCGTACACCACCTTGGATATATTGCAGTCCTTGTCCAACCACTTTATGCGATGGCCTGCACTGTACTGATGTCCTCTTACGAGCACGACTATATCTGGACGTAGTCCATCAGGCATGCTTCGCTCTCCTATAAACTTAACTCGCGCTTTGCTATCATACTTGTGTTTGATGTTATACCATAGCGCTTTACCTTCATAGACGTATTTACACAGGACTAAAATCAGCGTTGGAGGAACATATGGTTCGTAGTCTTCACCTGCGTCATACAACCATTTACCTACATCCTCTTTAATCTCATTTGGTACACGGTCATCATTCACGATTTTCCCCATGACGTTCACCAGTCCCTGGAACACCTCTGTATCTGTAATACTCACATTAATGGTCAGGCCCTTCTGTTGATCTGTTGTCATGCTTTCTCTCCCTCCATTCTCTTTCGTAGCTCATTCATAGACCGAGCGTTGCTCTCTATCATGCTTAACGCTAATAGGGTCTTTCCTTCTTCCAATCCAATATCATTTATTCTGCTCTGTAACTTCCGTATTTCTGGATCAGTATAGAAAGCAACGTACCTTTTCTTGCAATGTGTGCACTCGAAGTATGTCTGTTCCACTCCATCATTCATCTGCTCTATCTCAAATCGCTCTATCGTAAACTGTTGGTTGCATCCTTCATTGCAGATCGTAGGTATGGACATATACTCACTCCTTTCTCTGGAATAAAAAATACACCCGTTTTATACGAGTGATTATGCATAGAGTTTGGTATGCAGTTTGAACTCCCTTATATATATCTTTATATCTTTTATTCTTTTATTTCTTTTTTCTTTCTTGGGGGTATAATCGTCCACCACTAGAGGGGTACAATTGTCCACCACTAAGTGCATTTTCATGGTGTTATTTAGTGGTGTATGATTCTCCACCACTAGCATTCATTATTTATGTATAACGTTGAATAATGTGAATAAGGGTACGCCCTACTTCGCCACTCACCTCTGTAGCTTTTCGGGCATAGATTTACCCTGATTTCATTGAACAAACCCTAATACAGATTTTGCTGTGTGACGCTTACCATCAATCATCGCTGTAAACAACATAGTCCTATCTGCTACTTTTCCGCTGAACTCTAAAACCAAATTAGTGTAACTACCAGGCTTTATTCGGACGATATGTTCTGGTTCTAATATCGTCGCATTATCAGCTAAAAGTTGGACGGTCACCTTTTTGTTCAGATCAGATGTATTAACAATTTTCACCGTGGCTGTATTGGTTACCCCTACTGTTACGATCTCATCTGAAAGTTTTACAGACTCGATGAATACAGGCTCATTTCGCTTTTTCCGTTTCTCAAGCTTCGTTAATTGCGCAACCGCGAACTGCATCCATGATCGGTTTACTCCCCATGTTTCTCCTGTTTGCCAGCTGTTTGTCCAGTTCGGGTAATCTGACCCCAAACCACCATCAATGCCATTCACCATAGTTCCTACCAGCGCGTACCCGTTCGCAGAATATCCATGTGAAGTGAGCTTTGTTGCATCTAATTTGACCTCACCGATTCCGGCAATAGCTGGCGTTCCAAATACATTTTTTCCTCCAATCCATTCAATCTGATCATCAGCTATCCGGGCTGCTTCTGAATCATCAAAGGATATAGCAAATTCATAAAGAGCCCCTGCATACAATGCGAGCATTTTTGTGTTGCCATCAGAGTAACTGTTTGCCTCAGATTCTGCGCCCTGGAAAAACCTATAATTCATTGAATCCGTGGAACTTAATTTCCTCGGCCCTATTCCAAACCCATAAGGCATAACACCATATGGTGTGGTCGGGACAAATCTCTTAATAAACCCATCAACAAATGTTTTTGCAGTGACGTGCCAAGAGTGCCATTCTGCTTCTGAAGCATCCGTAATTTCTCTGGATAACAGCGATAATGCATACAGAGGTACGCCTGCATGAATCCTACTGCGCATTAATTCGGAACTGCCAACATCTTTTGCGAAAAGCCCGGTTATTTTAGAGGATGTTTTTTTGTGATCCCTCTTCTGAGCATGTACAACGTTATTTAACGCCTGTTTTGCCTTATCCCTATAACTGGTCTTTCCCGTCAATTTATGAAGCTCATGAGCAGCCAGGGCCTTGTATGAATAGTTTATGACAGGCAGTGCCCGGAAGTAATCTTTTGTCGTGAAAAACTCTGCGTACTTGACGTTGGCTTTCTCATCGTATTGGTCCATGTAAACGAAGGCATCAACGGCCTGTTTTTTCAGCCGGTCTGAATACTCCCTATCTCTAGCAAAGTATGCAGCAGACTTAGCCAACACCAAGGCATACAAATAATGCGCTATGACATGCTCACAGCGCTTGTTGTAACCGCCCAGATTATCCAAATCTATATTCTCTACTCGGAGAATATAAGGCGTGCTGTCGCTCGATTCTATGTCTGAATAAGCAGCAGCCAATTGACCAAACTTCATCACACCTGACCCGTTAGGATTTCGTTCCTGAATTTTCAGGAGATAGGATAACCCATACCGCAACTCTTCTTCAATGCCGGGTATCTTCACACCACTAGACAACAGTTCCATTAGAGCAAAAGGTTGTATAGTGTCGTTGTAACTTGTCCAATGCTTGTAATCAATAGCATCTTCCCATCCGCCTCCAATGTCGATAGGAAGATTCGTATCCTCGCGAATTACAATCTTTGTTTCAGGCCATCTCGTAAGTCTCAGGTTTCTAAGGGAGGCTCTGAGGAAATCGTCATAGATGTTATCACCGATTGGAAAGACTGAGGATAACAAGCCGTTGTCTGTCTTTATTCGATAATTACCCGGCTTCGTAACCCCAGTGAATTCACCTTTCAATACACTTGTCATCATAGGATCATTGACGGTTTCCAAATTACGCATATGCTGAACGGTGCTTCCATCCACTGCACTTATAACACTAAACCGAGTCGCGCCAGAAACGGGTTTAACAAACACTTCTTTTCGCTGACCTGGCTTATAACCCAATGCTGTGATTTGTATTTCTGGTGTAACAGTTACTGGAGCAAGCTTGGCCAATGTCGTAGATGCAGCATACCCAGGTTTTCCAACAACGCCGACCCGGTACGTCACTTGTTCATCATCGGTATTTGCTGCGAAGTAGTCGTAATAAACCTCTGTTCCTGGCAAAACTTCAACGCCGAATGATTTGCCGTTTGATACCCTCTGAATATTCAAAGGAGAATCAAGTTCTCCAGCTAATTCAATGCGATTTATACCGTGACTGACACAAGCTGCCTTGATCCGTATATTCGGCTGTTTAGAAAGACTGGGTTCCAGAACGAAAATCATAGCATCGGCGTTTACCAAGACGCTTGTTGAATTCCGCTTATTATCCAGTTCCACATATTGATCTCCGGCCAATTCAAAACGGAAGGTGCCAAGGTATGCAGCTTTGGATCTGGTCCTTTGATCAGCAAGTGCAAGAAACACACCATCAGCATGGCGAATGGTATACATTGCTTCAGGGTCGCGGCCTGGGGAACCATCAGGCAAGTTAGCGTAAACAGAATAATAACCACCCATAAGAAACTTCGGTGACCAACGCACCTTTTTTCCGCCATTAGGGTCCGATGTTGTATAGATGTAGTTATCCCCTATAAAACCAACTGAACCAGTGGCTACCGTGCTCCATGATCCCGTTACTGCTGCTCGCCTATTGTCAACTGATACACCCATTCTGTAAGGCATTCGCGAACTCTCGACAGAAATATTTCGATGTGTGTTCAAACTTCGAACCGGTTGAAATCTCATTTGAGATACCCAATTATACGAATCGTCAAGTCTCCATCGGTAGGTGAACCATCCGTCTGGTAATTAATTTTTAGTGCACCTACTCCAGAAGTGTTAATTCTAGTGAAGAGCGCACCTGTCGGTTTGGGTGCAACGATTGTGCCACCATCTACAGATTTCGGTGTCATTTCATTAAGCCAGAACACACCATTACCAATTGAATCTTTTGGAGGAATGACATATGAGTAATTTAGTTTGTTTGTTGCATCGGCAGTTACTGCCCACCGTCCAATTGTCCCATCATCCAGTATTATGTGCGTTCCTTGCCATGGAGCAATTTTAACAGCTTTGTTCAGTGTACTTAGTACATAAATGTTATAACGAACATACTTGGAGAGGTCGGGGAAATTGACAACTTTAACTCCACCGTCTCTGATTACTTCTTTATTCACAATCGTCTGGAAGTCCAGTACAGACCCGCTGTCGGCAGTGCTTCCACCCACTGTTATAGGGTTGCCAGCCTGGTCTACCAAAGACACTTTTAAAAACTCACCATCATTTTTCAAACTAATACCTTGGATATCAATTGGTATAGCAATGTCCGATGCTGCTAATTTCATAGATAACAAGGTATTTACATCAAGCATTGATCCATCTGCCAAATGAATGAACATTTCCCCACTCCTTTAAAAATGACTTTATCGCCTTTTTTCGTGTGTCCGGGCTGTCATTATTTATTTCTGATTAAACATCACTCCCTCCCTGTTTTATTCATCGAGTAAGCTCCCTGACGGAATCGAACCGCCACATGCCAGACGTTGCCGGACTCTACCATTGAGTTAAAGGAGCATAAAAAAGACTATTTACCTTGGCATTCTCGGCAAACAATCCTCGCTGTTGGTTTATCGCCCTCAGATACTTCTGATTCCTTCTTTATTGGAGACCCACACATGATGCACAGCGGAACCGAAACACCTTTTATTTCAACCATTTGAATTGGTTTGTACTTAGAAAAATCCATATGGTGCACCGCCCAATTTCACCTGATCTTATTAGCGACTATTTTAGTCCTCCAGTAGAAATATGATTCGAGGGAAAGATATGTCAAGAACCCATATAGGAACGAGGAACCGGAACGATCCAGCAACTTGATGATAACAATGAGAATTACATTTATCGCGGCTATTAATGAAATGCGTTTAACAAACGCCCATAACGATTTAATATCATCACTACTCACCTTCCACCTCAACTCCATCAGAATCTATTTTGGAAATAAAAAAGCCGCCTACATTGGGCGACTAGTAATAACGAACTTTTCTGTTTGACGTGGGTCTATCTCGACAGCAACATTTTGAAACCACTTCTTGCCTGTGTGATCAATGTGAATTAGCCCTACAGTTACAAGATCGTAATAAAAAATTGGAGCAAAAGTTAGTTTCTCAATCATATGGTTGTCTTCGTATTCTTTAATCTGCATTGCTTTTAATATTTCGTTTGCAATCCTGTTTTCGAATTCTTCGTCCAATTCTTTTTCGAATTCTTTTAGGTCAACCAACGCTTGTTGATGTACCCTGTATGATTCGTCAGCATTAAAAGAATTTTCACTGAACCAGATTAATCGCTCTCTCATAAAAGCATTTATCCGCTCAAGCCTTTCCATCTTCACATTTTCAGCCATCGAATGCACCTCTTTTTCAGATCAATAAATCACCAAGTGTACTTACCTTCTTCGACGATCTGAACAAGTGATCTCCAGAGAAATGAAACCAACAGTTCGTCCTCTTCGCTTTGAGTAACCACATCATTACTCCAAATCAGAACCCAACCAAGTCCGACAGCTACGAGGTTGCATTGATGAGCATCTGAAAGCAATTGAATCAACATACCTGCGGAGAAGATAGGATAAACATCGCTGTATTCTGCAACACCTTCGCTATAAATGTAACCATCTGTGTTTAAATCTTGTACCACATGTACATTACCAGGAGAAGCTTTCATAAAGAACTTTTCCCCGGGGCTTAGATCGAGAAACAAAACATCAAGCAACTTATCCAGAGTTTCATTCCCAACAGCAAGCACTTCTTCTGGAGTCAAATAATCGCGTTTTAATTTCATTATGCAAGTCTCCTTGATCGTTTTATCCTACAGAAGAATCTTACCTTCTTTGGATAATTACGTCGAGGATTGATTAAGAACAAAAAGAACAGCATTCCCGCTTGTGCTACCCTTGCGGCTCTAGTGTAGGTCTTATTGCAAGGGGCTAACTGTCGCCGCTCGTCTTACGCCTACCACCGTCAAACAGGTATTGGTTAATGTCGGGTGCTGTTCTCTTTTTGTTCCATGCTATAACTATAAACTATAAAAAACCTAATGACTTATAGGATTTTTAAATAAATCGTAAAACTTTATTAAAACTTTGTTAATACGATTTTTCGTGAAGAATGCAGGAATAAATTGATTCCTGAGCGAAGGTTGCTTTGAGGTGAAAGGATGAATAATACATATCGAGTCTTACGGAGCAATACGGACTTCTTTGCTGCAGCATTGTGCCAGGCGCGAGTGTCAGTCTGGCATGTTCATGAGCGTGCAGAGCACTTAATTGATTGTGGTGGATCGGTGGAGGCTTATACAGAGGTGTCCGTCAAATTGGCGGGGAAGAGGTTTTTTAGGAACACATTCGAATTTAGGGTACAAAAATAGAGCAGTGGAGGCGTATGACCCTCACTGCTCTATCCTTTATTCCAATATAAACTCTACCACTGTACCATCTGGATATTCCTCCAGCTTGTTTCCTACCCAACTTCCGGCACCGCGATTGTCCGATGGACTTATGTATTCGATATCTGCGCCGGCTCCACCTTCTGCACACATTGCCATGGGCCACTCATCACGATCATATCCTTTCTTCGTGTCTATGCCTCTCAGCGACAGTTTGCGGTTCTCTTCTGCTCCGTCCCTGTCAATGGTGCATGTTGCGGGTTGTCCGCTCTCAATGGCGTTCTGGATGTGTTTAGCTGTCTCTGGATAACGATCAGCGGGGAAGATAAGTTCAATTGATTCGCTCGACACAACAGGTTTGTCAATAGGTGGTTCCTTCACCTGAGTGCATGCTGTGCATAATAGCAGCAACGTGACAGTAGATATTATTGCGTTTAGTATTCGTCTCATTTTATTCTCCTGGATACTTTTTGAGAGCTTCAATTGCAATCTCCTTTGGATCGCCTTGACCATCAGCGACTCGCATTAATGCCTCCTGCAACATATCAATCGTATCGCTCTTGAATTCATCGTCATCAATCATGTCTGTGTACTGTTTCAAAGTAAAGGTGACTTGGGTTTCATTCGACTCAAGCAACTCTCGTAAATCATTCCGTATTTCTTGCTTCCTTTTCACCACATAAGCCTTGTGTTCCTCCCACTCAATCCAATTAATATTCATCGATTTCACCTCTTGTATAAGTATATACTCCCGGAAGGTTGGGTTTCTGTCCTTTGGAAATTGCAAGATACCTGTTTATGTCATCTTCACCGAGCATCGTCAACAACTATAACAGGAGCATCCGGTTCATCTGCATCTGGATCGTTCGGATCACAATCAAAGTCGTCTACCGAGATAAAACAATGTTCTACCTCTCGCCAGGTTAAAGAATGCTTCATACAATCCTTAACAAATTCTGTGAATGGTACATTTGTAAGTTCTCTTATTCGGGCATAGTCAATTCCATTCTCTGTCTCGTAAACATCTTCAAAGAAAACACTGTTGAAAGACTCTTTAAATCCTTTGAGATAAACGCTCGTCGATGATTGGAAGATATCTAGACGTTTTACTGTGTACACCTCGTTGTGTTTTAACAATTTTGCAGCCTGTTCATACTCTCCTTCCCAACCTCCTCGGTTACAAAAACGAACCTTGGTTCCTTTTTTAGCATTAAATATATTCATATCAATTCGCCCCTATCTTACGATTATTTGATACGTGCGTACAACCCTGCATATAAAGCCCATCCATCTGTGCTAACTGCTTTTTCAACTTGACCATATGTAACATATTCGTAAGCACCACAACTATTACGAACCTCGATATGGTGAGCGTTGTTCAACTCCTTCTCCGATCCGTCCTCCAGTAGCATACCGACATAACCACCGTTTACAATCAGTGTGCCGGTTATGTATCCGTCCATAATGTTGATCGTATTTTTCAGACTATTGCTCAAGCTGTCCAATTACACTCACCCTCCAGTTACTGCCCTTAGGCTAAGATATGCGGTACATCAACAAAAAAAGAAGCACACGTTGTTGTGTGCTTCAAAGTATATAACATTGGAGATATGGTTACGCACCGTTTTCTCGCTGATGAATAACTGCCCTGCGATGTCACGCGTTGTTTTGTCCTGAACCAGTAATTCGAATACTTCGCGTTCACGGTGGGTTAACAAAAATTTGCTTTTATGATGATCGATACCCTTCAATGTTCACCCCTCCTTGCTCGGGTTGTGTTGGTGTAACAAGGTTAAGGGGATACAGTCAACTCATCTTATGTAAGGTCAAGGGCGTTGGTTCAGTTTTAGAAGAAAAATGGGCTGCATTTCGGATATGCTTTGTCCATATCCACCTGCATTCATCTGCCTATAACAAATATGCCTTTGCTTTTGGGTATACCCCCTCCGCAAAGGCACACTTGTTCATTTCACTGGTTTACCGAGTCATACGGTTCATCATACCGCCATCATTATGGTTACGATTCATTAAACCATCGTGGTTGCGGTTCATCACGCCATCACCCAGTATACCGTCTCGGTTATGGGTATCACCTGCGTTTGTTGGGAAAATACGTTCCACCATCGACTGGAACGTGTCAATCATGCCACTGACTGGCTTGCCGTTACGCAGATCCGCTGCATAGTTCTCGACCTGACCTACGAAATCCGGGTTAGCCGACACGTATACGTTCTCCACGTTTGGCGCAAACTGCTTGATTTTAGCTGAAATTTTACCTTTGATTTCCTCAGGCGTGTTGTCATCCGAACTATCCATCATACGTGGACGCTCACTTCTTGTGCCATACTGACTTTCGTTCATTGGACGGGCTTTTCCACTGTCCGTCAAACCGCGCATCATCCCGATTGTCCCCGTGCCCATCGTGCCGTAAATACCGCGGTCATTGCCCATGTGGCTGCGGTCTGTTGCTGTACCCGTATTCAGCCCCGGAGCAATTCCGCTTGTGCTGTATGGGGAATTCGTGCCCGTTCCGCCATGAACGCGCATACCACCCATATCCTCATTCATCAAGCCACCACGCATCGTATCGCTGGCGTAATTACGCATAGTTCCATTCAGACGGCTGCTTGGTTGACCTGTTGATTTGCTGCCCAGCTTGCCTGCATGCCCATTCGCCAGACGCACAGCAACATAAGCATTACGATCTGTTAACATGACATGAGCGGACTTGACTTCCTTCATCTCGGTAATGCGCTTCGCCAGATCATCACTTGATCTCAGGTCAGTCACATTATGCATTCGGTAACTTTTCGCACGGATACCATCCATACCGTTCGTTTCGACACCATAACGATTGATGCCGTGCGCTTGTTCACGAACACTTTGGGTATGCATGTTATTGTCTCTGTTCCCACAACCCGTCAAACCGGCCATTACAAAAATTGCAGTAGACAATGATAACGTAATCGCTGTTGCCTTTTTGACTGTTGGCATGTGATGTTCATCCTCCAATGTGGTTGGTTTGGTTCACATAGATAGGATGCGCGTCTGGCGTAATCGATATGCTGAAAGGATATGGCACTTTGATTTAACAAATGGCTCACTTTTATAGGTTTATGCAACTCAACTTAATGCACTTTCTCGGGCAAAATAAAAAAACAGTGCTGCATCTATAGCAACACTGCTGTTCTTAACTGACTTCACTTCCTAAGGGTGTCTGTGACATTGAACAAAATTTTAATTTTTTTTTGATGCAGCTGAATGTTTAGACACTTCAGTTTTCGTGGATTGTGTGGATTACTTTGCAGGCTCCGAAGACGCCGTGGATGTTTTGAGCTTTTCCGCATACTTCTCCACTTCTTTCAAGCTAGCCGCATCCAATCCATAAGCCCACTCCCCATCCGGGGTGATCACCCAGATGGTATCTGGCTCTGAAGAGGTCGTGAGCAAGCGATACACCCCCGTGACCGCCTTCCCGTTCACTTGTTGCTGGGCTGACAAAGTGGAGCGAGGAATGGCATTTTTCAAATCGGACGCCTTGCGAACGTCATCGACGGTAGTCAGATTTTTAATCTGGCTGCTCAAAGATATCGCATCTTCGGCCTTAATGGTCTTGCCATTTAAAGTCCAGGAATGTTCGGATGCCGTATCCCCTTCTGCCGATGCCTTCAACATCCAGCTCGATTCTTCGCCTTCCCATTCCAGCGTACGCACATTAGATTCATCCATATTAAATGGAGTTGTATCCAGCAGTTGGCGGCGTGTGAGAGCAATGTTGGCCACGGCATCATTTTTCACAGCGACCACTGCTCCCGAATTTACCTGAACGTAATGTGCATCCCCCGCAGGCAATTGGCTCCCAATAGCAAGCTTGAAATCACGCCCATCTTTCACTTTGATATCCAGACGTGTAGCCGCGGTGCCCAAGCCGTACTTTGCAACATCCTTTGGCGACTCTTCGACAACCATCTCCTGTTCAGCACTACTCACCGCATCAAGCCAGCTGCCAACACTGTATTCATTCAGCGGATAGTCTTTCGGATCAGTCATATGCCAGACGCCATCCTTTAATTCTAAAGTTGACACAGCATCTGAATCTGAATCTGTACCTGCACCTGCACCTTTACCTGTACCAGACTTATCTTCAGTCCCCTCATGCAGCGTAATGGCCTGAATATCTGCTGATGATATACCAAGAAGTTTGGCCTGCTCCGCCTCTTCTTCCCGAAAATAATTCTGATTGGCTGCATACACCCAGCCTGCAATCAATATAACAACAACCACCATCGTTGGTATTAACTTTTTCATACCCGTTTGCGCCTCCACCATAAGAGTACACCGATAATCACAAAGACAAGCGGGAATGCTACAATGGCTGCAAAAAATATCACTCTGGCCTGCTGACCATTCAGATACGCAATCTCATATCCTGCCTGTACGCGTGGACGAATCGTCAGACCGTCTTGTTTTTCACTCAAATAATTCACTGTATTCAAAATGAAATCCCGATTGCCGCCACTCGCAATTTCCGAATCCTGCATGAAAATGGACGACCCCAGAATGACGGCTTTGGGCTTGCCATCCTTCGTATCCGCGGCATAACCGAGTTCGACAGGGCCCTGGATGTCCACATCCTTGTCATTGTTCGTTTCATTTTGCAGCAAACCGCTAATATTTGTCTCTCCATAACTGTCATTCGAGGAATGCATTAATGGAGACAGCTTGTACTTGTCCTGCTCCTTGCTGGTTAGTGCAATCGACAGAGACAGCATCGGGTAAAGTTTGTTCTGAGCAAGCTTGTCTGTGATCGCATGACTTCCGTACTCAGGGGCAACCCACAGCGGGCCCATTGTACTGGCCTGTTTGTTATCCACCATAACCGCATGCTCATCAACTACGCCGTAGTCTGCGATCAACGCGTCGATATTTTTCCAACTGGATTTCATATCTTCTGCAAAACCGAGGGATAATAACAGCTTACCCCCATTGCTCATATAGGTCCGCACAGCCTTAAGCTCAGCGTCACTCAGATCACGCTGTGGCCCAATAATAGCGAGTACATCGGCATCATCAGGTACTTTACCAGCCTGGTTCAGTTGTAACTCCTCTGTTGTGACATTGTTCTGTTCCAGTGAAGAGCGCAGCGTTCCCATCTGATCCAGGCTTAGTTCTTCATGTCCGGTCAGGAACACCATTTTTTTCGTCTCCGTAGAGGAAAGGTTCATCAGTGCCTGTGTCAATTTCTCCTCACCCGTAAACTGGTAAGACCCATCGCTTCCGTCCCCGTTCGCAGTGAACAGGCTGGCAATATCGATGACCTTATGCCGGTCTCCCTGCTCCAGCACAATCGAACTGCCTGTGATCCCGTATTTGGAGGCAAGCGCTGGTTCCTGCGTCAAATTGTACTGTTTCATTTTCAGCTTGCTGTTGCGTTTGGTATACTCCAAGACCATATCCGCCACTTCGCGGTTCAGGACGGTATTGTTTGCATTTTCAACCGTTAATACGAGAATATTGACATCATCTTTGACATTTTTGATCGCCGTAAGTGACTGGTCAGATAATGTATATTGTTTATTCGAGGTCAGGTCGAGCTGGAAGCCGCCAAGCGAATTCAGGAACAGGGTCAGCAATATAAAGATGCCAATCACCGCGACGGACAAGACGGTACTGTTGGTATGACTTAACCATTTTTTCATCTTCTCACCTCCACCGCTTCCGTTCCACAATTTGAATGCTTAACAATAAAAACACACCCGTAAGTGTGACATAGTATAGAACATCCGGTCCGCTCAGCACACCTTTGGTAAAGTTGTCAAAGTGCTTCGTCAGCGCAAAGAGATCAAGCCATTTCTGTAGAGCGGAACCCGTATTACCTGCGAATGAATCAAGCATCCACAAAACGAGCAACATAATAAAACCCGCCACCGCAGACACCATCTGATGTTGAGACAACGTGGAGGCAAACAGTCCAATCGCCATCATGCTGGCGCCGAGGAAGAACAAACCAAGTGCAGATAACCAGACGGATGTCAGATCCAGCTTCCCGTAGAAAGACATGATGAACGGGTACACCAGACTGCACAGAATGAGCACGAGCAGAATGGCGAGTGAAGCCAAATATTTCCCAAAAATAATCTCGGTTACTCGTGTCGGTGAAGTCAGTAGCAACTCGTCTGTTCCCTGCCTGAACTCCTCCGCAACGAGTCGCATCGTTAACAATGGCACGACAAAAAGCAGCATGGACAACGTATCACCCAAGACAAGGCGGTAGTCCACAATGCTCGGCTGATAGTATACAAAGCTGGAGTAAAACAACAGACTCGTCATCAGCACGTATACGGCAAAAGCAAAATAAGAGGTTGGTGACAGGAAATACGCCTGCAGCTCCTTGTTACAGATCGCCATCATTCTTCTCATTTGCTTCCCTCCCCTGAATCCGGACGCTGGGTATGTTCTGTAGGTTCAGCTACATCCTCGATTCCGACAGGCTCGGACGTCGTTAACTTCAGGAATATCTGCTCTAGGCTCAAGTTCTCGCGTTTCATCTCCAGAATTGGCAAACCTGCACCCGATAACAGATAAAACAGCTCTTCTCGGAAATCCTCGGACGTTTTCCCGGTGAGTCTTACATGAACAGTAGAAGGTACGTGAGATGCTGTATCTGGTGTATCGGCTGTATCTAATACGGAACCTGCTTTATGATCTCCCCCTGCCAGATCACTTGCTGTTGCGTCCAAATTACCATCAGAGGATGAAGACAACGAAGACGCAGGCGATCTTGGAATAACTTCACTTTTTGCCTTCTCCCAAGGTTTCAACACCTGTAACAGTTGCTGCTCCGTTGCTTTGACTTCCAGGGACACTTTGAAACGATCTCCCATTGCGGACCCAAGTTCCTGCGGAGATGCATCGAGCACAAGTCTCCCTTGATTAATAATCAGCATTCGGTTACATAATGTGCTTACCTCAGGCAAAATATGCGTGCTAAGTAACACGGTATGGTTTTCACCCAGTTCCCGAATCAAATCCCGAATTTCGATAATTTGGTTCGGATCAAGTCCGGAGGTCGGTTCATCCAGCACCAGCAAATCTGGCTTATGTATGATCGCTCCTGCTAATCCCAGCCGCTGTTTATAACCTTTGGATAATCCGCGCACCATTTGTTTTTCCCTGCCCTGCAATCCCAGCCTGCTGACCATCTCACTAATCCGAAGTTTGACGTCACGCGCCGGAACATCCCTCAGATTGGCAACAAATTTAAGATACAACTGCACCGTCATATCCGGATAAAGCGGCGGCGTTTCGGGAAGATACCCGATCTTCGAGCGAACACTACGCCCCTGATCATGCACCGATACACCATCGACCAACACCGAGCCTTCACTGGGATGTAAGTACCCTGTAATCATTCGCATCGTCGTCGTTTTGCCAGCACCATTGGGTCCCAAAAATCCAACGATCTCGCCTCGCTCCATGGTGAAGTCCAATTGGTGCACACCGCGCTGGCCCTCGTACACTTTGCTCACCTGTCTCACTTCGAGCACGTCCTTCATCCTTTCCCGTTAAAATACCCATACAGCGCTATTAGACACAACATGGGAAGTTATTTGTATGATAGGAGATGTATGCTAACCTCAGCTTAAGATCACTTAAAATAAAGCTTAATTTTTTTTGTCTAAATTGTGAACTTTCAACATTATACCCACACCCCGCCCTTGTGTTATACGTAACATACAGTACAGGAGAATGAGCTCCTGACCATAAGTCAGAGGGTGAATCGTGTGAAAGTATTGTTCACGTTTTACGTTCCCAGCGGCGGTGTGGATACGCTTAACCGACTGCGAACCGCTGTATTGAAACGTCATGGCATAGAGGCTCATCTATTGTATCTGAATACAGGTTCAGGCTTGCAGAACAACAGCGATACTCGTATTTTCACCGCCTCCAGTGACCAGGATATACATCATCTGATCCATACCGAGCATTATGATGCTATTATTACCACTTCAGATATTGCCATGCCTGGCCGTTTGAGAGGTCTCGGTTACAAAGGTCGTATTATTTTTGAGGCACAAGGTCTCGGCACGCGGGAACAGGCACTGGATACGATTAAAATGGCTATCCCTTACCTTCGGGCTCATTGCGATGCCGCTGTATTGCCACCAACCGATCATCTGCTGGATATGTTCATTCATATCTGTCCATGGCTTCATCGTTTTGTCATTCCCAACATGCTGGACACAAACCACTTTGCCCCACTTGCTGTTGATACTCCGCCTTATCCCGTACTTGCGTGGGTCGGGCGTCTGGAGCATAACAAAAACTGGCGTGAATACCTCGAAATTTCCCGTGCGATTATTAAAAAGAAACCAAAAGCCAGACTGTGGCTCTTCCACGATCCCACCTTGGCTAATCCGGAAGATGAGGTCATGTTTCGGCATATGCTCGCCGAGTATGGATTACAAGATCGCATCGGGATCTTTGTGAACGTTCCCCACTCGGAGATGCCAACCTTCTACTCCATGGTTGCTGCTTCAGGGGGGATTATGTTATCCACTTCTTTACTCGAAGGTTTCGGTTATGCCGTAGCCGAAGCCATTAGCTGTGGTTGCCCTGTACTCAGTACAGATTCGGATGGCGTGCGTTCATTTATTACCCACAACAAAACGGGTAAATTCTATCCGATTGGCGATGTGCATGCCGCTGTAAACGAGGCAATGGATCTAATGAACAACAAGAAGCTTCGGGAATATATTCGTATCCAGGGAAGACAGCATCTGAGTATGTCCTTTTCACCCGACCGATACGCAGCCTCTTTCCGCGAAATGATGACGGCTTTGAGGATTTTCCATTGAGCGACCGAGTAACTTGAGCTAAGGATGATTTACACATACACTCCGATGACAGAATAACCATCCAATCGCTGTTATCCGCATATTTTATATCAAGAAATAAGTAGTCAAAAAGGCAGTCCAGAGAGCATACGCTTCTGGACTGCCTTCAATTTATTGCATACTGCCTTTTTCAGGCAGATACCTAATTAATGTCCCATCATCATTGCAGGGTCAGGACTATCTCCTGTCTGCAATTCCGGTTCCGGTTCAGCCATACGCTTCGGTTTGCGCAAAATCAGACTAAGCACACATCCGAACAAGGCAATACACGCCGCGAGGAAAAACGTATCATTGAATCCACTCACTAGTCCGTTTACGATATCCGCTTTCTCCGTACCCATTGTGTTGCTTGTCACACGAGAGGTAAGAAACCCCGTCAGGCCCGCTACCGCGAAGGATACAACGACCTGCTGCGCAGCGGCAGTCAATGGTGTCACACGGGCCACCAGTTTACGCGGTGCCGCATTCAGTACGTGTGTGTTCAGTGGCATCATGGACAAGCCCATACCAAATCCCATCATAAGTAGAGCCGTAATAATAAGACCAAGCCCTGTTGTTGCTGTAATGCTGGACAAAATAAACAATGCTCCTGAAATAATACCCAGACCGACAAAGGCCAGCGGTCTTGCTCCAATTTTGTCAAACAATCGGCCGCCCAGTGGCATGGAAATCCCGGAAGCCAGCGCTTGAGGGAGCAGGATCAGTCCTGTCTCCAATGCCGTGTATCCTTTGATCTGTTGCAAGTAGAGCGGGATCAGAATCATGGAGCCGAACAAAGCCACTTGGGCTACCCAAGCAAGGACAATACCTCTGGAGAAATCGGAAGAGGTAAATACCCGAAGCTCAAGCAATGGATTTTTTTGACGAAGCTCTACGATAATAAACAGGATAAGCGCTACTCCGCCAACAATAACGCCCGTAAGTGTTGTCGCAGACGTCCAGCTCGTCCCGCCTTCGCTTACACCGTAAGCCAGCATGGAGAAAGCAATCGGTGCAAGAATCATACCCAGCAAATCCAGAGCAGGTGTACGACCACGGTCGGTATCCGGTAAGAATCGAACACACAGAATGAAAGCTGCAATACCAATCGGCAGATTAATCAGGAAAATCCAGTGCCAGCTGACCGATTCAATAAACCAGCCGGACAATACTGGACCGAGCGCAGGAGCAAGCAGCATCGGAATACCGAGCATACCCATAATGGAACCTCTACGTTCTGGTGGTGCCAGACGAAACACCATAGCCATCCCGATTGGAGCAACCATCCCTCCGCCCAGTCCTTGAATGACACGAAATAAAATCAACTGCTCTGGTGATTGAGCAATCGAACACAAGACAGATCCAAGCGTAAACATGGCAATCGTGAATAAAAATACTCTTTTGGCCCCGAAACGGTCGGTCAGCCATCCTGCTAGTGGAATCACAGCGGACAAAGCCAGCGTATATCCTGTAACCGTCCATTGAATGGTTTTCAGGTCTGTCTCGAAGTACTGTACCAGATTTGGAATAGCTACGTTAACGACCGTGCTGTCCAGGATGACCATGATCATGCCGACGATAATCGATAGAAGCGGCAGGATAATCGTCTTGATTGAAAATTCTTCTGTCTCCTGTGGTACTGATGTTTGTTGTTTCACGCATTCACTCTCTTTTCCGGCGTCGCAATGGCATCAGGATGACCCGGCCTGCGGACTGCCTATAATGACGATTGTTCAAACCATCGTTTTAAATCATTGTTTTAAACTTTCGTTTTATACTGGTTTAATTGTAATGAAAATACCTTTGCTGTCAAGCTATTTTTCGAGGCACCATTTTATAAAAAAACGACAAAAAAGGACCAGGCCCTTTGCCTGCTCCTTATCGTTGTTTACACATTCAATCTGCAAGTTTGATCATTTGATGTTCTGACAATACGCCGATGAGCTTTCCTTCCCCACTGTAGCAATAAATTCGAATCACCAAATGATTCGGCTCTGAACTATTGCTTATCATTTTCAGTTCGCTAATTTCGCATGACACATTCAGATGATGAATGACATAACTATTCGCTGCTGCACCCGAGCCTGAACCTACATAGAACAAATATCGATACAGTTCTCCGTGATTACCCACTGCACCAACATATACATCGGTTCCTTCTTCATCCCCAATATAAGCAACCTCCACGTCTATATATCTCACAGGAATAGCTGTCTGAAGCAAATTCTCATGTAATTGAATGATATATGCCGCCATCTCTTATCCCTCCTGCGGAGCCTGAGTTCTTCGCCATCCCCCCTGTAGACAGGATATGTTTTTTCTCGTCCATCGGCATGTATAATCACCCAAATTTAAAGATTTGCAACGAAGGCCCGGCCTGAATCCCTGCATATTTCATAGAATAACAGGATAGGAGTTCGGCCTGCGCAGGCCGCGACAAGGAGGTCGTTATGAGAGTTCTGCTCGTTACGTATTGGGAACTTACACATATGGGAGGCATCTGGACATATATTAAACAGCTCGCCGACAGACTCGCTGCCCTTGGTGTAGAAGTAGATATCATGGGCACAAACAGCGCCAGAAATGAAGTATATGTCCGTAATCTCAATCGTTCATTCTCGAAAGACCTGGTATGGCCCATGCTGCAAGCCAAGCTTAATCCAACCGATCTGCCGCAATTCACGGCTGACTCACTGCTGGCCTATTACGAATTGAACAGATATGCTTTTGAAATGGCCGCATCCTATCTTGGTGTAGAGCATTATGACGTTATTCATGCACAAGACCCCGTTGCAGCTGTAGCGATCAAACGGATTATGAAGCGGAACATACCGCTTGTTACAAGTTACCATGGAGCTCTCGCTCGGGAAGCGTTCTACGATGAGCAAAATTCCAACCCACAGTTAACACTATCTGCCTATTTGCAATCCAAACGCGGACGTTATTTTCTCTCACTTGAGCAGCGAAGCGCAGCGCAGTCCGAGCTAATACTCGTGTCGAGTCACTGGATTAAAAGCACGGTGACTGAACTTGGCTTGCCAGAGTCCAAATTTAGACAGATTCCGTATGCCGTCGATCTGCCAGCTTATCGTAAAGCAGCTGCTTCCAAATTCCCTCACCGTGCACCTGCGGGTAAAAAGGTCATTGCTTTTACTGGAAGACTGGAATATATCAAAGGAGTACATGTACTAATCAAGGCGCTCGCTAACCTGAAGACAATACGTTCGGATTGGGTATGCTGGATTGCTGGAGAAGGCAATCTGCGAGATGAATTGCTTGGTCAAGCTTCCGAGGCTGGTATTGCTGCAGATATCGTATTCTGGGGCAAACTGGACAACATTCCTTCCTTCCTCAAGCATGCAGATATCTATGTACAACCCAGCCTTCAGGATACACAGCCCTTTTCCGTTACCGAAGCACAACTTGCAGGAGTACCCGTTATCGTCAGCGGTACAGCAGGCATGCCCGAAATGGTCGAACCGGGGCACACCGGGTGGGTCGTTCCCACGCAGGATGCCGATTCACTCAGCGAGCTACTGCATGCGCTGCTTGAAGATGATGCAACTCGCAAAAAGGTAGGTGCCGCCGCCAAATCCTGGGCTGAACAACATCGTTCTCTGGAAGAAATGGGACTGCGTACGCTGCATGTGTATCAAGAAGCCATCTATAGAGGAGGACTCCGGTCATGACCCTGCTTGTTCCAAGCGATCTGTATAATCGCTGGTTTTCGGTTCCCGTCTCCACGCCTCACATTGAGGTGGACTATGAGATCATGAACACCCTGATGCAAAAACTTCCGAAAGGATATGTATTTCCCGATCCGGTATCCATGGCTATTCTGAATGAAAAGGACTAAAAGATTAAGGTCCGGTATCCTCTTTCAAGGCTAATGTGCAAGCATCTACACAAAGAAGCCACAGATCTAAATCTGCAGCTTCTTTTTTTATACTCTACTCATACTTCAACACTTTTTCTAATTAGTGCTCTATCTTTATGCTATTCTACTTTATACTTTCTTCTCTCTTTTTCTCGAATCATCCCTGCATTCTTCCATCGAGCCCCCTTAATCGGATGCCAACTTCGAATACATATACAGATCATTAAACGTGTCCCTCGAACCTGGTTCTGCTCCACTTCCTGCTCTCTCGTAACCTCTCAGGTTTCCTTCCCGCACGAAGTCCAGCTTCTCCAGCAGTTTAATAGAGCTCACGTTACGAGGATCAACTTTTGCCTCAATCCGATTGAGTTGCAATGCAGAGAAGCCATGAGTTAATAGAGCAGAAACAGCCTCCATTGCATATCCTCTACCCCAGTAGGCTTTGGCCAGATCGTACCCGATCTCGGCTCTAGCTTGTTCACCATCAAGGTAGTTATAACCGCATGAGCCCATAATTGTGCCTGACTCCCTTTCCATGATGGAGAACCGGATGGCCTGTTTTTTCTCAGCCAGATCGGCGAGCAACTGAATCATCTCTAGCGCTTGTTTTTCATCCGAGAACGGGGAAATATTCATAAACCTGGCGACCTCTGGGTCAGACCATACCCGAAAGAGCTCAGTCGAGTCAGATGCTTTCATTTGACGTAAATGTAGTCTGGGCGTGTGTAATTCAGTAATCAATACGTTAACCTCCATTATGATTAGTTATTAGTCTGGTTATCCAATATTGATATCTGCGCATAATTCAGTCCCTTCTATGTACAAGTCACCGTTCATTATACAGGAATTTCGCTATCTCATCCCTCTCCAAAAAAGAGCGGCACCCTGCAGCATTTTCACACTGCTACTCAGGCGTTCGCTCCCCATGTTCCGTATTTCAGCTACTCATCCTGCTGACCCATGTTGCTCTGCTAGATAGACCTGCAATCGCAATCATCCATCATTTCCAATACCCACCAACGTGCAGCAAGTTCAGCAGGATTGGACGATGTTTCTCCTGAACACGTTCCATCTCCGCGACCAGTTCCTTGAAATGACGTTTCGTTCCCATCGACTCGTGCAGACGGTAACACATTAGAGGTTCATTGAAATAAAACAGCTCATACAGCGGGAACAGCCTCAGCCACATCTCATAATCATGCGTATACCGAAAATCCGTGTCGAACACCCCGAAGCGCTCAAACGCCTCCATCTCCACCATTACCGTACATCCATTAATCGGGCATCCTTCCATCAGTACCTGCAGCATCTCCAGACGGCTTCCCACCTCAGGCTGTACCGTGTCCAGCCATTCACCATGTTCATTGATGTAATGATATGCCCCATGACAGAACGACGCTTTGACATCAAGCATAAACTTCAACTGTTTTTCCACCCGGTTCAGCAACATCACATCATCCGAGCTGAGCCAGACAAAATAGTCCCCTGTTGCATGTTTGATACCTTCGTTGAGCGCGGTCGCTGTGCCGCCATTCTCTTTGCGAATGTACTGAATCTCATCCATAAACGGTTGCAACCGCTCCACATGTTTGGTCGATCCATCATCCACCACGATCACCTCAATATGCGGATACGTCTGGTGAAGGGCACTGTGAACGGCCTGCTCGATATATGGACAATTATAAAAAGGAATCACGATCGAAACCTTCGGCTCCATCCGGGCATCCCCTTCCTCCTCAAATCTCTGCAAACTCTTGCGTCTCCTCTAGTATATGAAGGTTTCAACCAACCGTATCGGGCATTCACAGCAGGGTGAACGTACATTTTGCGAGCGTATCGCAGAACCATCACAGCCTCAGGCATTTTCATACACATAGAGCTTATGATCATGCATTTATCCCTTTCCATAGCCTTTCTCTCTCTTACAAAAGGCTGCGCCAAAGAGGCCGCTAATCAGCACGCAGCGCGGCTTCATAACGGCCTCCTTCGCTACCCGCCAAGCGCAGCAATACGCTGCATTAACGGTTCGCGATACCTTGACCAGACCATGGACGCTTCTCTGCCAATCACGTCCGCATGACGCACCGATCCCATCCCCCCATGCCAGCGATAAGCCGTAAGCGGCTCATTCAGGTACGGGAAGCGATGACCATTAAGCAGTATCCGCATCCAGAGATCCAGATCATGCGTATAAGGCAACAGTTCATCAAACAGCCCTACACCGCTAAACAGATCCTTACGGATCATGACCGTACATCCGTTGACCGGATTACCGCCATTAAAACGGCGTAAACAATCCAGCTCAGACATCGGCTCAGGCCCGCCATGCATTTTGGTAACCGCCGAATGTTCATTGATATAGTGAAAATTGGTATGCGAGACCAAAACATTTTCACGTTGCATGAATTCAAGCTGGTAACGAATTTTGTCAGGATAAAAGAAATCATCCGAGCTCAGCCAAGCCACATAATCACCCGAGGCATGCCGAATGCCGTGGTTCAGTGCGGAGGCGGTGCCGCCGTTGCTTTTGCCAAGTACATTAATCCGTGGCAGATAAGGCTGGAGCAGCTCCGCATGTCTTGTGGAGCCGTCGTCGACAACAATGATCTCCACCTCAGCATACGTCTGATCCAGCGCACTTTGAATCGCCATCGGCACGTAAGGACAATTGTAGAACGGAATCACAATGGATACACGCGGATTCATCCTGTCGTCCTCCCTTGCTGGGTACGAACATCACTCAAAATATCGCGCAGCGATGTCTCAAATGAGATCTGCGGTTGCCAGCCCAATTTGCGCAGTTCCAACATTTCCTCCTGTTTCCCTGCTCCATCCGGCCCAGATGAAGTACCATCCCAGCGGATCGGTACTTTGGCTTCTGTCATTGACAACAGCAGATCAGCGATCTCGCCAAGGCTCCGTTCCACCCCGGACACCACCGGATACACTGTACCGCTGGTGCCATGTACCAGTAAGGCAGCATACGCGCGAACCGCGTCCCGTACATCTAGAAAATCACGTGTATTATCTCGCCCGGATAGTCGAAACGCTTCTGTTTTGCCCGTCTGCTCACAAGCAACCACATGGCGGGCAAGCAGAGAGCAGATGCCTGTAGAGGGTCCGGCACCAATCAGATTGCCCGGTTCGGCTAGCATGATCTGCTGACCGAACAGGGACATCCAAGACAGCGACACCATCTCTTCCAGCGCTTTGCTCAAGCTGTAAGGATGAGGTGGCTGAGGTATGCGCCCAGGTTCAGGTGTATACTTAAGCCTGGAGCCTACAATCACCGTCCGCGCCTTCGGACATATGCGTAGAGCATCCAGAAGGTACAGCACCGCCATCACGTTTGTTTCGAGCACTAACAGTGGATCAGCCCAGGAATCCGGCACCGAGTTTTTGCCGGCGAGATGTAGCACATAATCCGGCTCAATCTCCTGAATCAGTTCACGAACTTGATCCTTATTATTGAGATCACAGACATGTACATCCACGTTTTTACCAAACGAATACACATCCGGCCGCCTTACAACAGCCACAACATCCGCACCGGCTCCTTGAAAATAGGTTACAGCATGTCGTCCTGTAAAACCGGAGGCGCCTGTAATCAGTACTTTTTTGCCCGTCAGCTCTGCTCCATCCATAATGCCAGCTCCTTCAGCATAGTTGAATAGTCCGGCAGGTTTGTCTTCACATCCTCACGGGTGGATACCAGCGTGCGATCCTGTACCATGCTATCATCCGGTATAATCTTCACATCCTGTTTGTTCCAGACCTGCTGGAACAGAACAAGCAGATCATGTTTGCTGACTGGTTCAGGATGAGCAAGATGGATCAGGCCACTGACTGGAGAATCCAGATAATGGTCTACCCATTTGGCAAGCTCAAGCGTGGTTACGCCATTCCAGAAGACACGAGTATACCCGCCAACCTCACCTGTGCTGGACATAAACCACTGCATCAGACCGATACCACCCTGCCGGATTTCAGGTCCAATAATGGAAGTCCGTATCGTCAAATGTCCTTCATCCTGTATTTCACCGAGTGCTTTCGTAATCGCATAGGAGGACGTGCCGTCTGTCACATCATCCTCCCGATATGCCCCGCGATCTCCGCTGAACACACAATCTGTGCTGATATGGATTAGACGTGCACCGATGGAATCGGCCATCCGCCGCAGACGATGCGGCAGAAAACCGTTGATATGATAGGCGCCAATCTTATCCTCATCCGCGAAGCTGTTCAGCACACCAACCGCGTTAATGACGACGTCCGGGTGCACCGCTTCTACAAGCCTGTCGACCATGAAGCTGTCATTCACATCCAGGATCAAACCATTCGGGTCAGTCACGTCCCGCGTGGTGTAGAAGACGCTGTGCACACCTTGACGGCGGAAATAGTCGACCAGAATATGGCCGGCCATTCCGTTTCCCCCAAGAATCAGCAGCTTCATGATAGAAACCCTCCGCGCTTCAGAATTTCACGAATCTCCTCTTTGGTCATGAGTTGGTGCTCAGAACTAAAGCTGCTGTATGGCACCGGTGGGCAGTTGGTGTAATGCTCACGCAATCCTGGAATGCCGAGCGTAGGCAAAATGACCAGATACTGTTCGTCGTAGACAACCGTCGTCATGCTCTCGAATTCACTCATCAGAATTTCATGGATTTTCTCACCCGGACGAACGCCGCGTTCTACAATCGCTACGTTTTCCACACCGGAATCTTCAATGAGAACCTCGGCAAGATCGACAATCTTGCATGTTGGCATCGTCATGACAAAGATTTCGCCGCCAACACTTTCTACCGAAGCTTTGAACAGTAGTTTAATCGCGTCCTTGAGTGTAAGGAAGAACCGGGTCATGCCCATATCTGTAATGGATACCTGACCTTTTTGGCGAATCTGGTTTTTGAACAGATGCACAACACTGCCGTTCGTACCAAGCACATTGCCGCCCCGTACCGTGACAAACTTCGTATCACTATGAAGCAGGTTCGCATAAACAATCAATTTCTCACCAATCGCCTTGGTCATTCCATAGAAGTTCGAAGGATTGGCCGCTTTGTCGGTCGAAATATAAATGACTTTTTTCACTTTATTTTCAATTGCCGCTTCGATGACATTCTGTGTGCCGATCACGTTTGTTTTGAGTGCTTCATAAGGCTGGTCTTCACATACCGGTACATGCTTGAGTGCTGCCAGATGGAAAACATAGTCCACATGCTGGCAGGCTGCCGTCAAGGCATCTTTGTCACGAATATCACCAATGCGGAAATGAAGGCGCGGGTCTTCAAAATCACGGCTCATCGCTACCTGGCTGGACTCGTTGCGAGAGTACACAATAATTTCTTTTGGCTGCTGAGGCAACAGTTGAGCGACAAGCTCATACCCCCATGATCCCGTACCGCCAGTCACGAGTATACGCTTATTTTCAAACATGTATTTTCCCTCCAAGCAGAAATTTGACCACTTTACTGGACACATCTGTTGCCTTGTAACCTTGCGGACAATCCCAGTCATTTGGCAGTTTGGTCATCACGTTCACACAATCCGCTATTCTCGCGGCATCCAGGCCGGAGACCACATTGCTGCCACAGTCTACCGTTTCGGGACGTTCTGTCGTGCGACGCATCGTTACGGTAGGCACCCCCATAATGCAGCATTCCTCCTGAACTGTCCCGCTGTCTGTGAGCGCACAGCGTGCATGTCGCTCCAACATGACAAAGTCAAAAAATCCAAACGGCTCATGGAATTCCACCAGCGGATGCATCTCCAGCTGCAGATGTTCGGCAATGCGAATCGCTGTTCGCGGATGAATGCTGCATATCACGCGTTGCCCATGTTCCTCCGCGACTTGATTCAGCCCTTGCATAATCTCCAGTAGATGAGGAGGGTGATCGACATTTTCAGCCCGATGAGCGGTAACGAGAAAATATTGTCCGGGCTTCAGCTTGAGCTTCTTCAAAATTTTGCTGGCATTGACCTGTGGAGCGTAATGTTCCATCACCTCGTAGATCGGATTGCCCGTAAGCACAATGCGGCGGCTGGGCACACCTTCACTGACAAGATGTTTTTTGCTTTGTTCGGTGTAAGGCATATTAATGGTCGAGATTGCATCAATCACGCGTCGGTTTTTCTCCTCCGGCACATCCAGATCGAAGCAGCGATTGCCAGCCTCCATATGAATTACCGGGATGCCCATACGTTCAGCAAGTACCGCACACAAAGCGCTATTGGTGTCTCCAAGCAGGAGCAATTTGTCAGGTTTCTCCTGCAGAATCAAATCTTCCATCTGAGTAAACATGGAGGACAGCTGTCGCCCCAATGAGGCGGCTTCATCCTGAAGAACGTAATCCGGGGCACGCAGACCCATTTCCTTGAAAAAAAGACCGCTGAGACTTTCTGTGAAGTTCTGTCCCGTGTGCACCAGAATATGTTTGGACGCATACTGGTCCAGCTTGGAAATGATCAGGCTGAGTCGAATAATCTCAGGTCTCGTACCCAGCACCGTCATGATCTTCATCGTCATCCCTGCCTTCTGTCGTGTGTTAGAAACCCCTTTTCTTGTATTAAAGTCCCTCTCTTTTAACGTGCATTATGAACCTTGTCTATTACCGTGACTTGGAACCTTTGCGTGCTGTCCGCCTACGTCGTTTGTTCCTGGAAGAGCGTCTGCGAGTGGACAAATTCAAGGCAGATGTGTGCCGCCTTTTCACTTTACGAGTACGGGCCGTACGGCTCTTTTTCCCGGTCCGGATCGTTCGTTTCAGCTCTTTGAGCTTGCGGCGGGAAGCGGGAACCTTTCTTCTACGACGGCGTTTACCTACATGAATTTCTGGCTCAGTCCGTTGATCCTCTTCGCGGGGTTTCCCGCCTCCCTCCCCCTGTTGTGTTACGGTTACTGGAGGTAACGAAGAACGAGGAAGAAGCTGTACAATACTCTCTGGAAGCAACAACGTTCGAATAAGGGATGGATCGGGATTCAGTACTGTACGCAGCCCACCTTCTCCCCACGCCAGCACCGGACCGCTCGGTGGCTGGATATACGTGAACCATCCGGGAAAACGCAATAACCACTGTGTGACCATCGTATGCAATTTCACTCGGTAGGTTTCGATTCCGTACAGCTTTTCCGCTTCTGTCCGGTTACGCCATCCGGTATCGGAAGCAAGCTCGGAATCATTCAGCAACGTCGTAGCCAACGTAACGAGTGCATCACTATCACCGGGCGGAGCCAGAAATGCACCGCTGCCTACGGATTCCATTAATTCACTGAGGCCACCCTGGGCAAAAGCGATGACTGGTTTGGCAAAATAAAGCCCCTCCAGCGCAGTCATGCCGAAGCCTTCTTTTACCATGCTGGGAATAACCACGATATCCATTGCGGAGTAGGCCAACGATACATTTTCCTCAAACGTGGTAAACGTAAAGCGCCTTGCATACCCGGATCGTTTCACCTGGTAAACACATTCGTCGTAATACTTTTTGTCTGCGGGTGCGCCAATGATCCAGAAGCGACAACGTGAATGGGTCTCACACAGCTTCAGCGCCATATCAACAAAGGGCTTTAAACCTTTGGCATCATATATAAAGGAAGAAATATAACCGATACAAGTATGCGAAGACTTGAATCTAAGCTCCTTACGTTTTCGCTCACGCAGATGAAGCCAGCGGTCCGGTGCAGGCAGAGCAGGCTCCCATGTTGGAGGAATAATCGTCACCCTGTCACTCATACCTGCTTGTTTGAACGGTAACGCTGCCGTCTCGGAAATCCCGATAATCCAGTCTGCATAGCGGCCAATCATCTGGATCGCTTCGGGTGTATGCTCATTCGTTTGAATAATCTCGGTTATTTTCCAAATAACTGGAATTCCGAGTGATTTTGCCGCTACAGCGGGCATGACATTCACGCAGGTATTGGTCAAAACCATATCTGGCTCGTGACTGCGAATCAGCCAGAGCGCATCCTGAAATGCTGGGGTGTGCCGCAGATGTTCCGCATCTTGTGCAATTCCCTGATACGGTGTATACACACCGTGAAGCATCGGCAAATTACATATATGAACCTGGATGCCAAACCTTCGTGCGAGTCCGGTAAGTTTCCCCTCCTGCGGCGCAACAAGCACACATTCAAAGATCGTGCCAATCTCTATCATAAAATGAAGCAAAAGCTTCTCCGCCCCTGTAATACTGCGGGTATTACACACATGGGAAAACAGCATCAGTTTTGGTTTCATTGCCATGGCCGCACACGGACCCCGTATAAAACAGACGAGCAGATACGGGGTACTGTGCACACCTCCTCCTGGCCGAGATTAAGGGAATATAATGCTTAACATCTCATTGATTCTTCGGTCATACGTGTGATCTTTTAACGTCCGTTCAAGCCCACGCAGGGCAATCTCACGCCGCTCTTTCTCATGTGCAAGGTAATAATCGACCTTCTCAAGCATCTCTTGCGGTGAAGAATACGTTTCGATCTCTACCCCTGGTTTATAGAAACGAGCCAGATCGTCGCGTGCATCGGTTAACTGCAATGTTGTGCTGGCGGCAATCTCGAACGTTCTCGGGTTTGGTGAGGCTGGCGAAATTTTGATCTGATTATTGTTGACTGAATCATCTTCATGGGAGCGATGCAGATTGATAACGATTTTGGTGCCGTTGTAAACATCATTGGTTTCTTGAGGACTCATCCAGCGACCCAGCTCAATTTTCTCGCCATAAGCCGTATAGTCAGGCAGTCGATCCCACCAGATGCCGTTAAAGACGGTATTATGCGACATGAGCTGAGGCATAATCGGGTTAAAGAAATACACGCGGTTCCAGTATGCCGAGCCGATAAAACTGATATCTCTTTTCAGAGGGGAAGGGGTTGTAATTGGGAAGTAGTGGTTCGTAAAAGCGGCAAAAGGCATATAATGCACGGATGCACAGCCATGCTGGCGATACAGTTCTACACAATTCAGCTCCAGTGTGAAGACATGGTCATAATGCTTCACAATCTCTAGTGTCATGTCCGTATAATACGGATCATCCGTAAGCCAGATCGCTGTCTGAATGCCCGCTTGGCGTATAGCATCGATCTGCTCGATAGGGATATCCATCCCGTCCAGCACAAGCACCAGGTCAGGACGGGTTTCCAGCGCAACTTGAGAGACCGGCTGGCGTGGATCAGACAGCGTCACCTGAGCAACCATACCCTGAAGCGTAGACATAATTGCTTCATCCAGAGGAGAGTAAGGGAAGCCTTTACCCGAAGAAACATAGAGCACATGAAGTTGCCGGAAAGGCAGCGGCTCCTGAGCACAATTTACAATATAGTTGGCACGGCCCCGCAGATACCCTTCTTCTTTGCCTGCGTCAAATCCGGCCTGCCGTCCATTTTTACGAGCCTGATCTGCCAGGCTGAGTATAGGTGGTTGATGAACCTTTCTGGTTTTACGGTGTTTGATAGACATACCGCCACTCCTTTTTATTTGGGATAACGTCGCTTCCTGAGGTTGCCCTTCCACAGAAGGGACACTACAGATGTCCTAACAACTCGGTAATGCGGCGGTTAAACGTATGACGATTCATCGTTGTGAGCAGACCTCTCCAAGCGAGGGCCTGGCGCTCTTCTTCATGATTCAAATAATAGTGGATCTTGTGCTGCAATTCTGCCGCAGAGGAGAATGTTTCAATGTCATACCCTGGCTGATAATAACGGGGCAAATCTCCGCGAGTATCGGTGATCTGCATCGTGCCACAGGCACCGATCTCATAGGTACGCGGATTGATCGATCGCCCCTGTAGATGGTGGGTATTTCGATTATCCTCACCATTCTCACAGGTTCGGTGTACGTTAATCACGATTTTGGCACCGTTGTAATAGTCAACCGTTGCCTCCGGGTCAATCCATCCCTCGTGAATGAACTGCCCCAGTACATCCAGCCGTGCCAGCCGATTCCACTGACTTCCGGCAATGAACACTTTTTTATCTGCAAGGTAAGGCGCAAGCTGATTAAACAGATCAATCCGGTTCCAAAATCCAGTGCCAATAAAACAAATATCATACTGATATTGCGGCTCTGTGCGGCGCGGATGATACATGCCTGGATTTACAGCCAGCGGCATGTAAATGACCCGCCGTGCTCCTTGGTTTGTGTAGAAGGGCACGGCAGCCTCTTCATGAGTGAACACGATGTCGTAGTGCTGACAGATGGTCGCCGTATCCTCCGTGAAATAGGGATCATCGACAAACCACACGGCCGTCCGAATCCCCAGTACACGTATTCCCTTCACCTGCTCCAGGTGATCCTCGGGAAATACGTGCAGACCGTTCATCACCAGAACAACATCAGGCCGGTGCTGACTGGCTTCTTGCAACATCGCTGCTGGCGATCCAACAACGCATTCTCGAACCGACTGTTGCAGTGCCAGAATGACACCCTGATCAATGGCATCGAATCCCTGCGGGATATATAGTACCTTCATGTCCCGCAGGGTCGGTTCGAACGGTTGCACCCGCTCCATGATGGCCTGACAGCCGCCAAACCTGCGGCCTTCTGCATACCCGCCGCGGTAGGCCGCCTCCGCTTCCGTCAGCGGGCGGTGTCTTCGTTTTGCCACATTCTTCACCCTGTCTTCCTTCAAGGAGATCTCATTCCTGATCTCCACGAGATTGGTCTTCCCTCTAAAGGATATGCCTCGGGGTCAGATGCATCATGGACGGGTGTCCTGCAAGGCTCAAAATTGGCGTCTGCCCTCCATGTTCGCCTGCACGGGCATGTCCGCTACTGTGGTCATGCAAAGAGCCCGGAGGGATCTGTCCCTCCGGGCTGTAGCCTTAGCCTGTATGTTCGCCATAAGCAATCATCGAGATTTGGTTGTCATTCGCTGTTTTATTGAACCGAAATATCCGAATCATCTGTATCCTTTATAGCATTGTCAATATCAGCTGTGTCATGAACGGCTACATCCATTACTGCGCTTTGTATGCCAGTTGATGTCCGTCCTCGAATCCCTTGGCGAAACCCGCGTTGAATCCCTCGTTGTACGCCTCGTTGTATCCCTGGCTGTACGCGCTGTCCGGGTTTGGATCGGTAGGGGTAACCGGGACGACAGGTCCAACGAGTTGCTTGTTCCGGTGCCTCTGCACCGCACGTTTCTTTTTTTTCAGCCACGCACTACGTCCTTTGCCAGTACGTTTGTGAAGGACACGTTTGGATTTCAGCGCACGCAGCTTGCGGATTTTGCGCAAGCGTGCACCACGAGCTAATAAAGCACGTTTGGATTTCAATCTAGACTTCTTTTTTAACATATCAGCATTCCTCCTGTAGGTCCCCAGCGGTACGAACGACACATCCAGGGTTTTTGAGCCAAGGCAGACCTGGCTCCCCATGGCGAATTCGGGTCAGCCTGATCCCCGTGATCATACGAGACATCTCTTCCTGATAACGACTAAGCAGACGTATATTTTCCGCTAGACTGCGGGCGGATATTTCCGAATGAGAGGATACACTGGCTACACTGTCCAAAATGCGGGCGAGCGCCTGCTGGCTGTGTGCAATCGATTCGATGAGCGCCAGTTTGACCTCCTGTTCACGCTGCAACAGACTCATTTTCCCAGATCTCCGAGATCCATGCCGCCAAACATGCCCCCGTCCATTCCGCCGCCATCTTCGCTGTCACTCTGGACCATCACAGCTTTAAGGTTGTTGCACAGCCCCGTTTCCATGCGCGTTAATCCTTCCAGCAACTCCACCAGTTGCTCATGCATTTTAAGCGGTTCACCAACCTGATCGCCATGAGTTAAAAAGCTGTCCCCGTTCAGATGATTCAGCGTCCAATTCCGTACCTTCTCCGCCTCAATGGCTTTGGCCTCCAAAATCAACGCAATGTTCCACTGCATTTTGGCTGCAGCATCCAGCATTAGAATGAGACTTTGTTCTCTGCTCATGTTTCCTCACCCGCCTTCCGGGCTTATTCTTCCTCTTGTACTGCGATCTCCCGCATAACCTGGGTCAGCGTCTCAGCCACAGCTTCTTCCAGATCAGCAAGCCCTCCCAGGTAGGAGATAATGCTTTTGTTAATCTGTCCCGAGCTGTCCAGCAAACCTTCAACCCCATCCAGTTCCGGCTCGTTATCCGGCAAATGGTGAATGATCTCCGACATGCGAACAGCGACTTGACGTTTGGCATCCAATACCCGTGCAATCTGCTGGTGGGAATGCGCGATATGGTTAATAATTTCATCGATTTTACTCTGCATGGTGCTCCTCCTTTCGGTTAAGGCCTGCTTCACCCAACGAAAAAAACCGGCCTATCAGCATTTGCCTGCTACAGCATATGCCGGGCCGGGAGCGTCAGTTACTCCAGCTTGCGCCTATATCGTTAATTTACACAATCCCCATATATCAGATTCCTTAGCTCCCGGATGCCCTCAAATGACATAACTTCAGTCACAAAAGTAACAGCGGAGGAAATGGCCGGGGGAAATCTTCTATTCATAAGCAAAAAAGCCACTCCCCTGAACTGCACAGGAAAATGGCTTTGTTCTTGAATTTGGTCATTCATAGTTGTACTTCTAAGTAGTATTCATAGTTGTATTTTAATATTGTTTACTGCTTGCTATCTGCGACTTGCCCATTTGATTTTACGTGCCACTTCTACTCGCTGTAGTTGCAAAACGCCAACACGTTCTTCAAACTTCTTGCGTTCATCCACAGAATGAGCGGCGTGGATCTGATGACACAGACCTGTTAGTTTGCTGTTGATGTAATCGAATCTCATCCATAATTCTTCTTCAGGAGTATGTTGCTGCTCCGGTGCCGTTTGAAATATTTTGAGTTGCTGGATAAGGGACTGGCGCCATTCCTGATCTTGAATTTGGATGGCAAAATGCAAAAGATCCAGATAATCATCGATTTGCAACGATATGTCGCAATCAGGTTTAGTCTTCATCGTCGTCTCTCCTTATTTCAATGCTTGGCTGGAATCAGTCACCTCCTATTTTACAGGAACAAGCCCATGGAAAGCGAGTACCGAAGGACATAATTTTGGAAAAAAATTTGTTTTTTTTCGCTGAAAAGGGCTTTACTTTTCCATAATGATCATTTTCATCCCTTTTGAGGACATATGTCATCAGATTCATAATAAAAACCCGCAATTCGAGAATAAATTCTCTGAGCGGGTTTTATATCATTTTGCCTCTCACAGTAGATTATTATCAATTATTCGCAAGTCATTTAATGGTTTTACGACCTTTACTAGACTTCCCTATATTGTATTTAAAACTAAAAGGATGCTTTGCTGTCACGCTGCTGTCTCGTCATGAGTAACATCAAAAAAGAAATGATCACAATCGATATCGTCCAGGCCCAGGCCATCGTCTGATTTCCTGAATCCACAGCGACATAAATGGCCGTTGGCACCGTCTGTGTTTTACCTGGAATGTTGCCAGCGATCATCAGTGTTGCGCCAAACTCCCCCAGCGCGCGGGCAAAGCCCAAAATAAAAGCGGTCATTAGCGCTCTAGCTGCCATTGGCAACGTAATGTAGCGGAACACCTGCCATTCACCTGCTCCGATAGACCGTCCTGCATCTTCTAGGTCGCGATCCACCCCGTTAAAACCGGATTTCATCGTTTGGTACACGAGCGGAAAGGCCACCACAACAGAGGCAATGACCGCAGCCCACCACGAAAAAATGACAGGGGCCGAAAAGATTGTCTCGATCCAGCGTCCAAGCAGACTTCTGCGGCCCAAAATAATTAGTAGCAAGAATCCAACCACCGTTGGAGGCAGCACAAGTGGAAGCATCAGAATCGTTTCCAGAAAAACTTTACCGCGAAATGTAGTACGTGACATTTTCCAGGCGACAGCTACCCCCACCACAACCGCTATAACGCTGGACAACAGCGCCACCTGAAGGGACAGACGTACCGGGGGCCAGAACACGGACCAGTCGATCGCGTTCATATTCATTTCGGAATCGAAAATCCGTATTTCGCAAAGATATCCAGCACTTCAGGTGTTTGCAGATAAGCATAGAATTGTTCAGCTTCAGTGCGATGTTTCGTATCTTCAATGATGCCTAGCGGATAATTGGCAGGCGTGTAACTGCTTTTATCCACTTCAAACGCAATCTTTACCTGCTTGGAAGTGAGTGCATCGGTTTTGTACACAAAACCTGCATCTGCATTACCTGTTTCTACATATTGAAGAACCTGTCTTACGTCTTTGCCTTGAACAAACTTGTTCTCAAGCTGATCCCAAAGCTTCGCATTGGTCAAAGCTTCCTTCGCATAAGTACCTGCAGGTACGCTCTCTGGAATGCCAATGGCTACCGTTTTTATGCCCTCGCTCGTTAGATCCGTCTCACTGGTTACTGCGTTTGTCCCATCAGCTGGTACAATAGCTACCAGTGAATTTTGCAACAGGTTCTTCTGGTCGTTTGACGCAATCAGATTCTCATCAACCAAGGCTTTCATATTTTTCGCAGACGCGGACACAAAAATATCTGCCGGTGCTCCCTGCTCAATCTGCTGCTGCAATGCACCGGAAGCTCCGAAATTAAAGTTCAGGCTGATGTTGGGATTGGCCTGTTCATAGTTTGTCTGAATCTCTTTCATTGCATCAGTCAGACTTGCTGCAGCGGATATCGTCAGCTCGACTTTTTCCTGCGGCTCAGTCGGTGCAGGTGTTGTCTTTTCACCGGCTGCCGCTGGTGCAGATGTTGCTGATTGATTTGCGGAAGAAGCCGCATCTTGCTTGTTCGTTTCTGCGTTGGCTCCGCAACCAGCCAGTACAAGCGCCAGTCCCAGTGACATACTTCCAAGTACATATGCAATTCGTTTGTACATTCGTTCTCCCCCATATTTCATGTTTAATATTATGTTTAGTTATAAATAGATATAATTAATTATAACTAATTATACACAGAACAAACGAAATAGGAAGGTGAGATTAACCACATTGTCTTTTGAGGCTGAATGAGAGCCTTGTCATGTGAGCTCTCCGGTTTATGATTGTCTTCAATTAATGGTATAGTACAAGAAACGCCATTGTATCAATGGGAGTAAGAATTAGAATATGAATGGATTACACATATAGAGTTTCAATATAGAGTTTCAATCTACAATTTTACGCCTTGATAATATAGAGGGAGGTTCTTCACCAATGACGGAGGAGCAATCCTACACAACCGAAGAAATAGCCAAACTGCTTAAAATATCCAAACTAACCGTCTATGATTTGATCAAAAAGGGAGACCTTGTCGCCTACCGTGTGGGTAAACAGATGCGCATCGATGCTGCCGATCTGGACGCTTACAAACGCCGTTCCAAGCAACTCCAGTCCCCGGCACAGGCACAACAAAATGCATTGCCAGGAACGACAACAACCGGGCAACTGTCGACTGATGCTGTCCAGAGGCATAGTCCAGTTGCTGGCTTATCCACAGTCACGGGTCAAGGAGAACCACAGACATCTAATAATAGGATAGCGTCCCCTTCTCAAATGGCTGCACCTTCATTCGCAAGCTCTTCGGCTGGCTACGGTCAGAACATCGCGGGTGCGGCGCGACATCTCGTCATTACGGGTCAGGACGTCAGTCTGGATATTCTGATGCGTCATATGGAGAGGCAGTCCCGGGACATTCGTCCGCTGCGCTCTTTCATGGGTAGTCTGGATGGGCTAATCTCGATGTATCGGGGGGAGTCCGACCTGGTCAGCACTCATCTGCTGGATGGCGACACCGGAGAATATAATCTTCCGTATATTCGAAAAATTTTAACAGGCTGGTCCTATGTCGTTGTCAATCTGTTGTCTCGCCCTGCTGGTCTATATGTTCCACGCGGTAACCCCCGTCAATTGAACGACTGGACAGATCTAAACCAATCCGACCTGCGCCTCGCGAATCGGGAAAAAGGTTCTGGTGCCAGAGTGCTGCTGGACGAGCAGTTACGCCTACACGGGATACCTGCTTCTGGACTACTCGGATATGATGTGGAGGAGACAAGTCATATGGGTGTCGCAGCCAAAGTCAGTTCCGGCGAAGCCGATGTGGGTGTCGGCATAGAGAAGGCTGCTCGCCTTGTCGGGCAAGTCGATTTCATTCCTCTCGTGCAGGAACGCTATGACTTGGTCATGCTGAGAAAACAGGGGAACGAGGCCTGGATCGAATCCGTTCTGCACATCCTCCGATCTCCAGAATTCAGACAAGAGCTCCGAGCATTTGAGGGATATGACGTTTCACGTACGGGGGAAGTTTTATTCGAGGCTTAGTAATGAGTAGGCTGAGAAGCTTTGAGTGTACAAGATGAAGGAGTTGTGAGCGGGGATAGAGAGGGAAGGATGACAGTGCATGGATGGTAGCAGGGCAACAGCTTGTACAATGTATGGCTGTACGGTCTACGGTGGCAGGAAACCCGTGTACTCTACTCCATTCAATGTCCGCTCTTCAACAAATGATGCTATTCCACCTATACTTCCTAGACGCTAACGATCACCAGAGAGCTTATAGAGCCACATATCACAGTTTGAAAAATCTAACGATCACCAGGGAGCTTATTCGGCTGAATAACACCGATTTCCCGACCAAAACTGCTACTTTTACCAAAATAACGCTTCTACGGATCGTTAGAATTTCAAACCCGCTTTTTTTGGGGTGAGTAGCGTTCCTGGAGATCGTTAGAATTTATTACTCTAGCCGCTCGCAACACTCTGCCGCACCATCCGATTACTTTATTCTCTCGGCCAGGCACCCCAATTAATCGCACCACCGGACTATTCCGCATACTCTCACACTTCTTTCGCTTCTCCCTTTATGTACAGCTTTTGCCAGTAACACGAAAAGAGGGTCCCCATCGTTGTTCACGATCATGGATCCCCCACAAAGTCCGTATGTGCCATTCCCTGGTCAACTCACCCCATCACCAGATGCACCACAACTATGTTTTTAATCACGTTCGCGCCAAAACACCCCGGATTCATCCCGCTCCACTTGCTCCAATACATCCTCAAAGTCGGAACATGGCACAACAATATCTGCCGGACTCCAGCTGTGCTGATCATCGCTAGCGTATACCTTCCACTGATCTCCCTCCCAGTAAAAGCGAGCAATCGGCATTCGCTCCCACTGATGTCGTTGTCCAGCAGGACGTTCTTCATTAAGAATCAACTCATGATCCTTCATCTCGTAGGTTAACTTCACCATCGTCCGTAGCTCTGCTGGTACTTTCTCATGGACATAACCGTTCATCAAGGATACAATACGTCGCTGCGTAAACCTATCCAACATGGAAGATACCTCCTTATCAAGAACTCCGCTTATTATGCTTACCAGCTGGACTTGGTAACTCCCGGGATCTGACCTTGATGAGCCAGTTCACGGAATTTGATCCGGGAAACTTTGAATTTGCGCAGATATCCACGCGGACGGCCTGTGATCTCACAACGACTTTTCAATCTGGTTGGTGAAGCATTCCGGGGCAACTTTTGCAGCGCCTCATAATCACCTTTTCCCTTCAGTTCACGGCGCAGTTCCGCATACTTTGCTACGACTGCCTGACGTTGTTTCTCACGCACAACCTTTGATTTTTTAGCCATCTTCTACAGCTCCTTTGTTAGATTTAAATTTTTTGATGATTTATGAAAAGGATCTCGGCCCACGAACTCCATAAGGTTGTCCTACTGTAACGCCCAGATCACTTATAGCTCTCACCGCCTAGCTTTCCTTACACCGTCAAGCCTCTCTTACATAGCCTCTACAGGCCACGGTAACGGATTTTCAAAATGCCCCCAATCCGCCAACATCTCTTCATCGCTGAGCAGACATTGATCCAGTTCATCCTCTATGATGGAACGCTCCATATCAATGCCGATCATGACCAGCTCCGTTTGGCGATCGCCCCACTCGGCATCCCATTTTGCAAGCACATCCGGCTCTGTCCGCAAAATCTCTTCCTTGTCCGCTTCCGGCAGCGCGGCAACCCAATGTCCGGCAGGACCGAATTGAATGGACGGCCCCGCCTGACTCAGACTGGCAGCCACATCTCCTTCAGCGGCAAGCCATACCAGCCCTTTGGCACGTACAACCTCTTCCGGCCAGTAGCTCATGAATTCAGCCAGACGGGAAGGATGAAACGGCTTCCTGCGGCGGTACACAAATGATCCGATACCGTATTCTTCGGTCTCTGGCGTGTGGGACTCTTTTTCCAACTCCTGAATCCACCCAGCCGACATGCTCACTTTCTCAAAATCAAACCGTCCCGTATTCAAAATCTCCACCGGGTTCACTTGTCCGTTCACCGTACGAATGATTTTGGCACTCGGCTGCAACTTGCGGATAATGCCCTCCAGTTTGTGAAGCTCTGCTTCTTCCACAAGATCACACTTGTTCAGCAGCAGCACATCACAGGTTTCGATCTGATCGATAAGCAAATCCACCACGTCACGGATATCATCTTCCCCGGTCGCCTGATTCCGATCCAGCAAGCTCTGCCCTGAGGCATAATCATGCCAGAAACGGTTAGCGTCAACGACGGTGACGAGACAATCCAGCTTCGCCAGACGTGTCAGATCAATGCCTGTCTCTTCATCGGCGTATGTAAATGTCTGAGCCACCGGAACAGGTTCACTAATGCCCGTCGACTCGATCAGGATGTAGTCATACTTGCCTTCGTTTACGAGCTTTTCGATCTCCTGCATCAGATCATCACGAAGAGTGCAGCAGATGCAGCCGTTGGACATCTCCACCAGTTTCTCTTCGGTACGCGAGAGCGTTGCCTCCCCTTTCACCATAGTCGCATCAATGTTGACCTCACTCATGTCATTCACGATCACAGCGACTTTCAACCCTTGCCGATTGTGCAGCACATGATTCAGAACCGTTGTTTTGCCTGATCCCAGGTAACCGCTGAGAACGGTCACCGGTATTTGCTTTTGTGTCATACAGATCTACTCCTTATAGGTACAATTCACTTTGATCGATGGATTTCTGAATTTAATAGTAATTATTACGATTAACAACAATGACTATAATCCTGCTTGGCGCCGTTGTCAAATCTTTTTTCGTGTCTTGTGCAAAAAATAATGAAAAAAGCTTATGAATCCCTGCACATTCGCATTCGTGATGCGCTTCGCAGAAGAACCCATAAGCTTTACCTCTAACTCTTCATCCATAGCTCTTTTTATATAACTCTATTGCTACCTGTACCGCTTCCTTTACCTAACTCTACACCGTACCTTTGTCTTTCCTTCTGCCTTCTAACTCAATTCACTGGCGCAGTAATAGACTTATTCCCGGCCTCCATCCGCTGTCTGAAAAACACCACGACAATCAATGCGGCAACCGAGAACAGTGTACATACGGTAAACATCATGGAATAAGAGCTGATCTGCACCACAACGCCCATCGCCAGGCCGCCTATTGAAAAACCGAGATCATACGAGGACATAAATATGCCCATAAGCACGTACCTCGAATCCGCAGGCAATACAAAGGACAAATACGTGGTCAGCGTTGGATACAGTAACGCCAGCGCAAAACCGCTAAACACAGCAGAAATATACACAAATGGCCCCAGCATATCCATCAGGCTGAGCAGCTGTGTCCCAAGCGCCGCAGATAACATTAAACCTGCCATAAGCCACGTATTCCAGCTGCCGTCTGACGGTATTTTTTTACGCAGAATAAATCGGCACAGGATCACGACGAGACCTTGAACCGTTAGAAAAACACCCGGACTCGCCACACCTGTCGATACCATATAGAGCGGGAGAAACGTTGCTGTGGCTCCAAAAACACAGGAAGCAAACAGCATGACCACACTGCTGACGAGCAATGGAATACTGCGCCAGATACCGCTGAACGAGCGCAGCATATCACCCAGCGTATACGTTTTGTTCTGCACCGTGCTCTGTGGCAAATCCACCTTGTACCCGAGCAGCAAAGGGAGTGCAGCCAGTCCAATCATCAACAGCGTAAACGCCAGCTCGCTGGCATTTTGCCAGATTTGCACCGCCAGAATCGGGATGACCAGCGAAGGCACCATCGTAAACAGAGTGTACATCGCCAGCCCTTGCGCACGATCCTTATCCTCCAGTCTTTCCACGATGCCCGCCTGCATGGTCATCGAGAAAAATGCTGTCGCCACGCCCTGCAATGCTCGCAGCCACAGATACGTGTCCACTTCAGACACGATAAATAGCAGCAACGTCCCGGCATGTAACATCAGCAGCCATCGCATGACCCGGAGCGGTCCATATTTGCCCAGCATCTGAGCCGCAAAAGGCCGCAGCAGCATACATGTGAACATGTAACTGCCCATCATTAGACCAATTTGAGCCTGATTTAACCCGGCGGCTTCACTTCGCAAAGGCAAAATAATCGTCAATGCCGCATTCGCCGCAAAAAACAAAAAAGCCAGTATGTAAAACCCGATAAAGGAAAACGATACCGGGTTTAATTTTCCACTGGATGTTGTTGTTATAGAAGATTTCAATAGTCATACCTGCTTTCTCTAACACGTACCCACGTTCCCTGGCCGTCAGCTCATGAGGTTCCGGCAGCCGTTTTACGCCTTTCATAGGCAAAAACAATCATCACCGCTCTTAGAATAGCACAGATCCTGTACATAAATGAATAGGAAGACAGATCAGCAATCGGCCCCATGACCACGCCGAGCGAAATGTCCAAATCAGCCGTCGCACTTCTGCAATAGCTTGTACATTCGTAACAGCTATACCTTTTAGATTCCTTTTTGTAGAAAAAGAACTAATCATCCTCCTTGGTGTATGTAGGATCTCCCAATATCCAAAAATTAGAGACAGGGCTGGCGCTTCTGCACCAACCCTTGATAGATAGTACATCTTTTCAACATCACTGCCATTTATGCTTGCAGACGTTTCAAAGCCCGTTCAGCCAGCCCTGCCAGCAGATGTGCACCAATCGGCAAAGCCTGCTCGTCTACATCAAAGCCCGGATGATGCCACTCGTGCGGTCCCGATGTCCCGAGAAAAAGAAACAGGCCCGGCACTTCTTTTTGATAAAAGGAAAAATCCTCTCCTGCCGGCGAAGGCAGCGGTCTGACATGATTCAACTCCAGCTCACGCACGACTTGTTCCGCATCAAGTACCAGCGATTCATCATTGACCACAGCAGGTGGCCCCTGAATCCAGCGTACCGTCGCCGTTGTGCCGTAGGCTGCGGCCACACCGGATACGACCTGGTTGAAACGTTCCCGGATACGGGCGCGTACCTTCTCATCAAATGTACGTACTGTGCCGTCAAGTATCGCTTCCTCCGGAATGACGTTCCAGGCCGTACCGCTGTTCAATTTCGTAACGCTAAGTACAGCACTCTCCTGAGCGCCTACATTCCGGCTGACAATGGCCTGCAACGCGATGACGATATGCGAAGCAACCACAATCGGATCAATACCTGCCTCAGGTACAGCCGCATGAGTGCCCACACCTTGCACTTTAACTACAAATCCATCCGCTGCCGCCATCAGTGCCCCCTCACGAATGCCCACTGTGCCTACTCGCAGATCCGGTTTATTGTGCAAACCAAATATAGCCTGAACATTGGCGAGTGCGCCGCTCTGAATGACTTGCCGTGCACCTGTTGCTTTCTCCTCTGAAGGTTGAAAAATAAACCGCACCTTCCCGGGCAAACTGGATTCACGCTGTTTCAGCAACCTTGCAGCTCCAATCAGAATAGCTGTGTGCGCATCGTGCCCGCATGCATGCATTCGGCCCGCGATCTGTGAAGCAAACTCCAGCCTGGTTTCCTCCTGGATTGGCAAGGCATCAATGTCCGCTCGCAACGCAACGACTGGGCCATTTCCCTGCCCTACCTCAGCAACAAGCCCTGTCCGCAGTTTATACTCATCGGCAAGGTGAACACCTTCCTCATCCAGCCAGCTGCGAATGGCTGCTGTCGTTTCCTTTTCCTCACCAGAAAGCTCCGGGTTGCGATGAAGATGCCGCCGAATCGCGGTCAGATGTGCCGCGAACTCCTGCTCTTGCTCCGCATTCTGTACCCATGGCAACACATATTGGTGATCCAAAGTCTGCGCTGCTTCCTGTTGCACTCTCTGCTCAACTTGCTGTTGCTCTTCCTCCCGCTGCACAAGCTGTCCTCTCGTCTGCTCCAGATCACTTTTCATCCTGGGCCCTCCTTTCAAGCTTAATTTATCCGATTTATAACGGTGAAATCTGATTCGACTTGTCAGTCCATCTATAATTGCCGCAGCAGTTCTCCAAATGGCTCTGCAAATGGCGAATATTCTTCTTTTAAGGTCACCACACTGATCTGTAGCGACACACCTGCCACCTCATGGACTTGAATCGGGAACAGTTCCTGGCGCTGTACCTCTTTCTTCACCGTTAACCCCGGGAGGAAAGCGATGCCCGCACCTTGCATGACCAGTTTTTTCGCTGTTTCCGAATTATCCACATGATATGTAATATCCGGCGGATACTCCAGGGAGTCGAAGGCCCGGTGAATCCGAAGCCAGTCCAGTGAGCCACATTCAAAAAAGACCAGCTGTTCATTCCGGATTGCCTCCATGCTGACATGTCCGCTTTCAATGAAAGGATGCCCCCTGTATACGTACAGCTGTATCGGATCTTCATAAAAAGCAACGGTACGGATCGCAGGGTGCATGACCTTGCGTACAAACGCCAGATCGATCTCCTGACCGAGCAGCTTCGCAATCAGTTGATCCGTTGTTGCTGTTGTCAGTTTAATGTTGACTTCGGGGTACGACTCCTTGATTCGGGGCAGAAAATCGGGGATGACATAATTGGACACCGACACGGTACTTCCGAGGCGCAGCGCCTCAGGTGTTGTTCTCCGCTGCTGAATTTTCTGTTTACCCTTCTGGATCACTTGAAGCACCTGCTGTGCATACGGCAAAAATTTGCGTCCTTCATCCGTCAGCACGATCTGCTTGCCCAGTCGGTCAAACAGCTTGCACCCCAGCTCCCTTTCGAGTGATTGAATACGTGCTGTAACTGAAGGCTGGGACAAGAAGAGTACTTCAGCCGCCTTATTGAAGCTTCCGTAGTGATTGATATATACAAACGCTTCAATGTTCTCTATATTCATGGGCGCCTCCGTATCCACTTATTTTTCCTATATAAAAACTCGGTTTTAGGATATCGTAATCCCATCCTTTTCCAGTGTCAATCTTAATTCTTCCAAAGAACGATCCAGACGTGCGGTAATGTCTGCCGCCAGTGTAAATGTTCCGTCCTCATTGCGTTCAATCGCCTGATCCACTGCGTATACGCCGCCAAGAATATGGCGTCCGCCGAGTGCTGTAAGCACAGGCTTCAATGCATAATCAATGGCAAGCAAATGTGCAATTGAACCTCCTATGACAAGGGGCAGAGTCACCTTATCTCGTAATCCTTCCTGTGGAATCAAGTCGAGAAAAAGCTTGAGCACACCGGAATAGGCTGCCTTATATACAGGGGTAGCCACAATAACGGCATCCGCTGCTTCGATAATGGCAAGTGCATCCTGAATGGCCGGGCTGTCGAACTTGGCCTGCACCAGGTCTTCAGCCGGCAAATCGGTCACCTGAATCACTTCAACGGAAATACCCGCTTTGCTTAACGTATGGCTGCTATAATCCGTAAGTCCCGTCAAACGTGATCGTTTGGACGGGGTTCCAGCAATGATAACAACATGAGACATCCTGTTCTCCTCCTTGGAATAGCGGTCAAGCCGCTCCTTTTACTTTTGGATCAAGCCTGTCGCGAATATCGTCCCCAATCAGATTTACAGCCAGAACAAACAGCGTAATGGCCAGACCCGGGAATGTACATATCCACCAGGCTACCGTCAAATAACCTCTGCCTTGGGACAGCAACGCACCCCAATCCGGAATTTCTTTCAGTACCCCGAGCCCGAGGAAACTGAGTCCAGACCCAGTCAGGATGGATGTACCTACACCCAGCGTTGCCATCACGAGCAGCGGTGACAAGGAGTGTGGCAGGACATGTTTCCAGAAAATGCGGGCATTGGAACCGCCCAGTGAACGTGTTGCTGTAATGAAGGGTAGATTTTTGACGGACATCACCTGACCACGCATCACCCTTGCATAGCCTGGTATCGAGGCTACTGCAACAGCCAGTGCAATATTCAGCAGTCCTGGCCCAAGCGCAGCAGCAACAGATAGGGCGAGTAATACACCTGGTACGGCCATAAGAATATCTACCGCCCGCATCGTTATCGTATCAACCAGTCCTCCTGCATATCCCGCAAGGATGCCAAGAGCACTGCCGACGAGACCGCCAACAAGCACGGAAGCAAAACCGATCAGTAACGAATCCCGGCTGCCATGCACAACCACACTGAAAATGTCCCGGCCGAAATAGTCTGTACCGAACAGGTGCGCAGCAGAAGGAGCCTGTAGAATGGCATCCGTCATCATCTGTGTTGGTTCATAAGGAGCAATCCAGCCAGGCACGATGGCACAAGCCACAATGAAAATGACGATAAGCAGGGCGGTATACAAAAACAACTGCGATACTGCGGATGAAACACGGCGCCGCCAAGGCAGGCGATTCCATCTCCACAGACGAGCTTTCCCGGCACTTCCAGCACTTCCGGTATTTCCTGCCCATGCCTTTTTGTCACCAACCAAAGGTTTCATACTCATAAAAATGAACGCCTCCTTCTCCTGCCTCTTCACATTTTGCAAGCTCCTGACGTGGTGTTCCTGATCTGGATCATGTGCGGACAGCTCGCCGAACCCGAGGATCAATGTACGAATACGAGATGTCTACAAACAAATTCAACACGACATAGATGATGGATGTAAAAAACACAACGCCCTGCACCACCGGCAGATCCTTCGCCATCAGCGCGTCAGCGATAATACGACCGATCCCCTGTCTGGAGAATACCGTTTCTACCACCACGGTTCCTGCCAGCAAATCCCCAATTAGCATACCGATGACCGTTACGGCGGGGATCAGTGCATTACGGAGCGCATGACCATACATGATGGCCCGTTCAGACAATCCTTTGGCCCGTAAAGCAACGATAAACGGTTCATTGATCACTTCAAGCATACTGTTACGCACCATCCGCACAATAAATCCTGCACCGACAAGTCCAAGCGTGGCTGCCGGAAGCACCAAGGTACTGAATCCGTCCGAACCCATCGCCGGGAACCAGCCGAGCTGCACGGAAAACAACAGAATGAGCAGAATACCGGTCCAGAAGGTTGGCATCGAGATACCGAACAAACCAACGAGCCGAGCCACAACATCAATCACACCATTCCGGTGAATGGCCGACAGAACGCCAAGTGTAATGCCGATGGTGATGGCAATTAGCGAGCTGAGTGCCGTTAATGCCAGTGTTGCCGGGAAGTGCTCCACAATCTTGGGCAGTACCGGATCGGAGTTGACCATGGATTGACCAAAATCCCCGCGCAGCATATCGCCAAAATAGTTCGCAAACTGGATATAAAATGGTTGATCCAGCCCAAGCTGTGCCCGGAGATTGGCAATCATCTCCGGGGTAGCCGAGGATGGGTCCAGCATTAGCAGCACCGGATCACCCGGCAGAAGATACATGATGCAGTACACCAGCACCGAAGCTCCAAATATAACGAGAAGCGACGTTGCTAATCTTGACAAGATCAGTTGAATCATACCGGGATGGCTCCTTTCTGAAACCGGAACAGGCTGTACGCCGTGTTGGAATGATGAGACTGGATAACGCAATTTGCATTATGGCTGGATACGCACATCATTGAAGAGTGGATAACCGAGTGAATCGAACTTGATGCCTTCAACGTTTTTGGATGCAGCCACAGTATACGGAAATACGTATATTGGCAAAATAACCGCCTGTTCAATGAGATATTTCTGAATCTGACTGTAGATCTCTACCCTTTTCGCCGAATCCGTCTCTACCGCTCCCTGCTCCAGCAATTGGTCGATCTTTGGATCTGATAAACCGGATAATGTCGGACGTTCCCCTTCCGCACTGGTATGATAGAAGGCGTACAAGGCATTCGGATCTGAATTGACCTGGCTGTTGCCATACAGATCATAATCCCAGTTCTGATAGATCACGGTAGCAATGTCTTTGGTAATCACCACTTCTACCGCAATGCCCAGCGGTTTCAGCTGTTGCTGGATGATGGCAGCAATGTCATTGCGTTTCTCCCGGTTAGGGGAGCCATCTACATAACGAAGGGTCAGCTTCTTCCCGTCTTTGACACGAATCCCGTCAGTCCCCTTAACCCAGCCCTGCTCTTCCAGTAGCTGGTTCGCGCGGTTGATATCCGGTGTGATGCTTCCTTCAAGCGCCTTGTCATAGCCGAGAATGCCTGGAGACAATGCAGACCATGCGCGCTCGTAGTTACCCAGGTACAAGGTTTTCACAATGGACTCTACGTCTACGGCGGATTGTACCGCTTGCCTTACTTTTACATCATCCCACGGTGCCTTGCGCAGATTGAAAAAGAGGGTATACGGCAAACCAACCGTGTTGGCTTGCAGCAATTGCTGGTTCGGATCACTTTTGAGCGCAGCGATATTTTGCGGCGGTACGGTCTCTGCGGCAAGCACCTGCTTGCTTTGTACACTTCCGATGCGTGTTGCTTCTTCCGGTACAATTTTAAACGTGATTGTATCGATATAAGGAGCGCCTTTGTTTTCGACTGTATCCGGGCCCCAGTTATAATCCTTGTTTTTGGCTACAACGATATCCGCATTTTCATCCCATTTCACAAAGGTATACGGACCTGTGCCTACCGGATTTTTGCCCAATTGATCCCCATATTTCTTCGCAGCGGTTGGAGACACGATCCCCAGCAATGCCTGACTCAAGTTACCGAGAAATGCCTGCGAAGGCGCACTCAGATTGACTTTGATCGTATATTCATCAATGACCTCGGAGGAGCTATAAGGTCTAATCAGGGCAAGGGAATTGGCAGCTTTGGTGGCCGGATCAATGACCCGATCCAGATTGTACTTCACCGCTTCGGCGTTAAACGGGGTTCCGTCATGGAATTTCACGTCTTCACGCAGCTTGAAGGTATAACTTTTGCCGTCCTTCGATACACTCCAATCCTTGGCAAGCCAAGGTTTGATGGAACCATCGGACAGCTGAACCACCAGATTGTCGTAGATCGTGCGAATCGCTCGTACGGCTACGGCAAGACCGCTGCGATGCGGGTCGAGCGTATCCGGTGAAGTCGCCAGCGCAAAGGTGAGGTTACCCCCTTCCGCTTTTCCGGCCTGCCCCCCGCCGGCGGAAGCCTGTGCCGCACCGCTCGTTTTGCCTCCTGATGCTGCTCCGCATCCGGACAAAACCATCACCAATGCTACTGCCAACGCCACCACTTTTGTCCATGAGATAGACCTGTTCATATCGCTTCCCCCTCTGTGTATACAGGTGTCATTAATGTGTTACGCTAAGCAAACTTGTATATATTTTATATTTCCTATGAGAAAAGTAGGTTTTAAGGCAAGAAGGATTCCTTAACTTCATTAACCCTATGATTCAAAAGAATTCGTGCTTCAATTTACGCAGGTTTGAGTCACCGCATTTAATTAACATGAAATAAAACCATTGAATGATGTTCGATTTAGAGGACATTCGGTATTCGTTTTAGATAACGTTAGGCTGTTCCTGTGTTCTGGCTGCTGTATAGCGGTTCACAGGCACCTGAACACCCAGATTGCCACGCAATGTGTCATGCTCATACTCCGTACGATAGATACCGCGTTCCTGTAGTATGGGTACCACCAACTCCACAAAGTCGGACAATCCGCTAGGCAGCTCCGAAGCAATAATGAATCCGTCTGCCGCTTCCGCCTCGAACCATTCCTGGACTTTGTCTGCCACCTGCTCCGGTGTGCCCAGGAATTGACTTCGTGGCGTTGCCGCCCGCAAAGCGACTTCGCGCAGGGTTAACCCCTGTTCTTTGGCATCTTTTTTAATCTTGTCTGTTCCACTGCGGAAGCTGTTGCTGCCTATGCCATCCAGTTCAGGGAACGGTTCATCCAGCGGATACTGGGAGAAATCATGATGCTCGAAGAAACGTCCCAAGTAGTCAAGTGCTTTATCAATAGTTACAAGGCTTGCGATCTCCTGATATTTCTGTTCCGCTTCCTCTGCCGTCCGTCCCACAATCGGGTTAATGCCTGGCAAAATAACAATATCTTGTGCTGAACGCCCATAGGAAGCTGCCCGTGTTTTGACGTCTTTATAAAATGCCTGTGCATCTTCAATGTTATCGTGTCCAGTGAATACGGCATCGGCTTCCTGTGCCGCCAGCGTTTTGCCATCCTCCGAAGAACCTGCCTGGAAAATAACCGGCTGTCCCTGCCGTGAACGAGCGATATTCAATGGCCCCTGTACAGAGAAGAATTCCCCTTCATGGTTCAGGGTGTGCAGTTTGGAAGGATCGAAGAACACACCGCTCTCCTTGTCTCTTACAAATGCATCGTCTTCCCAGGAATCCCACAATCCTTTGGTCACTTGTAAATATTCCTTTGCAATACGGTAACGCTCCGGATGTGTTGGATGATGACTTTTGCTGTAATTTTTCGCGGTACCTTCCAAGGGGGATGTCACCACGTTCCAGCCCGCACGACCGTCACTGATCAGATCAAGAGAACCGAACTGTCTGGCGACTGTAAATGGATCACTGTAGGATGTGGAGAGTGTGCCCACAAGACCAATGCGTGAAGTTACCGCAGCAAGAGCGGAAAGAATGCTGATCGGCTCGAAGCGATTCAGGAAGTGAGGAATGGATTTTTCCGTAATATAGAGACCGTCTGCAATGAATACCAGATCAAACTTGCCTTCTTCTGCCTTCAGCGCCTGACGTTTGTAAAATCCAAAGTTGACACTGGCATCGGATAGAACCTCCGGGTGCCTCCAGGTTGTGTTGCTTCCTCCAACGCCATGAATGATGGCTCCAAACTTCAAACTCCGTTTTGCTGTCATGTGCACTCCGCCTTCCTTGAAATAAGGTGATTTTATGAAACTATAATGTAGCGCATCTAAATCAATGATTGAGCATCAAAATCGAAAAATCGATTATTCCTATGAGTTTGGTTTGTTTTAATTTCACACAGCTTATCACTGCCCCGGCGAACCGGTCAACCGTGCTTCTAATAGATTTTTTCTATAACGATATCAGAGGTGTAAATAAGCGTTCATATAAGCTTTCCTTAAAAGAGAATGAGCATGATTGAAGGAAGACTGGTCGCCGATCTCTAAACAAGCAGACCTATCTGAATTGAGCTGACTGATATGGTCAGGACTTACATCATGCCGCCCATATCATCCATAGCACTCATGTAAAAAAACCGCTACGATCCTACTCCATTAGCCCTGTTAGACTTAATCCATTCCGTTCAGAGAGCCACTGCTTCATCCTGCCGCCCCAGAAGTTCTGCAGAAATGGCAACCCTTTTTACTCCATAACACTACTTTTTTAGCTGATGACATCGACATACCTCCGATTTCCATAATGGAGTCCTAGGTGCTCAGACAGACCAGCTCCACCTAGACCATGAATTCCTATCTGTTAAATAAGGATTACGGCTATAAATGTACTCCCGACCCTTTACATCGTCAATGGTTCTGCTAATAGAACAATCCTATAACAAAATAGAAAAAATAAATTTAAATTTTGAAATTAGGTAATGTCAGAGAGAGGGATCACAAAAGATGTTTAATGTTATTCTTTGAATTGCTTGGAGTAGTGCAGTGGAACACACTCCATCACAATAAACCTATCTATCAATAAAAAATGCTTTTATTATGTAATATAAACTTTTCATTTAAACAAAGGAGTGAGCTCAGACTCAATCCAATGCTTTTAATCTCTTCTCAAATCTTTTTTTCTGTAAACTTGATGCAAGAGAAACTTATAACCAAACGTTCATTCTTTCATTTTTCATTCTTTATTTTTGTATATAGTTCAGTGATACGTTTTACTGAATATGTTCTCTTCCTTTCTTTATTGAAATATCAATTTTATTATTGCGAATCTAAATAAAGTTCACATATTTTTCATATAACATAGTAATTCCAATCTTAAATGTCATATACATTTGGATTATTTTTATATATTATGTAAATGTATTCCAAAAAGAGAGGATGATAGAAATGAAGAAAAAATTAATTACCGGCTTGTTAACTGTCGTTGCTTGCTTTACCGTAGCCTCAACGTCTTTGGCGTCTAGTCCTGTCATCATTAACACTGGTAACCATACATCTGAGACATCTAACATTGTATCTCCACATTCTTCTTCAAAGTGGGTTGAGCAGTATGTAACATATAATAAGCTACATTATCCAAATAGTTCTGATGTTCCTTCCACTTACTATTATGATGATGACCCATATTATGGATATATTACGCTTATCTCACTTGTGACAAGAACTACGGAAACAGATCAGTTTTGGATTGCTAAGTACCAAGGATTCATCTACAACTGGTAAACATTCTATGCCCTCCTGTTACAGGGGGGCTTTTCCCTTCTCCAATTAGTAGTATCACACTTCCCAAGTGCGTTTGAAAAATTGATCCTGCTAAAACTTCATGCGGAATAAACAGATCCGTGCGAACGTTTTGTAAAAGCTGCATAGCGTGCCGCGTTATTCATTCCGCATGTTTACATGTTGCTTCAAACCACGAACGGTAATCATCACAGATCCTGGTTCAGCAATTGAGGCGGAGCAATAATCGGCCATCCTTCCGGGATCGAATGGAGTTGTTCGGTTGATATTTGATGCACATGTCTGGAGCTTATCCCCCAACGTTCCGCTGCATAGGTGGATACAAATTTCCTGCGTTTTCCTTCGGTTACCAGATACCAAACTTCCGGTGCATCGGCAGCAGCTACAATGCTTGCGTGCATAGTTGCCATGTCGGGATCAGAAGAAGCTACAGCAAAAGGAAGGTCAGGTTCATGCGATTCGTTCCATATGTCTCCGGCGGACACCAGTGGTTCACCCGCAGGTATGCCCAGCAGATCAGGTTTGGCTACCAGCACCGGCGAGATGCCGCGTGGAACAGGAACGTTCAGTTTTCGGCGCTGATCACCTCTTAGTACGTAAACATCCCCCTTAAGATCAACAAGGAATGCACCTTCGGGATAGAAATCACCGCTTCGTCTGAACGGTGATGTTGCAGGACTGTTTTCAGAAGAGAAACCCGCGGCCCGCTGGTGTCGCTCTCCCTTTCCCACTGACGAAGATACGCTCGCTTGAGCTCGAGTTTGAGAGTATGAGTACTGAGTCTGTGCCAATCTGGAGGTTTCCAGGATGAGTGCTTGGGGATCTCCCCATTTTTGACTGTACAATTGTTCATTGCTCTTATTCACTGTATTAAAGTCCTGCTCCCCGAGCGCCTTCATGCTGACACTTCCGAAATGATGGATAAAGGCGTCACCTGCTACAGCAAGCTGGTATCCCAACATACGCACCCGTACAATCCAATCGTCATCCTCAAAGTTACCTACGGCGTAACCCTCATCCAGATACCCTACACGCTCAAACAGATCTCTGGAAAACAGCCAGCAAAATCCGACGAGCCGATCTGTCACTCGATGTTTCTCTGCGTCGGGACGATTGTGGTTGGCAGCGAAAGACCACATCTCCTCTACTTCACGATAAGGCACTTCAATCTGCTGATCTCCGCCAATGTAGTTCGTGACAGGACCCACGACACCAATCTGTGGATCGCTGTTAAGACACGTCATCATATTTTCCAGCCAGCCCGGGGTAACCAAGGTATCATTGTTCAGCACAACGATATGCCGTCCCTTTGCCATCATCAGACCCTGATTAACTCCTCCAGCGAATCCCCGATTTTCATCCAATGCAGCCACCCTCACCATACCGCCTTTGCGAAGCAGTGCGTCGGCCGTACCATCTTGAGAAGCATTGTCTACAACGATGATTTCGTAAGGAGCCGGGGTATATTTCTCAATGCTTGACACACATTGCAGTACATAATCCCGCTGATTGTAGGTCGGAATAATGATGCTGACCCCTTCAAACACAATTCCGAATGAATTCTGTCCCTGAAGAACACCATCTTCGTAACCTCGGTTATATCCCTGCTTGTATAACTTGGTGTTTCGAAGGATACGATGACTTCTTTTGCCTTTCCGTGAGGCGTTACGCCGATTACGACCACCGGCTGCATGAAGAAAAACCTTAGCAGATGTACCCGTACGATGAGGATGGCTACCCGATAATTGTGTACCCACTCTAAGCTGACTGCTCTTCTGTAAGCTGCTCTGACTATTTTTCCGTACACGATGAGGCTGTATTTCCGATTTCTTCATGTTGCTTCCTCCATTCCACTCGTGCCAGAGGCAGGGTTCTGGTACCCCCGCCCCATACGACTCACTAGAATTGAAGCTCCCCTGTCACTAATTTGTCTGCCAAATGTCCGAAATCGAAGGCAACGCTGCCAAGTTCTCCCGCAATACGCCTGCATAACACGACCGCTGGAATGCCCGCTGCCACCAGAGCGATATCAAAGGTATGCTCGGCCGTTAGCTGCATCACCCTCGGAATATCCGCCATGCCTGATACTACAGGGATGATGCCCGTAACCTGTACCCCATGCAGTTGTAGCAAGGCTCCAAGCTCTGCCGCTTGGCTGCCGATAAGCAGCACACGCCGTCCTTGCAGAATCGGCAGCAACAGTCGGGACTGATGCAGACTGTAATTGATCGTGGAACTGGTCAATTTCAGATGGGACCAGTCGATCCCGAAATGGCGCAGCACCGGGAATAATAGTCCCTGAAACGTCGGAGCACGTGAGATGGGCACACCCACCCAGTCTGCACCCCGAATAGCTTCCGCAAGCGTCGCGCGGATGTCTGGCGTGGAGCACGGCACCCCTGCATAGGGCAGAAACGGTGCCAGCTCCTGCACTTCTGCAGCTGGCAGCACTGTATCTGCTGCCAGCGTAAGCAGTTCGCCATCCCCGAGGCGAACGACAGACAGGGGGCGCTGTGCATCCAGCGCCGCCATGATATGACCAGCCATCTCATGAGGGCTGGTTAGCCGGGTTAGGCTGGGCGCATACTGGCGGAAGCCCGCCGCGATCAAATCTGCCGCCGCTGCGGGCAGAATATGATCCGGCGGGATGTGCTGCGCCACCAGCGCCTCGCCCCCGGCGAATACGCCGTCGCGGTAGCCCGCGGCGTAACCGCCGGGCCCTGCCGCCTGCACGGCATGCTCCGCAGCCGGCAGCGGCACGCCGTTTGCGCTGCCCGCACTCGCGGCAGCGCCTTCCCGCCCCGCGGGCACGACGACACCCTGCGGGTGTGTCGTCTGGCGCGGGGCGGGGCCAGCACCGCTGGCAGGCATCGCCTGTGGCGAGCTTGCGTGCGGTGCTGGCTTGGGCGCACGGCGCATCGCCGTGCGCTGCTTGGCGCGGGCCGCGGCGCGCCGGCCCAGCGCAGAAGCGCGCCTGCGCGGGGCGGGGCCTTGGCGCAGGCGGCCTTGGGCAGAGCCAGCCAGGGCTGCCCCGCTTGCCTGGCTCGCTCTATCACCTGCGGCTCTGCTGCTTCTTCGCGCTTTGTCCGCCTTTCCCTCTCCACGGGCTCTCGCAGCTTTGCCCGCCCTAATCCCGCCTCCGGGCCGACTTGCCTTGCCCACATTGACCCTATTTCCAACCCTGTCTGCTTTGCCAGCGACTATCACACTTCCAGCCATACTGCCCTTTCCCACTCTTCCAGCCGTACTTGCCGTGCCCCTACTCAACACAGCTCCAGTCCGGCCTGCCTTACTTATTCTGATCCCACCACCCGCACGGTCTCCGCCCTTCCTGCTCCCTGCTCTTACGGTACCTTTCACATGCCCCACTTCCCTGCATTATTCACTTGCACCGCTCTGCCTCCACTCTTCACAACACTCGCATTACCCAGACCTCTTCTATTCTCTACTCTCCCCTACCTTGCACATCCGACATCACTTCCCTGTAATCTGCACCTTCACTGTCTTGCCCGAATGGCCGCTGTCGCTGCACAAAACGCCGGAGCTTACTTCAAGGCTCCGGCGAGGATTCTGTTTCCATCATTTGCTTCAATCATCGGTTTCGATCCACGCACCGCACCGCGGCTGTATCGTGTTATTTCCGGTTAAGGCAGCTGCCCTTTCATACGTACAGCGGCCTCCTGGAGCGATTCAAATGTCCCGGCATCGCTCCAATAGTTTTGCAAAATGTCATACTCCAATCCACCGCCGGATGCATAATGGTTGTTTACATCGGTAATCTCCAGCTCTCCACGTGCAGACGGTACAATGTTATGAATCAGGCTAAACACATAATCATCATACATGTATATGCCCGTTACACAGTAAGAGGTCTTCGGCTGGCTTGGCTTTTCTTCGATGTACGCGATACGTTCCGGATGGTGTTCATCAAAGACAGGCACCCCGTAGCGACGTGCATCGTCCACCCCTTTAAGCAGTACTCGCGCCGTCCCCGCAGGTTGCTGCATATATCGTTCTACATACGGTTTCAAATCATCGCTGAACAGATTATCACCAAGCAGCACCACAAATTTTTCGCCCGGCAGAATAAACGATGATGCCAGATCAAGCGCTTCGGCAATGCCACCAGCCTTTTCCTGGATACGATACGTTAACCTGACCCCATGATCCGCTCCGCCACCAAGATACTCGGTATACAAACCAGCGGAATGTTTATTGATGACAATCAGAATATCCTCAATCCCTGCCTGACGAAGCCTGTCGATGCCATACATAATCATCGGATGTTTACCGACGGGAAGCAGATGTTTGTTAATAAGCCGGGTCAGAGGGTACAACCTGGTCCCTGTGCCACCAGCAAGAATTACACCTTTCATTCCTTGTTCCCTCCTTCATCGGATATGTCCATAAATTCACGCGGATCGACTTGCCACTTATTTATGAAAATGGAACGGTTACGCTCCAACAATTGTTTCCATTCCGTATGATCTGTCTTTTGAAAACTCGCACTGCCTTGATGATGTACAAGGACATCACTGCATACCAGCAAACGGAAACCCTGCAGCCTTGCCCGATAACAATAGTCGTCATCTTCATAGTGTCCAGGGGAATACGCTTCGTCAAACCATCCTACGGCCTCCACTACACTTCGTTTCATCAGCATACACAGCCCTACGATTCGGCGTACTTCCTTCCACCTGGACACATCCGAAACATTATTGCCAGCCGCTAGCTCCTGAAAATGCTGCACATCCCGAAACGTCATATGCACCTGCTGAATACCACTGGCATAGTTCGTGACTGGACCGATGATGCCAATATGCTCATCACTGTACAGTGCTATGCGCATATTTTCCAGCCAGCATGATGTAACGGTAACATCGTTGTTCAGCAACAGCAGCTCATCTCCGCAGGCAATCCGAAGCCCAGCATTACAAGCGGCAGGGAATCCCCGATTTTCGGGTAAACGGACAAACCGGATGCGCTCCTTGGCACAATATTCGGCAGTACCGTCCCTCGAACCATTATCCACAACGATGATCTCGTACGATGTCGCTTCTCCTGTGTATGTTCGGATGGCCTCGACACAAGGCTTCAGCAATGAGAGTCCGTTATAAGTGGGTATAATGATGCTTGTCAGCGTCATCTCACATTCCTCCTGTACGCTACCTCTGCGCGGGAAGGAAGGTTGGTCCGAAGAGCATGTTCACTTGTACCCATCCACGACGCGAGTGCCTCCAGATGATCCCCAAGAATCAGTCTGGCAACATCATTACCGCTACCCGTGTTTCCGGCACGCAGTCGGTTTGAGCGAATGACATCCACCTGGCATGGAGCGGATACCTTGAGTCCCTGCTTGATTGCAAGCATCTGTGCCTTCGGCGGAACGACCAGCGAAGCAGGTTTTACAGCCTGAATCATTCGTCTCGATAGGGCATGGGGCACAGCGGTCATCGAATTCGAGCCAAGGTCCCGCCGACCTAAAGTATGATTCAAATAAGCTTTGATACGGCTGACTTCGTCCTGCTTGGCAAAAGGAGGAAGCAAAGAAGTCAGGTCATTTAACGCTACATCCTGCCCCCGGTCAATCGCGAACAGGAACGGCGCCAGTTGTTCCGCAGGTATAACCATATCTCCATCCACAAACAAAACGCTCTCCGCATCTGTCATTTTGGCTCCAAGCGCCCGCCCCACATCATGCCCGGCTCGTTCCGGTTCATATACAAGTGTAATGCCGGGTTGCTCCAGCACGCGTTCCAGGCTGTTATCCGTCGTGCCGTTTAATACAACTACAATATCACGGAGGGGTAGACGCCCTAGTTGTACCAACACTTGCCCAAGTGTGCTTTCCTCATTACAGGCACAGACTACGGCAGCAGCAACATGTCGGAGGGGTAGCGGTACAATCTCTGGTAAATGGCCGGAGGACTTCGCATAGCCTTGAACAAACGCCCTGCCTGCCTGCAGTGCAGATTCGTAGCTGATCTGTTCCGGCAGATTCGCCGCGTGTACTTGCCACGTATCAGAAGCATGTTTATTCAGGTTGTCAGCATCTTCCCTGAATTGGTTGCCTGCAAGCTGGCCTGCCCGCCAAAATGGACGCAGATCCGGCATCACCTTCCGGACATTCCGCCGGCTCCGCCCGAAATTCGTACGTGGCGCGCGTTTCCCCTCAGCCTGATTTCTGCTTAGGGGTCTACTCGCCGCCATTCGCTTGGCTCGCGTCTGTCTCTTTGCCCTTACTCCTGGTCTTGTTTTCATCGCTGTCACCTCCGATGTTGCCGTTTCTATCGTATAATCCCCCATTTCTTACAACTTCCTATTGAGCCAGACTGCGAACACGCTGCAGATCAGGGTAACCCCCCCGTGGCCCCCGTGTATCTGTAATCCAGCGGATCGCCTCCAGATGATCGTTCAGTACGACTTGGCTAAGTGGATCAGCGCCGCCTCGTTCCCTCGTGCGCACAGCATTCCATTTGCCTACAGGCACATGATGAACAGCGTGCACCCGAAGGCCGCCAAATATCGCTTTGGCATGAGCAAGTGGCGGGGTTTCCAGCGAAGATACGCCAATGATCTCAAGTGCCTTACGGCTGAGCGCATGAGGAATGGCTGTCATAGAAGCACCGCCAAGATCGGATCTGGAGAGCAGACTGTTCAACATATGTTTTGCTTCAACGACCGGATGAACAGGGCTCCGTGTCACCGGACCGTTGTAATTGTTCAGTGCAACATCGACTCCGTTTAGCACAGCCTGAACGTACGGTGCCAGGTGTTCGGCCGGGATCGGAATGTCTGCATCCGTGAACAGCAGGATCTGCCCGCGGGCTGCTGCTGCCCCTATTCTTCGTCCTGCATCATGTCCCAGCGCTTCAGGATAATGGAGTACACGTGCCCCAGCCCGGTCAGCTTCATTCGCTGTGCCATCGGTTGACCCGTTTACAATAACCAGCACTTCCGCATTGCGGCATATACGTTTCGCTTCACGGACTACAGCAGCAATGGTGCGTTCCTCGTTCATCGCTGGAATAATTACCGACAGCACAGGTTGCCGGGGAACTTCTCTGTCTTGTTGAACAACTTCCCCAATCATCTCATGGGCTTCTCTCCGATCGTTCGCATGAAATGAATGGTTAGGAGGCAAGGAGATGACATAGGTCTTTGTACCCTTTTTCCTTCTCGATTGGATTCGTCTTTTTCCAGATATCCATCTGGTACGCTTTTTTCTTGTTTTTGTTGCAAAACTGGCTCTATTACGTTGTTTCCGCAACAAATTCACCTCCCACAGTCCATCCTGATCATGCCAAGGGAGTACACGTTATTCTATGTATTCGTGGAGCAGTGGAAACGGCGTATGTCCTTATCTTACTTAGGTTCTGGGCGAGAGTGTAAGCACACCTATTCTGTAGCCCGACAAGATTCGTCAATATTTTCAAAAATGACATCTCTTCCCTGTCTTTAGACACAATTTTCAAAAAAAATTAAAATTGCATCTTTTCCAATCTTTTACACTGTGATACTATACGATTCAAGCCACACAATTTACATTTTTAACCTTGTTAAGAACTTACGTTCCCAAAACCTCTTTCTGTCCATTTATTGACCTTCGGTTAGTTCAGACGTTTGATCTCCCCATTTAGTATCACAAACAGACCATGAACTTGAAAGGAGTGATGCCGTTCCCAACCCGGCTTCTTCTTCCCGCATTCCACACACGGATTGAACATCCCGGTTCTCCGTAGAACCTTCGGTTTGCCGCAATCACTAGGGGGACAACCCCTGCTTCTTAAACATACTTCTGTTTGAGCCCCTCACTCCGCCCTGCCAGATGCAGACGGAAATCCAGCCGAGTTAGGCATAAACCCTTTTTTTCCAAGCAAAATCTAAATGAGAATGGGAGAGTTAACAATGAAATTTGCCAAAGTTATGCCAACAATTCTTGGAGGAGCTCTTTTGCTCGCTTCCGTATCCTCTGCCGCTGCAGCGCCATCTGATCTATCCAATCCGCTTGAGGCCCCTTATGCCTCCGAGGAGAGTATCCTTTTGAACAACAATCCTGACGAAACGATCTACAATTACCTTGGACAACAGGAAGAGTTCCTGAACTCTGATGTCAGAGGCCAACTCAAAATCATTAAACGTAACACGGATACTTCCGGCGTAAGGCACTTCCGTCTGCAACAGTACATCAAAGGTATTCCGGTCTACGGTGCTGAACAGACCCTTCATCTGGACAAAACGGGAGCTGTGACTTCTGCTCTTGGTGAACTTCCGCCTGTTGAAGAACAAGCGATTCCTAATGACGGAATCCCTAGTATCAGTGCAGAAGACGCGATTAAAGTAGCTTCGGAAGAAGCGACTTCCCGGATCGGCGAGTTAGGTGCACCGGAGCTTGAGCCGAAGGCTGAACTCCAAATTTATCACCATGAAGATGACGGCCAGACCTATCTGGTTTACATTACCGAAGTGAACGTGCTTGAACCTGCACCGCTGCGAACCAAATATTTTATTAACGCCGTGGACGGAAGCATCGTATCTCAGTTTGATATCATTAACTTTGCCACTGGTACAGGTACAGGCGTACTGGGTGACACCAAAACGCTGACGACAACGCAATCCGGCAGTACCTACCAACTGCAAGATACCACTCGGGGCAAGGGCATCCTAACCTACACAGCGAATAATCGCTCCTCTCTGCCAGGCACGCTGCTTACAGATTCCGATAATGTATGGACAGACCGCGCAGCTGTAGATGCACATGCTTATGCTGCCGCTACTTACGATTTTTACAAAAATAAATTTAACCGCAACAGCCTGGATGGTAATGGACTTTTGATTCGTTCCACAGTACATTACGGTTCCAACTATAATAATGCCTTCTGGAACGGGGCACAGATTGTATTTGGTGACGGCGACGGCTCGTTGTTCCGCTCATTCTCTGCTGACCTGGACGTTGTCGGTCATGAATTAACTCACGGGGTCATCGAATATACGGCCAACCTGGAATATCGCAATGAATCGGGCGCTTTGAATGAAGCGTTTGCCGATATTATGGGGAACACCATTGAAAGCAAAAACTGGCTGCTGGGCGATGATATCTATACCCCTAACATCCCAGGTGACGCACTGCGCTCCCTGTCCAACCCTACGCTGTATAATCAGCCCGACAAATATAGTGACCGCTACACAGGTAGTGCGGATAACGGCGGTGTGCATACCAACAGCGGTATCATCAACAAAGCTTATTACCTTGCAGCCCAAGGGGGCACTCATAACGGTGTAACCGTTAGCGGCATCGGCCGGGATAAAGCAGTACGTATCTTCTACAGCACACTGGTGAATTACCTGACACCGACATCCAAATTTGCAGCAGCCAAAACGGCAACCATTCAGGCGGCCAAAGACCTCTACGGTGCGAATTCTGCCGAGGCTACTGCCATCACCAAAGCTTATCAAGCTGTAGGACTGTAATCGTTAACCGATTATGTGCAACGTCTGCGTCCATTCCTAAAAAGTAAAGTCGAACTAATTATTATCTCATCTATATTTGTGTTAAAAAAAGCAGTATCGTTCCGACACCCCTTATGTCCGAACGGTCAGGCTCGCCAAGCAAAAGCGGTGTCCGGGGGACATACTCTGGACACCGCTTTTGTATATTTTTTAAGCCGATGGCCCCGCTGCGATCCAGGACAGCAAGCCATACGTATGCTTGCATTCCGCTGTTCGCGTTACTTCCAGCACCGCCTCATCCTCGCTTTGGGATAACAGCGACACCTGGAATCCACGGTCATTGCTCATCGCGACAATGACATAATGCTCCGAAACAAATGACTCTTCAAACACAATCGTCACTTCGGTACACGTCTCATTCTCTGGCAAAACAAAAGCTTCCATGCCAAACTGCTGCACAGCAGGCTGTTTACTCACACTGCGTACCGGCTGGAATGCCAGATGTTCGGCTTGAACAGCACCAGTCTGCAACTGTTCACTGCCTACAGAACCATCACACAAATGCTCTTGTTTTACCGACTGAGGCTCAAGGGTATAGGAGACTGGCACCTCCATATTAGACCCTTGAGGGGTGATAGCGTTGGATAAGTCTGTGACAGCTACATCCAGCGATAATGCATTTTCTCCATCCAATGCATTTTCAGCTTCAGTGACTTCCGTAGCAAACTCGCCTTCTGTTAATACGGCATCTATTTCCGAATCATTGTGCAGTCCAAGCAGTTCTTGAAGATTAAGAGTTCCGGCTTGGAACTGAGCAGGCGCATCCGGCGACGATTCCGCATCATCTCCCCAGGCAAACAGACCTTCGTTAGGCAGGCCAACCGACTGTATAAACTGCTGGACTTCCTGCATCGCTTCCTGCCTTTTGAACTCGGCAAGCTGTTCCAGCGTTTCTGCACTGACCTGGCGAATCGCATTCCAGATCTCTTCACTTAGATGCGATGTGCCCACGATTCCATCATTTAAGTGACTGGACGTGATACTTTGCTCACTTAATTTGCTGCCATCAATAGCACGATCAGCCAGATGCACAGACGATATCGTGCCTTCTGTCAGTTTACTGCCGTCCACACTGCCATCCGCCAATTTAGACGCAGTGACTGCACCATCTTGCAGATGAGCTGTGCTTACAGCTTCTTCGCTCAAATGGCTTGCCGTGATGCTGCCATCCTCTATATGATCCGCACGAACGGCACCTTCTGCGATATGCGCAGACTGCACACTCGCTTCGGTCAAATGAATGCTGGATACCGCTCCTTCTGTCAGTTTACTGCCGTCCACACTGCCATCCGCCAATTTAGACGCAGTGACTGCACCATCTTGCAGATGAGCGGTATTTACAGCTTCTTCGTTCAAATGGCTTGCCGTGATGCTGCCATCCTCTATATGATCCGCACGAACGGCACCTTCTGCGATATGTGCAGACTGCACACTCGCTTCGGTTAAATGAATGCTGGATACCGCTCCTTCTGCCAGTTTACTGCCGTCCACACTGCCATCCGCCAATTTAGACGCAGTGACTGCACCATCTTGCAGATGAGCTGTGCTTACAGCTTCTTCGTTCAAATGGCTTGCCGTGATGCTGCCATCCTCTATATGATCCGCACGAACGGCACCTTCTGCGATATGTGCAGACTGCACACTCGCTTCGGTCAAATGAATGCTGGATACCGCTCCTTCTGCCAGTTTACTGCCGTCCACACTGCCATCCGCCAATTTAGACGCAGTGACTGCACCATCTTGCAGATGAGCTGTGCTTACAGCTCCTTCGTTCAAATGGCTTGCCGTGATGCTGCCATCCTCTATATGATCCGCACGAACGGCACCTTCTGCGATATGCGCAGACTGCACACTCGCTTCGGTTAAATGAATGCTGGATACCGCTCCTTCTGTCAGTTTACTGCCATCCACACTGCCATCCGCCAATTTAGACGCAGTGACTGCACTATCTTGCAGATGAGCGGTATTTACAGCTTCTTCGTTCAAATGGCTTGCCGTGATGCTGCCGTCCTCTATATGATCCGCACGAACGGCACCTTCTGCGATATGCGCAGACTGCACACTCTCATCGGTCAAATGAATGCTGGATACCGCTCCTTCTGCCAGTTTACTGCCGTCCACACTGCTATCCGCCAATTTTGACGTAGTAACTGCACCATCTTGCAAAATGACGGATCGGACAGACTCTTCCTCCAGATGCTCTGTTCCAATACTCCGCTCCTGAATATGGTGGGAGAAAACAGCTCCATCCTGGATATGACGAGATTGAACTGCACCTTGCTGCAGGTGTGCAGCGCCCAGGGATTCCCCTTGCAGATGCAGTCCGCTGATCAGCCCTGGCTGCAGATGCGCTTCTGTTATGCAGAGTGGAGACAAATGTTCTGTCTGCACCGCTCCGGCCATCAGATGATTGGAAGATATCGCCTGCTCGGTGATATGCTCACTGCGAATCACCTCTTCTCTCAGATGAGCACTATGGACAGCCTGAGCAGTCAAATGATCTGATTTTATACTGCCTTCAGCGAGATGTATGGAATCAACGGATGCTCGTTGCAGATGTTCGCTCCCCACTGCCCCGTACTGTAATTCCTCGCCGGATACCGAGTCGGTGGCCAGATGTTCTGTCGTCACTGTTCTTTGACGAAGCTTGCTGCCAGGGATGCTGCCGTTTGCAAATAATTCTGGCGTACGCACCTCATCGGACAGATGCTCCAGCGAGATTGTATGCTGCTTCAGATGATATCCACGAATCGTTTCAGCAGGGATATGTTTTGCAACGATGCTTTCTGCCATAATCTTGGCGGAAGTGATACTGCCGTCAGCCAGTTTGGCCGAGGTGACCGATAGATCAGCCAGCTTATCTGTAGAGACACTTTCCGGTGAGAGTTTAGGTGATGTCACAGCATGATCTGTAAGATGTGGTGGAAAAATGGAACCGCCTGCCATCTGTGCTGAAGTCACGCTGCCCGGAGCTATTTTGTCCGTAGTAATTGCCGCACGTGATATGGCATCGGTCTGAACGCTGCCCGGCTGCAGGTGAGGAGCACCCACGGCATGCTCTGTCAGGTGCTCGGCTTTCACTGCATACGGCCTTAGCGCTTCGGAATCAACACTGCCGGGAGCCAGATGAGTCGTTGATACGGCTGCTTTGGCCAAGTGGGACGAATTGACCGTACCTGAGGCTATAGCTTTGCTTGTAACCGCACTTGGAGCAAGTTTATCAGCCGTTACACTTTCTGATGCCAGCTTTGCGGTTGTGACTGCTTCATCCTGTAATTGGAATGATCCTACAGAAGATTCTGCCAGATGTTTTTCCAGCACAACACCTGAAGCCAGCGCATCTGCAGATACACTTCCCTCGGATAGATGTGTTGTCTCGATGCTGCCACTCGCAAGATGTATCGAATGTATAGCACCATTATCAACATGAACTGGTGTAATGCCTCGATTGGCAATATGTTCCCCGCGAATCGCACCTTTGGCCAGATGTTTTCCAAGCACAGCTTCATCTGATATTTTGGAAGCGACAACGCTTTGATCTGCCAGTTTCGAAGCCGTCACTGCCTGCTCCAGCAATTTCGCTGTTCCCACCGATTGGTCCGCCAGTTTGCTGCTAATGATGGCTCCATCGACCAGATGCTCACTGCCAATTTCGGCATTGCCAATCTGTTCGCTGCCTACAGCAGCAGCTCGAATCTGTACTGAACCGATCGAACCATCCACCAGATGTCGCCCATTCAAGGCATGTTCCGCAATATGCCGTGTATGAATCGAGCCATCCTCAATCTGTTCACTGCCGATGCTGCTTGCCAGCAATTGATTACGTCCAACGGACCCTTCAGCCAAATGAGACTGTTTCACCGAACCGGCCTGAATATGGCGTGCATCAATAGATTGCTCTTCAATCTTGCTGCCTGTCACCGCTCCATCACGAATCTTGGCACTGGTGACCGCATCATCCGCCAATTTCGAGGTATGGACGGCCCCACCTGCTAAATGACGGGTCTCAATCCCGCTAATCGCGATTTTCTCAGCAGTAACAGCTTGATTCTGAATTAATTCCTCCGTGACGAGCAAGCGACTCAGATGCCTTGTGCCGATGGAGCCATCCGCTATTTTGGCTGCATCAATGACCTGATTGCCCAGCTTCTGTGAGGTAATACTACCATCCCGGATTTTGTCTCCAGCGATAGATGCATTTCTGATTTTGTGACCTGATACAGAGCCGTCAATCAGATGTTCTTCTGCAATCGAAGCCTCAGCCAGCTTTGCAGAAACAATCGCACCGTCCGCAATATGAATGCTCGTTACTGCATAATCCTGGAGAGCCTCACTCCCTACGGCACCGGATTTCAACTTGGAGGCATCCACCGAAAAAGGAGCAAGCTTACTTTCCGTGACAGCAAAATCACTGAGGTCATCTGTATAAATATACTGTCCTTCATAGCCTGGCATCTGGTTCTGGTTTAATTGTTCAAGCCGCCGCTTGCCTGTTAAATGGCTGTCGTTATCCTGTTCTTTTAATGGAAGGTGAGCAATGCTTCTGATCTGAAACTCTTTTTCTACGCTTTCTTTTTCCACACTATTCTTTTCTGCATTTAACGGGGAAATTTGCTGCTCCTGCACCTGGTTCCGGTCTTGGGCTTGCTTTTGCTCCTGCTCCACATCTTGCACTTCCACAACCACGTCGGGTTTATTCATTAATGATTCGGACGTGATTTGTTCGGATGTTGCTGCGGTATCAGCAATAACTTCCTTGGAGGCAGCACTATCCGAAGTCGAAACCTCCTCTTTTTCCACTGTTTTTTCCGGCTTGCTGAATTCCAGCCGCCGATCCATCAGATCCAGCTCCCTGAATTTGGGACTGATATGACGCAGTTTAGGCGTCATAACCTTTTTTTTGCCTTTTTTACTCATGAGGCCAGCTCCTTCCCCTAACGTTCATCTCCGGCATCATATGCTTTGAGCTGGGCATCTGCCACTTTTCCGGCCTACTTTTGCACATCGTTGATCAGATTCATGCCTATTTAGGTTAACGTTATATCTGCTCTGACGTAATTAGGCAGTACGAAGTGAAGAGACAAGGCAGCTGTCCACGCCCCGTTTCCGCTCCTTTCATAAGATATGATGTCTGAACATTAACGGATGTATAAAAGTGCGTCTGCACACCGGTCTGCGTTATCGCGATGTTACAGCCATGCATTGACAGGCCGGCATACTAAAAAAGATTCATGGTTGCGCGATAACAACGAAGGAGGAACGGTCATGCTCCAAGAAACGATCGGCATTATGTTCGATTCACGCATGTACCGGGGGATACCGGCCGGAAGGACCGGTCAGGAATCACTCGCCAATTATGAACAGGCTGCAGCCTGTTACGGATTAACGCCTTGTTTTTTAAGGCTGGAGGATATCGATCTGGATCGCAAAACATGCGTGGCTTATGTGAAAAAAGAAGGTCGTTACGTCCGTGAGCGTATACCGCTTCCTTCCGTAATCCATAACCGTTCGCTCCAGCTTCGCCGTACGGAGCAACGACAGATTACACGTTTGCTCCTGCAAGGCATTCAAGTGTATAACGTGCGTAATCGCTATCGGAAGGACCATGTGCATGATATGTTGCGGCAAGACCCTTTTTTAAAAGATCATCTGCCGCACGCAGTCAAAGCAACGCCCGAATCCCTCACTTACATGATGGAACATTATCAAGATCTCGTCATTAAACCGTGTAGCGGCAGCATCGGTCATGGCATTATGCGGCTTTTCCAGCAGGAGGGAAATTGGAAACTAACCTGTGAAACCAGAGCATCGCGCAAAGGCTGGGCAACCTTCAAGTTAAGCCGGGGACAATTGCCTTCCGCTACACTAAGAAGGATATTCCGCCATGCTTATCTGATTGAAGAACGGATTCCACTAATCCGGTATGAGGGAAGGCCCGTTGATCTGAGAGTATCCGTGCAGCGCGGGGTAGATGGGGTATGGAGTGTCACTGGCATGTTTGCCAAGGCAGCTCCGGCACATACGTTTGTCACAAACATTGCGCAAGGCGGCAAAGTCATGACTGTTGCTGGAGCACTTGGTCTGGCTGAACCAAGTACGGAGCTGTTCCAGCTACAAGCCCGAATAACTATGGTTGCCCTTCGTATTGCTCACACGCTGGCTTCCAATTTGCCTCATCTGGCTGATCTGGGCCTCGACCTCGGCGTGACCCAAAACGGAGGAATTTACTTTATTGAATGCAATGGCAGAGATCAGCGATATGGTTTTCGTAAGGCTGGCATGCAGGAACATTGGCAGATGACATATAACAAACCAATGGCGTACGGACGTCTGCTGGTCAATCACAACTCCAGCATTCCAAGACAGCCACAAACCTATGATCGTGGATTGTATTGATTTCATTCGTGATTTGTGTCAATATTATGCAGAATGGCCGCTTTTGCGGCCTTGAAGTTTGTATTAACCCTAAGGGGGATATTCATGGCAAAAACGCTGTTGCGATTAATGACTGAGCTTTCTTCGCGCAAATGGATCTCCCGGACCGTGGGAGCTTTCTCCAAAAGCCGGGGAAGCAAAGCATTTATCCCTTATTTTGTCCGGACCTACAACATCCCTGTACAGGAAGCCGAGAAGGATTGGAAAGAATATCGTTCCCTGAATGATTTCTTCACTCGCAAATTAAAACCCGGGATGCGCCCGCTAGACCTTTCGGAACATGCGTTGATCAGCCCTGTCGACGCCAAAATTACGGCAGCAGGCCCGATTTCCGCAGGAACCATTCTGAATGTAAAGGGACAAGATTATACACTAGCTGAATTGTTAAACCACTCTCCTCATCTGGAGAAGTACAAGCATGGTTATGTGTTTGTGCTCTATCTCAGTCCGCGCGACTACCACCGCATTCATGCACCTGTCAGCGGTCGTAAGATGGAGAGCGAACATATCAAAGGCAAAGTTTATCCTGTGAATGATTTCGGACTCACCCATATGAAGTCCGTGCTCAGCCGCAATGAACGGCTTATTACGTATATTCAGCATGATTATGGTGAAGTAGCTGTCGTCAAAGTGGGTGCAATGAATGTCAGCAGCATTCAATATGCCGATATCGACACCCAAGCTTGGGCTCAAGGAGATGATCTGGCTTATTTTGAGTTCGGTTCTACCGTTGTACTGCTTATGCAGAGCGATACCTTCGAACCGCTCCCTGATTTGAAACCTGGAGATTCTGTTAAAATGGGCGCTCTACTTGGTCGTCTGAAACCCAAACAACCCTAATCTCATACGTAAATAAAGAGGATGGCTCAGCACCTGCAATCAGGTGTTATGCCATCCTCTTTATTCTTTATCTTTCATGCCTATCATTCATGATATGAAATGTTGCCATTCTGAATTACCAACGAAATATCATTTCATGTATACATGCATGGCGTAGCCTCTCTCCGGCTGGCTCGCCAGTTCATTATAAGGTAATAGCCATATCTCCAATCGTCAGAACCATACGTCCTGCAGTTCTTCAACGGGTCTCAGCCGGCGCATACGTTTCCGAAAAACACTGCATCCCTTAATGGAATTTCTGCGGCTACGAACCCGTCTTTTTCCGTTCATCATCACATGTTCCTCCTTGTAAGGTCATCTGGAATGCTAGTTACTTACCCTAGCCATCCAGCATTGAAACGTTGTGATGTTTGCGAACGAGACGCTGACGTGTCTTTAACGAATCTCTGACGGACTTTTGCCCGTATATTGCTTGAACTGACGACTGAAGAAAAAGATATCCCGATAACCTAGTGCATCCGCAACTTCGGTCACATTCATACCGGTATGTACCAGAAGATGTTCTGCCCGTTCAATACGCATACGAATAATGTAGGATTGTACCGATGATCCGACAAGTTCCTTGAACTTGATCGAAAAATAACGCGGTGACAGACCGGCTCGTGCAGCCAGATCCTCTACGCGATGTGTAATTCCGGGATGCTGGCGAACATAATTCGCCACCTCCTGAATCACATCGGACAACTGATTACTTACCTTTTTCTCCACAGGTTCTTCCGTATCCGCCCGCAGCAAATGGATCATCAACTGCTTCAGAATCAGCCTGCTCTCTTCATCACGCCCGTACACATCGGACAAAAACAGCCTTACGTACCGTGCAAGCAAATGCTCAAACTCCACGGTCTCCTGCACTTCACGGTAAGACTGAGGCACATCCACAACAGGCTCGTCCACATCAAAATGAATATACGTCAGCACCAGTGGTTTCTGCCTGTTATGCGTTGCGCTTGTATGGTCTCCCGGACGAAACAGGAAACAGCTTCCTTTGCCAACCTCGTAAGGCTGATCATTCAAAATAACCGTGCCTTCACCGCTCCACACGTAAAATAAATCATAATTTTGCATCGGTTTTTCCCGCTTCTGCCATTTCCAGCCCGGTTCACAGACTATTTTGGCGACAGCGGGCAAAATTACAAATGATGACGGCGATGCCTGCAGCATGTCGCCACTCCCCCTTGACAGTTAATCTCTTTAAACACTTATCCCATTATACAGCGGAATTCACTGAAACGAAAATGTACACTTCTCCCACGCGGCTTGCATCCGCTTTATCCCTTCGCGAATCTCCTCTTTTTGCAGATGAGCAAACCCGAAACAAATCGCTGAATGCCCCGGAATCAAGCGATACTGCTCTACATCCCGGAACAAAACTCCTTGCTTATGGAGCTCTTTGGTAAACCGTTCATAACTTGCTTGGTCACCGTTCCAGATCGCATAAATGGTCAAACCAGCATCCCCTGGCTGCATCGTGAATGCTTGTGGCAACCACCGATTCATCTCCTCCACAAAAAAGTCATGACGCTCCCCATATAGCCGGGTTAACCGACGTAAATGCCGCATATATCCACCTCGTGTCATAAATCGGGCTAGTGCACGCTGTTCCAGTAGCGCAGGTGAAACCGGTTCATACAGAGCTTTGGCAGCCAGCAATGGTTCGACCAGACTGCTTGGCAATACCGCATAACCGAGCCGGAACGAAGCTGGCATCGTTTGGGAGAAGGAACCAATGTATACCACGCGTTGCTCACGATCAAGCACCTTAAGTGGTTCAATCGGTCGTCCGCCCCAGCGGAACTCACTGTCGTAATCATCTTCCACAATAACGGCATTTTGTTTTGATGCCCAGTTCAATAAGGCTCGCCTTCGTTCCAGCCCTAGCACCGCTCCGGTCGGGAACTGACGAGTCGGCGTGACAAATAACGTCTGTGCTTTCCAATGCTGCGGGATAATACCTCCTTCATCAACCTCTGCGGGTATCACCTGACCACCGCAAGATCTGACCGCATGTACAATGCCTTGATAACCCGGACTTTCCAGCACCACCGGGCTTCCCTCATCAATTAGTAACTGGGACAAAAGCGTAATGCCTTGTATCGATCCACTGAACAGTACGATCTGGGAAGCTTCCGTTTGAATGCCACGTGTCCAGCGAAGATGTGCGGCAATCGCTTCCCGCAGCTCGGGATAACCGGCTGCACCACCTACATCTCGCCAGCCACTGCGATGAACCGCAGCGAGTGCACTTTTCCACTCGGCTTTTGGAAAATGTTCTGGAAGCAACCGCTGCATCCGAAAATTGATGACCGATTCCTGTGCCAGTTGCACCTCTTCACGTAAACGTTTGTGTTCTGTAGTTAATGCGCGAAGACGCTCTCCCCATGGAGATAAAGACAACACCGCTTCGCTTTGATCGTTGTGATGCACGGACAAGGATTCCGTTACATAGGTTCCTTTTCCCGGATAAGCATGGACATATCCATCCGCAAGCAACATATCGTATACCTGGGCTACCGACCCGCGCGACATGTCGTACTGTTTCGCCAGTAAACGCGTAGACGGCAACCGCGCTCCTGCTTCCAGTGTACCTGAATGAATCGCATCACGCAGTGCGTGATATAACGCTTGATATTTGTATCGATATTGGAGCTCGTATGAATCAAGTGGCAGCCATAATTCCATGTGATTCTCCCCCTTCGTTAACAAGCCTTCTTTAATCTTTACTTCTATCTTTTCTTCGTCTTACTTCTAATTTACGATGATCACTCATTCCAATTGGCCTATAAAAATGAATCTAAATTGGATCTATTTTACTGTCAATATTCGTTTTATGGTTATCTTCATGGAATGACAATGCTGGAATCATATTTCTGACATGTTCTAATGGTTTCTACATTCAGACCTGTCCTAACAATTTCTAAAATAATGGGGGAAATCACATGAGACGCAAAGAATTTTCAATAGAAGAGGAACAGGAAATCATTACATTTCTGGATAAGTGCTCTTTCGGATTTCTGGGTACCGTCAGCCCGGATGGAGAACCGAGAGTCACACCGCTGAATTTTGTATATATGGATGGTTGCTTTTATTTTCATGGAAGTTTAGCCGGGGAAAAAATGAAACAGATCAAACAGCACTCGTCCGTCAGCTTTACCGTAGCGGAGGAGTTCTCGCTGATTCCTTCTTTTTTCAGTGACCCCGAACTGGCCTGTCCTGCAACCTCTTTTTTCAAAAGTGTCATGGCTTCAGGTCTGGCAGAGCCTGTAGAAGATCTTGATATTAAAGGCAAGGTTCTGCAGCGATTTATGGAGAAACTCCAGCCGCAAGGCGGTTATGCACCGATTGATGCACAAGACTCCCGGTACACCGGAAGGCTTAAGGCTGTTGCTGTCGTTCGAATCGTACCAGAGCGACTCAGCGCCAAGTTTAAATTCGGGCAGAATTTGACCCCTGAACGATTTGATCATATCAGCGGTGAATTGCATAAACGAAACGAAGGCCGGGATCATGAAACGGCTGAAATGATGCGAAAATATTGCCCGTACCACCAGGAGTAACTCGGCCAGATCCGGCCTTAAATTCATGCTAATGTTGCATTCTTTCCCTGCGCAACAACGCGGTGAAGTGATATAACTGTCATATTGCGTAATTTCCGTGACGGGGCCATGTCAAGGTGTTATAATGTTAGGCAGTGAATCACAAAGACTTGGAAGGATGAAAAAAATGAATCCACTGGCTGAACAGTTGAACGAAAGTATTCAGGCCGGCAGCAGTCACGTCTACTCCATGCTGTCACAACTCGGCAAAGAAATTTATTTTCCTAAAGAAGGTATCTTAAGTCAATCTGCGGAAGCAGCAAGCTTGGCTAAGACCTATAATGCAACGATCGGTATCGCTCTGGAGGGTGGAGTGCCAATGCATCTTCCGGTGATTCAGGAAAAGTTGTCCGCATTCCAGCCGAAGGATCTGTATCCTTACGCGCCGCCTGCAGGCAAACCTGAATTAAGAACCGTTTGGAGAGATAAGATGCTGAAAGAAACTCCTTCTCTCGAAGGTAAATCTTTCGGGAATCCAATTGTAACGAACGCACTGACTCATGGACTCAGCATCGTAGCCGATCTGTTCACTGAAGAAGGGGACGCTGTTATATATCCGGATAAAAACTGGGAGAATTACGAGCTGACTTTCGGAATTCGTCGACACGGCCAGTTGATCCATTATCCATTGTTTGATGATCAAATGAACTTTAACAGCAACGGGTTGCTTCAGGCGTTGCTTGCACAGAAGGACAAAGGGAAAGCCATTGTTCTGCTTAACTTCCCGAACAATCCGACGGGTTACACACCAGGCGGTGCAGAAGCAGATGCCATCGTAGATGCCATTCGTCAAGCTGCAGAAGCGGGTGTAAACGTCGTGGTGGTTACAGATGATGCATACTTTGGCCTCTTCTTTGAAGATTCCATTCATGAGTCTCTTTTTGGTAAACTGGCCAATATTCATCCACGTGTATTAACGGTGAAGATCGACGGTGCAACGAAAGAAGAATTCGTATGGGGCTTCCGTGTAGGATTCATTACATTTGCTCATGAAGATGCTGCTGTTTTGCATGCATTAGAGCAAAAAACACTTGGCATCATCCGTGCAACGATTTCAAGCGGTCCACATCCTTCACAGACTTTTGTTCTGGATGCGCTGAAAGCACCGGAGTTTGAAGCACAGAAACAAGAAAAGTTTGAGATTATGAAAGGGCGCGCCAACAAAGTTAAAGCGATTCTAGACAGCGGTAAGTATGGAGACGTATGGGATTATTATCCATTCAACTCAGGTTACTTCATGTGTCTGAAGCTGAAACAAGTCGGTGCTGAAGCGCTCCGTAGCCATCTGTTGCACCAATATGGTGTAGGCACGATTGCACTCGGTGAATCCGATCTGCGGATTGCCTTCTCTTGTATCGAGGAAAATGGTCTCGAAGAACTGTTCGATACGATCTATCGTGGCGTACAGGATCTGCAAACGACATAAAATATAAATATTAACCGTCTAAATTAGACGGGTTCAAGAATAGAACCCTTTGCGGCACATTGCGAAAGCTAATGTCATTGCCGAAGGGTTCTTTCGTTTTATTTCATTCATATTTTCAGAAAACTTCAATCAGCGTCCACTAAGTACTTCTCCTCTCCTACTGGACAGATGCCCAAAACACACATGCACGGGCAGAGGCCCAATCAGCCTAACGCCATGGCACATAATATACGATGTACGCAAGGGCGTGCCAAACCATCACTCGAAAGGGGTATGACCCATGTCCCAAGTTGAAGATACAAGAGGCGGATACGGATACTGTGGCGTTGGAGGATTCACAAACATTGGTGCCATTCTCGTACTGTTTATCCTGCTCGTAATCATCACAAAATCCTTTCTGTGCTAATACGCCTTCGCTATGTATACGCGCATGACATCACGAGTTACATCACACATTAAAAAGAAGGGTATTTCGGGATTCAGCCCGAAATACCCTTCTTCTCTTGCTCCTACGCATGATTCACTTGTGTTGAATAAACCTGATAGCTCAACGAAGGCTTAAGCTAACTTGGTTCTTCTACTCATCCTCTTCCTCTTTGAGCCATTTACTGCCCTGCGAACGACGCATCAGCACGATGACAAGTACACCGAGTACGAGTGCAACGCCTGTCATGCTCAGTCCCTCCATTCCTGCTGCCAGCATCGGCAACCACATGAGCAGCGCCCCTATAGCATGCAGTTGGAAGATAAAACCGAGTACCTGTGAACGGCGGCTCTCTCCTGAGATCGGATAGATCATGATCCAGAAGGATTCACTGTGACTGCGGCGCAGCACCCCCAGTTGAATGCCTGTAAGCAGCAGGAAGAACAGATATACCCCGATTCCGAAGTAACTGCCTGCCGTCCACCAGGAAAGCAGCATACCCAGGATGATCAGACGCAGAACAATAGTGAATACTTCCGTTCGAATAAATGTTTTAGTCATGAGATATCGGTAAGCCTGCCCCGCATTCCATGGAAGACCATTGCCCCATTTACTGAGCCAGCGGCGAGAGTTTACCTTTTGCCCAGAAGATGGCACATCGACAAACCAGCCTAATGTACGCATCACTCTGCCTCCCTGCGTCTGCTCCACCTGAATCAGACGTTCCCAAGCAACTCGGTGTTTAACAGGTACACGCAGTGCAACGATATAAACAGCGGCCAGCAGCAACAGAAACCAAAGGCTGCGTAGTGGCGGCTGCCATAACCAGGCGGCAACGGCAAGGATAGCCAGTGCCCAGCGTAGTATCCGATATCCCTTGGACGCCCCGGCTTGAACCATCCTTAGTTCTTGCCATGCACCATAACTGGACAACACTTTCCATAATACGAGGAACAACATCGACCAGCCCAATGGTTTGGCATCTACATCTGCCCTTACATAGAGTGGCCACAAGGTAAGAAAGACGAAAAGCAGCAACAGCATTTTATAAATAACGCCACGCACGAAGCTGTTTTTCAAATAATCCTGCATTCGGTACTCCTGCGGCCGCAGGAAGACAATATCTGCCGGAAGCAAATATGTACGATAACTGCTAAACAGTGCAAGCGGAGCCAGCAATAATAAAGCAATCCAGCGAATAGGAAATCCCGCAGGAATATTCTGTACAAAGGATGTATACCAAGCGGAGAAAGCGATAACGAGAAACAGAAAAACCATCGCTACACCGCTCTGGATGACATAGCCCACATAAGGTAAAATTCCATTCCAGAAACCTGTCCGACGTTGCTTCCATAACAGCTTGAGATCCATACTAATCCCTGCCTTGCACGAGGGAGTAGAACATATGCTCCAGCGGTGTATCTGGCTCCCCGAACTTCGTACGCAGTTCGTTCAGTGTTCCTTGAGCAATGACCTGTCCGCGATGCAATACAACGAAGCGGTCACAATAATTTTCAATCGTGGACAAAATGTGTGAACTCAGCAGAATGGAAGACCCGGCTGCTTTCATCTCCAGCATAAAATCAAGCAGTGAACGAATACCCAGCGGGTCGAGTCCAAGAAATGGTTCATCGATAATATAGAGTGGCGGTCCTGCTACAAAAGCACACATAATCATGACCTTTTGACGCATCCCTTTGGACAGATGTGTGGACAGACTTGTACTTTTCTCATTCATGCGGAACAAGTCCAGTAACTTCTCTGTCCGTTGTTTAAAATCCGCTTCGGACACATTGTACGCCCTTGCCGTAAACTCCAGATGCTCCATGACGGTCATTTCATCATATAATTCGGGAGATTCCGGTACAAAGGCCATCGCAGATTGGTAGATCTGTGCATCCTCATCCCGTTTTTTGCCCATTACCCGAACTTCTCCCTGTTGCGGAGTCATCAGACCGAGAATATGTTTCATCGTTGTACTCTTGCCAGCACCGTTTAATCCGATCAATCCGACCATTTCTCCGCGGCCTACTTCCAGATTCACGTCATGAAGCACTGGCCGTTTGGCACTGTATCCACCACTAAGCCCGCTGATTTGCAGCACAGGCGATTGAACATTTTCCATCTATCCCTGCACCCCTTTCATCCGATTATTCCTCAGAGCGCGGCGCTCTGTCTTTTCTCCATTTGGGTGCTCCCTTGTTTTTGCGGTTCTGGTCACTATCTGTGCGGCCTCCATTACCACTAGGTTTGCCGCTTGCGGGACGCTGACCCGAATTCGAAATGGTTGCTCTCGTACCCGGTTTCCGGTTCCCTTGAGCTGGCTTGCGATCACGAGACTGGCCCGGTTTCCGCGAGAACGAATGTCCTTCAGGACGCGTATCCGGCCGTGGATCAGCCACCAACACTTTACCGCCGAAGAGTGTACGCTCCTGCAATTCAATACCGAGTTCCCGTGCAAATTTGCGCATGATGAAAATTTGCGTTTCATCGACGATGGACAGCACAATTCCTGAACGCCCCATCCGGCCTGTCCGGCCTGCGCGATGAACATAGTGCTCTGAGTCAAAAGCAGGGTCGTAGTTGATGACCATTGGCAACCCTTCAATGTCCAGTCCTCTTGCCGCTACCTCGGAGGCAATCAGCAATTGAATTTTGCCGTTACGGAAGGCGGCGAGTACGTTGCTGCGAGTCACTTTGTCGGCATCTCCGTACAGCGCAGCTGCGTTCAGCCCGAGGTGATTCATTTTTGCCTCAACCTCACCGATGTCCTCCGTTGCATTCACAAAGACGATAGCCCGATCCGGGTTATATTGTCTAACAAGACGACGCAACATATCGATCTTGTTGCGACTCTCTTCTACAAAATAATAATGTTCGAGTCCGGCAGCCGTCGCACGATCCGGTTCAATACCGATATGAACAGGCTCTTTCATCTCGCGCTTAGCAAGCGTAGCCGTATGTTCGTCAATTGTAGCTGACAGGAAGATTAACTGACGGTCGCGCAGAGCACTTTTGAGCACAAATTCCACGTCACTTACACCGCCGAGCTGGAACACCTGATCCGCCTCGTCGATAACAATGGTGGATACATTGTGCATTTTCAGCTTTTTAAGTGTGATCAGTTCCTTCAACCGTCCAGGCGTACCAACAACCAGTTCTGGATGCTCACGCAATTTCTCGATCTGACGTTTCACCGCCGCGCCACCAATAAGACCTTGTACACCGATGCCACGATCCGCACCGTAACGCTGCGCCTCACGTACGATTTGCATTGCAAGTTCCTGCGTTGGTGCAATAATCAGTTTTTGGGTTCCTTTAATATCACTTTTGATGGATTGCAGCAGCGGCAGCAGATACGCCAGCGTTTTGCCTGTTCCCGTCTGCGACTTGGACACCACATCTTTCCCTTCCAAAATAACTGGAATGGTCTGTGCCTGTACCGGGGAAGGCTCGTTAATGCCGTGCCCAGCTAACAAAGCTTCCAGATCCTCTGCTACGCCAATTGATGCAAAAGTTTGATTCGTCATGTATTCCATCCTTTAAATTTATTCGTAAAAAACAAAGCCTGTCATCACATTACCTTTCATTATATGCGAAAAAAGCCCGCTTACCAAATCTTATTGCCGAAATGTTCAAGTCTGCGCAAAAAAAAGAAAAGCCCCTCGGCGGAGCCCTTCTTCATCCGATATATAGTGCACTCGTTACATTCTACTTCTGATTCATTACACCGTGAGACAATCGATCGGCAAGCCGCGGGAATAATTGATATAGCCAGATGCCAGCTGATGCGAGCCGCGGCAGATTCACTTCTTCCTTGCGTTTCTTCATAGCCCGAATCATGTGGCCTGCTACATTCTGAGGTGTCAGCATGAGCCAGCGCACATTGTTCACGTAATGCCCTGAAGGATCAGCACGATCAAAGAACGGTGTATCTATAGGGCCTGGATTAATCGTCGTGACGGTAACTCCTGTCTTGCGCAGTTCCTGACGTAAAGCATTGCTGAATCCAAGTACAGCATGCTTTGTGGCCGTATATGATGCTGATTTGGCTGTCCCTATTTTACCAGCCATCGAAGCAACGTTTACAATCTGGCCTTTGCCCCGTTCCAGCATATGTGGAAGCACCGCTTTGGTACAACGGACAATGCCCATGTAATTTACGTCCATCATCTCATCGAATTCTTGTACAGACATGTCTGCCATCGCAGCAAATTTTCCGTATCCGGCGTTATTCAGTAAAATATCGATTCGTCCGTATTTATGTAACATTTCATCTACAGCCGTTTGAACCTGCTCACTGTCTGTAACATCCAGCGTAAGCAGTTCATGCCGTCCCTGTAATGAAGCACCAATCTGATCCAGCTTATCCCGCGAACGGGCAGCCAAAATCGGGATGGCTCCTTCCTCGATCAGCATTTGTGCACAGAGCGCACCAATTCCACTTGATGCTCCTGTTATAAAAACAACCTGATCTTTCAGCATGGTTGATGTCCTCCCGTAATAAAACACATTGGGCCTCCTGAAGGCCTATGCTTCTATTTTACGAGATCATCACCTGAATATCCATCTCGCCAATCCCATCCATCAACAAAGGAATGCTAAGCGCCTTCGTTGCAGTAAATGTGGCTAAAATTTCAGATTGCATAACCTGAGGAGGCGTAATATCCACGACAACGCCTTGGTTGGACAAAATTGTACTTGCATTGCCACTGATCATGTTACCGAGCTCAGAGATCGCACTTTTGCTCATATCGTCCATCTCGGTGATTACAAAACCACCCATCATAGCTGAAACGATTTTCAATGCCACCGTTTCTTGTATACCAAAAACAATATTTCCGCTCAACTGTCCCGTCATTCCAATCACGATCCATACATGGTCAGCAATGTACTCTACATTCTTGACGCCAAGATTCCCGGTGGAAGGCGAAACCTGGATGAGCTGTTCAAAAACGTTGCGTGCAGATTCCAGGAATGGGTTAATTACTTCCGCTTTCACTGTATATGTCCTCCTCACACTGGGTTATTGGTCACACACCAAAAGTCCCATATTCATTAAATTTATTATACTTTATCACGTACGAGAATTCATCAAGAATTCAGGAAACCTTGTGTACTATAATTTATCGTCATTAGAATAGCAAATGTTTATAGCTGTTTTTGTCGCTTTACACTTTTGGAAAGAAATATTATTCCTTCGTTGACACTGTAAAAGGGGTATAGGACTTTTATACCGGTTGTGTATATAGTTAAAATTTAAAATTTTGGCTTGCTACACATTTATTCCATTTATTTAGTCCGTTAGTCTACTTTCTAATAGGCGCATGCCCTTCATTGCTCTGATCTCCGTAATCCCCTATAATTTAAGATAAAAGAAACATAACCCGTCACGGAATTCACTGCATGACACATGACATACAGAGGATATTTTGTTGCAAGGAGGCCGTATATGAACATCAGCCAACTCGAAACGCTGATTACTATTTCCAAAACGATGAGTTTTCGTAAAGCGGGAGAACTTCTTAACCTGACACAGCCGGCTGTCTCCGCTCAGATCAAAAGTCTGGAAGACGAATTCAACACCGTTCTCGTCGATCGGAATCAACCCGTAACCCTCACAGATCGCGGACAGGTTTTTCTGGAACATGCTGAACGGATGCTCGATATTGTAGACGAATTGAAACAAAAGCTGTCCGATCTTGATGAAACGCCACAAGGACGTATTGTACTCGGAACAACAACGTCCATTGCGATTCAAATATTGCCAAGGGTGCTCTCTTACTTTCAGGATCAATTTCCACTCATTAAAACAAGCATACAATCTCTGCCTTCCGCGCAGATTTATACACAGGTCGAGAACGGTCTGGTGGATATCGGAATTGGATATCTTACCGAACGGAATCCTAACCTCAGTACATCGGTGCTGTACTACGATACATTCGAACTCGTTGTATCCCCTTCCCACCCGCTGGCGAAGAAAAAACATGCCGCAGTTGATGTACTGCGAAGCACACCTCTGATTCTACTGTCTCCGGATACGGTTGGGCGCAGGTTCACAGAAGCCGTGTTCAAAAAATATAACATCGAACCCAATGTTGTCATGGAGTTGTCGAGTAGTGAAGAAGTGAAACGAATGGTTGAGATTGATCTGGGTGCAGCCATTATCTCCAAACAATCTGTTGCACAGGAGCTGCGGCAAGGTACACTCCGCATGATTCCTTTAAGTGAGCTGGAGGTCAGCCACCCTGTAGGTGTCATCTATAAATCCAGTCGTTATCTGAATTCGGCGATGCATCAGTTTCTGAGTGATCTCAAAGGCATGCCGGAGACTCAATTTATCAGTTCGGAATAAAAACATAGGATAAGAAAGGGTAGGGATTCCATATGAAATTTGATCTTCATACACACCATTTTCGCTGCGGTCATGCGGACGGCAACATCAGGGATTACATTGAAGCAGGGATTGAGGCAGGACTTCAGGCTATTGGAATCTCGGATCACACCCCTTACTTTGGAAGTGAACTGGAGCAGGCGCATCCACGGATTGCAATGGGTAAATCTGAATTACAACATTATGTAGCTGAAGTGCTCGCGTTAAAAGAAAAATATGCCGGTAAAATTGACGTTTTGCTCGGAATCGAATCCGACTACTTTCCAACTCATGCTGAATTGTACCGGACAACGTTGGGACAGTACCCGTTTGACTACATTATCGGTTCCGTTCATCACACGGAAGATATCAGTATTTTCAACAAAACCCGTTGGAACGGACTAAGTAATGCTCGTAAAATTGAAGTGAAAGAAGGCTACTATGCGTTAATCGCAGAATCGGCCCGCAGCGGCATGTTCCAGATTCTCGGACATATTGATGCGATGAAAGGCAATTATCCGCCATTCTCCGAAATTGTTGCAGACCATGCGATTGACGAAGCTCTTCAGGTGATAGCCGATGCAAACGTTGCGATTGAGATCAACACCTCAGGCAAGACCAAGCTTAGTGGCGGTTGGTATCCATCCGATGCTATTCTGGAACGTGCCAATCATTTCGGTGTAAAAGTCACCTTTGGTTCAGATGCTCATATCCCCGGCCGGGTAGGAGATGAGCTTGACCTTGTACGCACACGTCTGCGGGAGATCGGTTTCACCGAGTGGGTATATTTCAAACAAAAGCAAATGCAGATTGTTCCTCTATAAAAGTTAACGAAACACAAAGATCCCCACGTAACATGAATATGCGTGAGGATCTTTTCTTTTCTTGTTTTATCTATTCCCTAGTAGATCAGGCACAATAACTTTAAACAAAAAAATGAACCCGCTCATCGCGGGTTCCAACAGCATTATCTATTATCAAAAAGGGGGTCATGAGATAAGTTTACCCCTTGTCTGTTAGAGTTCAATTGCAACTATATTTCAATTGTGTAACAAATGATTGAAGTTTGTTTCAGTTCCTTATCCTCTATTACGTTATGATATTCCTGGCTTGTTCGATGCCAGTTTATGAAGCTGTCCCCGATACAGATCATGCTGGAACTGTTCGCGGTACATGCCATACACCTTAACATCCATGGGGCTTTCGAATGACTTGTCTTCTCCATCGTTCAGGCCATATGACGGAAGATTCCGCTCATAGGTCATACCCATTTTAAGCAGTACCCGTTCAGAGGAACCATTGGCCTCATAACAGCGTGCTTCAACTCTCCACAGATGAAGCTCATCAAAACCGAATGTCAGCAGGCGATGCACCGCTTCTGTTGCCACACCTTTCCCCCAGCACGCCTTGTCCAAGATGTAACCGATCTGTGCGGTCCCTTTTTGATCATTCCAATGTTGAAAAGAGGTAATGCCGATTACTTGCTCTCTGCCTTTCCAACAGATACCGTAATGCAATGAATCCAGTTTGGCACTGCTGCTCCGAATCTGGTTTAGTAGTTTTCTCGCCCGAATGGGTGGAGGTTGACTCCCTCGATTGACGTAACGAATCACCTGAGGATCGGATAAGAGTTCAGATAAAGTGATATAATCACTTTGACGTAATGACCGAAGTACAAGACGCTCTGTCCATAAGGCTGGCAGCCCTTGAATTAGCATATTTCGATTAAGCATGACAATCACTCCTTTGCCTAACGGGCTCTAGTCCGGTAAGACAAGCAAGCTCTAAGGATGATCCGGCATGATACTACTGATCGAATGACATAAATTGTAGTATGTCCTGTAATTGTTCAGCTTTATTCGGTCAAGATACTACATTTACTCTTGTAATCCGCGATAAATACCTGAGCGTATTTCACGAATATATGCCTCAAGTGCCGGTACTTCTGCTTTTTGTGCAATCCGTACTTCATGTTCAATGTCGTAAGGAACCCGAACAAACTGAAGGTTAAACGGTTTTTGGCTATCCTCGCCGTATTCCCCTTCAAGAATACAATATGAGGCTTGTGGCAGATCAAGCGGATTCCCTACGCTTCCTGTGTTAAACAGCATTTTCCCTTCAAGATATTGAAGGAAAGCATTATGGACATCACCATACCCGACCACCTCAGCCACACCTGTCCCTGAATCATCCGTTGGAGGATCAAACATGGCCAGCCGCTTATCCATCTCATCCCATGGCTGTACGCGATGGTAGACACTTTGCGGTGAAGCATGGACTAATCGAACGGTCCGTCCGCTTAATTTGAACTCATAACTGAAAGGAAGACTCGCCAAATAAGCCACTCTGTCGGCTCCCAGTCGCTCAGCTTGCCATGTGAAATCACGGACATCCTGATTCACTGCGATCAGTTCATCCCAGTTGCCACGAATGACCACTTCACATGTTGCTCTGACCTGATCCACCACTTCGGCTGGTTGCGGCCCTTTGCCCACAAGATCACCCAGACAAAATATCCTGTTCAAACCACGACGCTGCATATCTTTCATCACAGCTTCCCAGGCAGTCATGTTGCCATGAATGTCGGATACAATCGCTATACGTTCCATCTGATTAACCCCCATTCATGTTTGTTAAGCCTTATCTTTCACTTACATCATCCCGGCTTAAACGAAGCACGGTCAGTTCAGGTCTGCATAGAAAACGAATGGGAAGCTGCGTCATGCCAAATCCCCGATTCACGTAAACGGGCATCTGGGGCTTAGATGTATAATGCAATCCCTGAACATATTTGCGTGACCCCCGTGGAGTTGTCATTGCACCGAACCAGGGAAAACGAACTTGACCACCATGACTGTGACCGGAGAGTTGCAACCCAAATCCATGCGGAGCGGCATAATCGGCATAATCCGGTTCATGCATAAGTAGCAGTTTCCATGCACCCTCACTTAACCCTGTAACGGCCTCGTCCAAGTTGGGCTCGCCTGTTAACGCATCATCCAGACCTACTACTGCAAACTTCCCGTTTCCACGTTCGATAACGGCATGCTCATTCAGTAACAGGGTAAAGCCCGCTTCACGGAACATAGCTATCACGTCCTGTTGTTGCCGTCCTCGATAATCATGATTCCCGAGCACAGCAAACTTTCCGTACCTTGCTGTCATAGAGGCTAGAATCGGTACGCACTCACGCATCGGCTCGGATTGTCTCTCAACGATATCTCCGGTAAAACAGATGAGATCCGGTTGCTGATCCTTGATCTGTCCTGCCAGCTTGCTCAACTTTTTCTGCCCTGTATGAAAACCAAGGTGTACATCACTGAAATGAACGACACGCAGTCCATCAAACGCTTCGGGAAATGACGGGAACTTAAGATCAATATGATTGACTTGTAAACGCCGAGGTTCCCAAAGTGCGTATCCCAGTGTCAGCACACTCGCTACTAAAGTCATCACATGTTTTCGTAGTTGGAACATTCGACGAGAAGGGTCATGATCCTTTTCTTTTCCAGGAAAAAGAGGTTCATTCGAACCGTTTGGCCTGTTTAAGTGCCGGGACGGCGAGCTGCCGCTGTTCAAACGTGGTGTCTTTCCCATCATTCCCCTCCTCGGGTCGGTTTTCTTAATAGTTGTTATAGGCTATATCCATCCCTGTAGTATACCATATTTTGCACAGGATGCCCGCTTACTTCGGTTGATGACAAAAGAAGCCGTGACCCGCCAAACTCTGCGCGGGACCACGACTTCTCCGAGAAGCAGCGTGAACCTCTGCTTCGCTATTACACCATTATACACCCAGCCAACGTTTGAACATATGCTTGGTGGTTTGTTTATTCATCTCAGCGATAGACGTAGTGAGCGGGATGCCTTTTGGACATGAACGCACACAGTTCTGGGAGTTTCCGCAACCTTCAATACCGCCATCGTCCATCAACGCTTCCAGACGTTCTTCTGCGTTCATCTCACCTGTAGGGTGAGCGTTAAACAGACGTACCTGGGACAGCGCCGCTGGACCAATAAAGTCGGTTTTTTCGTTAACGTTCGGACAAGCTTCGAGACATACGCCACAAGTCATACATTTGGACAGCTCGTAAGCCCACTGACGTTTCTTCTCAGGCATCCGAGGCCCTGGACCAAGGTCATACGTGCCATCGATAGGAATCCATGCTTTAACGCGTTTTAGAGCGTTAAACATCCGAGTGCGGTCAATGACAAGGTCACGTACCACCGGGAAAGTTTTCATCGGTTCAATACGAACGGGTTGTTCAAGCTTGTCGATCAAAGCTGCACACGCTTGACGCGGTTTGCCATTAATAATCATGGAGCAGGCGCCGCACACTTCTTCAAGACAGTTGGATTCCCAGCACACCGGAGCGATGGACTTTCCATCTTTATTTACCGGGTTCCGCTGGATTTCCATTAGGGCACTGATCACGTTCATGTTCGGACGGTACGGAAGCTCAAACTCTTCGGTGTACGAAGATGACTCCGGGCTGTCTTGACGGGTGATAATAAACTTGACGGTTTTGCTTGCTGTTGCTTGTTCCGCCATATCGTTGTCCCCTCCTCTGGTGACGATGATTGTATTGCTGGTGCGCAAAGCTATGTTGGTACTCGGGGTAGGCGCTCCAGTCGTGGAATGCCCTTTGGATCGCCATTATCCTCGAATTTGTTTGATCCACCCTTACTAGGTTGAAAATTCGATGATAAACGCGAACGCTTCGCTTCTTTCGGGCATTTCCACTCCCTACGCTACGCCGTGCACCTCGTGCTGCTTTGCTGGAAACTGCAATCCATTCATCTGGATTGCTGTAATTTTTGTGGAAGCTTAGTCTTTTGAGTAGTCCCGGATACGCGGTGGAATCAGGGATACGTCAACAGGCTCGTACGAGATTTGCGGGCCTTCTTTTGACCAGCTCGCGATAGTTGTTTTTAGGAACTCTTCATCGTTACGCTCTGTGAATTCCGGTTTGTAGTGCGCTCCGCGGCTCTCATTACGCAGCAATGCGCCGAGTGTCATCGCTTCAGCAAGTTCAAGCATGTTCCACAACTGGCGAGTAAATGCCGCACCCGGATTGTTCCAGCCGGAGTTGTCATACATGTTGATTTTGCCATAACGCTCTTTCAATTCCTTGATTTTGCCAATGGTTGCTTCAAGCTTGTCATTGTAGCGAACCACCGTCATGTTGGCTGTCATCCACTCACCCAACTCTTTGTGAATCACATAAGCATTTTCCGTACCTTGCATTTTCATGATGCCTTCGTATTTGTCGGTTTGACGCTTCGTATAACCATCAAATACGGAAGAAGAGATATCCGCAGAGGACTTCTTAAGTCCTTTGATATATTCAGCCGCTTTTGGCCCTGCCACCATACCACCATAAATTGCGGATACGAGTGAGTTTGCACCCAAGCGGTTTGCACCGTGATATTGATATTCACATTCGCCAGCTGCAAACAGCCCTGGAATGTTAGTCATTTGATTATAATCTACCCACATGCCACCCATGGAATAGTGAACAGCCGGGAAGATTTTCATCGGAATTTTACGCGGATCGTCACCCATGAATTTCTCATAGATTTCAATGATTCCGCCCAGTTTGACATCCAGTTCCTTCGGATCTTTGTGAGAGAGGTCGAGATATACCATGTTCTCGCCATTCACACCTAGTCCCATGTCTACGCAGACGCTGAAGATTTCACGTGTCGCGATATCACGCGGAACAAGGTTACCGTAGGATGGATATTTCTCCTCAAGGAAATACCAAGGTTTGCCGTCTTTGTATGTCCAGATCCGTCCACCTTCACCACGCGCCGATTCGGACATCAGACGCAGCTTATCATCTCCTGGAATCGCTGTCGGGTGAATCTGAATGAACTCACCGTTGGCATAATTCACGCCTTGCTGATATACCGCACTTGCAGCTGTACCTGTATTGATAACGGAGTTTGTTGTTTTACCGAAAATGATACCCGGACCACCGCTCGCCAGAATAACGGCTTCGGCTGGGAACGTTTGTACCTTCATCGTTTTCAGATCCTGCGCGACGATACCGCGGCATACCCCTTCATCGTCCACAACGGCTTGAAGGAACTCCCAGTTCTCATACTTGGTCACGAGACCCGCTGCTTCCCAGCGGCGTACTTGCTCATCCAATGCGTAAAGCAGTTGCTGCCCTGTTGTTGCTCCAGCAAATGCTGTACGGTGATGCTTCGTTCCTCCGAAACGGCGGAAATCGAGCAAACCTTCCGGCGTACGGTTGAACATAACGCCCATCCGGTCCATCAGGTGAATGATGCCTGGTGCTGCTTCACACATCGCTTTAACGGGTGGTTGGTTGGCAAGGAAGTCTCCGCCATAAACCGTATCGTCAAAGTGTACCCATGGAGAGTCGCCTTCCCCTTTCGTATTTACCGCACCGTTGATACCGCCCTGGGCACATACGGAGTGGGATCTTTTAACAGGAACCAGTGAAAATAAATGAACATGGACTCCGGCTTCAGCCGATTTGATCGCCGCCATCAATCCCGCGAGACCGCCGCCCACAATAATTACATTCGATGATGCCATTGCTAGTTCACTCCCTTATAAGTAAGCATTATTCATTAAGATTTAAGATCTCAGAAAGTGTTCATTCATAGACTCAATCTCTACTTGTTAATTCAAAAATCGAGTCTATAAGTATTCATTCTCCAAATTTAAACCAAAACAGATTTTACCGCATCAATCATTGACGTAGCTGTCTGGAAATCTACATTCCGGAAAGCAAACAATGAAGCGATAAACATGATGGATACCAGTGCGAACAAGCTCATGCACACATACGAGGACACGCGCTGTGCACGAGGCCCCACTGTAATTCCCCAGCTAACGAGGAACGACCAGAGTCCGTTAGCAAAGTGATATGATGCCGCCACAACACTGATTAAATATAGAATAAATGTTACCGGATTCATCACGATGTTATGGATAACACCGCCCAACTCTTCGTGAGTTACGTTGCCGAGAGCCACTTGTACGCGCGTCTCCCATACGTGCCAGATCACAAATACAAACGTGATGACACCACTGATCCGCTGCAACGTATAACGCCAGTTGCGCTCATTACCGTAACGACCCACGTTAGGCTTGGCCTGATAAGCAATGTACAGACCATATACACCGTGATAGAACAGCGGCAGCCAGATCAGAAACGTTTCCAAAACAATGACGAGCGGAAGGCTGTTCAAGAAGGCAACCGCACCGTTAAAAGCTTCTTTGCCGCCTTCAACTGCCGAGAAGTTCGTCACCAGATGCTCTAGAAAAAACAGACTGAGCGGAATGACGCCAAGCAAGGAGTGCAGCTTTCTGGAGTAAAACCCTTTCATAAAATGTCGATCCCCTTTCGCTAAATACAACGTTTTCATAAAACCATTCGTATATCATGACACGTATCCTTCTTGCATGAGAAGGTTCGACAAATTGTTCCGTTTTGATCAGGTGTGAACAACTTGTGTCACGATTCATGTTACTCCTTTTTTTCTTATAAGGGAATTGCAATATAATTATTAAATGTTATAACCTATAGGTATAAGTGTTGAAACAAAGGTTTTGTAAGGGTTATACCATCGCAACGATGCGATTGTAACCTAATATATCAATGAAGGCAGCAAGTTGAAGTGCCATACAATAAGGCAAACGATTAATCAAGGGCAAGAATCACACTCATAATGAAAAGAGGTTTGTGTTCATGTTCGAAGACTTAAACGCATTTGCAGCGGTTGTAGAGCAGTCCAGTCTAAACCGAGCATCCAAGTTACTGAATCTGTCTCAGCCTGCACTCTCTCGTAAAATTTCCAAGCTGGAAGATGAACTGGGCGTATCCCTCTTTCATCGCCGCGGCAAACGACTGGAATTAACCAGCGTAGGCCAACTCGCCTACACCTTTGCCGTCGAGCAGAAACAACAACAGCAGAAATTTCTCACCATGTTATCTCAATACAAGGATGAGGAACAGAGCACTATTACGCTAGGAGCGAGCCTGACGACACTTCAGACCACCTTACCCCCACTCGTCAACGCTTTTATGGAGAAGCATCCTCATGCAGAATTAAAGTTGCTAACAGGCAAGACCCATGAGATCGTTTCTTTTGTACGTGATAAAAAAGCCGATGTGGGCATTGTAGCCTCGTCCATTAGCGAAACGGGACTCAATTGCGTTCCACTATTTGATGATCATTTGGAGCTGGTTGTGCCGCTAACGCACCCTCTTGCAGGTAAGGAAGCAGGTATGGAGCATCTGCAGGACCTGCCCATGATTACGTTTTCCAAAGGAACATGGTACCGCAAGCTCACAGACGATCTGTTCCAGCGCTGCACCGTAATGCCTGACATTCGCATGGAGATTGATTCATTTGAAGCCATTATCCGTCTTCTGCCGACCTGTAAAGCCGCTGCCCTGCTTCCCAAATCTTATCTTCGTCCACAGCTGCTGGCAGATAACGATCTCGTTGCCGTGCATTTACCTCAGTTGAAACAGACCCGAAGAACAACTTGCATGATCTATGGGGAAAAGGAAAATCTCAGCGAAACCGCGAGACAATGGGTCAGGGAGACTGCTGCATTTTTTACAGCAAAGGCGTCATTGCCCTCACGAAGGACAACAACGCCTTGATTTCATTAAGAAGGAGTAGCTTTTCTATTGATCAGGACAAGCTTTTAAAGCTGTTTATTCTCTTGAAGGAGGATAACGATCAACATAACTGAGCTACTCAACTCTCCTCACTAATGACTTCTTCTTCAAACCGGTCGATGTCATCATTATTGCCAATAATGACCATAATATCCCCCATTTGCAGCGAATCCATTGCCGTCGGGGCAATAATGACCCCGGCTTCTTTTTGCAGGGCTACAATGCTGCAGTTAAAGCGTACACGTGCATTCAAGCTGGAGAGGGTTTTATTGTGCAGACATGCAGGTACTTTCATCTCTACAATACTGTAGTCATTGGACAATTCGATGTAATCCAGCAGGTTTGGCGTAACCAATTGGTGAGCGACCCGGATGCCCATATCCCGTTCAGGGTACACGACACGGTCTATGCCCAGCTTGTCGAGTGCTCGTCCGTGAAGAACAGAGATGGCTTTAGCGACAACCGTTTTGACCCCCAGCTCTTTGAGCAGAATCGCGGTAAGGATACTCGTCTGAATATCGTCACCAATGGCAACGATGCCACAATCAAAATTACGAATGCCCAGTGAGCGGAGCACTTCTTCATCCGTAGCATCCGCTACGACAGCGTGAGTGACCAGGTCACTCATGTCTTCGACGAGCTCTTCATTTTTATCAATGCCGAGCACCTCATAACCTAGTTCCATTAATTCCTGTGCCAGACTGGAGCCAAACCGCCCAAGTCCAATGACCGCAAACTGCTGTTTTTTCATCGTTCTTCACGAACCCCTCTATCCTAGTAATCACTAACCAATTATCATTTTGCCTTCCGGATACCTGTATAAATCCTTACCCTTTTTCTGCCCCAGTGCATACGCCAGCGTGATGGGTCCAAGCCGTCCTGCAAACATGGTAAAACAGATCATTAACTTGCCAAATGTGGTGAGTTTAAGCGTCAAGCCAAGAGATAGTCCTACGGTACCAAAAGCGGATGTCGTTTCAAATAATATCATCAGAAAATTACTGTCCTCCGTCGTACTCAATATCATCGTTACCGTGATAATGAATAACAGTGCCAGTAGTGTAATGGTGAGTGCTTTGAAAATCCGTTCCTGCACAAGCCGGTATCGGAAAAAAACGATGTCCTCCCGGCCGCGCATCATGGCAATGACTGCTCCGGCCATAATCAGAAACGTTGTTGTTTTGATGCCGCCCCCGGTTGACCCTGGCGATGCACCGATAAACATCAATATAATCATGAAAAATTGCGTAGCCTGCCGCAGTCCGGCGATATCCACCGTGTTTGCCCCGGCCGTTCTTGGTGTCACAGATTGGAAGAAAGACCCGAGTAACTTACCGCCCCAGTTCAAGCCGCCCAGCGTTCGCGGGTTGCTGAACTCGAACACAAAAATGACCAGTGCACCAAACATAATTAACAAAGCCGTCATCAGCAAAACAACTTTGGAATGCAACGATAACTTCTTTGTTTTATGATATTCCACCAAATCGGACAACACCACAAAACCGATCCCACCCGAAACAATGAGAAACATGGCGGTAAAATTAACAAGCGGATCATAGACATAACCCGTCAGACTGCTGAAATGACCAAACATATCAAACCCGGCATTATTAAACATGGAGATGGCGTGCCAATAACCGTAATACATAGCCTGCCCAATCGGCATATCAAGTGACCAGCGCAGTGCAAACAATGTACCGCAAATCCCCTCCAAAATAAGCGAGTAGATCACAACCTTGCGAATCAGCCTCACAATGCCTTCCATCGTGCTCTGATTCATCGCTTCCTGTAAGATCAATCGCTCCTTGAGCGAGATTTTCCGTTTGAACGCAATCGCAACCAGCGTAGACATGGTCATAAAGCCGAGTCCGCCGATCTGAATCAGAATGGCAATAATCACCTGACCCAGCACTGTAAAATAGGTTCCCGTATCCACAACAACGAGCCCGGTTACACAGACGGCCGACGTTGCTGTGAAAAGTGCATCGATGAATGCAAGACTTTCACCACTTCGGCTCGATACCGGCAACATCAACAGCAGTGTGCCTAACATAATAATGCCAGCAAATCCTAATACCAGAATACGCGGCGGCGATAATCGCATCCATTGAACATTTGCTTTCACTTCTGTATCATCCACCTCTGCTAAAAAAAGAAAATAACTCCACCCTGTGGAGCTCAAGTATGATTCATAAAAAACATCATATAATTGGAATTGATATGCACCCAACTGGAGTTAGTATCCACCCTTGTATATGATGATATCTCAGTTAGCTCTAGCTCTGTTAGTTCTTTCCGTTCTATTCGTTCCCTTGTTAGACCCTAGACATGCGGATTTTTGCATATTTGCTTCAAAATTATAAGCGCTGCAGCGAATGCACACAAAACGATTTTCGGGTAAATAACATCGAATTTGTTCAAAACGGGAAAAACACCTACACCCGGACGGCAAGATCAGATTTTTTCGATCATTTTCATGCATTTTCAAAGATTTACACCTGTTTTCGCCCTGTCATTAGCATTAAGGACATACCCTGTGCTATCTTTACATTACGATGTAATTGAAAAAAGGAGGAACACCATTCCATGAATCCCTTAGGGCAACCTTTGCAACTTAAGGCTAACTTCAAGCGTTTGGGGTTGCTTGCGGTGATCGGCCTGATTTTATTTTTTGTCTTTCAGATCTTTCCTGCGACTTCATCACAAACGACAGAAATTTCGTCAACATCCTTCATTAGCAAGGATCAAGCGATCCAATCTGCACGTTCATTCGCGGCTTCTGTTGATGACTATACGCTCCCCAGCAATGCCAGTAAACCCCTTGTAACGTATCAGACCCATTCCGATATTTACGGTTATATGGCGAAGACGAAACAGCTTGCCACGTACAATAAAAAATGGGAAGCAACCTATCCTTACGATGTGTACCGCGTACGTTTGCTTGATCAGAACAGCGGGGGTTACCTTAACGTTGACGTACATATGAAAACAGGCAAGGTAGTCGCTTTCAAACGGGTATTACCTTCCTCCCTGTATACGGCCGTTGAATCAGAGCAAGAACAGGGCATTAGAAGCACTTCAGAGTCGCTTGCAGAAGGCAATATGCCATTGAACGAAAAAGAAGAAATCGCGGCTGGAGTTTTGAAAGAATTCGGATATGACATCCCAACGCTCCAACTGGATACACGAGATGGCGAGCCGGGTCTGAAGTACACGGATACAAGTAAAACGATTGGCAACTCCAAGCTAGAATTGAATTTTACATTTGAAAATGGAGCTGTCCGTTCGTTCGATTCGGAGTTCTCCGTACCGGAATCCCACACGGATTATGTTAAAGACCAGACCCAACTGGCTAATTGGTTAACTTACGGTGGTTACGCTTTTCTGACGTTTGTTCTTGGTGTACTTGCCATCATATACAGCATTCTGGCTCGTGCAAATACATCGTTCAAACGAGGTATAGTCTTGTCACTGGTGTACTTTGCAGCTTCTATGATCGGTACACTGAACATGCTGCCTCTCTTCCAGGCACAGGGGCTCTCAAGCTTCATGTTAGTGTTCCTCATGCTCATTCAGACCGGCATAACCATCGTGATGAGTGCTACGATCTATCTGTCGCTTGTCGCTGGGGACGGCATGTGGCGCAAAATCGGATTGAATCCATGGCCTCGTGCCAAGGAGCCGGGTTATGGCAAGTATGTGCTGCATAGCATGTACACCGGTTATCTATGGGCTTTTATTCTGCTAGGTGTACAATCGGTTCTGTTCTTTATTCTGGAACGCAGCATCGGTACATGGTCTACAACCTCGGCAGATCAATCGACGTATAACATGACATATGCCTGGATCTTCCCGATTATGGCATGGATGGCCGGTATTGGCGAAGAAGCGGTATACCGACTGTTTGGTATTCGAATGATGCAAAAGGTTGTGCGGAACACGTTCATCGCCTGTCTGATTCCTACAATTATTTGGGCACTCGGACACACGCTTTATCCGATCTATCCGGTCATTACACGCCCGATTGAACTGACTGTCATCGGATTGCTGTTCAGCCTGATCATGTTGCGTCACGGCTTTATTGCCGTCGTTTTTGCACATGTCATCTTCGACAGCCTGCTGATGGGACTCAGCTTGATTTTCATGGGAGACGCGCTGAACATCGGAGCCGGAATCTTTTGGATTGTGCTGCCGGCTATTGTTGGATACATGGTCTACCGTTTCAATCCAAAACAAAAAGAGAAGCCGTATGTCACGACTCCTCATCACGAAGTGCTGCAATAATTTGATTTGCCAGTTTATCACCAATCGACAGAGGCCGGAAGTCTTCGACGCTGGCCTCTTTTATTTTGCGCAGAGAGCCAAAATGCTTCAAAAGCAGCTTACGCCGCTTCTCCCCGATACCCGGAATCGCATCGAGCCTAGACGTAACCATCGACTTACCGCGTTGCTCACGGTGAAACGAGATGGCGAACCGGTGAACCTCTTCTTGAATCCGCTGTAACAGATAAAACTCCTGACTGTCCCGCGGCAGAGCAATCACCTCTGGTGGATTACCAATCATCAGTTGTGATGTTTTGTGTTTGGCGTCCTTCACCAATCCACACACCGGAATGAATAGCCCAAGCTCGTTCTCAAGCACGTCCACAGCTGCGGAAATCTGTCCTTTACCACCATCGACTACAATCAAGTCAGGCTGGGTCAAGTTTTCCTTAAGCACTCGCTCATAACGACGACGAATAACTTCACGCATCGTTTCATAATCATCCGGCCCCTCGACAGAGCGGACTTTATATTTACGATATTCCTTCTTATCCGGTTTACCGTCGGTAAACACAATCATGGCAGACACCGGATTCGTACCCTGAATGTTCGAGTTATCAAAAGCTTCAATTCGTCTTAACTGCTCCAGACCGATCCAGCGCCCCAATCCCTCGGAAGCCTTAGATGTCCGCTCTTCATTACGCTCAATAAGACGGAACTTCTCCTCCAATGCCACCCGTGCATTGTCGAGTGCCATCGTAATCATCTGGCGTTTCAGTCCGCGTTGCGGGATGTGTACTTTAATGTCCAACCACTCTTGCAGAGAAGCAGCCATCTGGGAAGGGTCCTCCATCTCGGATGGCAGTTTGGTATTGGATGTATCCTGCAATTCGTCTGTATTGTTCTTTTCTTCCTCGGTTGCATCCGCCCCATAAGCTGCAAGTGTCTCGGCAACAACTGGCATCGAAGCAGCGGTCTGATTCATCCCGACTTGTAATTCCTCCTGCATGGATTCAACCGTTTCCTCCGAATGTTTGTCCTCGGATGTATTCGCATGATCCACTTTTGCGGAATCGTTTGTTGCCTCGTCAGAGAGCAGTTCTTTCGGCATCTCCGGTAGTAATATTTCCTGTGGCAACGCCGGATTATCACTGTAATACTGGGTTACATAGGACATGAAGTCATTGTAGGCCTCACCGTAGAACGGGAAGGTGGATACATGACGTTCAATCATTTTTCCCTGACGCATATATAGAATCTGGACACACATCCAGCCTTTATCAATCGCAAATCCAAAGACGTCGCGGTCTCTGGCATCCGCCATCGTAATTTTCTGTTTTTCCATGATCGCATCAATCGCAATCACCTGGTCACGCAGCTCTTTGGCACGTTCAAAATACAAATCTTCAGCGGCTTCCTGCATCTTGCGTTGCAAGTCCTTTTTAATCTCTTCATGCCCGCCGCTCAGAAATGACCCGATCTCCTGCGAAATCTCGTCATACTGCTCTTTGCCAACTTCCTTCACACAAGGAGCAAGGCATTGGCCCATATGGTAATAGAGGCAAACTTCCTTTGGCATTACACCGCATTTGCGGAGCGGATACATCCGATCCAGCAGTTTTTTCGTTTGGTGTGCCGCATACGAGTTCGGATATGGACCGAAGTATTTGGCTTTATCTTTCAGCACTCGGCGAGTCACTTCGAGCCGCGGATGCTTTTCATTCGTTATTTTAAGATAAGGAAACGTTTTATCATCTTTAAGCAATACGTTGTAACGAGGCATATGTTTTTTGATCAGGTTACACTCCAGAATCAGTGCTTCCATATTGCTGCCTGTCACGATGTATTCAAAATCACGGATTTCGGATACAAGACGCTGTGTTTTTCCATTATGACTGCCAATAAAATAAGAGCGCACGCGATTTTTAAGCACTTTGGCTTTACCGACGTAAATAATCGTACCCTCACTGTTTTTCATCAAATAACAGCCCGGCAGGTCTGGAAGCAATGCAAGCTTGTGACGAATCTGCTCCAATGCCTTCTCCTGTGCGTCTAACTCCTGCATAAATGGATCCATAATTCGGTGGGTCCTCCCTTCCGAAAAATTGAAGCCTTCACCTTACATGTTACACTCCAATGACAGAAGAACCTGGAGAGTAGCTGTTATCCCCAGATTTTTTTGATCCCTTTTCAAAGGGAAAATCCGGTGATAAAGGCTAAAGCGTATGCTTCCGATGCAGCTTTCTTTCAGAAAGCTTTTAGCTTCGCTTCTCCTGTTCATTTCTGTCCTCTCCGTTAATCATGTAAATTTCCAGTTTCATTTTATATTCAATTATATAATATAAATAATTTATCACATCATTTATATATTACTTTTATATTGTCCTACATATCGCTTATCGACGCAAAACGCCCCCGGCATGTAAACCGGAGGCGATGTGTCAGCCTGCACTTATAAAGTGTTTTACATCTTATTGATGTTTTTCGATGATTCCTTTAAGTGCTTCTTTGGAGTTCAAACCAACCACTTTATCAACCGGTTGACCATCTTTGAAGAAGATCAGTGTTGGAATGCTCATTACGCCGAAACGGGAAGCAGACTCTGGATTCTCATCCACGTTTACTTTAGCAATTTTTACGGAATCGCCAACTTCTGTGGACAGCTCTTCCAGGATTGGAGCGAGCATTTTGCAAGGACCACACCAAGGCGCCCAGAAATCAACCAGAACCGTTCCTTCTCCTTCGACTTCTGTGTTAAAGGATTGATCGGATACGTTAACAATAGCCATGAAATTGTCCTCCTTATATATACTTACGGTTTTATTTTAACCTGTAACGTCGTGAACGACACTTCCAGTATAACACATGTGCGTTTGACATGTGAAATGAACAGCTAATGTTCATCTTCCCAACATGAAATCTTCACAATTACAGGTATAGCAGGTCGTCTGCAAAATCTTTACAAACGCTTTCTTTTCCAAGTATACTAAAATTACTCCGGATTGTAGCCCTGCTTGCAGGTCAAGCTGTCAATCCTCAAAGGAGGCAACACAATGGACGCTAATATTCGGATGACCGACCCGCGTGAACATGTGAACGAAGAGCCGCGTAGCGATCTCTTTGATCTGATTATGGGCGTTGTCGGCATGGGCGGCCTGATGACTGTTATCTTTTTTGGTATGGTAATTTTTAAATTCCTGACCGAATAGGATGTTCAAGGCAGTTTCAGGCTCTCGCAGACCAAAAAAGCCCGGTTCTCGCATATTGCGAAAGCCAGGCTTTTTTGGTTCATCTATTTTTAACGTAAGATCACAATGATTCCAGCTGTTAATGCAATGTAACTTTCCGGCATGAGGACTTGTCTTAAAAAGAAAAATGACTTAACTCTTCCCCCGCTGATTTTCGCCCCGTACCTGAATAACATCCACAAATGGACGAATCCGATCCATCAGACGTTGACCTTTGTTCGATTCCTCGCCATCCCGGTTCGTAAAGCTCAAGTGTTTCTCAAGCCCTTCCAGATTGTAATTGGACGTATAGAACGTTGGCTTGCGATTCATCCTATAGTTGAGAATAGAGCCCATCACATGATCCCGTACCCATGGGTTCAGGTTCTCTGCACCAATATCGTCAAAGATGAGCAGGTCACAGCTTTTCAGAACATCCGTCATTTCCTTGAGCTTCTGTCCTTCACTGATCATGGATTTCAAATCCTCTACAAAGTCAGGCATATAAATGATGACACCTGTATGCCCCGCAACCGCGAGTTCATGTAGCAAATAACACATCAGAAACGTTTTGCCCGTTCCAAACGAACCTTCCAGATATAACCCCTGCGTTGAAAGTCCATTGGCCTTGGTCTCGCTAATGTAACGAAGCACACGGTTCACCGCTGGCGCACGCATACGATCTTTACCCATAATTTCCACATCATTATATCCAGCACTTAGGGCACGTTCATCCACGTAAAAACTGCGAATCCGCTGTTTGATGATATGTTCATTTTGCCGGGCGATCTGTTTCGAGCAAGGTGCTTTAATATCTATAATTTCGGGTTTACCGTTGAAGTTCTCTACTTCCAGTTTGCAGAAATGACCCTGAAAATCGTTGGGACAGTTGTCGAGTCCCGGACAATTCGCGCAGTTCTTCGAATCTTTGGCATACTGAAACAGCTTGCTCAGATCGGGCATGAGCTGTGTATCTTTCAGTTCAGGATGACCTGCGCGGAACTCGCGCACGTACGGGTCTTCCAACAAATCCGCCATAATTCGCCGCGACTGCTCACGAAAGGAAGGGTTCAGCTGCTGAAGCAGTCCTCCCAAGGATTCCATGGCTTCAAGCCCCCTTTTGGTTGTTTAATACTGTTCATTCTATAGAAAAGCCACCAATAACTCAACAGATACATCTGGAAAATCGTCGAACTCTATAATTGGCGTAACCTCTCGGTTACAATCTCACTCGGGTTGGATTTTGATTGTGTCGTAGCGGTAGTCCCCCTCTTTCAAATCTTGTTGTATAGTCTCCTGCCCGACTCATTCGGTAACGTTTCTTCTTTCATACTTGTATAACATCAATTTATAACTCTCCATTTCTTAAGAGGACTCCGGTTATTCTTTCACTGCACCCACCGTCAGCCCCTGCACGAAATAACGCTGGAAGAACGGATAAGCGAATATGATCGGCAGTGTGGCTAGCACAACCATGGCCATCCGGGATGTATCCTGCGGAATGGACTGCATGGCAGCCAGACTCATCGAGCTGCTAGCCGAGTTCTGCTGAATAAATTGAATGCTCGACTCAATTCGCATCAGCATCGATTGCAGCGGCACCAGATTGGGATTATCAATATATAAAAGGGCATTGAACCAGTCGTTCCAATAGCCGAGTGTACTAAACAAACCAATCGTGGCCAGACCCGGCAGCGACAAAGGAATGACGATTTTCAGAAACGTATAAAATTCTCCGGCACCATCAATTCTCGCCGATTCGATAATTGCATCCGGTACACTGGTCGAGTAGAACGTACGCAAGATCATGATGTAAAAAGCGTTCATCGCCAGCGGCAGAATTAATGCCCAGATCGTATCCTTCATGCCAAGTAGCTGAGAAACCACCATATATGTCGGGATCATGCCGCCGTTGAACAGCATCGTCAGGATGGCAAAGATGGAGAAAAACCTCCGATAACGGAAACTCTTGCGAGAGATCGCATAGGCATACAGTGACATCAGAACTAGACTTATGATCATGCCCAGTACCGTCACCAGAATGGTCACGCCATACGCCCGCAACAGCGTATCCCCGCTCTGCCACACAAACTGATAGGCCGCGAGGCTCCATTCCGCCGGAATCAGACGATACCCGTCACGAGCCAGCACCTTTTCATCCGTAAACGAGATGATGACAACAAAGACAAACGGAAATACACAGATTAATGCAAAGAGTCCGGCGATGATATTCATAATCACGTTCCAGGCAGCAGATACGTGGTGGAAGTCGCGTTTTTTGACAAGCCTAGCATGAGCCACAGAAGTTCACACCTTTCTTGTTTCCTAGAATAAGCTGCTGTCTTTATCGATTTTGCGAACCACATAGTTGGAGATGATGACAAGCACAAAGCCTACAACGGATTGATACAAACCTGCTGCCGTGCTCATGCCGATCTCGCCGCTTGTTTTCAGACCGCGATACACATACGTATCGATCACGTTTGTAACGGAATACAGCGTTCCCGAATCTCTCGGCACTTGATAAAAGAGGCCAAAATCCGCGTAGAAAATACGTCCCACAGCGAGCAGGGTCATAATCGTAATAATTGGAGACAGCAACGGTATCGTAATGTTGCGAATCTGCTGCCATTTGCTCGCACCGTCAATCATGGCGGCTTCATACAGCGACTTGTCGATACCCAGAATGGAGGCGAGGTAGACGATACTGCTGTATCCGATCGTTTTCCACAACGCCACAAAAATCAGAATATACGGCCAATACTTGGCCTCCGAATACCACTGAATCGGTTCGAATCCGAACCAGCCAATCATCTGATTCAACATGCCGCGATCCATACTCAGGAAGCTGAATACGAAGTAACCAACAATGACCCAGGATAGAAAATACGGCAGGAACATCCCGGTTTGATACAGCTTGGCAAGACGTTTGTTGATCAGTTCGGAGAGCAGGATTGCAAGTCCAACCGCACAGACCAGACCCAGAAAAATGATGGCGATATTATACAAAAGCGTATTGCGTGTAATCAGCCAGGCATCATTGGTGCTGAACAAAAATTTAAAGTTGTCCCACCCTACCCACTCACTCTTCCTCAGGCTGGCCCAGAAGCCTTCACGACTGAAGCGGTATTGCTTAAAGGCTGCGACGGTGCCTACAAGCGGCAGGTACGAGAAGAAGAAAAACCAGATAGCGCCGGGTAGCACCATGAGCAGCATGACTCGGTTTTTGATCAGATGTTTAAAAAATGTACTCATTGCGGGGATCCTCCTTCAGGCTATGAATGAGAAAAGGATCGAACGCTACAAACAGCCGCCCGATCCCTCCTCTCATTTTCTTACTTGTTTTCTGCTCTCCAGGCATCCAGCTGGCTTTGGGCTTCAGCCATCACTTTCTCCAGTCCGGCTTGATTGAACTTCTCAATCACTTGATCTAGATTGGTTGCCGGGTCGATGGTACCTGTCATTAATGCTGCCCAATACTGCTCCTTCACGTTCTGTACTGCCGTCAACTCGGCAGATACCTTGCTTGCATCAAAGTTAAAGCTGAGGATTGGCGAATCCACACCTTCTGCATTGAACTTTTTGAATTCATCCCATTTGTCATCCGGATCATTGCTGTTCAGATAGAGCAGCATGTTATTACCGAGAGAGTAGGAAGGCATATCATAGTTTTTGGATTCAGGCAGGTTTTCCATATGAGTATCTTCCACTTTTTTGTAGTGTGTGCCCTCAATGCCCGAGTCCACCATATTGCGCAGCACCGGGTCTGTATTCAGCAGGTTCAGGAATTCCATCGCTTTCTCCGAGTATTCCGAGTTGGCCGAGATTGCCATGATGGAGCCCTGTACCGATGTGTTGGTAATAATGGCGTCACTTGCCGGTGTGGATACGACAGGATAACCGTAACTTGCCGACCATAGATTGTCTGCGAGCGGCTGGGTCTGTGCACGATCCAGGAACCAGTTGCCCGACGTTGTCAGATCATTGGTAGAGCCTGTTGTTGCCGCTTCAGCCGACACATAACCCTCTTTATAATATTTGTGCATGGTTGTTAGCGCTTCCTTCATTTCTGGTGTTTCCAGAATGTTCACGATCTTGTAATCGGTAGTGTCCAGCTTTACGGCCATCGGCAGGTTCTGGATTACATAGTCGTATGGCACGTACGGCACGTAGTTTTTATCCATGGCAAAAGGAGTAACACTTGGCTCATTTTCCTGGATTGTTTTAAGCAAAGGTTCCAGGCTATCTAACGTACGGATCCCGGAAGTATCCAGTTTATATTGATCTAGCAGCGTTTTGTTGAAACGCCAGACTTCCTGCTGCGGCAGCTCCTTGTTGGCCGGAATACCATAATTGTGACCATCTACCTTGGAACCATTCAGGAAAGCCGGATCAATGGTTTTAGTCAGGTCCTGACCGTATTTGGCAAGCAGATCATCCAGTTCGAGGAATGCGCCCTTTCTGGCATTTTGCACGTAGTCAAAACCACCGGCAGAAGTAAAGATAATGTCCATCGGTTCACCGGATGCTACGTTCACTTGCATTTTCTGAGTATAGTCACCCCAGTCCACCATTTTCATCGTCACATTAGCATTAATTTTCTCTTTAGTATATTTGCTGACTTCCTCCATAACCTTGTTAACATCCTTCTGCGGTGTGCCGATGGTGTACCAGATCAACTGCACGGGGTCATCGCCTGCTCCGCCAGAATCAGAAGCCTCTTTACTGCTGCCGCAAGCGCTAAGAACAAGTGTAACAGCCATTAACAATGAAAGAACGAGCGATAAATGTTTCCTGACTTTACTCATTTGCATGATCCTCCCTTTTGGTGTTTCCTTCTGATGTTCCCCTTGGCACCTTCAACTAACTGCTTTAACCTTATCGAATGAAAGCACTTACAAAAAGAAGATAAACTTAAGGTTTCGAGGTACAAATTAAAGGGAATTCGGGCAGTTAGCTTGTTTTTGTCACCAAATAATTAAATTGCTCTGCACTTCATTATCCAAATACTTTAAAGTCAGTCGGCGAGATGCCCACATATTTGCGAAACTGTTTATAAAAATAACCGGTATCCCAATACCCTACGTTCCGGGCGATCTCCTGCACCTTCAGATTGGAGCTGCGCAGCTGCTCCTTGGCACGTTCGATTCGATACTTGTTGATGTACTCAGCAAAGGTCTCCCCTGTCTCTTTATGGAAAAGCTGACCCAAATAAACTGGATGCAGATGGTACTGTGCACCAAGCAGCTTCAAGGAAAGCTCTTCGGCATAATGCTTGTCGATATGCTGAAGCACCTGATTCACAACGGGATTCCGCATATCCTGGAGCAGAGACTCAATCGTCCGGGTGGCCAACAACTGCAATGTATGTACCAGTTCATCAAAGGTTGTACTATCCAGTACCTGACGAAGTCCTTGCCGATAGATTACCGTTTCCTCCGCATGTTTGATGCCCTCCAGCTCCATCTTGAAACGAATTACTACTTCCAGTGCCGTATTTTGTAACTGCTCAGGTGTGAGTTCATGGCGATGCAATTCAAAATCGGTGCGAATCCGCTCCGCCAACTGCTCTGCGCTGCGGGACAAAATCAGCTTCGCGTACGCTCTCCAATCTATAAAGAAGGAAAACGCCGCATGGCCTTGTTGATCCAGCATGGCATGGTCGATAACTCTCCGTTCAGGGTAAATCATCACATACTGGAGTGCCTTCTTTGCCTCTTCATAACTCACTGGAGCCTGATACAGACCTTTCAGCAAACGGCCAGCACCGATATGCAGATCGGGATACATCACCGCCAGCCGGTCTGCCAGCTTATGCAAACCAAGCATCAGCCTGTTTTTTTCATCCGGTTCGTCTTCTATGTTGGCTACAAGCACGATATCTCCGTTCATATCCTGAAAAATGTTCAGGCGGGCATATTCTCCCGCCAACTGTTCGACTTGTGCAAACAACATCTCTGCCTTGTGCGCCTGAGCTATGTCACGCAGCACGGCGACAACAACACAAGGTGCATTCAGTGAGAGATTCATGAACCGGGCACGTTCCTCAAACTCTGCTGCGGCAATTTGCCCGGTAAGCCAGCGATGCATAATATTATCCTTCAACATCTGGATGCCGTATTTCTCCTCCAGATGTGGTGTGACAAGCTGGTCCAGCTTAGCTGCTGTGTTCCGAAGCGTGGACTGAAGTTCATCCACATTAATTGGTTTGAGCAGATAATTTTCGATGCCAAGCTTCATGCCTTCTTTTAAATACTCGAATTCATTAAATCCGCTCAGAATAATCACCTTCAACTCGGGCTGTAATTGTCTGGCTTCCTGGATCAGGTCGAGTCCGTTCATCAAGGGCATCGAAATGTCCGTTATCAGGATATCCACCGGCTGATCGGGAAGAGCTTGCAGAGCTGCCTGCCCATTGCCTGCATGATTTACAATTTCCATCCCGAACGAAGACCAGTCCACAATATCGTATAAACCTTCAATGATGAACGGCTCATCGTCCACAATAAACACCTTGTACATGTCATACACCTTTCCCTTCCGAATGGGTTGGATATCTCACTCTGATCATGGTGCCTTCTTCCAGCGTGCTCACAATCGTAATTCCGAACTGCGGACCGTACAGATACCTTAATCGGCTGTGCACACTTCGCAGTCCAAACATCTGACCGGATTCCTCGGGACGTTCCAGTTCCTCCTGAATTTCTGTAAGCCTGGACGGATCAATGCCCTTGCCATTGTCCCGTACCTCAATCTGCAGGGCACCACCCGCTTCCACCACCGTAATCGACAATCGATTGTCACTACGCTCCGTTCGTATACCATGTACCACATAATTTTCAATGATGGGCTGCAGTGAAAGCTTCACCACCGGATGCCCGTAATAGATGCTATCGATCTGAATCGTATATATAAAAATATCCTTGTACCGGATACGGAACAGCTCCAGATACAAACGGCAGGCTTCCATCTCATCCTTCAACGTATAATTAGGTTTTTGCTGCACAAGGCTTTTGAACAGGACAGACAAACTGTAGATCATCTCCCCTACATCTCTCGCCCCCTGGGAAATAGCCCTCATGCGGATTACTTCAAGTGTATTGTAAAGGAAGTGCGGGTTAATTCGCGCCTGAAGCGCTACCAGTTCAGTCTCCTTTTGTCTGATCTCGGCCTTGTATACCCGTTCAATATACAGATTCAATTCATCCAGCATCTCGTTAAAGCTGTGCGATATTTGTCCCAGTTCATCCTCTCTCGCATCATCAATGCGAGCAGACAGATTGCCGTATTTTACTTTTTGGGTGAAACGAATGATTCTGCGGGTACGCTTGGCAAAGTTAATAATGAAAAAAGCCGGAACCAGCACGGCAAACAACAGGGAAATCAGGCTAATGGAGATAATGGTATTGCGAATACCCGCGTACGATTCTGCCATCTCTTTCACAGGAACGGTACCGATCACCACATATCCTTGATCAGCGGATACAAATCGGTTTATATACAGGTTCTGATTCTTTTTCATCGCATCCATGTCTGTCTGGTCAAACAGGGAATCTGCCGCTTCCACATAGGGATATTTCTTGCCGTAGTATTTTGCGCTGGAGTCGAACAACACCGTGCCTTTGGCGGACAGCACCACGATATCCCCCTTCAGATTGCGTTCGTAGTTATCCAGAGCATTGCCGATGCCTTTTGAGTCAAAGAAGATGAGGAACTGACCGATATTACGCAACGTCTGAGTATTGTTAATGGGCACACGAATAGCATACAATTCAGGGTCCCATAGATTGACGGCCTTGCGAATCCAGTAATTGGGAGCACTGATATTGGGCGTCTCCATCGCCATCACATCGGGAATATAAGATCTGGCCGCATTGGTGTTCAGCTTGCGGAACGGTTTGTACTGATTAAAGGTCAACAAATCCTGTTTCTCGGCACTGTATAACATGAGCTGGTGAATGTCTGAATTACGGTTGATGATGTTCTGAAAATGGTTAAGCACCTCGGCCGAATAGTCATCCCGATTGGCGTAATAGCCGTTGGTCATATGCTGAACATACTCGGCGTACGAATGGTTCATCAGATAGGTGACGTTGGCGGATAACGCCTCATTCTGGTGCATATCCCTCACCATGTTTTGGACCGATTCATACTGCTGATGCATGTAACGATCGACATGCTCCATTGCCGCTTTCTGAATCGCCAGCTCCCGGCGTATGGTGGAGTCCGATACGGACAGAAAAATAATATATGACAATGTAATAATCGTAACGATCGAGATCATCGAAAAGATGAGCAGCATTTTCATGAACATATTGTTCTTGAAGAAATTTTTGTAAACGTTAACAATTTGCAATCTGGTACCCCCTTTGATGCTTTTTTTCTGTCTTGAATTATAGCACCCGTCCTCTGACATGAACTTGTCCCTCGCAACTATTCTTTAATTTATACCTCGGATTCTTTAATTCCGCCCTCTTTATAGCTGACGATAAATGCCAAAAACAAAAGATAGCCCTCTTCACTTCGGTCGAAGTGAGAAGGGCTATTTCTGAAATACATTTAATCCCTATATTCAGGATATTTATGTCTTGAGCAGCCGAACAAGTAACACCTGGAACTTAAAGAGGTTGTAAACTTAAATGGCGGGACATAACCTTGAGATATCTTTTGGATAAGATATTCGTATTCCTTTTTTTCATTTTGCAATCCGATCAGGTACGCCGCTTTATCACTTTCTGTCCAATCCTCATCGCACTCTTCTGCCTGTGCTTCCTCAATGTCACCTTGTTTTAACCGAATACATTCTTCTGCAATTTCAACCGCACGTTCCATTGCATTCGTTTGAACCAAAGCATAAATATATCTACTTATCCAGTCGGGCGACTTATCATAGGTGTTCCAGGATTTTTCAAACCAATGCACCGCTTCGGAAAAACATGCAAGCTCCAAATACAGTTCTGCAACATGTACCTCTCCAACAAAATCATCATCACTTTCCAAGAAGGCATCCAGTTTGTGTTTTGCTTCAATGGTTTGCCCCAGCTGAATTAAACAGTGAACATGACTATACATGGCGTAATCAGAAGGCCCAGCACTTTTTAAAAATAAAGTTGAAGCCTCTTCCCACTCACCGAGATGATATTTGGCAACAGCTAAGTTATTGTATGCCTCTTGGGAAGGCTCCACAGCAATGGAGTCCGATAATACTACCACGGCTTCTTCCCATCTCTCCGTCAGAACAAGTAATTCACCCAGCAGACTGTATGGAAAATGCGAGGTTGGTTTCAACGCCACTGCTTCCTGAGCCAAATGTATAGCCGCCTCTACATCATTTTCTTCGTGATAATAAATCCAGGCCAGATTCGTCAAGGACTGAACATCCCTTGAATCATTCAATGCTTCCTGAAATAAAGTCAAAGCTGCATCATAATCATTATTTTCAAGGCATTCAATGGCTTTCTGATTCGTAGTCAACGATCTGCTCCCTCCTCTAAATGGTTGGTGCCCCTGGCTTTCTGACTTCCCCGTATATCTATTGAAAAAAGCGAGCCACCTCTTCCAAGGGACCCGCTTGTATAAGTACAACTATAACGTTCCTTTTTGCTTGCTCGCCTGCATCTCCTGAGCAAATCGCATCATCTCTTCGAACTCTTCCTCCGAAACATGTTCCCCATCATGGCTTATGTCTTGTACAATCGGAATTTCGGGTTTGGCTTTGGTTCCTTTGCCGTATGTACGGGTACGGGTTCCAGCTGCTCCTGCAGCCTGCTTGCCTTTGACCTTCGCCTGATCACGGATATATTGTACAGCCTTCTCATACGTATTAACCTGCTTCAGCAACATATTGGAGGCAATGGCTTCGACAAAATTACGATTAATCCGTTGCTCGCCGCCCGATACAAGTAGTGCCATCAGATAATGAATCAATACGTTGATCACTTCACCAGGCAACTTATAGCTCAGATCAATTTTTTCAAAAATATCAACCAGATTATCCGGAACAGCCCCCGGGAAAAATGTCTGTAACAACCGAGTGTACGGCTCGTTACGAAGCATCATATTGTATTGATGGATATCACATTTGGTTGCAAATTGCGGCGGAACCTCGACATAATACTCCATCTGAACAACGTGCTCCACTGGCGGTTCACCAGAGTCATTATATGGCTGTGGCTCCTCCATATTCTGGCGAAGTGCAACCACCTTGGCGGCCTGTACCGTCTGCTGTTCCTGACGTTTCTTCGTTTGTCTGAATTGCATGCTCGCCTTGTGCTGAAGATCATCCAGCAATAGTTGTCCTTGCGGGCTGAATACACCATCCTCGTCGAGCAGTCGGCATACATCCTGCACGCTTAGATTAAACTTGTTCACTACAAAATTGACGATCCCCAGCTGTTCATGATCAAAACGAAGTTGTTCCACATAACGCCGGTTTACCGACTCACGCGGGAAACGTAAAATAATGTCCGCGTAATTCAGTGTGTTTTCTTCCACGGCATCATTCGTGCCTGTTCGCTGTGCCGATGTGGATACTTCGGATAGTGCCTGCTCCAGCTCGTAATCAATAACATGCGTGTTAAGCTCAAATATATCGTAAAAGGGAACTGAAATATTTTCTTTATTGGCTGCAACGTAAGGTGCATCCCCATTTTCAACTGCCGAAAAACCAGCTCTCAGCGACAACACAGCAAACTTGCCAATTTTGTCCCGAAGCAAAAGTGTCAGATGCTGTGTGCGGAAAAACTCTCCTGGCGAGAGCGGCGGCTGTAGTTCATACTCATAGATGTAATCATCATTTTCTGGAATATAGACCCTCGACGTCTGGAGCAGACCTACTGCTTCCAGCTTGGATGCCTGTTCCACGAGATATTTACGTCCTTTCTCGCTAGGTTCCAGCCCCAATGTCATGAACAGCCTTCGTTGTTGCTCAAGCGGGGAATAACCGACCTGTTCTCCGGGGAGATGCTGAAATAACAGCCGATACAAGCCAACCGCAAACGCACCTACCATAGGCTGGTAAGCTCCTGTAAGCATGCGGTCGTCCAGGGCGCTTAATCCAAACTCCCTGTATACGCAGTAGCGATGATGTTCCGTAAAATGATGCAAATTCTTCATGCGCATAGCCTGATCTCCTTCTTCCCCAAAGGTTGTTTTTCTATTCTATCATAAATGTCCGATCCTCAAATGCTCAAAAACAGGTAAAAAACCAACCCGTTCTCTCTCCGTTTCGTCCTAGGTCGACATCGTTCACGTTTTCGCAGAATTGGGCGAATTTTCAAATAAGCAGAGCCAAAGAGTCGCTAGAATACTATAAAAGCTACAGAGCGAGATTACAAGCGAAAATCGTTTAGATCTATTTATCTTAAGCTTATGAAAAAAGCGGACAAACATTCCCCTCACCGTTCATCACAACAAAAAAGCCTTCCCTTTGCACGCGTAAGCGTTTGCGTCAAAGATAAAGACTTTTTCAAGTTATTGCGGCATATGCCTTCACTTTCCAGTCATCAGAACATCCGATATCCGCCCAAACGCAGCTTCTGAATCGTCCAGCCGCTAATAATCGCACCCGCCAGGCCTGCAACCCCAGTCATGTAATCGACCAGCTGGAATGATCCAAGATGCGACATGAGCGTAGATGAATGATCCCATAAGGAATATACCACCACAGGCAAAATAACGATGACGAACAGATAGGAAGGAAACCAGGTGGTCTTCATAAGCATATTCAAAATGAAACCGATACCAAACATCATGACAAAAAATAAAACCATTAATACAAGCACAGGTATAAACTGCATCGGCTGACGTTCACCTCTTCTTTCACACTTTCGGTTTTCCCTTCTGGATAGTAGTAAGTTTACCGCAAAAAATGTGGCGAAGCAACGAACTTTCTGGACAAATCTCCCGATTTTCACGAGAAGATCATTTGCCCTTCTGCTTCATATTGGGATACAATATAACGATAAAGCACTAAACCATCCCTTACCGGGATTTGGAAATATAATCTGCAGGAGGAACAAAATCCATGAACGAAGCCGCATCAACCCTGGAGGGCTGGTATGCCCTGCATGATTTTCGCTCGATGAACTGGACCGCCTGGAAAGCAGCCGACGATGAAGAGCGTGCTGTTGCCCTGGACGAGCTTCAAGAGTTTTGGAATGATTGGAAAAACGTTGAGGAGGCTTCCCAAGGCAGTACTGTAGTTTATACAGTTGTAGGCCAGAAGGCCGACTTTGTGATGATGCATCTGCGCGAGACGCTTGAAGATTTGAAGGCAGTAGAGAACGCTTTCAACAAAACGACGTTTGCCAAGTACACAACTAAAGCTTATTCATATGTCAGTGTAGTTGAACTCAGCAACTATCTGGGCAAAGAGGGCGAAGATCCGATGCAAAATCCGGAGATTGTTGCCCGCCTTAAGCCCGTTCTGCCACAGCGCCAATACATTTGTTTCTACCCGATGAACAAAAAGCGTGAGTTGAACGACAACTGGTACATGTTGTCCATGGACGAGCGCCGCACCATGATGCGCAGTCACGGCATGATTGGCCGCAGTTATGCGGGTAAAGTGAAACAGATTATTACCGGCTCTGTCGGATTTGACGATTGGGAATGGGGCGTTACGCTGTTCGCAGATGATGCACTTCAATTCAAAAAACTCGTGTACGAGATGCGCTTTGATGAAGTAAGTGCACGCTACGGCGAATTTGGCTCCTTCTATGTCGGAAGCTTGCTAAACGAAAGCACTCTAGAAGAGATGCTAAAATTGTAATTTGTTTCATACATGCAAGAATCGTCCAGCCTTCTATTGAGGAAGGCTGGACGATTCTTTTTATTCCAATACAGCAAAAAAATCACCGCCGGATGTATTGCTCAGCGGTGATTTTGTTCATACATATTACCTACTTCAAGCTTGATTAGGATCTATATAAGTTGAATTGTTTAATGTTTACACAAAAAACGGAGAGGACAGAAAAAACCTGGAAAAGCGAAGCGGTCGCATTTATCACCGAATTTTCCCCTTTAAAAAAATTTGGGGATAACAGCGATGTGAAGGTTATTCTGTCATCGAAGTGCCCTGTGTAAAGTAACTTCTTTCAACTTAAATAGAGACTTAATCCTGCTCCTCTTCATCAACCGCTTTCAGTGATTCGAGAAATTCGGCAGTTGCGCGGTCACGGTCACGGCTCTTTTCCTTCAACCGCTCAATCGCTGGCAGAATGAGAATGTCCACTTCTTTTTGAACGATGTAGGCGAGGTCATACTGATTCTGTTCCTCCAAATAACCGCCGACCTGCATCAGACCGTTGTAGCGATCCAGTTCCTCACGGGTTAACAGACCGCGAACCTGTACACTGCAATGTCTCATCCGAAAAACCGTCCTTTCCTCAGGACCAGCGGAATGCCACCGATAATGAACAAGTAACGGAGATCCACCAGCTTTTTCAGCTGTGCTGCCTTCCAGCCCTTGTACTTTTTATCGCCAACGACGGCAATGGCTTCCCCTTTACCCAATGAGGCTACCGTACCTTTGCTGGTGAATTCAAAAGGCTGAGGCTGCTTGTTGCGAATGGCTGCGACAATATTTTTTGCGCAGTTCACACCTTGCTGCATCGCAATCTGTGCTGTTGGCGGATACGGTCTGCCCTCCTTGTTAAACACAAGGGAGTTGTCCCCGATCACATATACGTGCTCGTGCCCAGGAGCACGCAAATATTCATCGACCTTCACACGGCCACGCATCACTTCAAGACCAGCCTGCTCAAGTAAGGAATTCCCCCGAATGCCTCCTGTCCATACAACTGTGGCCGCATCAATTTTCTCACCATCTCCAACAATAACCCCATCGGGAAGGCATTGCTTGATTGGTACACCGATTTTAAAGGTTACGCCTTTTTTCTTCAGCACATTCATTGCATGCTCCACAAGTTCTGGATCGAATCCCGGTAATGCCGAGGGTGCAGCTTCAACATTATAGATGTGTACATGCTTCGGATCTACGTCAAATTCTTTGCATAGCTGCGGGATACGATCTGCAAGTTCTGCGACAAATTCCACTCCGCTGAAACCTGCTCCCCCCACAACAAACCGAATACGGTTTCGTTTATTATCGTTTTTGTACATTGCGAATTGATATTCGATATGTTCCCGAATCAGCCTGACAGAGTTGATGCTGCGAATGGTCATCGCATGGTCAAGCATACCCGGTATACCAAAAGTTTCAGGTTCTCCGCCTAGTCCAATGATCAGGTAATCATAAGACAACGTTCCATCCTCCAGAATGACTTTACGATCCTGAAGACGGATCTCCTTCACGGATGATTTTACCAGATCAATCTTGAATTCATCGATCAGTTTGGAAATAGAAACTCTCGCATGCTCTATTTTATCCGTGCCGGCTGCCGGCATATGTAGATGGGTTGTAATATAGTGATAATCATGCCGATTCACCAATGTGACGTCAGCTTCATTGTAGTTCAGTTCCTTCTGCAGCCGCTGAGCTGTCAGAATCCCGCCATATCCCGCTCCGAGAATGACGATTTTGGGAATGCTGCTCATATCTGTACTCCTTCCGGTTTCGCTCGCATCCTTCCTGGTATTGAGGTGGAATGCAAAATGCTCATACTTACAAGTATTGCTCAGGTCTTATCCAATATGACGGCAAATGTAAAATTCGTGAGTGTATATTAACTTCTGTACGTATAATATCGACGATTATAGTTGTGAAATTAACCACAAGATTCCACAAAACAAGGTTGTTTCTTGACCTGATATTATGACTCTAATTTTGACAAAAAAACACATAGTACAGGTCAAGGATATCTGTATTTCTCGTAAAGATCAAGGTTTTTTTTGTTATTTTTCATAACCTTTCATTTCCAATTTCATCCTATTCTCACCAGAACTTCATCATTTATTCTCAGATTAGTGATCCAGCTGACTTTGCAACCCAGATTACACCGTTTATAATAGAAAAGACAGTTTGGAAACCATGCAGATGATGTGACCTAATTTGCGAAAATAATCACTGTTCTCTACCTATTAAAATAAGAAAGGTGTTGTTGATTTTTGACTGCACAGACGTCCGGTCATGAAATGACCGATTTACTTATTATCGGCGGTGGTCCTGCGGGCCTGTTCGCTGCATTTTATGGAGGTATGCGTCAGGCTTCCGTTACGCTGGTTGAAAGCATGCCACAGCTTGGCGGACAGCTGGCTGCCCTCTACCCGGAAAAATACATTTATGATGTAGCCGGTTTTCCGAAAGTTACTGCTCAGGAACTCGTGAATAACCTGATCGAGCAGATGAACCACTTTAACCCGAACATCCGCCTGGAAGAAAAAGTGGTATCGGTGGAGAAAAAAGAAGAACAGCATTTCATCGTAAAAACAGATGAGAATGAATATCATGCCAAAGCTGTTATTATTACGGCTGGTGTAGGTGCATTTGAACCGCGTCGCCTTGAACTTGAAGGTGCAGCCAAGTTTGAGAAAACCAACCTGCATTACTTCATCAGTGATTTAAACGCTTTTGCTGGTAAAAAAGTTTTGATTAGCGGCGGCGGAGATTCTGCTGTAGACTGGGCTCTTATGCTGGAGCCGATTGCTGAACAAGTTACTCTGATTCACCGCCGGGACAAATTCCGTGCACATGAGCACAGTGTGGAAAATCTGATGAACTCCAAAGTTAACGTTGTGACACCGACTGAAATTACGGAACTTCACGGAGATGACACCATCACCAAGGTTACTCTTGCTCATGTTAAGACAAAAGAAACACAGGAAATTGAAGTGGATGATGTGATTGTTAACTTTGGTTTCATATCGTCCCTCGGTCCAATTGCTGAGTGGGGTATCGAAATTGACAGCAATTCCATCGTTGTCGATTCCCGTATGGAAACATCTATTCCAGGTATTTTTGCTGCTGGCGATATTACGACGTATCCCGGCAAGCTGAAACTGATTGCTGTTGGGTTCGGCGAAGCTCCGACTGCAGTGAATAATGCGAAAGTGTACTTCGATCCGGATGCCAAATTGTCCCCTGGACACAGTAGTAATATGAAACGCTAATTCAAAGAAATTTCACATAATATGGTACAAAAAAGGGTATCTTACTCCTTGAGAAATCTCATGATCAGGAGGGATACCCTTGTCTTATATATGCCCGCTGTGTAACGGTCTGGTTGTACCGGAGCAGGCTTGTCCCCACTGCCTTCAGGGACTGTCAGAATGCGGCAAATTAGACGACTACACCGGACCATACAGCCCCTACGAACTTCAAGCTTCCTCTGACATGGCAGACGAAACCGAGAGCGTTTGCAATCACTTGTTGTATTGTCACCATTGTCAGACCAGCATGCTGCTGCCTGTCTATTTATGGGACTTGTCCGGAAACCTGTAACATTGCCTGCAATGAGGATCTCTAGTGAAGAATGGCAGATACGTCGGTACCCAGTTTGCGCTTATGGATTTCTGCCAATAGCAGCGCGATGAAATCTCGTTCGAGATCCAGCTCGATCGCTTTATGGTAGGAATCCAACAACATCTCATCGGATAACATAGCCATTTCCCGCCACAACCTTTCCTTTATTTTCCTCAAAACTATCATATCAGAGATTGGATAAGAGAACAAGCGTTCTTGTTATCCACAACGACGTGTGGAAATCCTGTGTATAGTTTGTTGATAATTGGAAAAAACATAGAATATATATCAGTGGATAATGTGGACATTATTTATACACAGGATGGATAGCATCTCTGCACCATTCAGAATTAAAAGGAAATTTAGAGCAATTTTCATAGTTTCCGTCGATGCTCCGAATGTATTACCCAAAACTGAAAATTTTCAAACACTTTTCAACCTATTTCTCTTGTATATACTATCGGTTTTTCTTCCGTTTTCTTTAGCATTTCCAGTAATTTTCATTGTGGTCTAGTATTCACTTCCAAAATCCATATTCTTCCGGAGTGATCCAGTCCATAATCAAATCCCAGCTGGCCTATGCCAGGAAACTGACTTTCCATGATATGTGTGCAAGTTAAAGTTAAAGAACGCATCTCCTGCCGTTTGTATCGGTTCGCGATGTGAGGCAGTGATAAGGCGAGTGCTCTTTTGCCTGACAGCATCGTGCCCCCTTTACTCAGATTTGTTATACACAGCCCCGGACGAGCAAGTCTGCCAACCAAAGAGCGAAATACCCAGCCCTGTGCAGTCTTCACCACCTTAACTCTGTAATCCACAGGTCTTCCATGAATGGTTGCAAGATGAATCCCTTGTTGAATCATATATCTTCGTTTGGCCTTCGCCCGCACAAGGGAACGATACATCTGTCTGAAGCCTGCGAATGAACGAGTAACCTTCATATGTGTATACTTGTAAACCCCACCACTGCTGGATACTCGGATTACGCCATATCCTCCGCCGCCAACAACGGGTTTGATGTATACCATTCCATAACGTTGCAACATAAACAGCAAATTAGCTGCATTAAATGCCTTTGTCTGTGGAATATGAGCAGCAGCTACCGGGTATTTCATTAACGCAGCCGTCTTCCGCCATTTGCTTGCTAACTGTCTCGACATAGGTTGATCTCCTCTCTCCAAACCATGATCCTTCTTTATACATACTCACCCCATGGATGATTTTCTTGGATGATTGTCCAAGGCAGGGGCCCCTTTTCTGTGGAACATGTCCTGCTTGGTGTAACGGATTTTGAGACAAACGCTGGTTTACTTTTCAAACGGTTCAATCTGTCGTATGCTACTAAAGAATGACTTGTATTGGCTAAAAATGAGGATCTAAGGAGCGTTCAGAAGACATGGAAGCATTTTTCAAATCACTTTATGGTGTAGCCTACTTCGCAATGTCGATTGTACTGGTCGCGGTGACGGTACTTCTTTTCGTAATCGGGATTCGTCTGTTTATCAAAAAACGCAATCGCGGCTTTGCCCTAAGTTGTATTTTATTCGCCTGTTTCATCGTCTTTATCATCGTCGTGATGTTTACCACGCCCTTCTCTGCCACGCCTCCAGGCTCACCGGAAGCCATGGCTGCCCTGTTACATTATGGGTAACTGACCTTTGTAGAAGGAGATGCTTATGACACGAAATAATAAAACTCTTGGAATTGTTGATATTGGCTCAAACTCCATTCGTCTAGTGATCTATGAGGTGAGTGAAGATGGAGCATACCGCATTATTCATGAAGACAAATATGCTGCCCGGCTAAGCGGTGTTGTGGAATTGGATGGCAGTATCCAAAGATCATCCCTATCCACTGCCATAACCGTCCTTCGGCAATTTAAAGCCACCTGTGAGGCTTATCAGACTGAATTGATTCGGGCGGCGGCCACTGCGGCAATTCGCAATGCAATCAACGCGGCGCAGATTATTGCCTGGCTGGAAAGTGAGACTGGACTTACGATTGAATGTGTCTCGGGAGATCGTGAGGCCTATTACGGATTCTTGGGTGTAATACAGTCGATCGACCTAACCGACGGTTTTGTCGTTGACATCGGGGGCGGCAGTACGGAGATCACTGTATTCCGCAATCGCGAAAGATTGCACAGTGTTTCTCTGCCAATCGGTGCCGTGAATTCACATGCCCGTTATGGAGGCGAGGATCAATGGACCGAGGCCAATGAACAATCCCTTTGCAATGAAGTTATTGAGGCATTACAGGGACAGGCTTGGATTGGGGAACATCCCGGTTTGCCGCTCATTGGACTGGGCGGTACAATGCGTACACTCGCAAAAGTAGAGCAAAAGCGTACGCAATATTCTCTCCCAGTATCGCATCACTATGAAATTGGAGAGGAAGCAATGGAAAATATCGCCCTTTCCTTGCCCTACCTTACTTCCGCTCAACGCAAAAAAGTGCCGGGTCTCGCCAAGGATCGGGCTGACATTATCGTACCGGGCATATTGATCCTGCGTACTATATTCCGCATCATCCAGGGAGATCGTTATGTGGTAAGCGGAGCAGGACTTCGCGACGGGCTTCTGAGAGACTATCTCGCCGCTGGTCAGCCTTCCGCACCCGATGCATTGAAGGATAGCATCCGTAATTTCCTTTATTACGGCCCGCCGATCCCTGCGAAACGTCTGAACCGGATTCATCAGGATACGGTTACCCTATACACCGCTTTGCAAGAGGCTACACCTGATGCCTCTGATGAGCGAATTTTGTACGCATCCTCTATGCTTCATATGGCCGGCAAACAGATTAACTATTTCCGGTACACGCAGCACTCGGCATACTGGATTATGAATGCAAGCATCTACGGTCTGTCCCACAGGGAAACGATTTTAAGTGCCATTGCAGCCGACTATCATCCCAAAAAAAGAACGCCTCAACTGCTGCAGAAGCATGAGGACATTCTGAAAGATTCGGATACACAGCATGCTCACCGCATCGGCTCGTTACTGCGTGCATCCGAAGCGATCAATCGTGCGGAAAGTATTCTTGCTATTCATGCAGTAAAAGAAAAAGACTCGCTGCAGGTCACGTTGACCTGTACAGACGAGCCTTTACTGGAACTGAACGGCCTGGAAGATGCCGTCAAAGATTTGCAGGAAGCCTGGGGAGTTACGTTAAAACACTCCATTCAGCAGGCTTCCAAGGGATAATGCCCATGGCCTCCGTCTGACTTCTCAGCGGGGGCTTTTCATTTTTTACAAATACATAATTGCCGTTTGGCATAAGCTCTCTGGCCTTCACATTGTCATTCAATGACAGATTGAGGATATCCACCAGCATTTTTTTCAATGAAGGATCAAATACGGGACACATCAGCTCAATCCGCCGATTCAAGTTCCGTGACATCCAATCTGCGCTGGAAATGAATACGTCCGGATTCCCTCCATTTTCGAAGTAGAACAACCGCGAGTGCTCCAGAAAACGGTCTACAATGCTAATGACGCGAATGTTCTCGCTCAACCCTTCCACCCCGGGACGCAAGCAGCATACACCGCGGACAATCAGGTCAATCTGCACCCCCGCCTGCGAAGCTACATATAATTGGTCTATCATTTCCTGATGTGATAAAGAGTTAATCTTAGCGATAATTCGAGAACGTTTGCCATTCAGCGCATGTTCAGTCTCCCGCCGAATCAGTGCAAACAGTTCGTCCTTCATGCCGTCCGGTGCCACACGAAATGCTTGCATCGCCTTGGGACCCGAATATCCGGTAATTTCGTTAAACAATTCAGATGCATCTTCACCAATGATCGGGTTAGAGGTGAATAACCCTACATCCGTATACACTTTCGCGGTACTCTCGTTGTAGTTCCCCGTACCGACGTGAACGTAACGCCGTAACCCTTGCTGCTCCCGGCGTACAACGAGGATAATCTTCGCATGTGTCTTCAGACCAACCAGACCATAGACAACGTGACAACCTGCCTTCTCCAACTTCCGAGCCCAAGCAATGTTGCGTTCTTCATCAAATCTGGCTTTGAGTTCCACCACCACTGTAACCTGCTTACCACTCTCTGCAGCAAGGGCGAGTGCCGGAATAAGACGTGAATCCCCATTCACCCGATAGAGTGTCATCTTGATTGCCAGAACCTGTGGATCTTCCGAAGCTTCCAAAATAAAGTCCGTCACAGGTTCAAAGGATTCATACGGATGATGAACCAGCACGTCCTGTCTGCGAAGCAACTCAAAATGGCTCTCTCTTGGCAAAAACTCAGGCGGATATACGGGCTTTACCGGAGTATATTTTAAATGCGAGAAACCTTCGAGGCTGTCCACAAATCCAGCCAGGAAACTAAGATCAAGTGGCCCATCAATCTCAAAAACAGGGTCCTGTATCTCAAATTCTTCTTGCAGTTCCTGCAGGGCGTCACTGCGGAAATCCTTGCACACTTCCAGCCTGACAGGCGCTCCGCGGAGTCTACGGCGCAGTTCTTTTTCGATCGCTTCCAGCAAGTCTTCCGCTTCCTCTTCATTAATAGAAAGATCCGCGTTGCGAGTCACCCGGAATTCTTGTACTGCCAGCGATATATATCCGCTGAACAAGGTATGAATATGGTGTTTAATCAGGTCTTCGATGAGAATGAAAGATTTCTTTTTGCTATTGGCCCGTAAGGGAACCTTCACGATTCGTGGAAGATTGGAAGGCACCTGCACGATCGCCATAAACGGCTCGCCATGCTGCTCATCTTCTTTTTGCAGCATAACCGACAGATACACCGACTTGTTGTGGACCAGTGGAAATGGTCGGCTCTGGTCAATAGCCATTGGTGTAAGCACCGGAAAAATAATGTCATGATAATATTGATCCATTGCACGTTGTTGTGTCACGTTAAGGTCTACGTATTCCTGAATGTGCACGCCCTTCTTGGTGAGAAGGCGAGTAAGCTCTCTATAGGTTTTATATTGCTCCGCGACCATAGCCCCGGTTCGTTTAATCAATCTGCGGTATAGTCCCGAAGGGGTATAACCCGTAAAGTCTTTTTGCGTGAATCCTGCCTTAATCTTCTCCTTGGTCTCTGCAACTCGGACACTGACAAACTCATCCAGATTGCTGGCAACAATACCGAGGAACCTCATCCGCTCCAGGATAGGCGTCGTAGGGTCCTGAGCTTCTTGAAGCACACGTCTGTTAAATTCAACCCAGCTCAAATCACGATTAACATAGTTTCCTGTCTTGAGATCTTTATGCATGTATGGCCTCCGAATGTGATGCATGTTAATTCTTATTCGAACTTCTACTATAATTGTACTATTCGTAATCGGCTCCAAGCGTCATCGGAATGTTAACGCAGTGTTAAATTTATGTAAATGATAACTCATGACCGCAACTTTTTCCATCCCTTTACAAAGCACAATAGACAAGGTAAAGTGAACTACAGTGTGATTTGACCGGCTGTCGTTATTATCCCAAATTTTCGTTATGTTAAAGGAGTATCTCATGAAATCGAACAAACCTAGAACGTTACAAAAAAATATCGAGTTTTTCACCGCTGCCCTTTCCCAATGTGTAGTTACCGCATGGCAGGAAGATCCCGCAGGTGTATATTGTGAAGTCGGTCGCGGCATTGTGGAGAAGATCAGTGATGACAGTGTACGGATTCGCAATGATAATGGAACGAAGAGTCATTATGCACGGGAAACGACGATGTTTCAAACCGAAAAATAATTTTGCGTAAATATAAAAAAAGACTAGCTTTCTGAAACAGAGTGTTGTATACTCTTGCCACAAGGAAAGGAGGTGCGTCAACATTTCTAATCACATGTTGAACGTGTCCCTTACCCGATCCACTACTTCCAAATAAATGGGATGGTAATGGAGGCGCGGGATACGGATCAATGTTTTAAAAAGCGCCACGGGTAGAAGAGCCGTCTTCGGACGGCTTTTTGTTTTGTCTTTTTTTATAATACGTACAGATATAACGTGTGAAAAAAGATGTAGAGGTTAAGAAAACAACCAAAATATTGGAAACGGACCCTTTAGGAGCTTGATTTCGGGAGGCTATAATGAGGATGCATCTCAACTTATAACCGAGGAGGCATGTTGTTATGTTTAGAAATGTAAGGGGTTTCAAAATAAGCATTCTGCTAGCTTTTGTTTTATTATTCACTTCTATCCTGCTACCAGCAGGCCAGCACGCCAGCGCCGCACCGAGTTTTGCCAAAGGAGCTGATATCAGTTGGGTTCCGGGCATGGAAGCTCAAGGGTACAAATGGAAAGATAAAAACGGAGTACAACGCGACATCATTGATATTCTGAAAAAAGATTACCAGATTAACTCTGTCCGGATCCGTGTTTTCGTTAATCCTTCCAATGATTATGGTAACGGTTATATGAATAAAGACCGTGCTGCCGCTCTAGCACAACGTGCTAAAAATGCAGGTATGAGTGTCATGTTGACACTGCATTACAGCGATTCGTGGGCAGACCCAGGTAAACAAACTAAACCGGCCGCATGGAAAAACTATAGTTTCCAACAGTTGATGGATGTTGTCTGGAGTTATACCCGTGACGTTATGACGACCATGCAGAGCAAAGGTGTCACTCCAGACTGGGTACAGATCGGCAACGAAACCAGCAACGGTATGTTGTGGGATGATGGCAAAGCTTCGGTGAACATGAAAAATTATGCTTGGCTCGTGAATACGGGACATAATGCTGTAAAATCCATAAGCAGCGGTACCAAAACCATTGTTCATCTTGCAAACGGAGACGATAACGCCCTGTTTGTCTGGAATATCGGTGGACTAATTAACAATGGGGCCAATTTTGACATGATTGCAATGTCTCTCTACCCTTCTGCTTCCGGCTGGAATACAGCAGTGACGAACACGGTCAACAATGCAAAAGATATGATTAATCGGTACGGCAAAGAAATTATGATCTCCGAAATTGGCATGGACAACAATCAGCCCGCGGCAGGAAAGAGCTTTGTCGCAGCGATGAAAAATCAGATCCGCAATTTGCCGAATGGCAAAGGAAAAGGTGTATTCTATTGGGAGCCACAAGCTACTCCAGGTTATAACGGTGGATACGGCAAAGGCGCTTGGCAGTCGAACATGATGCCAACGGCTACCCTGGAAGGGTTCATTGACTAAGCACGGGGGTTAGAAGCCTTATGCGCGGGAGGGAGCCGCGGGTGGTCGTTCCGGGGGCGGGGCGTTCTTTCGATCGCTGGTTGTCCTCGGATGGTTTTGGAATTTCCCTTCAATGGAGAACATCCGATGACAAACGCGAACGCTCCGCTTCTCCAGAATCGCTCCCGCCCCTCCACTACGCGCTGCTCCTCAAGGAAGGGCTTCTAAAACGTGCTTTGGCTTTTCACGGGAGTATAGGGAAACAATCTGGTGGGAGCCGCGGGTGGGCGTTCCGGGGGCGGGGCGTTCTTTCGATCGCTGGTTGTCCTCGGATGGTTTTGGAATCCCCTTCATTGGGGAACATCCGATGACAAACGCGAACGCTCCGCTTCTCCAGAATCGCTCCCGCCCCTCCACTACTCGCTGCTCCTTAAAGAAGGGCTTCTAAAACGTGCTTTGGCTTTTCACGGGAGTATAGGGAAACAATCTGGTGGGAGCCGCGGGTGGTCGTTCCGGGGGCGGGGCGTTCTTTCGATCGCTGGTTGTCCTCGGATGGTTTTGGAATCCCCTTCATTGGGGAACATCCGATGACAAACGCGAACGCTCCGCTTCTCCAGAATCGCTCCCGCCCCTCCACTACGCGCTGCTCCTCAAGGAAGGGCTTCTAAAACGTGCTTTGGCTTTTCACGGGAGTATAGGGAAACAATCTGGTGGGAGCCGCGGGTGGGCGTTCCGGGGGCGGGGCGTTCTTTCGATCGCTGGTTGTCCTCGGATGGTTTTGGAATCCCCTTTAATGGGGAACATCCGATGACAAACGCGAACGCTCCGCTTCTCCAGAATCGCTCCCGCCCCTCCACTACGCGCTGCTCCTCAAGGAAGGGCTTCTAAAACGTGCTTTGGCTTTTCACGGGAGTATAGGGAAACAATCTGGTGGGAGCCGCGGGTGGTCGTTCCGGGGGCGGGGCGTTCTTTCGATCGCTGGTTGTCCTCGGATGGTTTTGGAATTTCCCTTCAATGGAGAACATCCGATGACAAACGCGAACGCTCCGCTTCTCCAGAATCGCTCCCGCCCCTCCACTACTCGCTGCTCCTTAAAGAAGGGCTTCTAAAACGTGCTTCGGCTTTTCACGGGAGTAAGAGAGGAAAGATTATGAAAGGCGCTCACCCTTAGGGACAGCGCCTTTTGACATTGAAGAGCGTTATTGCATTCTTATACTTATAGACTGGGTGCTTGGAGGAAGCCAAGGTTGGGCGTTCGGGGGGCGGGTTCAAATGATTCTGTTCGAAATTACATGAACACCATAACAACTATAAGAGATGCAAAAAGACTGAGGATAGCAATAACCGCTTGAATACAGCTAAACGATATATTTTCGATCAGAATCATGTGTTTTCTCTGTACAACATACGAAAATACAAATGCAGGAAAGATGATCGGAAGATATTGATGTAAATCCGCACCATTTGTACTTGGCAACATTGTGCCAAGATATCGGTTTGTCGTTTCGTTCACGATTAACCATGTATAGATCATCCCAATGATTACTGAAAAAAGAAACGGAGATATGAAACGAATCCCGCTTCCCGGCAGCACGGAACGACCAGGCTTGCCCTCTAGCAACTCATCATTAACCATCATCATTCTCCCCCTAATTCATCATTTGACGATTTTTTTCCTGAAATGCCCTAAAATTCAGCAAACCCGCCACAATGGCTAAGATGGTCAGTGCAGCTGCAAATAAATAGAGATTCACAATGCCAATGTATTCAGCAAGCCAGGCCATGCCTAACAGTGAAACGCAAAATACGAGATGCATCATTGAGGCTTGAGCAGATAGAACCTTGGGCAACATGCGATTAGACACACTACTCTGAATCAAAGTACGCCGGTTAATCATAGCAAGCTCAGCAAATGGCCCCATCAACATGACTAAAATCAACGCAACAAAAGGCTGTGAGTTTAACGCATAAACCGCAGTTAGTATTCCATACCCTGCCATCCCTATCATCATGACTGAAAAATAACGCTGTCCAATGATTCTGCCTAGGGCAAGCACCAGCAAACCACCACCAATGGTCCCAGCAAAATAAGCTGCATTGATAAAACCCCACCATTCTTCTCCTTGACCAAGTGCCACTTGTACAAAAGCCAACGTGAAGGCGCCTACCCAGATAGAGCCACCAAGCATGTCAATCATATCCATGAACGTAAGCACTCGCAGACGAGGTGTCTTCCATATCATTTTCCAGCCTTCCGTTAACGTATGCCATCTACCTCTGCCCAGATCAGGAGAAATATCTGCTGATGCATCCGCACGCTTCCCCGGTATCTCTCCATGAGTTGTCTCCTTGACGCCAAGTGTAAGCGCGGCTGCCAAGCCATAAATAACCGCTGTGAGTAACAAGGTTGAACTTGATCCAATTAATGCAACAATTACGCCGCTTAGGCCCCAACCTGCAAATTGAACAACTTGATCGCTGACGCTCATAAGTCCATTGGCTTTGAGTAAACCTTGCTCATGAGTTACCAATCGCGGAATTAGCGCATTACGAGCTGGCGTTGTCCATCCATCAAGAAAAGACATCACAAATATAAGCGAAAACACAAGTACCAATGAGGATTCTACGCTATTAAGCTGTATGTACACTGCCAGACAGATGAACAACAAAAACTGTCCGGTTTGTGAAAAAAAGAGTAGACTGGACAACTTAAAACGTTGAATGAATAGCGGTGCGACTAAACTACTCAACAACTGAGCCCCACTGCGGATCAATGGCAAAAGTGCCGCAGACACGAGCGAATTTGTACGATCCAGTACCATAACCGTAAGGGCCATAATATACAATACGTCCGCAGCATTGGCTGCTGTTTGGGTTGTCCACAGATAATAAAAAGCACGATTTAAATACGAGGACTTCATGAACATCTTTCTCCATTTCTATAGCATGCTGTGAAAAAGCATTAAGGGATACTCAGTTTTAGACATTATATGATCCGTAATCTGCAACATCACTTCGCGGTCGCGCAATTGTAGCACATCCGATTTGGACAGGTCTTCCGGTGTAATCCACCTCGCGTCTGCAATTTCTATAGCATCCGGTTGCAGAGAACCACCTATAATCTCACCGATAAAATGGAATAAAACGACCTGTTGCTGAAGACTGCTTATAAAATTGTAAATCCCTGTTGTAGCAGTGAGTCTAACATCATAACCCGTTTCTTCTCTCACTTCTCGATGTGCCGCATCCATTATATCTTCTCCGTACTCTACTCGGCCTGAGGGGTAATTCCAGGTATTTCGGACAGATGCTTTGTTCTCCTTAACAATTAGCACTTTCCCCTTATTTACAATAGAAACACTCACAACGAATACAATGCCCTGCTGCCCCATCAATCCTAACCTCCACCGCCGCACAAAATCATTCCCTATAATTAGAACATACGTTCCTTAATTTGTAAATAAAAGAATCATTCCAGTTGTCTTACAACTGGAAATTTGGTTTAAAAAAAACCTTCCTCATCCTTAAGGATGGAAAGGCTCATTATCAGGAAGACTAGATCGATTGTAATCTTTCAACCATTTTATGATATTACATATTTTCTGATATTACGTCGCTTTCTGTTCCTAGACTGACTTCGCCAGTTTTGCAGCACGCATGGAAGCAATAGCATAGACGACAAGCGCTATCCAAATGAAGGCGAAACCAACCAGCAGCACAGGGGAAACGGTTTCCTTAAACACAAATATGCTCAGAACCAACATAATCGTTGGACCGATGTATTGCACAAATCCGAGCGTGGACAGCGACATGCGGGCAGCTGCACGTGCAAAGAAGAGTAGCGGCAACGCGGTTACAACGCCGGAAAGCAACAATTCAAAAAACATTGGTGCTGGCAATGTCCAAGCCGTTGTTTTACCCACAATACCAAGATAAATCCAATAACCTAATGCAACAGGCAGGACAACCGCGGTCTCTGACAACAAACCTACTGACGCATCTTGCTTGATCTTTTTCTTCGCCAGACCATATAAACCAAAGGATGCAGCCAGTGAAATGGAGATCCACGGGAAACGTCCGTAGTCGATCGTAATAATCAGCACGGCAAGCGCTGCAATAGCAATGGCCAGCCATTGCCCCCGGTTCGGTTTCTCATGAAGGAAAACGACGGCAAGCAGCACATTTAGCAAAGGGTTCAAATAATAACCAAGGCTGGTCTCCACCACATGACCGTTGTTCACAGCCCAGATGAAAATCAGCCAGTTGATCGCAATCAACAATCCACTAGCCGTGAGCGACAGTAAAGTTGAGCGGCTGGTCCAGATTCGTTTTACATCACTCCAGCGGCGCTGGATAGCGACTAAAATCCCCATAAATACAAATGACCATACCACCCGATGCGACAAAATTTCGCCAGCCGGAACGTTGTTAAACAGCTTCCAATAAAGTGGGAGAATTCCCCACATGACATACGCAATAATGGCATTAATTAATCCGCTATTCATGAAACATACCTCTCTTTATGATCTCTGTCTGTGTCTCTATTTAATCTCTGATGTCTCAACGGATTATACGCCTCGTTCCTAACATAAGTAAAGAAATACTTATAAAAATACAATTTTGTAACAATATACATGGCAGTCTAAACACACTACTTCATCGAAGTACGATGCTTCTCTTCATAATAGCGTATAATAAGATAAAATCTTTCTCTATGGGGGCTATGACGATGTCACAAGATATCTGGTTTAACTTGCCGGTCAAAGATGTTGAGAGAGCAACTGCTTTTTTTGATACCTTAGGATTCCAAGCTATGAACGTTGGCAGCGAAAGAGCCATGATCTCCATTGGCCAAACGAAGATTATGCTTTTTCCGCACGCAACTTTTGAGAAATTCACTGGCACCTCTGTTGCGGATACTTCACATAGTGCAGAGATTATCATTTCCATTAGTGCCGAGAGCAGAGAAGCAGTCGACTCCTTTATTCAAAATGTAGAGCGTGCCGGAGGAAGCATCTTTGGCAAGCCAGGAGAAACAGACGGTTGGATGTACGGTGCAGGGTTTGCGGATCTAGATGGTCATCGCTGGAATCTGCTGTACATGGATGAGAGCAAGATGCCAAAGCGTCAATAATGAGCCCGACAATAGATAGCGTATAATAGATCATAAATGTATATCAACAAAAACGGACACTCGCTTATCCAGGCTTAGTGTCCGTTTGTTTTTAGTTTATCCTACAAGCATATGCAATTATTACTTTGCTTCGCCAACTACAGTAAAGCGTTCATTTTTATGTTGCGGGTTCTCAATCTCATCCACAAGCGCAATCGCGTAATCGGCATAGCTGATGTAGCTGTTTCCTTCACTGTTTACCAAAATCACATCGTTGCCAGACTGGTATTTTCCAGTACGTACGCCTTCCGGATTGAAGAATCCAGCCGGGCTAAGGAATGTCCATTGAATACCCGAAGAGGCTTGCAGGTCTTCAAGGTTCTTACCTTGGTTAGTAGCTGTTGCTTTGTATGCATCAGGGAATCCTGGGGAATCGACAACACGCAATGTTTTGGACTCGTCCGTGAACAAGCTTCCTGCACCACCGACAACAATCAGACGAGTGTTTGGAGCATCTTTCAAAATGTGTATAAGAGCTTGTCCTACTTCTACATGCAGGTTTTCTTTGCCCGCTGGCGCTCCAAACGCATTCACAACCACATCAAAGGCTTGTACATCTGAAGGAGTCAGATCAAATACATCTTTCTCCAATACATTCAGACTTTTGTCTTCTAATTTAGATGCATTACGCACAATCGCTGTTACTTCGTGCCCGCGGTCTGCCGCTTCTTTCAAAATAATACTTCCCGCTTTACCTGTTGCACCAATAATTGCAATTTTCATCGTCAATCTCTCCTTCGATCTCGGTTTGTTTACTATTATGTTAAGGTTGTTTTCCCAACTCATAATGTAACTATAAATGTTACAACTTATCTTGTCAATACGTTTTCTTTTATCTTTTAACCATACAACCACGAAATATGTGGAGCTGGAATGAAGCTCATCAGATAACAAAGGCTAAAGTTGATCATGGTACTAAAAATAAACAGATGAATATCCTCCCGCCAATATCCTTAATGCCATAGTAAGAAGCCTTGTTCATCAATAAACAAAGCTTCTTTATACCCAGACTTCCACACCATTCCGTCCGTTTTAAGAACATCTTTTATTGGGGCAAATACACATCACGTATTTATTGAAATACCTTGACCTCATTTTCAATTTTTCTTCTTCCCTTACTCTCTTTATTGTTCATACCCATGAACTTAAGCGCTCTTACGTCCCATTTTCCAAGAAGAGACCTGAATATACTCTACTGGAAAAGATGTCCCTGGGCTGTCACCAGTACTTGAAAACGTTGCTCCCGCAGGGGCTCCTGGTGTGATGACACCAGCATGATAAGTGCTCACCCCCATAGGGAATATATAGTTGCGGCCCCCGTTGTTATCCCAAGTACCGCTTCCGTTGTTGAAAACGGCCTCCAGTCCGGTGGCTGCACCTACATCAATTGTAATTTTGTTATACCCTGGCAAGTCTGATGCTGGGATTGGAACACCTGGTGGTGTCGTCCAAGTCCCTCCTGCCGGACGGTAATGAATGTTAGGCTGCGCGTATCCTTGCTTGTAGTAGAGCGTGACACTGTTGCTCTTTGGTGCAGCATCGGTCGTCACACGGATTTCCGCACTCTCTGCCGATTTGTTCTCCGCCGCATCATAAGCAACAACATGGTAAGCATGAGCTGTTGCAGCGTTCAATCCCGTATCCGTATACGCAGGTGTTGTGCTTATGCCAATGTTGACGCCATCCCTAAATACTTCGTATCCGGTTACACCTGTATTATCCGTTGACGGACTCCAAGCAAGGGATACACGATCGGAAGCTTTTGAGGTGACTGTCAGATTTGTGGGTACGCTAGGCGGAGCCGTATCTACTTGTGGCGCACCTTGAGTGATGACCCCTGCATTATAGGTGCTCCCCCCTAATGGGAACTGATAGTTCTTTCCACCGTTGTTGTCCCACGTACCGCTGCCATTGTTGAAAACCGCTTCAAGTCCGGCAGCTGTGCCTACATTCACTGTCATTTTCATGTATCCTGGCATTTCAGCTGCCGACATTTTTACACCCGGAGCCGTCGTCCAGGTTCCACCCGTCGGACGATAATGAATGTATGGATTGGTGTAACCCTGTTTGTAATAAATGGTGACCACATTGCCTTCTTTGGTCTTTACCGTGACTGACTCACTGGCTGCCGAGACATTTCCTGCCACATCGACCGCTTTGATGGTGTAAACATAATTGGTTGCAGGAGCGAGAGAAGAATCGGTATACGTCAGCTGGGTTGCTTCTCCAACCTTACTTCCATCACGATAGATATCGTATCTCGCAACTCCGTAATTATCCTGACTTGCTGCCCACTCCACAGTTACAGTGGATGAAGTAGACTCTTTAATCACAACGTTCGTCGGTGCTGTTGGTGGCTCAGTATCTGCAACGAGTGTCTGCACTTGTAAAGTTTGACTGGCAGCAGATATGTTATTGGCCTTATCTCTGGCTTTAATGCTGTACGTGTAGGTTTTGGCAGGTTCAAGTCCTGTATCTGTATACTCTGTCGTCTGGGAGCTGCCCACTTTGGTGCCATTCCGATAGATATCATATCCATCGACACCAACATTGTCCGTAGCTGCTGTCCATTGAAGAGTGACACTACGATCCGTTACACGCGTGGATTTCACCTCGGTTGGAGCGGAAGGCGGCGTCTGATCCACCATCAGGAACGGGTGTGTGCCCTGAATCGTTCCGTTTGAGTCTTCCACGATTTTACCGGAAGCATCCTTTTTGTATTTTCCCGTACCTACATATACCGTCTGAATCTCACTGCGAGTTATATTGCCGTTACCGTCTTCAGCCTCGATATAATAGTCAACCAGTTGATCCCTGAAATCGTTGAAATAGGTATAATACATATCCCCGATTTCTTGAGCCGGTACACGTTTAAACATATCCGTACTGCTTGGTTGCCAAGCCACCCCATTGATGTCAGGCTTCAAATCACGCTTGGTCATCGGATATTCCTGCCAAGGGCTCACTTTTGCAGGATCAATGTTGGATACACCCTTGGCTTTGAGCGCCGCTGGATCATATACACGGAAAGTATTATCCTTCTCATCCGCCTGTTTATCCCGATGAGTCCGTACTTTCACTTTGATATCACGAATCCCGCTCACATCATAAGCGTAGGTGTAGATGCCAAACGTATTGTCAAAATAATGAAGCGTCCATCCCTCTGCCTTACTGATATTGGAACTCCCTGGGTTATATGGATAACGCTGAGGCCACCAGACTGATGGGCCTGTGCGATCCTTAGCCAGCTGGCCGTTAACATATGGCTTGGAGAAAAACAGAGACTGATTAAATGACAGTGTCGGCTTCACACCGTCATCCACATTTTCATCATAGTACCCAAAACCGGAATCCAGCGCAGGCAAAAGGAAATACCAACTCAGCTCTGCCGGGTTCGCCCCGCCCTTATAATTGTTTGCCGGATCTCCCTTGACTGGGTAAGCCATCATCCATGGATTCAGCTGATTGCCTTCATAGGTGATCTCCCGATCCAGTGCTGTAGAAGGTTTCCAATGATTCGGGTTGGCATCCAGCCACATTTGTTCGGCTGTCTTTGCATAATTGAGCGCTGCCTGTTCCAAGGCAAAGTTACGCTCCAGATAGTGATAACCGTATTCAAAGGATACCGTCATGCCTTCCTGAACCCCTTCCAGATTCTTTTTGGGCTCTAGATTAAGGCCGGTAGCCTTGTTGAACGCATCGAACTGTCCTTTCCAGATGCCAAAAGGAAGACGCCAGTGATACCATGTCGGATCGGAAGAGGAGTCACGCGTATCGATCCACGAGCCATCCTGCACATGTACCACATCGTCGGCTTTTGGCGTATTCGTACGCAAGTACTCATTGATGCTCTCTCCTTTTACCCCGGGTTGTGCATAAGTCACATTGCCTGCATTGCGCCAAGTATCCTCGGAACCTGCACGGCCAGAAGAGTTATCCCCATCATGCGCAATAACAAAAAACTGCTTCTGATCCACTAGCCCCTCAAACGGTTTGAGTGCCTCTGCCTTCACCGAACCTTGGTAGCCTTCTTCCCATGATTCTGCCTGAGCTACAGGGATACCAACAATTTTCTTCTCAGCCCCGGTCTCGGGATTCACATGCCGCACCCAGTGCGGTGTAGAAGCGAATGGGTATTTGTTGTACACGACCTGTTTTTCATTGAACATCGGTGCAGACACCCATGAACCAACACTACTTGTGTTTTGCAGATCGGCTCGATTTGGTGGAGATACCATCGTATCCTTGCCTGGATCGTTCAACAACGGATAGTCCTTGAGGGTACGCGAAAAGTGATTGTTGCCAATCACAGACCACTCAATGCCGAGTTGATCCAGCACGGGAATAATGCGTTCCGAGAAGCCAAGCTCGGTCGGGAAGAAGCCTTTGGAAGATTTGAAGCTGTCCCCCAGGAAAAAGGGTTGAGCCATGACTGCATTTTGGTATATCAAGTCCTTGAGCAAATATTCGTTGCCCGCAAGTGGCCCCATAGAGTGGTGCCCGGAAAAATGAACAAGGTCCATCGTCCGTTCTCCATGGGTCGTTTTCAGATTGTTGTACGCATTCTTCCAGGGAACACCCCAAGCTTTGTTATTGTAACCGTTTACATTATTGGTATACATAAAGCTGTCCACATTGTTTAGGAGGGAGCCTGACATTGTTACCTGCATGCCGGCGGCTGGATGGTTATTTTTGAGATCGCCTGCCACTTGCCATGGCCAACTGAGATAGGCTCCGGTTTTTGCATGATGCGTGTAATAAGCGACCAGATCATCATGTGGCATTGGTGCACCACCAGGCAGAAAATACGGATAACCTGCTGGGGGATTCTTTTTCAGTTCAATGACTTGCCCGTCATAGGTGTATCGGATGGGTGATCCTACAGGTGTGGAAGCATACTTGGACGTATCGTAGTAAGCCCAGAAATTCGGCATATGGTTATGGTACACATGGGAAGCGGAGATTTCAGCATAAGCTGCTGTGGTGTGTGTGGAAACAACGATGGATAATGCCAACAGGAATGCGCCTAGCCTGCGCACAAGCTTCATGTTTTTCCTCCCTTATTTGTTGCCCCTGTGGGGACCATGAATTTGAATTCATTTGAAAGTCATTAGAACCTTGCTAACGAATCTTTTGTTTGAACTAGAAAATGAATCTGCTATGGCGCCTCCTCTCTCCTGTAATCCTGTGATTCTTCGATTCTCTGATGGAAAATCTCCGTGCCATCTAAGCAAGATGACACCTTCTGAACAAACGTTTGCATATTCAGGAAATGAATAACCTCATATACACCAACGATTATTGGGTATAACAACGGGATATACGTTGATGATCAGCTTAATTTTTGCAAACGTTTGCACAAAATAATATACCTACACATGGAACAAAATGTCAATATCGAAAATACGTAATCAATGCCCCCACTTCAGACTGCCCTAGAGTACTTATCAAACTACACGAAGCACAAAAAAGCACACTTCCAGCGAAACCTCTTCGCCGAAAATGTGCTTTGTCGTTGTATCTTTTTTGAAAGCTTTAATGATTGGACACGCTCAACCCCATACTGTATTGCAGATTAGCAATCTTTATCGGGTACGCCCGCTTCTTCGCGTGTACGGAAGGATGAACCGCAGCCGCAAGTGGCTACCGCGTTCGGGTTGTGAATGGTGAAGCCGCCGGACATGCCGGATTCTTCAAAATCAATTTCGAGCCCATTCAAATATTTCACATTTTCTTTCTCCACAACGACTTTCATGTCATGAATGTCCATATATATATCCTCATCGGACTCTTTATCGTCAAAGCCCATGGCGTACGAAAATCCGGTACAACCGCCCGGTGCTACGCCAAGACGCAGGAACATTCCAGGGGTCTCTTGCTGTGCAAGCATCTCTTTCAATCGGTCTGCAGCCGTTTCGCTGATATTAATCATGCCAGGTCACTCTCCTTTTCATCACTCTTCTTTAAATTATACTCCACCCCGTCAAGTGGCTCAAGTCATGTTTGCCCGCTTCCGCGATCCCCCTAAACTCCTTTTTCTTCCCAGTGTATTGAACCCCTGCGGCACGAGGTTTATAATGGATAGGTGGTCACTCTGAAAATGTCAATATTTTGTCATGAGATATTCGGATGACGGTCATATATGGAGTTGTAATTTTTTTCACATTTCGAGACTGGTTCTCAGTCCCCAATGCATATAGAGTCACTTTGACTCCTTTTGAAAAAATAAACTTTTCGATTGCAGCACACGCTGCACCGGGTAATAAGAGTTAGTCTTTCACAGGAAGGCGGCAGTTGACCGCATCTTTGCTATGTAGTTCTGTTTATTGGTTCAACACACCACAACTCGAATTCCGGTAAAGAACAGGAGGAAACAGCATGTCTACATTGGTAACACCGTTCACCGACAAAAGAATGGCTGAAATCGTTGAGAAAGTGCAGAACGGCGTAAGGCTGAGCGTAGAAGACGGCGTATATCTGTATCAAACAGATGATCTGCTGACTTTGGGCCAGCTGGCCAATGAGGCCAATCTGCGGAAGAACGGCAAGAAAGTCTATTTTATTGAGAACATGAGCCTTTATTTCACCAACGTATGCGAAGCTCGCTGCGCATTTTGTAATTTCCGTAAAGACCAGGGTGAGGAAGGCTCTTATACGTTATCCGGTCCGGAAATGATCGACTATGTGGAACAGCATATTCATCCAGGCGTGCGTGAGTTCCATATCGTAGGTGGACATAACAACCATGTTCCTTTTCAATATTATGTCGATTCCCTGCGTGCTTTAAACGAAAAATATCCGGATGTTACGCTGAAAGCTTACACGGCGGCAGAGATTGATTTCTTTACTCGCATCAGCGGCCTGAGCATCAAGGAAGTATTGCAAGAGCTGCAAAAAGCTGGCCTGAAGTCCTTGACGGGCGGCGGTGCAGAAATTTTGTCCGATGAATATCGCAAAAAAATGCGTGTAGATAAAGCGAATGTCGATCGCTATCTCGAAGTACACCGCACGGCTCATAACCTGGGCATGCGTACACACACGACAATGCTCTATGGTTCTATTGAGTCCTATGAGGATCGCGTGAACCACATGGCACAGATTCGTGAACTTCAAGACGAAACCAACGGATTTATGGTGTTCATTCCACTGTCCATGCAGCCAAAAAGCAAATCCGCAAGCATTATGCGCCGCAACTCGGCGTATGAAGACCTCAAAACGATTGCGATCAGTCGTTTGATGCTGGATAACATTCAGCACGTGAAAGCTTATTTCATTAACATCGGCCCACAACTGACTCAGGTTGCGCTGAGCTTCGGTGCATCGGACGTGCATGGCACAATTGTCCGTGAAAAAATCAGCCACGCTGCAGGCGCACTGACACCTGAAGGTTTGACTCGTAAAGAGCTGATCTGGCTTGTCAAAGGTGCAGGCCGCATTCCTGTAGAGCGCGATACATTCTACAACGAAATTCAAGTTTACGAATAGATCTGATCGATTTCCTTCGATCTAGGCCAAACGTTACAGCAACAGAAGCATCACTCATCAAAGAACGATACTTTCTCTTCAATCAGGGGGACGTTTTATCTGAGTGGTGCTTCACTGTGACCTCATATTTTAAATTTTTATTTTCCCATTCTTGATTATTCAAATTATCTTCAAACTAAAACAACACACGGAGCAGCTATGTGAAGGCATAGCTGCTCCGCAGGTTACAGCCCCATAACATGGGACTGATGCAGAAAGGAAGCCGAGTCATGAAAAATTTCGTCATTCTTGGAGGCGGCTATGGCGGCCTCACGATCATCAAGGAACTTTTGGAAGGCAAAATTCCGGCAGACACCCAGATTGTACTGGTGGACCGGAGTCCTTTTCAAGGATTAAAGACTGAATATTACGCACTCGCAGCAGGAACGGTATCGGATTACGACCTGCGTATCCATTTTCCAGTAAATGAGAAAGTGACACACCGTTTCGGTGAAGTGACTGCCATTAATCTGGAGCAGCGTCAGATTGAATTCGAAGGTCAGGAACCGCTTGAATATGACAAGCTGGTCATTGGACTAGGTTGTACGGATCGTTTTCACAATACACCTGGTGCCGAAGAATACAGCTGTACCATCCAAAGCTTCAGCAAAACACGCGAGACGTATCTGCGTCTGAATGAAGTTAAAGCTTATGGTCATGTTCACATTGTGGGCGGTGGCCTCAGTGGTGTTGAAATGGCTGCCGAATTACGCGAAAGCAGACCCGACCTGAATATCAGCATTCTGGATCGTGGTGAACGTGTATTATCCGCATTCCCTCAACGTCTCTCCTCTTATGTTCACGAATGGTTTGGAGAACATCAGGTTGAAGCACGAGGACATATCGCCATTTCTCGGGTGGAACCAAACGCAATTTACAACCGCGATGAACAGATCCGGACCGATGCTGTCGTATGGACGGCAGGCATTCAACCGGTAAAAGTGGTTCAAGACCTCAATGTAACGAAAGACCCGCAAGGTCGTGTCGTATTAAACGAGTACTATCAAATTCCGGAGTATACCGACGTTTACGTGGTAGGTGACTGTGCCAGTATACCTTATGCACCCAGTGGTCAGGCTGCGGAGGTTCAGGGTGAACAGATCGCTCATATTCAGCATGCCCTCTGGAAAGGCGAAAAGCCCAATCCACAACCCCTGAAGCTTCGCGGCACACTGGGCGCACTCGGCAAAAAGGCTGGATTTGGGCTCATGGGCAAAACGTCCATGATGGGACGTGTGCCTCGTATTTTAAAAAGCGGCGTGCTCTGGATGTCCAAACGCCATCTCGGTTAATTGAGGTTAGTCGAGATCCAGCGCGTCCCAAGCATCCGCTTCAGCTATTTTGGCTAGAATGGCGTTATATAGATCTTCTACTTTTTCCGTGGTGACAACTTCACCATTGACCAAGGCAAAAGGAGTCATATAACATTGACCGCAATTGGTCAGACAGCCGTATTCGATCACGTCATAATCCGGATTTTCATCCAGTTGATCCATGACTTCATCCGTGCCAAAATGCATATTGTTAGCACAAAATTCAATAATTGGTCTCATTTCAGTTCACCTGCTTTGTTTGACCATTTTAATTTATGGTCATTTGTAATATAATATAGGGAGGAAAGGAGTTGAACAATATGAGCGAAAACGCACAAAGCACCATGTATGATGAGGTATCTGATGTGCTTGATAAACTTCGTCCGTTCCTGCAACGCGATGGCGGTGACGTGGAACTGGTCGACGTGGAGGACGGCATCATTAAGCTGAAACTGGTCGGTGCCTGCGGCAGTTGCCCAAGCTCCACCATTACCTTAAAAGCCGGGATTGAACGCGCCCTTCTTGAAGAAGTTGAGGGTGTACAAGAAGTCGTACAAGTATTCTAATCAATCCTTCACGAAATAAACCTCAGAGAGCCTTTCGCTTCGCAAGAAGCGAGAGGCTCTTTTTTGTAATTCAATCAAATTGTAGGCCGGATCGGATCAAGCCCTCCAGATACATCCATAATGTTGCCTGTTATAAAATCCGAATGATCCAGACACAGGTACGTGATCACTCGCGCAATATCTTCTCCACTGCCAGGCCGCCCTCTCGGCGTCTCCTTATCAATTATCCCTGCAATGTCATCAATCGTTTTCTCTTTGTTCGCACCACGAATATCTCCGGGACATACCATGTTCACCGTAATCCCATAAGGCGCTTCTTCCACGGCAAGAGTTTTCGTAAATGAAACCAGACCTACCTTGGCAGCAGCATAGACTGCACGATGAGGCCAGGATCTTGCTTCACCCGCGTGACTGAAGCCAAAATGAATAATACGTCCCCACTGCTTGCGACGCATTTCTGGCAAAACAAGCTGATCCAGAATCATCGGCCCGAGCAGGTTGCCCTGCACTAACATCTGCACTTCTGCTTCTGAATAATCTGCGAACACCCGACGCTCTCTTACAAATGGGCCTGCGTTATTCACCAGAATATCAATATGCCCCAGCTGCGTTTGTACCGTATCAACGAGCGCATGAATCTCTTCTACTTTCGATATATCCGCCTGAACGGCAATGCAGCGTACGCCTTTGGCGGTAATCTGCGCTTGCAACAACTCAGCTTCTGATTTGCTGTGAACATAATTAAGGGCAATGTGACATCCCTGATCTGCCAGACTGAGGGCTGTCATTTTACCAAGACCTTTGGCACTTCCCGTTATGAGGGCAATCTTTCCCTTCACGTTCATCCCCCTCTTCAAAGAGCAGTCACTCATTAAGTATAAAAGATTTAGCCTTCCCTCACAACTTGCATGTGCTCACAATCTGTTCCAGTTATTTAAACAATACAAATAAGTCCTGATTATCCAAATTTATCTTGATTACCTTACATACCTATGATAATGTCTTACAGTCGTTTCTTATCTATAAAAGAACGCCATTATCATTTTCGAAAGGATCGTGTTCAATGAAGAAATGGTTCAAATCTGCTTCATTTAGGTTCACAATGGCATGGGTTCTAATGTATTCTATACTATCCGCAAGCAGCCTACCCGTCTTCGCTGAAAATGAGAACATCACCTCATCTAATGAATACGAATGGGTGGATGGCCCGAATACCGTATCTCTCGATGGTAAAGCCTCACTTGTGCTTCCAGCAAACTACTCATTTCTAGGTAAAACGGATACACAACGCTCCATGCTGGAACTTGGTAATCAGCCGAACGGGAATGAGATCGGAAGCATGTACAGTAACGATCCCAACGGTTCATGGTCTGTCATATTTGAATACGTACAAAGCGGGCACATTCATGACGATGACGAAAATCAATTGGATGCTCACGAGTTATTAAGTAACTATATGCGTTGGGAAGTTGAACATAACCGTAATGCAACAGAAGGAAATGAGCTTCATGTAACGGGGTGGGAGGTTATACCTGATTATAATGCTTCCAGTCATCAACTGATTTATGCACTTGGATTCAAAGACAGTTACGAACAAGCCTTGGTCAATTATAATGTTAATCTTTTAACACGCGAGGGCTATATCACGGCGATTCTTGTAACCGAAAAAGCGAATTTGGAGCAAAGTCGTGAGGAATTCCTTTTACCGCTGAAGACGAAGGAATTTGGACATTTTTGAAACATAGGTGGTATTGGGGGCTGGTTGGTTTGATATTGTTATTTAGCTGGGTCAGATACCAACAAAAAAGAGATGCATTACATCAAGAGGAAACACAGTATCCGGTGACCCGAGAATATAATTATGAAGAATACGAGCAGCAGCATGCGGCGGAACAGAATGAATTAACGTACTACCGCTCATCTGATACACATTCAAAAACAGACAATACTTAATAATAAATTCAAGTTAACCAACCAAGTTTACCAGCAATGAGGAAAGGCCGCGCTCTCACCATTCGAGAGCCGCGGCCTGTGTTGTAATACAAATCAGCAATACCTACGCTGATCTCTTAGAGTACCTTAAAATGCAGGTTCAACTGCACCTTGGTAACGTTCTTTGATGAATTTTTTCACCGTTTCGGAGTGAAGAGCTTCTGCCAGTTTTTTGATCGCATCTGCATCTTTGTTATCTTCACGGGACACGAGAATGTTCGCATATGGATTGCCTTGCAGATCTTCGATCAACAACGCATCTTTTGCTGGATTGAGGTTTGCTTCCAGGGCATAGTTTGCATTGATAAATACCAGATCGGCTTCGTCTAATTGACGAGGCATCATGGCTGCATCCAGTTCGATGATCTCCAGGTTTTTCGGATTTGCGGTAATGTCCTGTTTAGTGGAGGCGATGTTTGTGTTGTCTTTAAGTGTAATCAGACCTTTTTTCGCGAGCAACAAGAGGGCACGTCCACCATTAGATGGGTCGTTCGGGATAGCAACTTTAGCGCCATCTTTCAGCTCATCCAACGATTTAATTTTTTTGGAGTAACCGCCAAAAGGTTCAACGTGAACTGGAGTCACAGCAACGAGGTTAAAACCGCGCTCTTTGTTCTCTGTATCAAGGTAAGGCTGATGCTGGAAGAAGTTTGCATCCAGTTTGCCATCTGCCAGCTGTTGGTTAGGCTGTACGTAGTCGTTAAACGTCACCACTTGCAAACGAATGCCTTGCGCTTCCAATTCGGGTTTGATGCTCTCCAGAATTTCTGCATGTGGTGTAGGTGAAGCGCCGACTTTCAATTCAACAGTACGTGGAGCGCCTGCTGCGTTATCCGCACCACTGTCGGACTTCTTATTGTTGCCACAAGCTGCGAGCACGGCAATCATCATCAAGCTGAGTAGAATAATAGACCACTTTTTCATCTGTAAAACCCCTTCACATTTTTATTTTTCCATCTATCTGTTATTTCCGGGTGAAATAAATGACCAGACGATCGCCAATCATCTGCAGAAGCTGAACCAAAATAATCATGGATACAACAGAAATAATCATGATCTCATTCTGATATCGGTAGTATCCATAGTTAATTGCCAGTGTACCCAGACCTCCACCACCAACCATACCCGCCATGGCCGTATAAGAGACCAACGTCACAATGGTAATCGTAATTCCGGCAAGCAAGCCAGGTAAAGCCTCAGGTAACAACACCCTTCTAACAATCTGTCCTGTGGATGCTCCCATTGCCTGTGCCGCTTCAATAACACCGCGATCGACTTCACGCAATGTATTTTCAACAAGACGTGCAAAATACGGAGCAGCCGAGATCACAAGCGGTGGAATGACACCAAGCACACCTGTAGCTGTACCCACCAGCGTGCGTGTAAACGGAATAAGAGCAACAATTAAGATGATGAAAGGTACCGAACGTAAAATATTAACAAGAATAGATAATATGATATAAGTTATTTTTGAACCAGATGATGCCGAGCGGCCTGTCATAAACAGAATGACACCAAGCGGCAAACCCAAGAGAACAGTAAACAAACCGGATGCAGCTAAAATTTGTAATGTTTCAATCGAAGCTGTACCAACCTCTTCCCAGCGTACTTTGGAAAAATCCATTATCGGAGCACCTCCACATCAAGTCCTTCTGCGGTTAGTTCAGACAAGGTCTGCTCGATCGCAGCGGAGTCACCTTCAAAACGCACCGTCAGTTGACCATAAGGAACCTGTTTGATTGTAGAGATCGTACCTTGCAGAATGGCGAAATCCACACCTGTTTTGCGAACCGTTCTCGACAGAATCGATTCATAGGTTTTATTTCCAAGAAATGAAACCTTCACCAACTTGGAAGAAACACCTGCTGCCAACTCCGTTCCGGCGTTCGCCATAACCGTTTCCTCCAGTGCCAGTCCACCTTCGCTGTCCCGTGAGACAAAATCCCGTGTGATCGCATGCTGCGGTTTCATGAATACTTCCGTCACTGGCCCTTGTTCCACAATGCCACCTTGATGAATAACGGCAACCCGATCACAGATGTTCTGAATGACATGCATCTCGTGGGTAATCAGCACAATGGTCAGATTATACTTTTCGTTAATATCCAACAATAGCTTCAGAATCGAATTGGTGGTTTGCGGATCAAGCGCCGAGGTTGCCTCATCACATAGAAGAACACTCGGATCACTTGCCAGAGCTCTCGCTATCCCTACCCGCTGCTTCTGTCCGCCAGACAGCTGTGCCGGATATTTGTTACTATGCTGCTCCAACCCAACCAGATCAAGCATTTCCTTCACTTTGCGATCAATCGCGTCTTTAGGTGTATTCACCAGTTTTAACGGGAAAGCAACATTGTCATACACCGTTGCCGAAGATAGCAGATTGAAATGCTGAAAGATCATACCGATCTTGCGTCGTTGCTGCTGTAGTTCGCTTTTGCTAAGTTCGGTGAGGTTAATACCATCAACCCATACCTCACCCTCCGTTGGGCGCTCAAGTAAATTAATACATCGAATCAATGTACTTTTCCCTGCACCCGAGTGACCAATCACGCCGAAAATTTCACCCTTCTGAATAGTCAGATTAAGGTTCGCCAACGCTGTCGTTGTTTTGGCACGTCTGCCATATGTTTTGGTTAATCCAACCAGTTCAATCAATAGTACTGCTCCTTCCCCATCACCTACATATATCTTTACCCGAAGGAAGGGAAAACTCCCCGTTTTACGCAAAAAAAGAGCCCTTTGCAGATACAAAGATGGCTCTTCACGTGAAATGACCTTCTCATCTGCCAAAATCATGTGCAACATGATTCTGTAGGAATTAGCACCTAACATCAACAATGAAAACATTTATGCCATCATCGTTGATCGGTTGCCGGGCTTCATCGGGCCTGTCCCTCCGCCACTCTCGATAAGAGAAATATAAAGTTGTAGGATTATATAGTTTCATGTAGTTCATCATGTATAATGGCCGAACTGCATCAAATGCTGTATTAAAGACACGATCCCATGTAAGTTTCGATCTGGAACTCAGTATAATCAAAGTATTCCGATTTGTCAAATGGTATTATTTCAAAATCATTGATACGGCTAGCGTTTCAAAATCTGTTTACGCCAGATTCGATTGATGTATCGATAGGCCATATGCAGTGTTTCACAGACCATATCCACACCCTGTTGCATCTCCAGAAGATGCTGATCCAGATCCTCCAGCTTCACTTTGCCACGCAGCGTCTGATGTAACTGCCACAAATCATCCTGCATTTCCGAATTCATGTAATGAATCTCCATATTACGCCGCTTCCGCAATTTGCTCATCGGTTCTCGGTACGCTTCCTTGATTTTAATTAATTGTTGTGCCAACTCATGATGATCCCGATAATATTCGAATTGCCTCAGAACGGTATAATAGGAGAAATGCACTTTTGTTTTGGATGTATTTAGTTGGAAAATTTCATTCAAAACCGTACCTAATTTGTCCAGTATCGCGAAACACCGAATAAAGGCATCTTTATAAAAATAAACGTACCGGGCGTACTCGGCTTTCTCACCAGAACTCATATCGCGTGTCGAGCCTGCAACTACTTTTTTACGAAAATGTGCGGCGGCAAAATAACTCTGCTCCAGTTCATCCAACGAAGAGATTAGTCCCTGTGTCCATATATACAACTTCCGATAATCATGGTTTGGATCATGATCCACATACATTTGTTTTTCAAAAGACTCCAGTGTAAACGCCATGGTATCCATGGCTTCCTTCAGCTTCCCTTGATTCACTCGTGGCTTTTCCCCCAGTAACGTACGTAGCATAGAAGGCCTCCTCTTTCCACTGATCATGCAAAATAGATATGTTTTTCACAGCTGTTGAACAGCTGAAAATGAACCAAGCCTATGTGTCATTCCGTTAATCAAGACAACTTGATTTAGGTTGCCCTGCTACCCCTAACATCAAACAAAAGTCCACCTCTCCAATGATCTACATCACCGGATGGTGGACTTTCCAACATGGCCCAGCGCAGCTTGCAGGACAATGCACTAAACTTTCTTTGTAAATACCAAATTCATAAGCTGTTTAGAAACGGTTCACCGGGCGGTGCAGCTTGTACACGAGGAAGCTCATATAGGTCAAGACACCAAACAGTATAGCGATATCCAACATATGTGCCAGCGCCACAAACATGTAAACTTCTGGGCGATTGATCGTCCACATCATGAACATACCGATAACCACTTGCAACAGAATCAAAACGACGGATAACACACCGAGTGTCCGCAATTCACGGTTATCCGGGTGTTTACGATAAGCAAAGTGTCCCAAGATCGCAATCACGATCACGAGTGACACAGCTGCCAGACGATGGGCAAAGGCCACAGCTACACCGCCAGAGAGTTCAGGCACAATCTGCCCGTTACAGAGCGGGAATCCGGAACAACCGCCGGCTGAATTCGTGTGGCTTACAAATGCCCCTGTATACACTACTAGATACGTATAGATCGTTGAGAACCAAACCAGGTTGCGGAACCCCTTACTAACGCGCGGATACTGGTTCAAACGTTCCAAACCGCCATATCTCGCCTCCTGCCTGATCCCGAGAGCCATCATCAATGAGCTGGCAAAAGCAATGAGTGCAAACCCAAAGTGTAGCGCCATGACCGCGGAAGATTGCGAGAACACAACGGCAAAAGCACCCATAATTCCCTGAATAATAACAAATAAAAGGGTTAGAAAGGAGAATAATTGCAAATCACGACGCTGCTTGCCAAAGCGTAAGAAGGCAACAAAGGATGCGATCGACAGTAGTCCTGCCAGTGCACTGACAGCACGGTGGGAGTACTCAATCAGGGAGGCAACCGTGTGAGCCGGCACAAGCTTTCCGTTACATAAAGGCCATTCTGTTCCACAGCCAAGGCCTGATTCTGTTTTAGTTACGATCCCGCCGCCGAAGGTAGCCAGGAACATGACGAGACAGGTTAATACGGTTAACCATTTAAACAATGTTAAGTGCTTCAATTTTTTCTCACCCGCTGTTGTTTTAAGATGGCGAAGAAAGTTCTTCGCTTGATAATCATGCTGATTCATTATTGGTACTCGTGTTCTTTTGTTTCTTTGAACGATGTAATGGCCTTGCCTGACGCTTTCTTTCCATAAGAATGCTCGTTACAGCACTTGTTTTGTACTTTGACACTAATTTCACAACTAAATTCATTATAACGGATAAAAGCATCATTGACGCCGCGCTTTGTGACAAAATGTTAACGTCTGTTAAAAAATTGACCAGCAGGTCATTATATTTATATTTTCAAATCTAATTATGTAATCCATTACCAGCCTCGTTAGCCTGACACTCCTCATTTATTATTTATTATTTTCATTTGTAATTTATCAGTTTCATTTGTCATTCATCAATTTCAAATCATTAACTACCCCAACTTTGGATTCTAACGATCACCACGAAGCTTATTTTGCAGCAAACGCTGCTTTTCAGAACCTAACGATCACCAGGGAGCTTATTTCTTAGAAACACGGCAATAAATGCTGCAAATAAGCCTTTTAGCTCTGAATAGCGTCTCTGGTGATCGTTAGGTTTTTTTATGGGTTAAATTCGAACAAATAACGTTTCTGGTGATCGTTAGAGCATGAGTTACCTTGCAGTGTCTGTGAAAAGGACGTGAGCTGATATATAGCATATCACCAGCACCGCAACATTGACGCAGCAATCTCCCCGCTCCATCTTAAGCCTTAAACTACTCAAGCAAAATAAAAACAAGGCAGTCTAAGCCAAAATGTGGCTCAACCGACAGCCTTGTGTTTGCATACTTAGTCTACATTCTCCCCTGTCTTGGGGTAATTTATTCCTGCTGTGTTTGAACGGTAAGATACGGGGTAGTTTATTCCTGCGGTACTATGCGTTACTTTGCGTTACTTTGCGGTACTTTGCGGTACTATGCGTTACGGTACTTTGCTCACCCTTAATGCTCCTGTATGTGCTCCAGTACCTTACAGACTTGCATACATGCAAGAATTCGTTCTTCACGATGTAAATTAAAGTATAACGATTGTTCTGTCAGTTGGGACGGTTTAGGCACTCCGGCACTCCGACATTTCGTCGCTTCACAGCTCCGTCTCTTCGCAACAAAGCTCACCTAAGCCTTACTTGTGAATGGTGTTATACACCTCAACCGCACGATCCAAAAACTGCTCAATCTCTTCTCTCGACTTGCGCAACTTGTTCACATAACGTACCAGTTCACGTCCATCCGTGTAGGCTACAAAACTTGGAATACCCAAAATATTTTGCTCCTGACTTACTGTGCCCACTTGTTCAACGTCCACTTCAATCAAGGTCAAGTCACGTGAATACTTCGTTTCCACCTCAGGCATAAACGGATCGATGTATTTGCAATCCCCGCACCAGTCTGCCTTAAACACAGCCACTGTCAAACGCGGAGATTGAATCGCCACATCAAATTCCGGCTTGGATGTAATCTGTTCCATTGTCACATCTCCCTTTCTGTACCTTGTCTCCCTCTAAGTGAAGCAAATTGGTGATTGGAAGTCAAATGTTCAGCGCATACTTAGAATAACCACAAGTCCTGGCATATCAAACACAGATATTCATGAAAGGATGTTCCATTCATGACTTCCACCAGAAGTGACTCTTCGGAAAACCAGCATTCAGGTTCCATTGTACAGATCATTCGCTCCATTCCCGGAGCTGCCCTGGAAGTATGGCGAGGTAAACAAGCCGCCTGGCACGCATCTGCAAGGCTTAGACATCCTTTGCGTGACCTGAATTGGAACGCAGATACGGCTGCTGCTCTGCAAGCTGAGGTAGAGAAGTTAATCCCTACAACAGGCAAGCCATCTCCTTCACGCAACAATCAGGAACGTGCACTGGTGTGTGAAGAGGACTGCATCATTCTTGAAGAAATCAAAACCTTAACACAGCAGCAGAATCGCAGTAATGTGACTCGAACCGCTGCTTATCTGGAATGCTACGAGCAGTATCCCGAGCTGCATTGGGCACTGCTGGCACATATGGTGTCCCGCAACGGCGGATATCATATGACCGACCTGCACAGTGACCTGATGCATAATCTGCAAAATCAGAAGGATCGTGAGCATATGTATCGCTTGCTGGAGCGGTGCAATGCCCTTATTTTTCAGGATGCCTATCCTCAGTTGCAGCTGTATATCCACAGCCGGCGGCTTGGACGAAGCTGCTTCCATCTGTTGTCTCATTTTCACGTATCAGCGTTTATGACGCCGTTCTGGGAGCGATTTTGGCTCGAACGTTGCAGTTCCATACTGAGTGTGGCCTTAATTATTAATGAGCAGAACTATATTGAGAGCCGTGTGGTGCAACATCCTTATTTTCAAAAAGAAGTCCTCTCCAAACCTGCTTTTCATCTGCACAATCTGGCAGGACTGAACCACATCGTTTTCCCTCTTGCACAAGGAGGCGGTCTCGCCGGGCGGGTCATTGAGCATTTTGGCAAATTGAATGAACGTATCCAGTTCGGCAAAGGGCTGTATGCCCTGTTATTTGGTGTAGAGCAAGTGCTTCAGCAAGTACTGGCCTTCGCGCGAACCGTACCTCATGGTGGCTCACGAGCCGAATATTGGCCAGGCCTGTTTACCAAGCACCAGAAAGGGCCAGCAGACCATACCCTGTACACGGATGCTTTATTGAATGAGGAATGGCTGCCGGAAGGTCAGCGTTTATACTCTCCTGAGTTACTCGCCGTTTGGGAGGACGCACCCTATGAGCCGATTACAAGACATGACTGGCTGGAAACACGAGATTGCCTCGGATACCTCACTGCGCCACGCAGACCTTGGCTGTTTGAGATGAGTCACGAGCATCGGTATGGCATGTTAAAAACAGCACTCGCTCATGATGTACAGGTCATCACTCACTAATTGGAAGTAATATTGCAGAATCAAGCCATGCCCCCTTGAAAGCCATTTCCACCTTAACGGAAGACTGCCCTTGGATAAAAAACAAGCGTCGTCCGCTACAAAGAGCAGACGGCGCTTTATTTATGAGGGCTAAATCCCCATTATCCTATACTCATGCTGAAATCCATTCATGCGTGAACGCTACGCAGGCAAGTCGGGAGAATGTCCTTCACTCTAGCAACAAACGTAGAATATTCACGTTGTGAAATGGCATGGATGTTATCCCCGTTGTCCAGCGCCGCGTTGCAGACGCATAAGCGGACGGAGAATTTTTTGCAGAATTCGCGGGTAACTAGTTAGCTCGTCCTTACGCAACACACGAAGAACCACCATCAGCACGAGATATACCACAACGACCAGCACACCCACGACCATACAGGTTAACAGGAAGGATACCCTTGCAGGCAAGAACGCACCAAAGATCTGGTTTCCACTCCAATTGGCCGCGAAGCCGACAGCTGCCGCGAGAAGCACCGTAATAATAAATCCAATCCAGCGATCTCCCATAATCGAGAAATCTACAATTTTACGCAGTACACGCAGATTCAGATATGTGATGACCAGGAAACATAGCGCTGTTGCAATGATGATTCCGTAAATACCGAAGATCGGCGCCAAGATAAGACTCGCAATCAGCTTCACGATAATCCCTGCCGCTACACTAATCATCGTGATTCGTGGTTTCCCAACCCCGAGCAGCATGGAGTTCGTCGTCATCATTGTAATCTGGAAGATGGTACCGAACGTCAGCAATGCAATAATCGGCGTGCCGTCTGGAGTTGTGAACAGCAAACCGTTTACCGAATAAGCCGCCGCACACAGGGTAATCACAATCGGCATTCCCGTCAGAATGGAAATACGCAATGCCAGCGTCACCTGATTTTTCAGATGCAGCTCATCTTTGCGAGCAAAAGCCGCCGAAATGACAGGCACAAGGGACTGACTGAGCGCTATAGCGAGAATCGGCGGAATACCGGCTATACTCTGGGCTTTGGCACCAAGAATCGCTAGCACGCCTGTCGCTTCTTCCAGACCGATCCGTCCACTAAGCAGGGGAACGACGAGAGAAGAGTCGATAAAGTTGATAGCTGGGACAGCAAGTGAAGATAACACAATCGGAATTGAAAGTTTAAAAATATCGGTGTAAATACCGCGCATCGGCAGCTGCTCTGCACGGTCATAATGCAGCTGAGCCGCACGATCACTTTTGCGGAGCTTCAATGTGAAGTACAGCATCACCGCAAATGCGCCGATACTGCCAAACACACCACCGAAGGATGCCCCGGCTGCAATCGTCTGATCATCATAATTCCATTGCAGCATCACATAAGCCACAATAATCGCTACGCCTACGCGCGCAAACTGCTCTACGATCTGCGAAATGCCGCCTGCGGTCATATTCCCGCGTCCCTGGAAATAACCACGCATCATCGCGATCGCCGGGAAGAGCAGCAGGGCCGGAGCAAGCGCCCGGATGGCACTCACGGATTCCGGTACTTTGGAAATATGGGTGGCATAGAATGGTGCTGCGAACCATAACAGAACAGACATGACCACACCGGCCACGGCTGCAAAGATTAAGGCTGCACGGTATATCTGCTGCGCTTCCCCAGCGCGTCCGAGCGCGTAGCGTTCCGACACCATTTTACTCAGCGTACTCGGTATGCCCGCCGTTGCGACAGTTAACAGCATTAAATACACCGTATTGGAAATCGTGAACGATGCGTTACCGATATCCCCGAGGATGTGCTCCAGCGGCACACGCTGCACCAGACCGAGTACCCTTGCAATCAATGCGGCAGCCGCCAATATGAGCGTACCTTTAATAAATGTTTCCTTCTTAGACAAAACGAATTCCCCTTCTTTCCCCCACACCGGACCTCTCCGGCCCTAAGCTAGCTAACCCGACATTCTAGGCGAATCGAACCACCCAAATAATGAATAGAACAATCATCACGAGTTGCAAAATAATTTTCATCACCGTGCTGGTAAACAGACCGACGACAGAGCCAAACCCAACTTTGGATGCTTTGGAAGGCGAGGAACCGCCGATCAGCTCTCCGATAAACGCACCGATGAATGGCCCCAGGACAAGTCCAAAAGCCGGAATCACAAACGGGCCAATGATTACACCGATGGTACTCAGCGTTGTCGATAGCTTGGAGCCGCCGAACTTTTTGACTCCCCAAGCACTTACCACATAATCCGCCACAAACAGCACCACCACGATCAGAATCTGAATAATCCAGAACCAGACCCCAAACGGATCAAAGCTGAAGAACCAGCCGTAGACCAGAAACGCGAAGAAAATCGCGATTGCACCCGGCAAGATCGGATACACCGTACCTGCCATACCTACTGCAAACAGCAGTACAATTAAAATCCAGCCAACGGTTGCCAGCAAAGGTTACTCCCCCTTCAAAATATGTTCACGAATCAGATGTGCAATGCCATCCTCATTATTACTTCCTATAACCAAATCCGCTGCTTCTTTTACCTGCTCCTGTGCATTACCCATTGCAACACCCAGACCGACGGCTTCAATGACAGCCAGATCGTTCAGACTGTCGCCCACAGCAACCACTTCGGACATGTCGATGCCAAGCAATTGGCATACTTCAGCTACACCGGTAGCTTTGGAGACGTTCTCCGGGTTTACCTCAATGTTTACAGGGGAGGAATTGGTCATTTGCAGACCACCCATTTCCTGCAACTCCATCATAATCTGATGACGAATTTCATCATCCTCGGTGGTAAATCCAAATTTGAGCCATTCTAACCCTTCGATGTTATCCGTCCAGCGATCACGGTTATATAGCTCCTCCACGGAGTATGCCCAGTACCAGCTGTTATATTTCTCCCCGATCTCATACATCTTGCGGATTAACGCCGGGTCCATCAGATGACGCAGGTGAAGCTCATGTGGAGCTTTCCAGACTTCACTGCCGTTGACTGTAACCATTGGCGTTTCCAGTCCAAGCTGTACCGCATAGGGCATAGCGTGGTATACGGCTCTTCCTGTAGACAAGCACACATGCACCCCTCGACGAATGGCGATCTGTATCCACTTGGCCGTCTCCTGTGTAATTTCATGATTATCATTCAGCAACGTGCCGTCCATATCCAGGGCCAGCAATTTATATTTCAGTTCACTCATGCTGTAGATCCTCCTCCAGTATTCTCTCTCCTATAAACCATCTTGCATCAATAATACTCCCACATCCACTTTTTCCAAGCTCTCTCTACTTAAACAACAAGATCGCCCGGTATCCGCGAAATCGCAGACGCCCCGGACGTCACAGCTAACGACATTTTACCACAGATCATGCATATGCAACAAAGTAACCTGTATTTGAATCTTTGAAGGTGCGCGGCCCATTTTTCTGAAAACACGGAACACCAAAAACCGCCTGCTATGCAGACGGTCATCTAAAATTTATGGATTTATGTTCAACGTGCGGCATATTTACGGCGTACGTAACGAAGTACAATGCCATGTTTCGGTGACAGGAGTAACGCAAGTACAAACAGAATGCCAGCCACAGCCACCATGCAACCTGCAATAGAAGCATCCATCGCGTATGCCATCAGGTAACCACCAACAGAGGAAGCTGCACCGATCAGTACAGCATACAAAATCATTTTACCAAGCTGATCCGTGAGCAGATAAGCCGCAGCTGCAGGTACAATCAGCATACCAACCACAAGAATGGAGCCTACACTTTCAAAAGAAGCAACGGACGTCATGGACACGAGTCCCATGAGCGCATAATGGAACAAAACCACCGGAATACCGCATGCAGCAGCCAGAGCCGGATCAAAAGCACACAATTTGAACTGTTTGTAGAACAATCCGACAACAACGAGAATGATGAGTAACGTAATCCCCAGCATCCACACCGCTCTAGGCCCTACGTCCAACCCCCACAGCGTTAACGTATCCCATTGCACATAGGCAATTTCACCGAACAACACACAATCCAGATCCAAATCAATATGTTGTGCATTCAGACTGATCAGGATGACCCCCACAGCAAAGAGCGCCGTAAATACAATACCGATAGATGCATCCGAAGATAGTCCTCCCGCTTGAAGAGTCTGAATGAAAAACACCGTCAACAGCCCAAACACTGTTGCACCCAGCAGCATCCACAGAGAGTCTCTGGAGCCGCTCCACAGAAAAGCAATCGCAATACCCGGCAGCACGGCGTGACTAATCGCGTCTCCGACCAGAGCCATACGGCGCAGAATCAGGAAGCAACCGAGAATGGCGCAAGCAGAGGAGACGAGTATTGCGGTTAGAATAATCCAAAATGTGGCCACCTACATCTCCCCCTGCTTCTGTGTTTGAGGCTGTGCAGTATGCACCTGCAGCGTGCCTTGCTCTTCACGCATATAAGCTGCTTTCGCCTGAACGCTACGCAGCTTGCGGGCGAGCAGTCCACGTCTCGGCGCAAACAGGGCAGATCCAACAAACAGCACCGTAGCCGCAAGTACCGTTACAGGTCCAGTAGGCAAATTAGGAACAAATGTGCTGAAGAGTGTTCCTGCGGCACCGCTTACAGCGCCAAATAATCCAGCCAGCAGCACCATCAATGCGAGCGAATCGGTCCAGCACCTTGCCGCTGCCGCTGGGGTCACCAGCAGTGCCGCAACCAGCACCACGCCTACCGCCTGAATTCCGGCGACAACAGCTATAACCGTTAGCAACAGAATCAATTGCTCCAGCACCCCGACGGGCAACCCCATGCCTCTTGCAAAACCCGGGTCAAAGCTCACGAGCTTGAATTCCTTGAACCAGACAAGGCATGCAATCAGTAATACAAAACATACCCCTCCCATCACATACACATCGGTGAGCACCATCGATGCGGCTTGCCCGAACAGGTACTTGTCAAGGCCGCTTTGGCTTCCGCTAGCGCTGTGTTGAATACGTGTCAGCATCACGACACCGATACCGAAAAATACCGTCAGAACAATGCCCATTGCCGCATCCTGCTTAATCCGTGAAAACCTGGTTATCCACGAAATACCGAAGGTCGCCACAATTCCTGCAATGAGCGCTCCGAACAGGAACAATCCGATCGACTTGGTTTCCGTCAACATAAACGCGATACAGATTCCAGGCAACGCCGCATGTGCTAGTGTATCGCCCATCAGACTTTGACGACGAAGAAAGGTGAATGAGCCGATAATGCCACTGCTGAATCCGAGCAGCAGACAACCGAGCAAAATCCAGCGTGTGTTCGGGTCTGACAATATAGATACAACCCCATTCCACATAACTACACCTGGCCTTTCTCCGCTCGGCTGCCGATCATCGCAATGCGGCCTCCGTAGGTTTCCTGTAATAAATCAGGTACGAATACTTCTCTTGTTGGCCCAGCGGCAACCAAACGTCCATTGAGTAGCAGTACATGATCGAAGTATTCCTCTACCGTTGCCAGGTCATGGTGAACAACAAGCACAGTCTTGCCCTGCTTTTTCAATTGCTCTAACAGCAAAATGATCGCTTTCTCTGTCGTGGCGTCCACTCCTGCAAAAGGCTCATCCATGAAATACAAGTCAGCATCCTGTACCAGTGCTCTGGCCAGAAATACGCGCTGCTGCTGTCCACCAGACAACTGGCTGATCTGCCGATACATGTAATCCCCCATACCGACTTGCTCCAGGCAATGAGCCGCCAGGTCTTTTTCCTTTTTCCCCGGTCGTCGGAACCAGCCCAGATGTCCGTAGCGTCCCATCATGACCACATCCAGCGCATGTGTCGGAAAGTCCCAATCTACAGACTCTCGCTGTGGCACATAACCGATACGCCGCCTTGTTTCACGATAAGATCGTCCAAAGATCTCAATGTCACCGTGCATTTTCGGAACAAGCCCCAGAACCGCTTTGATCAACGTTGATTTGCCTGCACCGTTCGGTCCAAGAATGCCGATGAGCTGCCCTTCGGGTACATCAAAGGATACATTGCTGAGCACCGGCTTTTTGTGATAAGCCACGGCCAGATTCCTTACACGAAGAGGCGAAGAGACCGTTGCTTGTTCTTGTCCAAACTGATCGTTTTCTCTATTCACGACTGATTGTTTCATTGCATTAATATCATTCATCTTAGCTCTCCTCTCTTCAGATGATTTATTATTTCAAAGCCGCCGCTATCGTTTCCACATTGTGCCGTACCATTCCAATATAGGTGCCTTCTTCCGTCCCCTCGGCTCCCATCGCATCGGAGAACAGTTCACCGCCAATGGCCACCGTATGCCCCTTCTCAGCCGCACCAGCTATGATGGCCTCCATCGCTTTCGCAGGTACACTCGATTCGATAAATACGGCTTTGATTTGATTTTCCACGAGAAAATCTCTTAGTTCACTTACATCTTTGGCGCCATATTCTGCTGCCGTACTGATGCCTTGAAGCCCCATCACTTTAATGCCATAGGCTTGACCAAAGTAACCAAATGCATCATGTGCTGTGACCAGCACTCGGCTTTCCTCAGGGATCTGCTCTATTTTCTCCCGCACTTCCGTATCCAGCGCTTCCAGCTTCTCCAGATATGCTGCTGCCTGCGTCTTATACTGTTCCGCATGATCCGGATCTGCTTCCACCAGCGTGTCACGCACAGCTTCGGTTGCATGCATCCAATGCTTGACGTTAAACCATACATGCGGATCATACTCTGTTCCGCCTGTTGCTTGACCGGAATGCAGTTCCTCTACCGGGATTTTTTCGGCAACTGCGGTAACCTGTTTGCTTTTAGACATTTTCTCCAGAATATTGGTCATTTTCCCTTCCAGATGAAGGCCGTTATAGAAGATGACCTTGGCTTGCTCCAGTTTGCGAATATCGCCTTGGGATGCCTTATACAGATGCGGGTCTACTCCTGGTCCCATCAACCCGGTAACCTCAACATATGCTCCGCCCACCTCTCGCGCTATATCCGCGATCATGCCTGTTGTTGCCGTGACCTGCACTTTACCAGTGCCGTCTGCTCCCGAAGTACTCGAACAAGCTGAAAGTAAAATGATCAGAACAACTCCTATCAGCGTCATGACTCCACGTTGAATACTCCTCATCTTCACCATTAACAAAATCAATCTTCCCCTTTCCCTGTCCTAAAATATTTGTCCATAACTAATTAAGTTGTGCAATGCACTAAATTTTAAACTCGTCTAATAATGTTTCCCTTGTGCAAATTTTAGCCGATGGAAAAACAAAAGGCAAGGGATATTTTCCCTTGCCTTTCCTATTGCTTATGAAGTTCAATCTAAAGCAGTTTATCCAATACTTTGATGAGTATGCCGTTGTTTCCTCTTGTTTTATGCCCTGAATCATCAATCTTGTTCTTTATTTTGATCCTTCTTCCCCTTCGGGATGCCATCCAGTCCATACACTTCATCATAAGCATCAAAAATTTTGCGTGCGATTGGGGAAGCACTGACCGATCCAAAACCGCCTTCAGGCACGATAACCGCTACAGCCAGTTTCGGTTTGTCTCTTGGAGCAAAAGCAATAAATACACCGTTCTCCTTTTTATTCGGTCCGGTTCCTTGCTCCGATGTTCCTGTCTTTCTGGCAAAATCATAAGGGAACCCGTCAAAGGAGCTTACTTTGGTCACCATACCCTTATGCACTTCGTTCCAGTGTGCATCCGCAAACTGCACTTCATTAAGAACCTTTGGCTCAAACTTCTTCACCACATTGCCATCCGCATCCCGGATTTCCTTCACCAGGTGTGGCTCCATTCGTTTGCCCTTATTCGCCAGCATAGTGGTGTACTGTGCCAGCTGCATCGTGGTATATTTTGCTTGCTGACCAAAGGATGCAAACGCCAGACGTGTCAGAGCACTTTCTCGCCCCTCTCCCTCTCTGTACTCCAATCGGCCAAGAAATTCATTGGGCAGATCAATACCTGTGGACACACCTAAGCCAAAACTCTTCATGTATTCGTCCCATTTATCAATGCCCTTGTCTCCACCATATTTTTTTAACAACTGCTTGCCCACCATATCAATCATGAATGCATTGGATGATTTTTCGATAGCTCTCCGCGCAGTAATGTTTCCATTGTACGCCGAGTGTGAGTTCCTCACTTGCCGACCATCTTTGCCGAGTACAGCATAACCCTTATCATGATACGTCTGTCCTGCAGTGAACAGTCCTTCTTTTAGTCCAATGAGCACGCTGAGCGGTTTAATAACCGATCCCAGCAACACCACGGATTCGGCGTGACGCGGCTTCTTATCATTAGGCAGAAATGACTCTGTCGTTCCATTGCGGAATACAAATTTGATTTTGTCATAGTCCCAATCATTCGGGTCATAGTCCGGCATACTCGCCATGGCTACCACATTACCTGTGTCGACTTCCATAGCTACGGCATAACCCGTAATCGCCTTTGGAAGCTTTCGTAATTCGTCCGTAATGGCTTTTTGTGCCGCGAGTTGAATTTCCTTATTGATCGTCGAGATCAGACTGTACCCCTTCTCTGGTGGAGTCAGCTCCATTGTGCCTGTAGGCAGATTCCGAGAGTCAATATCAATGGATTGATATCCGCTTCTTCCGCGAAGCTCCTGCTGATATTGCAGCTCCAGACCATCGAATCCAACTCTCTCATCCTGTGAATACACCAATCCTGGATCACGTTGAGAAGCCGATTGCTCTATGATCGTTTTGTATTGCCTCAATGCCCCTGCTCCCTTAAAGTCCCGTGTATAACCAATAACCTGCACAGCAACACGATCAGGGTCATATCTCCGTACATTCTCTTCCAGCACCATAACGCCGGGATACTCCGTTTTTTTCTCTAGAAAAAAAGCAATTTCCTTGGTCGTCAGATCGGACTTAACCAGTCTTGGCACATAACCGAATGTCTTCTGATGATCCAGATCCAGTCTTTTAATAATCTCCTCTGCATCTGGCTGCTTCTCGTCTCCTGGATTGAATCGTTTGAAAATATCCGCAAGTTCACGGGCCAGTCCCTCGGCTTCCTGCCTGCGATCATCATTACGATAATCTTCATATAACAGCACATACAGTGACTGTACCGGCTCCGAATAAGCAAGCGCCACTTTCCCGGTCGCATCATAGATCGGGCCGCGCACCGGGGCTAGAGGGATATCTTTTGTATTGCGCGTGGATTCCATATACGTCAGTTCAGGCCCTTCGACAAACTGCACAAACGCCAGTCGGAAGATCAAAACGCTGAATATGACAAAGGCTACGAAAAAAAACACATTCAGCCTTGCGCTGGAAGGTTTATTTACCGCTCTCTCGTCTTTGTTCGGCGGTTTATTTTTGAGTCGGTTAAACATATGTCCCCTCTCCGTTCTTCTGCAAGTGTAAAAATGTAAAAGTTACGCTATCTATTCAAATCAAAACGTCATAACAGACACAAACAGACAACAGATCAAAATGGCAAACTCTCACCCCTTAAGTTTATCAAAAGCAGACTGTAACGTCTTTCTATTTTTGGTTACATTTTCGTAATATGATACTTTCATAAGTAATACAACGTTATCCCATACTTACTCTAGATCCTGGCCAGCACTCTGCCCTCTGTATATAACGTAATTCCATTGATTAGGTTACATAAAAAAGCAACAAAAAAAGGCCCCCGTTCTGAGGGCCTTTTAGCGTATGGCGTGCAGGATCTCGATCACTGCATTACTGCGTACTCGTTTCTGTTTCTTTATCTTTATTTTTTTTCGGAACGCCATCGAGGCCAAATTCCTGATCGTAAGCATCAAAGATCGCACGTGCAACCGGAGCGGCACTGTTGGAACCGAAGCCCCCCTCAGGGATCATGACAGCAACAGCCAGCTTTGGATTGTTACGGGGTGCATAAGCGATAAATACCCCGTTATCCACCAACTTCCCTCCAATATTCTGTGTCGACGTACCTGTTTTTCTGGCAAAATCATAAGGGAAGCCGCCAAAAGCAGAAACCTCGGTAGCCATACCACGCTGTACCTCATTCCAGTATGCATCACTGAAGTCTGCTGTGCTGAGTACCTTCGGTTTCACCTTCTCCACCACATTGCCTTCCGAATCCCGGAACTCTTTAACAAGCTGTGGTTCCATGCGTTTTCCTTTATTCGCAAGCATCACGGTATACTGCGCGAGCTGCATGGTTGTATATTTTCCTTGTTGTCCAAAGGAAGCATATGCTAGTTTGGTCAAGGAACTTTCCGTTTCATTTTCATATTCTTTACGCCCAGCCCATTCATTCGGCAAGTCTACTCCTGTTTTTATACCAAGACCAAACTGCTCCATGTATTTATCCCACACACCAACGCCCTTAGCACCATATCGTGCGTACAACTTCTTACCAACTTCGTCAATCATAAATACGTTGGAGGAATGACGAATGGCGTCACGAGGGTACATGGCACCATAAACGTGCCCCGACGAGTTCTGTACGCGCCGGTTATCTCCGCCGAACGTAGTTGAACCTCGGTCGATATACACCGAGTTAGTGGTAAAGAAACCTTCCTTCAAACCGATCAATACACTAAGTGGTTTAATCGTTGAACCGAGCAATACGACGGATTCTGCCCTTTTCTTGGAATCACTAGGCAGGAATCCCCGGATCGTACCATTCTGGTAAATATATTTAATTTTATCGTAATCTTCTGTGCTGATGCTGCCTGTTCTCCACACATTGGTATCGTAATCAGGCATACTGGCTGCAGCTACAACTTTCCCTGTATCCACTTCCATCGCTACGGCAAAGCCCGTTTTGGCATTGGGATGCAATCTGCCGGATACCGGATTACGATGCAACCAGCTTAGCTGATCCATAATTGCTTGCTCTGTTTTTACCTGCACATTTTTGTTGATGCTGGAGATCAGATCATACCCTTTTTGCGGCGGGGTTGTACCCGCTACACCTTCAGGCAAGTTACGCAGATCAACGTCAACCGACGTATAACCACTTTTGCCCCGCAGCTTATCCTGATACTGCAGCTCCAGTCCATCAAATCCGACAAACTCATTCTCCGTGTAGACCAGACCTGGATCAGTCTGCGTTTTGTTTGCTTCATCCACTTCTTTATACTTGTTCAACGTTTTGGAGCTTTTGAATTTTTTCAAATAACCAATGGATTGAACGGCAACTGTATCCGGATCGTAGTATCGTACACTTTCTTCCACGATCTGAATGCCCTTGAATTCATCCTTATGCTGGAGAAAATAAGCAACCTCTCCTTCGGACAAATCACTCTTGATCAGACGTGGCATAAACCCATTGGCCTTGCGAGAATTCAGATCCATTTCCTCTATAATCTGATCCACGGTCAAGGATTCGGCATTGGGGGTTTTATACTTTTCAAAGACATCATGCAGACGCGCAGCCATCTCTTGAACTTCACCAATTTTCGGATTCGGCTGGCCATCCACATCCCCGTAGTTTTTGTACAATGTGAGATACAGGGACTGAATCGGCTTGGAATACGCCAGTTTCACTGTTCCCGTAGAGTCATAGATGGTTCCTCTCACCGGAGCAAGCGGCACATCCTTCGTAATGTTACTCGCTTCTTCCTGACTGAGCTCTGGTCCTTCGACGAACTGTAAAAAGGCCAAACGTACAATGATTACACTAAAAATAACAAAGGAAGCGAAGAAAAATACGTTCATCCGGTAGCTAAAACGCCGTTTGTCCGCAAGTTCATCCTTCTCATTGGAATGCTTTTTCATTCATCCTACCTCTTTCATGACTTGATGCATACCGCAGAACGTTAACTTCCCGGCATGATAACCTGGCAACGTCGTCATATTCCGAACCATATCCGTGTCCGGTGTATATCAAGCTGACTGATCTTTCAGATGCGTGTCGGCAAAGTTAGGTGGGTTAAACCAATCTCCGCTGATGGCCCACGTTGGATCAAGCGGAACCCAGCGATTAGAATTACTCAAATAGACTTCATTCCAAGCATGAGGGCCGTAACCTCCCTGACCGTTATACCCCAGACCTGTAACAACCTTCACATCAAGCCCCTGGGAACGAGCCATCACTGCGTAGAGGCGGGCATAATCGATACATACCCCTTTGCGTGTATCAAAGGTATTCTGCGGGGTCTGTTCATGCCATATTCCTCTCTGCTCATAATCATCGACTTTTCCGTAGTCGTATTGAATCCGGGTGCCAACCCAGTCATACAGAGCTCTGGCTTTTGCCTCATCCGTCGATTTCCCTTTGACAATCTCCTGCGCAGCTTGCTCAATATCGGCCGGAATATTGTGGTCAATCACCTCATACTTCCGTTGCAGAATACTTCCAAGTTCCTTCTGCACAGCCTGCGTAAATACCGGAAGCTTGTCCTTGATAAACGTACCAGACAAAGGCTCAATCACCGATTTTGCCCCCTGCATATAGATCGGGGACGCCTCCACATAACGGCTGAACATACTGCCCGGATATAAACTGACGATCATGAACAATATAGCAATCACCATGATTCCTCGGACTGAACCGATGACCGTCCCGATCACTGCGCCTGTCAGCCGGCTAAAAATCCCTTTTGGTGCAGCTTGCTCATCTCCTGCATGTCTTCTGCGAAATATGAAGGATGTTAAAAATCCAAGAATCATGCGAATCAAGCCGTAACTCAGTACAAATATTACGGCAAATCGCATCAGCGGGAAATCCGCAATTGCTGTAACCAGCGTATAATACAACTGTTCCCACCGGTTCAACTCACGGTTAGGCATAGCCGAAGCATGTACAGACAACCATTGCTGTACATAAGGCGCAAGCCATAACGTCAGACCGATGGATAACAGAATACCAATGACCGCCATAATACCGTCCATCAGGAAACCAAAGAGTCTCCCCGCAGAACGTGAAGCCCCTCTGGACCATCCCTGTAATAAGGATGCTGCTACGATCAATAGCAACAAAATGGTAATCCCATTTAACTCCTTCAGGCTGTCCAGCCAAGTTTGCAGCACGTCTTCATTCCTCCTTTATAACTACGAAGCAGGTGCTGTTTTGTTTTTTTGTGCCTGTTCGACAAATGTGCGGATCGTTTCGTTGCCCATCTTCCATTCTCCAAGCGAAATGCCGCGGAACGTCACATCGACTTTATCCGACTTCGTGCTACCCTTAAGCTCAACATTAGGACTGGTTATCGTAAACTCACCATTTTGTCCGGCCGAATAGGTTGCTTTGGAAGCTTCCTTGAGCATGATGCTTGTTGCTTCTTTCTTGAGTGTGTCCATCGTGCTGGACTGCACGTCTGTGACGGTTTGTTTGATCTGTTCAATGGAGATGCCGCTGTATATCAGCAGAGCCGCAATAATGATGATGGCAATCGCCCATTTTAACATCGTTTTGACCACATTCAGAACAAAGAACAAAATGATCAGCGCAACGACGATCACCAGCCAGTTCTGCATCACAAACTCTTTGATTACTTCTATGTTCATGATTACACCTTCCGAATTAGAATTAATTCATGACTTCCCGAATATTATACATGATTTCCGAACCTGCTGTCAGCTAAGCCCTCTCCGGCAAAAATAAACGGTCTAAGTTCGTCCTGCGGGGCGTACAAGTAGTACCATGAGGATTCGTCCGACGAACGTGGACACGTTCAAGACCTGTGTACAAACAGGCATCGCCTAACAAGGAGGGGCTCTAGTGAAAACGGCCATCTGGCTATACCTGTTTTTGTTTCTAGCTGTGTTTGATCTGCATGCCCAGTATCCCATTCTGACGCCGTTTGCGATATCGCTCGGTGCGGCTCCAACCTTTATCGGCTGGATGATGGGCATCTATTCCCTAACCCATCTGCCTGGCAATCTGATTGCCGGGACACAGATTGATAAACATGGGAGCCGTCGATATATTGTGTTCAGTCTGGTAGGTGCGGGGTTCATCCTGCTTCTACAGGCTCATATTCATACCCCTTGGCAACTACTCGCGCTACGCTCCATCAGTGGCTTTGTATTAGCCTTTCTGTCTCCGGCATGTCTGGCCCTGCTCGCTCAACTCTCCAATGACCCGGTGAAGCAAGGAAAATACATGTCGGGTCACGGTGTCGTGCACACGCTGGCTTCTGTGGTGTCACCCGCTGCAGGTGCGATTATCGTAGGTGCCATGGGCTTCTCCGCCACCTTCTCCAGTCTCGGCTATCTGCTCATCCTGACAGGTGTCATTGCACTGCTCACCATGCCGCGAGGCCTTGTTCGCCAGCCGCAGCTATTGACGGAACCCGCAAAACCTGGCCTTGCGCCTTCCGGCTCCGCTAAAGCTACCTCTGATCCCACGCCAGCAGATGTGCCAAAAGCATTCCTGCCCGTTTCCTGGCGTTATTTCATGCTGCCCCTGGTCATTGCCTGCGCTCAAGGTATTCTATTTTTCGAATTACCGCTGCGGGGAGGCGGACACTCCTCCATGATGTCGACGGGTTTACTGTTTTCAATCATTAGCATCGGTGCGCTCTTTACGCTCAGCATGCTGTTTCTTAACCGTTATTCGCCCAAACTGCGTTTAGTTGCTGGTGTGCTGCTGATGTCCTTGAGCTTTTTTGCAATGGCAGCCATTCCTCAAATTTCGTTATCCATTGTGTTATTTGTGCTCGGGATGTCCAAAGGCATCATTTTTCCCGCGATGGCTACACTTTTTATTCACTTAAGCGGCGGCAGCAAGCTTGGGCGTATTTTCTCTCTGCAATCGATTGCCACCTCTATTGGTTCGTTTATTGGTCCGATTACAGCTGGACAGCTGAGGCTGGGCGTATCCCCTTATTTCATTGCTTTTATTTTGCTGATGATTGGCATCTTGCTGCTCCCCTATTATACGTCCAGACATACTGCCCCGCTCTCATCTTCCGATGCGAATAGCATCCTGGGGTGAAGCATCTAAGCTTGTCCTGACCAACTTATTCGTTAGAGCCTTCTCAAGTACAATTTAAACTTTGCATCATTCCCCCATTTCCAGATACACTATAAGTACATTCAGTCGATTTTCGCTGTAACATTTCCCGGGGAATGTCGACATCAGCTCTCGAATCAGGGGTGAATACGATGCCTATTCATGTCATTGTGGAAGGTAAAAATGATCGCAGTAAACTCAAACGTTTAGTGGGGCCAGAGATCAATATTTTGTGCACATTCGGAACGCTGAACTCCCTTAAACTAGAGACACTGCGCAAACAAGTGGGATATGATGAAGTTTATTTATTCATGGACAATGACAGCTCAGGCAAAAAAATAAGAGGTGTACTGCGCGACGCCTTTCCCGATGCGGTACAAATGTACACCAGGCGTGGGTACGCAGGGGTTGAAGGCACACCTGATGAATACATCATCTCGCAATTAGAGAAGGCCGGACTGGAGGAATATATCCAGTATCCTGACGAACCTTCCTATTAAAAAGAACAACGACAAAAAGGCTGTTCCTGGTTAAAGCAACCAGAGACAGCCTTTTCTAAAGACTTAGTGCCTAACATTTTACATTGTTATTCTTTAATCAGCCTGCGAATGTCCTCGGCAATGACTTCCGGCTGTACATCTTCGGTATTAAAAGCGTTATACACCTTGCGCAGCTGGTTATTCTCATCCACCAGACCAATCATGTTCATATGGGCAAAATCATCCTTATTCTCGCCTTCGATCAGAATCTGAAACGATTCTTTGGCTAACTGCTTGGTTTTATCCATATCCCCACGCAGGAAATACCAGCCAGAATAATCCGCGTGGAAACGGTCGGCGAACGTTTTGATCTTCTCTCTTGTATCCACTTTTGGGTCGAAGGAAATCGATACAAAGGATGCCTTATCTCCGAAAGTTCCATCTTCTTTCAACAAGTCCTGCACCTGAGACAGTGTAAATGTCGTAATCGGGCAAACATCAGGGCAACTGGTGAAATAAAAGTAGAACAATCGCACTTTGCCCTGCGTATCCGCCAGCGATACGTTACGACCATCCACATTTTCCATGGAAAACGATTGGATCTCCCGAATCTCGGGTAATTTCTCTTGGCTGGCAAATGCCGTGTTCCACATTAAATACACCGCCATAATCAGTGCAATACCGAGCAAAATCCATGTCCATTTGTATTTCTTAATGACCTGCATCCTTTTCCCTTCCCCCCAACAATATACTAGTGAATACGCATACATATTTAATCCATAAAACCCTCTGTTAAGCTTCCTTAGCTTTCTGATACAAAATGATTTCGTTTAGCGCGCTAAGTTAAATCTACGTTATCATTTCGGCCAAGGGATACATATGTATAATACAGTGCCTTCATTGCGGGACTGCGGGACATATCTTGTCTTATAACAAGGTCGTTGTTTACAAAATATGTCTCATCGCGACATGTTTATTGAAGCAGCCACGCGACTTCCGATATAAATTTTATCACAATAACCAAGGGAATAGTTTGACAATGTTCGTACATTTGTTGGGAAATGAACAGATTGTTCCCAGCGCTCAGCAGGTTTTGCATCCATACAGGTGGATAATATACACTATATATGGGCATCACCTAGATAGAGAAGGTTAATAATCTGATAACGATACACTGACGATACACCTTATAAAGGAGAGATTTATGGATACCTCTACACATTTTGTCATGGGCATTGGTCTGGCGGGTCTCGCTTATGTTGATCCTGTCGTTGCAACCGACCCCATGCTGGCAGCTGCCGTCATGGTGGGCACGATCGCTGGCTCCCAGGCCCCTGACATTGATACTGCACTGCGTTTTAAAAGCAACTCGCTCTATATTCGAAATCATCGGGGACTGTCCCACTCGCTGCCGCTTCTGTTGTTATGGGTGCTGCTGCTTACGGGTGTGATCGGATTGATTTTTTCAGGAGTTTCACTTGGTCATGTTGCCCTTTGGACTGCCGTAGCTGTAGGCGTACATGTCTTCACAGACTTGTTCAATACGTATGGAACACAAGCTGCCCGTCCTTTTACAGAACGCTGGATTGCGTGGAACATCATTCATATCTTTGACCCGTTCCTGTTTACTACGCATGTGATTGCGATTCTATTATGGGCTTTCGATCTTATTGCACCTGCTCCGCTCTTTACTACGCTGTATATCCTGATTGGAATATATTATATATGGCGTACAATCGCGAGGGCGCTGGTCGTTCGAAAAGTGAGACGTATGGATAACAGCCCGGAACCAGCCAAATACATTGTGATTCCAACGATTTCCTGGAGCCGCTGGCATGTTGTCAAAACGAATAAGGATGGAAGTTATGAGCTTGGTAAGATTGATGGTTCTGAGCTGACCTGGAGCCTGCATGCCACCTCGTCCACTCATGCAGCCGTTGCAGCTTCACGCAAGGCACCGGAGGTTAGTGCATTCCTCTATTTCACCTCTTATGCTGTAGCCGAGGTAGAGGAACTTCCTGTCGGATATAAAGTTCGCTGGGCTGATGTTCGGTATCGACACCGGAAACAATATCCGTTTGTCGCTGTAGTTATCATGGATCGCAACTTCAAAACGATCGATACCTACGTAGGCTGGCTAAGCGATGAGAAAATGGATAAAAAACTTTTATCTGCTCGCCCTTGACGCGGACCTTGGTTGCAGGGCACAATCGTTATAGGAACGATTGCGCGGGAAAAGCCCGGAGCGTTATCCGCTCCGGGCTTTCACTGCTTTGGTATATAAATTATTTGCCAGACAGAGACTGCTCAGCGATTTGTACCAGACGTTTGGTGATATATCCACCCAAAGATCCAGTCTCACGGGAAGTGTAGTTACCATAGTATCCGTCTTGCGGGATAGTTACACCCAGTTCTTGTGCAGCCTCCATTTTCAATTGTTGCAGAGCTGCTGTCGCTTGAGGCACCACCAAGTTGTTAGAAGAGCGAGATCCTTGAGCCATATTTAAAATCTCCTTTCAATCTGTGTCTGTAATGTATTGCAAGCTTGCAAGATTATTATGGCTCGCACGCTTCAGGTTATACGAAAATTCAATAAATTTGTACATGGAGGTTTTTCCCAATGAGCAAAGGCTTATCCTTATGGTTTGCATTTTCTTCGATTGTTTTGTTAACGGTTACAGCAATTACGATTTCATACAACGGCTGGCTTGCAGCCTTGCTATTTGTTCTATCTATGGCTAATATCGTTTGGGGATTTGTCATTCGGGCGAAAAAAGAACGTCAGGAAGCCCGCTCGGCTTCCGAATCTGCTTCATAGCCTGTTGCTATATATGAAGTTAATAAGTCAAAAAAAGGAGGCGGATGAATTCATCCGCCTCCTCTTCTATATTCACATGATTAACCGTTAATGGCTTTATCCAAATAAATTGACTTAGCTGAACTCGTATTCCTAATTACAGCTTACGTCTAGGAACGAAACCCATCCGCGCTTTCACCGCGTCCAGCGTCTTCGCAGCATCCTCCTCAGCACGACGTGCCGAAGTCTCTAATACATCTGCAAGCTCACCAGACTCACGAATTTCGTTGTATCTTGCTTGTAGCGGTTCAATCACAGAGACAACTACTTCGGCGAGTTCCTTTTTGAATGGGCCGTACATTTTGCCCTCGTAACGCTCAGCCACCTCATTCAGTGTCATACCCGCACATTCCGCATAGATGCTCATCAAGTTGCTAACCTCTGGCTTATTCGCCGGATCATAGACAACTTCACGACCAGAATCCGTCGTTGCACGGCTAATTTTTTTACGAATGACGTCCGGCGGGTCTAACAGCGCGATATAACTGCCGGCATTGGGATTACTTTTGCTCATTTTTGAAGAAGCATCATCCAGTGACATGACACGCGCACCGACTTGTGGAATATAAGGTTCAGGAATCGTGAAATATTCTCCATAGCGATGGTTAAAGCGCCCTGCCAAATCACGAGTCAACTCCAAATGTTGTTTCTGATCTTCACCAACAGGCACGAGATCTGCATTATACAACAAAATATCTGCAGCCATCAGAGATGGATAAACGAACAACCCGGCGCCGACAGAATCTTTGCCGGAAGATTTGTCTTTAAACTGAGTCATACGCTCCAGCTCACCCATCGAGGTTAGCGTAGTCATCAACCAGCCGAGTTCAGCATGCTGTGGTACGTGAGATTGCAGAAATACGTTTGATTTGCTCGGATCAATTCCGGCCGCGATGAACAAAGCGGCTACAGCCTCGGACTGCTCACGCAGCGCTGCTGGCTCTTGTGGTACTGTGATAGCGTGAAGGTCTACAACCATAAAATGACATTTGTAGTCATGTTGTAATTTCACAAAATTTTTAATCGCACCAATGTAATTACCCAGTGTAAGCTTACCGCTGGGCTGAATGCCTGATAATACGGTTTTCATATCCCAATACGCCTCCCTAATTCACATAATCTAGAATTTTAAACTTTGCTCTTCTTTCTTCTTAACTTCTGACACCTGAACACGAAGCATATTCGCTCTCTGCGAACGCAAAAAAGCCCCACATCCGCAAGGGACGTGAGACCGTGGTGCCACCCTTATTCGCTCTCCACTCCGCTGCCCTCATATGCAGGGATATAGCAGGAAGAAAAGCCTTCATTGTTCCGTAACGTGGAATAACCGGCATAACCTACTGAGATCTCCCTGCATAAGCTCGATCTGTTCAGCTATACACTCAAGGGTCCATTCAAAAAAGAGTTCACACCAGTTCACATCAACCACTGGCTTTCTGAAGAGATTACTCCTTGCCTACTTGTCCCCGTCATCGCTTTGATATCATTCAATTCATAAAAACCTTTTAGAATTCCATCTTAATGCGCATAAGCCTGAATGTCAAAATGGAATGAGTTTTTTTTCGCGAAGCTTGAAAATCTGTTATGATGGTATTGCTTATCCTGTTATGGCTGTGAAGCGGATTGCAGGATGTCTCAACAAGTTGGCATGATCACAATGACACGCCTGCAGCAGTTCAGCAAGCAAAACTGCATGCAGACAGATTTCAAGTGGGAAAAGGAGCATCGATATGAAACAAGTGACCAAAGGTCAATGGAATGGTTACGACACGTATATCCTACATAGCCGTGAATTGGAAATCACCCTGCTGCCTCGTCTGGGAAATAACATCATCTCGATTCGCGATTTGGTGCAGAACCGGGATATCGTTCGTCGCCCGGACGAAAACGATCTGGCTTTCTATTTGCAGAAGCCCTATCATTTTGGAGTCCCGTTGCTCATACCGCCAGGACGTATCCATCAGGGACAATTCGAGTATGAAGGTGTACGTTATCAGTTCGATCAGAATACGGCGAATGGCAACCATATTCACGGTCTCCATCGCAGCCAGTCCTGGTGTGTCAGTGATATTGAAGAAGATGAAGATGGCTGTGCAATCACTACCGAATTATTAACCGAAAATGAAAAGCATTGGATGGAACAATTCCCTATTCCTCTGAAACTTGAAATGACATTCAGTTTAAAAAATGCTGTACTGACCCAGCGACTGCGTGTCACCAATTTAAGTTCAACACCTGCTCCCTTCGGAATGGGATATCATACATGGTTTTTGCTCGACGGTAAGCCTGCTGACTGGACATTGCAGCTGCCTGTCTCCGGATTGTATGCTCAAAATGATGAGCAGTTACCAACAGGCGAACTACAAACATTGCATAATGAATGGTCCTCTATCGGTGAAGGAATTAGCATGCAGGGACGAGACTGGGATACGTTGCTTCGTGCTGCGGAAGGTCAACCTGCAGTGGCTCATTTGCGGAGAAAAGATGGCTATACACTGAAATATTCAGTGGATGAAGCTTTTTTCAAACACTGGGTGTTGTATACCAAAGGAGAATCCGATCAATTCTTGTGTATCGAACCTTATACCTGGTTGCCGGATGCGCCGAATCTGAAATTGACTGATGACGTAACCGGACTGATTCGTCTCGAACCAGAGCAACCTGTAGAGTTGTTCACCCATATCGAGGTTGTTCCCCCGATCGACTAAACAAGACTTCTTTTTAGGATAGTTGAATGACCTCAACTTTTGCTATTCTCGCATGGAGACAAAAAAAGCCGATCCGCACTGGATCGGCTTTTTGAGTTGACATGCCTTCGTTTGATTATCCATATATTCCCTTACGCCATATCATGTATATTTCCTCATTCTCGATCCATACTAACATCACTAACCCACAAGGAGGTGAGACATATGTACGGAAGCCAAAACCAAGGTGGCGGAAGCCGCTCCAACAATCTGGTTGTGCCTCAAGCAAACGCAGCATTGCAACAACTGAAAATGGAAGCTGCGCAAGAGCTGGGTGTAACAATTCCTCAAGATGGTTACTACGGTAACTATACTTCCCGTGAGACTGGATCTCTGGGTGGATATATCACTAAACGTCTGGTACAAATCGCTGAGCAGCAATTATCGGGTCGTTCGTAAGCTCGTAATTATTGCTTGAGTGTTGCTGAAAATGATGGCGGCCTTCTTCGGAAGTGCCGCTTTATTTCTATTTGTACTAAACATGTGTATAAACTTAACGATATCATTCTCTGGTTTTCCTCAATCATGAGCCAGATCCCATACCCGAATCCAGATATGTATTCGTTCTAGGATAGCGAATCATCAGGTTCGCCATGTTGTAATTGGATTCCATCGTCGCATCGATCATAATCATGCCTTGTCTGACGGTAAAGTCATAGCTTATTTCGCCGTGTGTCCAATTACGCTTAAATTTCAGAGTCTCCAATGCCATGGCGCGGAAGGAAGTACGTTGCGCATGATTAAGTCCCTCAACCTCCATTTCCATTCGTCCATCTTTACCCGTTATCGGATTATGTCGAATTCCAAATTTCCCAATAACGTTATTTCGTATTTGCACAAAAATCACTCCTGAATTCAATCCTGACAGTTCCTGATCAAGCTCTTTGAATACCAAATCTAACTGTCTTGCTAATGAAAGTTGCTCCGTTTTCACGTTAACACTCCTCCTAATATGCTTTTAGTCCTATACAGCAAGGACTTACGACTCATTATATGACATCATATGTCCTTACTCAACAAATATAAACATTTTTGGGTAATTATCCCTATATTTTGCGCAATTAATTGCCACCCCTCCTCCTTAAACCGAGTTTTTTCATTTATTTACGACAAAAAATACAATCCACTTAAAAGAAGCATCACAAATAAAAGAAGCCATAATAGATGTCTGTCAGACAATTCATTATGGCTTCTCTTTTTATGGAAATAAGTTGGCAACACTATTTTACATCTGAGGTCATCTCTAAAAATTGCTCAATATCGGCAATAACTAAATCCGCAGCATTTTGCCAGAAGTCCGGCTGCGTCAGATCTGTATTCAGATGTTTCTGAGCTAATTCCTCCACAGTCATTCGTCCAGTATCACGCAGCAAATCATCATATTTCCCCGCAAAAGCGGTACCTTCTTGCTGCGCACGAGCATAGATTCCCGCACTAAACATGTATCCGAAGGTATACGGGAAATTATAGAAAGGTACACCTGTCAGATAGAAATGCAGCTTCGATGCCCAGAAATGAGGATGATTTGACGCAAGAACGCCGCAGTAAGCCTCTTCTTGAGCCTCTACCATTAATCTGCTCAACTCGTCGGCACTTACCAGGCCCTTCTTACGTTGCTCATAGAAACGAGTCTCAAACAGGAAACGGGCATGAATGTTCATAAAAAACGCAACACTGCGCTGTATTTTATCTTCAAGCAACGCGAGTTTCTCCTGCTCATCACTTGCGGAATGCACTAATGCATCGGCAACGATCATCTCTGCGAATGTAGAAGCCGTCTCAGCTACATTCATCGCGTAACGCTGATTCAATGCAGGTAGTTCTTCCATGATATGCTGGTGGTATCCATGACCAAGTTCGTGCGCGAGTGTGGATACATTCGACGCCGTTCCAGAGAAGGTCATAAAGATCCGAGTCGCTTTACTCAGCGGCAATGAGGTGCAGAAGCCCCCTGGGCGTTTGCCTGGGCGATCCTCAGCTTCAATCCATCGTTTCTCAAAAGCCATCTCTGCAAAGCTCGACAGTTTAGGACTGAACTTGGCAAATTGCTCCACGATTGTCTGAGCTGCCCCGTCATACGTTACTTTTCCAACAGACTTGCCCACCGGTGCTTCTACATCACTCCAGCTTAGCTTATCAACACCCAGCAATTGGGCTTTTCGCTCCAAATACTGTACAAGTACCGGCTTTGCTCCGTTGATGACCTCCCACATCGTATCCAGCGTTTGGCGTGACATCCGGTTGATGGAGAGAGGTTCCTTCAAGATATCATGCCAGCCACGCTTCTCATACAATTTCAGACGGAAACCCGCGAGATGGTTCAACGTGTCTGCGCAGTAATCCTCCACATCTGTCCAGGCCTGCTCCCATGACGCAAATACCTGCTCACGCACTTCACGATCACTGTCACTAAGCTTGTTAGCAGCCTGTCCTGCGGACAGCATAACCGTCTCCCCATCCTGTTCAAACGGGATATTTACTTTACTTACAATTGTATTGTAGAATTTGCCCCAACCATGATAACCATCCACAGCGAGATCCAGAGCAAGCCCCTCCAGCTCCGGTGACAATTTTTCTTTCGCTTGTCTACGACTTTCATTTAACACGAAGGACAATGGTTGGATTTCCGGAAGTTCAAGCCACTCCGTCCATACATCCTCTGGCATCTGGCTAAGCGTATTGTCGAATTTGGATTTACTGCTGTTCAGCATCGCTGCAATGGAACTTACAGTCCCTTGAAGCTGAGCCGCTTTCTTATCTTGCTGATTTTGAGCGGACAGACAGGATACGAACGCAGACCCTTCAGAGATTCGAACATAACAACGCTGCAACAGTTCAAGAATAGGGTCAAAGACCTCAGTATCTTTCAATGTTGCTGGAGCCGCCGTTTGATTCAATGTTTCTTGCAGCTTTCGCACATCCGTTTCCAGTTCATTCAGATATGCGGCGAATGCTTCGGAAGAAGAACCTCCACTAAAGATGGACTCCAGATCCCATACAGGATGTAATGGCATTTTCATCTAATAAGGCACCTCTTTCTATAGATTCGGGTGAATTGAATTAAAAACTGGTTTTATACGCAACGTATCTCTATACTAGAGAAATAATGAGCAACTTTTTCAGGAGGTAAGTGTATGAAACCTTTACAAGTATCGGCTGAGACAGCCGTCAAATTAGCAGCATCTCTGGGCGTGCCTCTGGAACATTTAATGCATATGCCCCAACATATTCTCATGCAGAAGATTGCAGAACTGGCCAAGGAAGAGGCAGCTAAACCTTCAGATCAGGAAGACAAGTCCGAATGATTCCTTTCGAGAACAGTTGGCCATACGATGTCATTATGGGGGATATCTATGTACAGCAATGCCCTTTTTGCGGTGCAAACAATGTGCTGCTTCCCCTCAAACCCAAGGAACTCATCCGTATCCGTGAAGGAAAAAAGAAATTGCTTGTCTTTCCCTGCTGCAATAGCAGCATGACCGTCATTGACACCGATAACGATTACCTGTTGTCCAGTCGTCCAGTTCGATAAATACGCCTGCAATAAACTTAGAGAGGGCTGCGCTTCGCAGCCTCTTTGTCTGCTTCCAGCATCTCTTGAGGCAGCTCCATTTTTCCTGATATCATCTGTTCACGTAGCAACGCCCATTGTTCTCTGGACGCACGAATCATCGCTGCATCTGTAATGCGCTTGTCATGAATGACTCTGCCGAACCATTGAACCGCTTCATGAAACTTTCCTACTCTGCGATTCAGTTCTCCAAGCAGATACAGCAACTTGGCCTCATTACCGCCTGTTCCTTCCCGTTCAAACACCTTGATATAAGCCTCCAGGCTGAATTCGAGAAAACGATGTTCCTGTGTTTGATCTTCCATATACCGATACAACCAGGCAATATGATGCAACAGGCCAGCAACGACACGTTCCTTTTCCTGAATCACCTGAGCACACAGCAGACCCAATTTGTACGTAGCAAGTGCCTGTTCCAAATTTCTTGCTCCACTATAATCTCGCTTAACCCAGCGATTCCCGATCTGCTCAATGAACGCCTTGCGCTGCATCTCATTGAGATTAGCTGAAGAATTTTCGGTAGAGGCGAATCCACACGAAGGACAGATTCGGACAACATAAAAATCTGGATTTTCCTGTTTGTAATAAGCACAAAAATCAGAATCTGTTCGGTAAGGCCGTTTCAAGCTCGGTCTTACTCGTGACGTTTCAAATTCATTCTCGCAGTAATGACATGTCACCTTCACCTTATACAGCGGCTCTAATTCCACTTGTTCCATCCCTCTCCCGTAAGGCTTGTCGTATATTTGGAACTATGGCGTATTCACAAAATGGTGAGCGGGCCCGGATAAACGCTGCAAAATAAACGAATGCAACGGTTCTTCCACGCCAATTTGTGTCAACGCTTGATTCATACATGCAAGCCATGCCTCTGCTCGCTCGACCGTCACCTCAAAGTGCATATGACGAGCACGCATCATGGGATGTCCGTAAGCCTCAGAGAACAATGCAGGACCACCAAAAAATTGAGATAGGAACATGTATTGTTTGTCCATTACCGGCGTAATATCTTCCGGGAAGAGAGGTGCTAGTTGTTCATTTTGCAATACGATTGGATAAAAAGCCTCCACCAGTGCCCGAACAGCTTGTTCACCACCAAGATTGTCATAAATACTCAAACTGGAATTCATACTTCTTCCCTCCTTTAATATGTCGAATTTTGTAATATAACACATGCTACATGAACATGATGAACAACAGATCAACAAGCTGGCCCTAAAGGCCAGCATCTTTATTCTATCAAAAAAAACCAAAAAGTCCTATATCACATGAAAGATCAGATTTGACTAGAGCCTTACGTACCAAGGAGTTTCGGAACAAAATGACAAAAAAAGCGCCAACCTTAAAGGCTGGCGCATCACATATTACGTTAATAACTTCGCCAATCTTCCTCTTCAGTACGCACCAGCGAGGCACGTATCACATACACAAATGCACAGACCAGGACTCCGGCGACAAGACTCATGATCATCACTCCATCCTTATTGATTCCACCTTTATGGCAATTAGGTGACGTTCAGGCGTTTTTACCATTTTAGCATACATCATTCAAAAACACAGCCATTTTTGCAAGCGCTTTCCCAAGATTATTTTGTACTGTTTGTCCGATCTTTTTCATATATTTATGGCAAAAGCTCCATCATGGACTGCGATTCCTGCATCTTAACCCTTAAAGGAGAGAAATTCATGAATGTTCCAAAGCGCATCATGCAACTCCTGGTTATCCTTGCTCTCCTTTTCTTTTGTGTTCTGATGGCTTTGTATCCATCCGAAACCTGGCATGCCAGTGTGAGGGGACTATCGATCTGGTGGGATGTGCTATTCCCTTCCCTGTTTCCATTTCTGGTATTATCCGAGTTGCTTCTCGGTTTTGGTATTGTGCATTTTCTGGGTACATTGCTTAATCCACTTATGCGCCCAATATTCCGCGTTCCTGGAAGCGGTGGGTTTGTTTTTGCCGTAAGCTGTGCTTCAGGTTACCCTACAGGGGCTAAACTGACAGCACAATTATGGGAACAGAAATTGGTCACACGAGAGGAAGGCGAGCGCCTGGTTGCTTTCACTACCTCATCTGACCCGATCTTTATGATCGGAGCAGTATCTGTAGGATTTTTCCATAATACCTCTATCGCGCCAATTCTCGTGGCATCCCATTACTTGGCAGCTATTCTTGTAGGGGTGCTCATGCGTTTTCACGGTCGTCCCACTGCAGCTCTACCGTCCGAGTCCCCTCCCGCTCACGGATTGCATCGCAACCGTTTCTTGAATGCCATCTATGCGATGCACGAAGCGAGACAAGCCGATGGACGGACCTTAGGGGAATTGCTTCGGCACGCCATCTCCTCTTCCCTCCGGCTTATTATTATCGTAGGCGGGCTCGTTGTATTCTTCTCCGTCATTATGGAATTATTGGTACAGACCGGCTGGCTAGGCATACTATACACCCTAACGGAGCAAGGACTTCAACTTGCCGGTTTACCCCCATCCCTGTCCCACAGTCTCGTCGGCGGATTATTTGAGGTGACGCTTGGAGCCAAAGAAGCCGGAACGGCATCCACTTCCATTCCTCTCGTTTTCAAAGTTGCTACGGCTGCGTTTGTACTTTCCTGGGGCGGATTATCTGTGCATGCGCAAATTATGAGCGTGTTAAGCAATACACCAATGCGATACGGGCCTTTTCTACTGGCTCGAACAATTCATGCGGCAGTTGCACCGCTCCTCGTCATTTTGTTATGGCCGCTGATCATGAGCAAATCAGCCTCGCCTGCATTTTTGGAAAATACGTTGGTCCCTTCGATCTCTACACACACACCCGGATGGAATGTCATTGGAATAACCGGAATTAAGGTGTTCGTTGGTATGCTCGCTATCCTCTTATGTCTTGCCTGGATTCGTTCTTACCTGATGCCCAAACGGAGCGAAAAATAGGGCTTGGTCCAGATCGTTTACCCAGAAGTTTGAATCGGACGTTGTGTTCTCGCGCGGAATTGATTATCATCGGTAGTATAATGACCACAAAGGAGCTTTCATCTTGAGATACTATGTTCAAGACCGCGGAGACCAGTTATCGATTGATCTCAGTCAGCAGTTTCATGCGCTGGCGAAGGAAGAAGGATTCAAGCTGGATGCAGAATCGCCGGAGATTGTCATCTCCATCGGAGGCGATGGAACGATGCTTCAAGCTTTTCACAATTTCATCGACCGCATTCCGGATATTGCTTTTGTTGGGGTTCATACGGGCCATCTCGGTTTCTATGCCGATTGGAAGAAGGAAGAATTAAGGGAATTGATTCGACTTATGAGTGGTAAAGGTGATCCTGATCTCCTTAAACCTCGTATTGTGAAGTATCCATTGCTCGAACTGGAGATTCGTAAAAAGTCAGGCAATGCCTCGTACATCGCTCTGAATGAATTTACGTTAAAAGGGGTAGACGGTACCGTTGTGGCACAAGTGGACATCAATGACGTTACATTTGAGATGTTCCGGGGGGATGGGATCTGCGTTTCCACTCCTTCAGGTAGTACGGCGTACAACAAAGCACTCGGCGGAGCCATGGTGCATCCAACGATCGAAGCCATTCAGATTGCTGAGATTGCTTCCATTAATAACCGTGTCTACCGGACGCTCGGTTCACCTGTCATTTTGCCCAAGCATCACCATTGTGACATTTTCTCACGCAAAGATCAGCGTCTGTTGCTAACCATTGATCACGTCAATGTCATGGTTGAGGATCTGATCTCCGTTCGCTGCCAGGTCTCTGAGCAGAAGGTCAGCTTTGCGCGTTTTCGCCCATATCCGTTCTGGAACCGGGTTCGCACTGCCTTTCTTGATTAGGCCAACATGTCGGCTGACTAACAAAAATGATGTATGCGCACCAAAAAAGCGGTCCTTCTCAGGAACCGCTTTTTGCTTTGGCTTGTGGCTGCTCTTTGCACTTCTGAAGTACGAAGTAGGCACAGCCAAAATTACAATACTCGTTGATGTAATCCACAAGATAAGAGATGGTTGAATCCTTCGTTGCTTTGGGATGATTGTCTCGATAAAAGCCTTTAAGTCTAAGCTGGCTATATCCCCAGTCACCAATAATATAGTCGTAACGCTCCAGCACTTCGCTGTACCGGTCACGGAACACTTCGGGGTTCCAACCCTGCTTGTGGTTCTGTACAATTTCATAATTTTTGCCGCCGACTTGAACAATGACTGGTGCCTTAGGCTTTTCCTGCTCCTGTACAGACTGCTGTTCCGTTTCCTGCAGCTGTTGCTCGGTCTGTTGCTCGTTCTCCAGCTGTTCTTCCGTGTTTTTGTTCTGTTCCAATCCGGATTCCTCCATCACGCGTGTGTTGCCGCCTGTTCCGTATGCTGATTCGCTGATTTTACCTGTTCATGGGCATGATAAGAACTGCGTACCATTGGACCGGATTCGACGTGACTGAATCCACGCTTCAATCCTTCTTGTTTCAATGCCGCAAATTCTTCAGGCGGATAATACTTCTCAACAAACAGATGTTTCTCGGATGGCTGTAAATACTGACCGATCGTCATAATGTCACAGTTCACCGCACGAAGATCATCCATCGTTGCCAAAATTTCGTTATATTCTTCACCTACACCGAGCATAATACTCGATTTCGTTGGGATGTTAGGTTGCATCTCTTTGGCACGAGCGAGCAATTCCAGTGAACGTTTATACTTGGCTTTGGCACGCACTTTGTCTGACAACCGTTCAACGGTTTCGATGTTATGGTTCAAAATATCCGGCTTAGCATCCATAACGATCTGCAGTGAATCCCGATCCCCCATAAAATCCGGAATAAGCACTTCCACACTGCATAGTGGCAGACGCTTGCGTACGGCTTTCACCGTTTCGGCAAAAATGGTCGCTCCTCCGTCCTTCAAATCATCCCGGGCCACACTTGTAATGACACAATGTTGCAGATTCATTTGCTCAGCTGCTTCAGCCACACGTTCCGGTTCCTGTAAATCGAGTTCCGTAGGCAAACCGGTATTGACCGCGCAAAATCGGCATGCTCTTGTACAAATATCGCCCAAAATCATAAAAGTCGCTGTTCGATTCGCCCAGCATTCATAAATATTCGGACACCGTGCTTCCTCACATACGGTATGCAATGTTTTGGAACGCATCATGTTTTTAATTTCCTGATAGTTATCTCCGGTTGTCAATTTGATCCGAATCCAGTCCGGTTTCGGTTCTTTAACACGTTTAGCCAATGCATAAACCTTCTTTCTACTGAAGTTAGGCTGTTGCTCGGAACATATTATACCATGAAAGGCTTGGAAAAACCCCCATTTGTCACATCTTGTGCTTACACAACGAAATGGATAAAAACAGAACGTTTGAAGAACGCTAAGATATAGCTTGATTTATCGGGCATAAGCGCATCATCTTAACGGAAAGGGGCTGCTTCCCTGTGCAACATCAGTGGATACTCCGAAATACGCACAGCTTTTGCATCAAAACGTTACTCGCAGGCGCGATGCTTCTCCCATTCCTGCCTGCTGATGTTTACGGAGAGTCTGTCCAGAAAACAACGAACCAAACCCAAGCTTCAGAGCCCAAAGCAGCCGACATTTTCGCTGCACGTCGGCATCTGTATGAAAGCATTGGTCAGATGACCCAAGTTCCATGGTACAGGCTGGCCGCCATTGATCAGTATGAACGAACGATTACACGAGCACATCCCAAGGATCGCAAACACCCTGAACGTTTGACTGGTATTTTCTTGACCTCTCCGGCTTGGAGAGGGTGGTTGAATCCGGATGAGACAGACCAGCATCCCCAATCGATTCTTTTTTTCAACGGAAAAGGCAGAGATGGTTCAGGAGACGGGATTGCGGACCCGAACAATGATTTGGATGTACTCTACAGCATGGCGTCAATCATCCAGCAATACGGAAACAAATCGGAGGACTTCGGCATTGGACTATGGGAGTACTATCACAATTCGAGAGCCGTGCAACGAATTCAGCAATTTGCGAAATTATATGAGCATTTTGATAACCTCGATCTATTCGGACATGCCTTTCCTGTTCCTTTGGGTACCAATTATTCCTATCGCAGCACATGGGGAACCAAACGCAGCTGGGGTGGATATCGCATTCATGAAGGTACCGATATTTTTGCTCCACATGGTCTGCCTGTTCGCAGTACATGTTACGGCATTGTGGAGATTAAAGGCTGGAATCCATTCGGCGGATGGCGGATTGGTATTCGGGATTTGAACAATCATTATCATTATTACGCTCACTTGTCCGGCTTTGATAAAGGGGTTCGGACCGGTGATGTGGTTACTCCTGGTCAGGTTGTAGGCTGGGTTGGCAGCTCTGGCTACGGCAAGCCGGGAACTCAAGGTAAATTCCCTCCGCATCTTCATTACGGCATTTACCGGGACAGTGGTCTGCATGAATGGTCTTTCGATCCCTATCCGTTACTTAGACACTGGGAACAGGAAGAACGAAGCCAGAGAAACAAGAAGAGTAAATAAAAGGCGGGCAGCATACATCTTGTTGAATATGTGCTCAGAAAGGGGAACCTCTGCGATTCACGCGAGGTTCCCCTTTCTCTGTCTATGGTTGAGCTTGAGGAGATATTGCAAGCAAGAAATTCAGCGGCTCAATGCCCATTTTGTCCGGACTGGAAACTCCCGTTCAGATCAGGCGGGTCCAGTTCAAGTTCAAGCCCGTTTGACTGTGTATTGCTTCCCGGCGCTTGCTGCGGACTTGGAATCTGTGGCTGATTACCTGGTGTCTCACCACTATTGCGCGCGCCATTTCCATTCCCATTATCATTACCATTGTTTGTACCACTCCCACTCCCCGTGTGACCATTACCGCCGCTAGATACACCTGTCTGCCCAGAAGGCAACGCGATTGCGGGAGCATTACTGCCATTGCTTCCGACAGGCCTACCCTGATTATCGTAATAATACATCGGTACATCACCAACAACGAGTAAATATGAGATAGGGATTTCGGTATCTACGGTCTCAGGTTCCATGTCAAAAGGCACTACAACGGCAACCTCAGCAATGATGTGGATATATACCTCGACCAGAATCATGTTAATACCTGCATTCTGCTGACGGGTGTTCAGGTCAACCTTTACAGCCCCCTGAGGTTCAATACGAACGGGGATGCTTGGGCCAAATGAAGCCATAACCGGGCTGCCCAGCGCCTGCCCCAGGGGAATTTTTTCTTTTAACATATGCACGTTCTGAAGGGTAGACTGCACGACATTCATCGTACTTGCCGTGATGCGCATATGCTCGTTATAGTTCAGCATGAAACCTGAAACTTTGCCCGCCGTGTCAGTTTTCCAATCAATCAAACCTTCCGTTGTCTTGCCTTCAGCAACCTGAGCCGTAATTGCTTTATTAATCGCTTCAGTTGCAATCTGCTTCACCCTGATCTTGGCCAAGTGCATAATAGGCGGCTTCATCTTTTTGTCCACGTATGCAAAGCCTTGCATCAAACAAAATATAGCTACGAGCAAAGCAATTAACCATACTTTCCGCTTGCCGCTTGGCGGCTTAGACCGCCGTCTACGGCTTCGCCATCTCTTTCGCATCATCGGAGCGTCCCTCCCCTGCGGGATGAGCCATAGGCTTATATGTTATCCATATGCAATGTTGTCCTGAAAAAGAAGGACAGCACTCTGTAATGCACGACGGAGTAGTCTGATCGGTACATCCGCAGGTTGTACAAATCAGGCTGCTCCGGGCACAAAAAAACCTTCCGCCCGTGGCAGATATGCCATCTGCACAGGCGAAAGGTTTTACTTTTCACAAATGAGGAATCTTTAGGTTTGGTCTAATGAACAGATTAATTTTTTTCAACCGCATGTCCGCCGAATTCGTTACGCAGGGCTGCAACGACTTTACCAGTGAACGTATCGGTTTCCAGGGAACGATAACGCATCAGCAAGGACAGGGCGATAACCGGTGTAGCCGTTTGAAGGTCAAATGCTGTTTCAACAGTCCAGCGGCCTTCGCCGGAGGAGTGCATAACCCCTTTGATTTCATCCAGGTTAGCATCCTTGGAGAACGCACGCTCTGTCAATTCCATCAGCCAAGAACGGATTACGGAACCGTTGTTCCATACACGCGCAACTTGTTCAAAGTCGAAGTCAAATCCGCTTTTCTCCAATACGTCGAAGCCTTCACCGATGGAAGCCATCATGCCGTACTCGATTCCGTTATGCACCATTTTGAGGAAGTGGCCGCTGCCTGCTTTACCCGCGTACAGATAACCGTTTTCTACGGAAGTGTCTTTGAAAGCCGGCTCAACGATCGCCCAAGCTTCCGGATCTCCACCGATCATGTAACATGCACCGTTACGCGCACCTTCCATACCGCCTGAAGTTCCTGCATCCATGTAGTGAATGCCTTGTGGTTTCAGCTGTTCGTAACGACGAATGGACTCTTTGTAGTGAGAGTTCCCTGCTTCGATGATAATGTCACCTTTGGACAGCAACGGGCTTACTTCAGCCAGTACAGCATCCACTACATTGTGAGGAACCATGATCCACAGCACGCGTGGAGATTCCAAGGATTCAACCATTTCTTTGTATGAGGAAACGCCTTGAGCGCCGTATTCTTTCATTTCTTTAACCGCTTCTGCATTCAGGTCAAAGGCAACCACTTCGTGTTTGTGATCAATCAGGTTTCTACCCAGGTTCAAGCCCATTTTTCCGAGTCCGATAAGTCCAAGTTTCATGATAAAATCCTCCTATTTATGCAAATGTTTAGTATTCAAATTGTTCAATGAAAGTAGTTCCTGGCCATGCAGCAAATTCCCGTTACGGTTGCGAATCGTTCCTTCGAGCGCTGTTATCCCCAGATTTTTTTGATCTCCTTTGATAAGGAGAAAATCCGGTGATAAAGGCGCACGCTTCGCTTCTTCGGAATCGATTTCGTCCCCTCCACTCTCTTTGCTGTCAAACGAAACACTTTAAAAGGAACAATCATCTATATATAAAATGTTTGCAGCCTTCTGGCTGGATAAGCTAGAAGGGCTTATGCAAAATTGGAACGGTATAATTTAAAGCAATGAAATATTTTGAAAATAGTTGAGGAATGTTTCCTCTCTTACCACCAACGGAATCCATTCTCCGCAGTCAAGCGATCGGCTGATTCAGGTCCTTTCGAACCTGCATTGTACGTATCCAGTGGAATGGTACCTGCCTCAAAGGCTTCCTGGATCGGTTGTACCCACTGCCATGCCAGTTCAACTTCGTTCCAGTGTGCAAAGAATGTGGAGTCTCCACGCATCGCGTCAAAGATCAAGTTCTCGTACGCTTCAGGAACGTTACGTTCTCCTGAGTTAAAGGTCATGTGCATCGGTTCTACCTCACCATGGTTCAGTGGGTTCTTCGCATTTAATTGAAGAGAGATACTTTCGCCAGGACCAATCTCCAGCGTCAACAGGTTTGGAGCCATCGTGTTTTCAGACTCATGCCCTGTTTTGAGCGGCGCCTTGAATTCAACGACGATTCGTGTCGATTTCTCAGCCATGCGTTTACCTGTACGAATATAAAATGGAACCTCGTCCCAGAACGGATCATCCAGCCACAGTCTTGCAGCCACATAGGTTTCATTCTGTGAGTTAGCAGGGATACCAGGCTCGTCCAGATAACCAACGACTGCGGAGCCTTGAAGCTCGCCTGCACCATATTGGGCGCGAACCACTTCTGATGCTACATTCTCTTTGTTTAATGGGCGCAGCGACTCAGCAATTTTTTTCTTTTTATACTGAATTTCTTGCGGTGTACAGCGTTTTGGCAGATGCAGCGCAATCATCATCAGCAGTTGAAGCATATGGTTCTGGAACATATCGCGAAGCGCACCACTTTGATCATAATACGCAGCGCGTTCCTCAACACCTACGGTTTCACTGGCTGTGATTTGCACATTCGCAATGTAACGGTTAGACCAAAGTGCCTGAATCACCGGGTTGGCATACGTCAATGTTTCGATGTTTTGTACCATTGGTTTTCCTAGGAAGTGGTCGATCCGATAAATTTCTTCTTCCGCAAACGTATTGCTCAACTTCTCATTCAGCTCACGAGCAGATTGCAAATCATGTCCAAATGGCTTTTCGATAATCAGTTTCTTCCAGCCCTTCGTGTTGCCCAGACCGCTTTCTTGAATATTCAGTGCGATTGGCTCGAAAAATTCAGGTGCAACCGACATATAGAACATGCGGTTTTCAGGGATATTCAATTCTTGTTCACGTTCTTGTACCAGTTCAAGCAACCGGGTGTAATCTTCAAGCTTCGTATTGTTCAGCGAACAGTAACGGAAAGCTCCGATGAAATCACGTACCCGTGATGCCTCCTCCGGCTTTTGACGGGAGAATTCCTGCAGTGACTTTTCCACATTCGCCTGGAAGTCTGCATCTGACAGTTCACGACGGCCCAAACCGATGACGGAGAATGCCTTCGGCATTTTCTGATCTACGTACAGATTGTATAATGCAGGGTAAATTTTACGTTTGGCTAAATCGCCTGTTGCCCCGAACAGGACAAATGTCATTGCATCCATTGGAGTGCCTCCTATGATCTGTGCAGTATAGTATATGATGTTGCAAAATGGTCAAATCCAAGCATGACAAAAGACGGAATAAGTGGGCACATCGCCCGCCTTGCCTCCGTTTATTAACGCTGCCTCAATCCAACCATGGGAACATTCCTTCTCTCCACAACCTTAATCATCTTTGATCAGGTTATAAATTGTAACCTTTAGAATTAACGTTACCCATATTACACCTGTCGTCACAATTCGTCAACATTCGTGTCGAACCTGTGAACTCCAGTGTTTACAGGGGTTTTGTTGAATGTTAACGCTTTATGTGGTAAGTTTAATAGCAATTGGATTGTGACATTTTATACATATCCCCTGTGGACAAGAAGGTTACAATAAGTATACTAAGTATATTACAAGGGATACTAAACCAAAGGAGTACAGTTATGAACGATGATGAGAATGCCAAACAAATGTGCTCAAAAGTGGAACAATCTTATCAGATCATTGGCCGAAAATGGGTAGCATTAATTATCCATGCGTTAATGGAAGAACCCAAACGCTTCAGTGAAATTCATGCTTATATTCCCGATTTGAGCAAACGTGTATTGAATGAGCGTATGAAGGAATTGGAAGAAGAGGGACTGGTCGTACGGCATGTCGTTACTGAACGTCCCGTTCGGACTGAATATATGTTGTCCCGCAAAGGAAGCGAACTCGGGCGCGCGTTAAGCGCTGTCGAGCGATGGGCGGAGAAGTGGCTGTAACCGTTATGGTCCTGTTTTACAGGACCATACAGGACAATGGTTCATTAATCATATTCTGCCGCAGTTCAACAAATGAGAGACAAAAAAACGAAGGGAATTCATCCCTCCGTTTTTTGAAAATTATGTTTATTTCAGGGTTACGTAAATCGTGTATCCATTAGCCATATAGAATCGATATTTTCCTGGCTGTAAATCTTTGGTGTCGAATTCAAAAACCTTTCCTTCGATATCTTGCGGGATTTCTAACTTCATTCCATGACCATCCCTGACTTCTTTTTCAAAATTGGCTATAGTACCATAGGTATCCTCGTAAACAAAGTAAACCGTGCCCCCACCATAGTCTAAAGTAAATTTAATCACAGTGCCAACAGGCTCCTGTATTCTCCATTCAGTTGGATGATCTACAAATACGGGACGAGTATATGAAATAAATTTCGATGTGGTATAAACTTCATTTTTATAAACACTATCCGTTGTAGAAACCGCGCCTTCTAACACCTTAAAGTAGGTGCTTTTTCCCAGAACTGCCTTCTTGGGATTGATCTCAATTTTGTTGTATTTGATTGAGATTTCATCCTCTGGATCAAGAGGAACAAAATTGGGTGTTTGGGACCCTGTAGAAACGAGAATATAATCTCTTAATTTTCCTAGTTCAGACTCCATAATCATCCGATTAAAACTAATGGAATAAGATTCCCGAATGGAAACCCAGCTTCCACTCATACTTGTTGACTTCTGAACCAAAGGTTTATCTGGACCATCCATGACATTATAATAATTAACTTGAGAACTATTATTCATTGCATCCAATACAAAAATTCTTAATCCGCCATAGTGATTAATTAGCTCAGCTGTTGGAACTTCTGTTCTTTCATTTGCCACAATGGGGAATTTAATAGCTGCTCCAGCTTTTACTGCTTCATCGAGTAGAATAAGATTTTTGCCATCAATATTCTGAGTAGTAGCATAAACATTACCGCTCCGAGGACTGTACACATATACTGACTCCGTTGCTGTAATCGCTTGTTCTTCTGTACCTAGTATAAAAAAGGAGCCTCCCTCATAACTGCCATATTGACCGCTTGGTGAAGGGGTAGAACCTCCATTTCCCGGATTCGGGCTTCCCGGGGTTGGACTTCCAGAATTTGAGTTGCCCGTTCCACCAGTTGAACCTGAAGATGATCCAGTGCTTCCAGAGGGTACATTTGAAGTTGGAATCGAAGTGACGGGCTTGCTCGTACCGTCAATTTGTACGGTTGTACCTGAAGGTACCGAAGAACCTAAAATCACTTTGTTTGGTGCCTTTTCCATAGTTACACCCACAGCATTAACTGTAGCCTGTTCCACGGTGCCTGTCCCAAACATCTTGACTGCTGCATTAAGGATAGCTGTTATTACTTTTGCTTCCTTACTAATCTGAACTTCGGTTCCCTCGGCCGAATCAGCAAAATTTAGTTCCGTAACCGTTCCAGAAGGAACTTGAATATTTATACTCTTAGCTTCAACATCTACGGTATCAAAATTCCCTTTAAGATATACTCTGGACTTTTCGGGAAGTGCTTCGGATAGCTTGAGCTTATCGATTTTTGCAGTTCCATTAGATTCAATGTTTGCAGAAGTTTGAATTGTCATCTCATGTACTTCCGTTTTTCCCGAAGCAACCAAACGAACTGTGCCATCTTTTTTGTTGACAATAACCGTCAGCAAAACGGAATCTTCCAGATGTACACTATTCTCTCCACCGCCATATACGTAAGTTTTTCCTTGAACTGTTACGTTTTTGAGGAATACATCTCCTTGACCAACAGATTTGCTGATAATCAGATCACCTGTAATAGTCATATTCTGAAGAGTTACGCCCGAAGCGCCGATGACTACGTTTCCTTGAATCTCTTCTTTCTTGTCCTTAGAACCATACTGGCCTTCTTGTCCGTACCAGCTTCCATATGTACTAAAAGCCCTGTCTAGAATCTGTACTGCTTCAGCTCTGGTGACTGCACTATTCGGTTTGAAACTACCATTGCTATAGCCTACGACGATCTGCTTCTCAGCAGCAGCACTTACAGCCTCTTTACTCCAACTTTTAATATCTATCTGATCTGTAAAACTGGTCTCTCCACTACCCTGCAAGTTTAAAATTCGTGATACTACAGTTGCTGCCTCCTGCCTTGTTAGTGTAGCATTTGGGTGGAAAGAACCGTCTTTGTATCCTTGAATATATCCTGCTTGAACGCCTTTAGCGACATCTTGAGCATACCAATCAGATTGAGATACATCGGTAAAAGTTGAATGACCAACTTGTTCATACTGGAAAACACGATTAATCATAGCCGCCCACTCGGCACGTGTAATTTCTTCCTTAGGTAAGAAAAGATCTTGTTTATTTCCTTGTACAATACCTCTACCAGCCCATTTTTCAACGACTTCCTGTGCCCAATTCCCGTTTAAGTCTTTAAACGTTTTTACGGCAACAGTTGCTTTCCCGTCACGATCATACACTGCATCGGTTACAGTTTCAGCCTGAACTGCTGTGCCCATACTCCCAAATAACAAAACTCCTGATAAAAATAAACTTCCCCACTTCTTCACGATACTCTGTCTCCTCCTCTGTTTTGATTCCAAAGACCTATTACTTTGGTTCCAATCCCGTAAAATAGTATCATATAAATTAAAAACTAACAATATTTTCATGCAATAGGATTCTTTTTTTCACACTCCACATTTTTCTGCATCTTGGTCTGCCCTGTTGTTGTTTGGTATCCAGCTCATTATTACCAAAACTACATGATGAGGATCACGATCGTATTTGAATAAAAAAAAATGCTTTATCCGTAGATAAAGCGGCTTCTTTCTCATTTTATATTTTTCTGTTTCCTGCATAATGAGGTACTACTTAAACGTTATCTTATCTTTGTTCACTCTGCATCCAATCTGCGTCCAAGCGTAATGCCCCTATCCTCAAAATTTTCAACAGACGACTTCTTTTCATAAAAGTGAACAACATGCCGCATCATACTCTCTCTGGAATAAAATGTATCGTCCGATGGTATAGGAAAAACCACCTTCTCCCCAGTACTTGCAGACTTATATATCCCAACAATTAGCTCCAGCGTATCACGTCCGCTCTCTCCATCAACAACTAACGATGTCCCCTTCTCTATAGCATCCAGCACATTCTGTACCTGTCCGGCGTGACCTGAATGAATAACTTCCGGCAATGCATCATACTGCTGCTGAAGCTGCCGTTCGAGATCCGGATTAGGTTCGGGGAATCCATTACTTTGCGAAGTGGATGCGACTACTTTCCAGGGAACCGACACGCGGGCTTCTTTTCCTTGAAAAATTAACTGCTGCTCCTCTCCGTGATGTACCACGGAACTTGTAATCATACCCACTGCTCCCTGGCTGAAGCGTAGCATCGCCATGGATATGTCCTCCACCTCGGCATTATCATGTGCCGTATTGGCCATCATAGCCTGCACCTCGATGGGCGCCCCCATCATCCAGAGCATGGCATCTATATGATGTACCGCATGATTAAGCGTACAGCCGCCTCCTTCTTTTTCCCAAGTCCCACGCCACCACAGATCATAATAGCTATATCCTCGCCACCAGTAGGAGTCCACTTGAACATGGAGAATGGGCCCCATTTGACGGCTGTCTATTACACTTTTAAGCTTCATCATGGGAGTGGTAAACCGATTCTGGGCAACAACCGACAGCAGTTTGCCGCTATCCTGCGCTGCTTTCAGCATCTGATCCGCTTCCTCCAATGAAGAAGCCATCGGTTTTTCAACCAATACATGCTTGCCAGCCTTCATGAAATCACACGCGATGGAAGCATGGGTATACGGAGGTGTACAGATCGATACATGATCAATATCGTTTTGTAGCAGTTCATGATAATCCCTTACAGCAACAGCATCATGTAGTCCGTACTCAAGGATTCGCTTTTGCGCTTTTTCCACATACACATCGACCACAGCTACAATCCGGCATCGCTCCCGGAACTTCATATACGCAGAGATATGCGCACTACTAATCGCACCAGCACCAATAATAGCTACTTTAATCATCACTCTATCCCTCCCTTAGTTCTTTCACAATACCTCGGAATAGAGCGCTTTTATGCATGTATTCTGTGATAAAATATAACTATCTTGCGATGGTAAGGGAGGTCATCTGATTTCTATGTCACATATAAGTGATAGGCAATTCAGCCTGGCATGTCGCCGTACATCCCATGTAGCCTTTCGCGAGGTCTTTCATGCTCATTCACAGCTAGAATTAACCTATATTCATGACGGTTACGGACAATTGATTACCGAGGGACAGGTATTTCCACTTGAACCGGGTACACTGATGATTTTCCGGCCTTTTCAGATGCACCATGTGCAAATTCAGTTATCTGAAGCACACCCGTTTATACGCACGGTGCTTATGGTGGAGCTAGAGTTACTACATGCCTATTGGCCACACTTCATAGCCACTCATCAATTTACCGAACACCTTCTCAATGAGCAGCATTCTATACAACCGATCTTTCTCCTACCGGATTCACCACTCATTCAGCGAATGGAACTTTTCGGTGAACAATACCCTGAATTATTACCTCATGAAGCTGCGGAAGATGCCTGTCTTTTTGTACTGGATGCACTGACGCAATTACGCTACATCTGGAATATAACAGCCCGTCCCCTAGATCAGTATTCGTCAAACCAACCAACAGGGCGTTCAGAAATCATCGATCCCCACGCCGGAGCAGCCATGCAGTGGATTGAGCAACACTTCGCGAAACCTTTTCGTTTAGCCCATATTGCAGATGAACTGCATCTCTCTGCTTATCACCTGTCCCATGTGTTTAAAAAGGCAACCGGCACCAGCATTATTGCATATGCTCAAGCCACCCGTATTCGTCAAGCCTGCGTACTGCTCGGTCGTACATCTTTATCCATTCCTGAGATCGGCCACCGTGTCGGCATGTCCAGTCCATCTTATTTTTGCAAAGTATTTCGTAAAGCTACCGGCACCACACCACATCAGTATCGGTTAAGGATGAGGAGTGGAATGAGATGACGTTTTGACGTTTCCCTTAGAACGTACATATGAGATGATATGGAATAGATGAACCGTATGAATCAGCGTACATCCAGCCCCAGTTTTTCCAAATACACACTCATATACTCTGTCAATTGATCCAGATCAGCCCGCTGATCCTTGGATAAACGCTCCATGTGGTAACTCCCGTCCGTATCTTCTACTTTCGTTTTATACGTCTTCATTTGTTCATATACGGATCTAAAGTCGGCATATTCTTCCTTCGTAAACAACTTTTCAGCCTTGGTAAACTGTTCCGTCCAAAATTCATCCTCATCCATCAGCCTCGGTGAAACAGGTATAGATTTTGACGACTTGTTCTCTAACGAATTTATTTTATCAAAAAAGGGCTCAAGCTTTGCTGTAATCTGCTTGTACTTTTCCTGCTCCTCTATACTCCAGGTATCCGGATTCATTTTCCCCTGGGCATCAGCATGGATCAATGCCATTTGTCCAAATTGTTTGAGCAGTCCCATATAAAGCCCGAATTCACTTTCCGTAAAATGAGCCTTGGCCTGCTGCAGCTTTGCTTCCAATCGCTCGTAATCTGCTGCTGTCCCACCTAACGGGGTGATGTTTTCCCGTGAACCATATATACTGTCAGCCAGATATGTATACCCCGCGTAAGCACCTGTAGGGATAAGAAGCGCTGCCAGCAGCAGTATGGTCACCCGCCATGTTTTGCTTCGTTGTACATTAGTCGTTTTTCTCAGAGTTCCATTCATTACATTATGTTTGACACGATCCGAGATGATCCAATCTTTCGTTTTCTCCTGATATGCCGACCGTAACTGTTCATCCAATTTCATTGGCATTGTCCACCTTTCTCGCAAATTCAGAGTGCAGTTGCTGCTTCTGTCTCAACTTGGTGAGTGCAGCATGAATTCGAGATTTGACCGTACCCAGCGGGATATCTAAAATATCAGCGACTTCTTCCTGGGTATATTCGTTCAGATAGTGTAAAGTCACTACCTGTTGCAACTTGTAAGGCAGACGCTTTACCTGCTCTAGTAAGGGAAGATTGGCCAGCTTACGAATCAGATGTGGTGAAAAATCATATTCCATAGCTGTATCCATCTGCTCCATCCGTTGCTTAAAGCGAAACTGCATCATTTTCCTACGTCGGTAACTTTTGACCTGTCGCATGCTAACCCCCATTAACCAAGGCCGAAAAGCACGTCCAGGATCATATCGTGCCAGAGATCGATAAGCCTGAATATAAATCTCCTGCACCAGATCCTCGGCATCCGCCGCATCATGCACCAGAAAACGAACCGTACGATACACATCCGTTACCGTCTTCTCATATAACTCTCCATAAGCCTCATGGTCTCCAGCCAAGGTAAGTTTCACCAATGTTATGTACTCATTCTGTTCACTCATTTTCCATCCCCTTTCTGCTGATACTATATATTGGTTTAGGTCTATGATATCGTTCGATTTAATTTTAAATTTTTTATAAACATAATAAAAACCTATTCCCAAAACTTCGGGCTGAAGTTGGAATAGGCTCATACATAGAAAAATTGGAATGAGATAACCAAGCCGTAGTCCTTTGACCATAGCATATACAAAACATAATTGAACCTGTAGCATCCAGATAACTCCCTTTAAGGTCTCCCTGATCACGTACCAATACCAAAGACCGCTGGCAGCATCTTGTACATTAACGTGAGCGTGGCACATTCTTTTGAAGATACCAATAATCTTACCTCATTTGGGATAGTTAACAAGGAAAGTTCAGACAATCAACAAGAGCCACTGCGTACGATCCCATTGCAATACTCTAGAAAATAGGTTGATAACCGGTTAAAAGAGCTGTCTTAGTCACTATTCCGACTCTTTCTATATAAGCGATAAACATCCCTTAATACATCTAAGGCGAGTTGAAAAAGTGACAACTTACGAAACAACCGCATCATCACCACAAACATGAAAATGAATACAATTTCCATAAAAGTTCTGTTTAGCAGATCGTGACCATACAGTTGATAAATGCCTCGGCTCAAAAACAATAATCCTCCTCCAACCATTAGCCGAACAACCAGGAGTAACTCTTCTTCTTTCTCCATATCACTTTTCCCCTTCCCCAAAATCAAACGTATGTTTATTTTGATCCTGCACTTTGGCTATCTCTTCCTCGATTCCCTTAAAAAATAAAAAAGCACCAATCTAACCCTTTAAGGTTGATCGGTGCTTCCGATTTGAGATATTCAATTTAATTGTCTTTATTATAGTTAATACTTTGGGTTAAGTAAATACACTTATAGAATGATAGAGAAAAATACTTGAACAATGGTTGGGAAAACGTTAAAAAATAAAATTGGACAGCAGGATTTTTTTATTTGTTAAACCATCCGCTGCCGCATCGCTTCAAACAACAATATCGTTGCTGCCATCGCGGCGTTAAGCGACTCAGCTTGTCCCTGCATCGGAATCGTAATTGCGTCATCAACGAGCTGTGCCGTGGTGTCCGAGATGCCCTTGCCCTCATTTCCTATAACAAGCCACACAGGCTGGGTAAAATCATAACTGTAACACGAATACGCTGCCTGCAAAGAGGTGCTAACCAGCCTCACGCCTGCGGCTTTTGCTTCAGGAAGCAACGACTGCAACTCGCCCTCCACAATAGGCAGATGAAACAAAGAGCCCATCGTTGATCGAATCGTCTTCGGGTTATACACATCCGCACAACCAGCGCCAAGAACGACACCTGCGGCTCCGGCAGCGTCCGCACTGCGAATAATCGTACCCACATTGCCAGGGTCTTGCACACCATCAAGCACAACCACCAATCCTTGTGGCTCTGCGATAAGACTTTGCAGCGACTCTTTGCTTTTTCGCACGATGGCAAATATCGGCTGAGGTGTCATCGTATCCGTACATTTGGCGATCACGGCAGGAGACACACTGACCCACTCGACTCGCTTCAGTGGATTCTCCAGTCCAGCCAGTTCTACAGGCACTCCCTGCTCACCATCGTACACGATACACTCCAGATCAGCTCCGGCACGCAATGCTTCCTGTACGAGATGAATACCCTCGATTATATATTTATGTTGACGGGTTCGATGCTTTTTCTCCAGCAACTGTGCCCATTCTTTTACACGTGTATTTTGCGGTGATACAATATCCATCGTTCCATCCTTCCCATTTTCGGGCTCATTATTATTCCTTAATCACTTTGGATAGGCCAGCTCCAGCTTGGTCAGATGATCCTTGTGCCCGACAATAACCAGCACATCTCCATCTGCAATCCGATCCTCGGCATAAGGAGAGATGTTCATCGAACCCCCGCTTTTAATTGCCATAACGTTACAGCCGAAACGTGCCCGGATGTTCAGCTCCAGCAGGTTTTTGCCAATCATCTGCTCAGAGGCCTTCATCTCCAGAATGCTGTAATCCTCAGATAACTCAATATAGTCCAGAATGTTGGGGGATGTTAAGTGATGCGCTACACGCAGACCCATATCCCGTTCAGGGTAGATCACTTTGTCCGCACCAATCTTCTGCAACACCTTGCCATGCAATTCATTCTGAGCTTTTACAATCAATACGGGTACACCCATATCTTTCAATATCAAAGTGGTCAAAATACTCGCTTGTATATCTTCGCCAATCGCTACAACGACAACGTCAAAATTACGTATTCCCAGCGCTCGCAGCGCTTCTTCATCCGTTGAATCTGCCGATACCGCATGGGTCACCACATTGGACATTTCCTGCGTCCGCTGCTCGTTCGCATCAATCGCCAGCACGTCAAACCCCATACCGCTCAGTGCATGCGCTATACTTGACCCGAATCGTCCCATACCGATTACAGCATATTGTTTCTTCGTCATCAGGGTATTTAACCTCCCGCTGCATTACGGCAAGACGTACCAATTCCGGTACGATGCCAACGTAAATAATCCTTCGTAGTATACCACAAAGACAGAAAAACTTGAATGCGCTCATCCTCCACAGGGAACAGTAATACAGCAGCCGAATAACACGAGGAGGGAATTGCGATGCCCATTACATTAAGCTTGCGTGAAGCGATTGTTCATAAGGTCCATGACAAGAGTGATGACCAGCTCCGGGAGATGATCGAAGGATCAGTGGATGGACCTGAAGCAGCTTTGCCTGGACTTGGTGCCATTTTCGAGATGATCTGGAAGAACACCGAACCTGCCAAGCAGGATGAAATGATTCAAATCGCGCAGGAGCATCTGCACACCATTCCCGTTCAACCACTTCGATAACCGAAGTATTAGCGGGATAAGGGAACCATCAAACCGTTTGTTCTGTCTGCAAAAAAAAGTCCCCCTAACCCGGCAGTTAGAATAATGCTGCCAAATAGGTAAGGATAAGCAAAAAATCCCTCCACCACGCGGCGGAGGGATTTCATTATATCTCGGTAACATTAAGGCGCAGTTTCCAGGAACTTCGCCGTTGGATTTTTATCGATCGCCGTTCTCATCGCATACTCATTCTCGAAGAGTACAACATAGTTTCCTTTTTTATCTTTTACCAGGGCAGAGTTGATCCGGAATTTACTCGGGTCTAAGTTCTCGTCCACGATCCAGCGGGCAAACTGATACTGCATCCGTTGCAGCTGCACATCTACCCCGTATTCACCCTTCATCCGGTATTCAAATACCTCGAACTGGAGCTGACCAACTACGCCCAGAATGGTCTCATCAAAGCTCACCGTGTTAAATACCTGAATGGTACCTTCCTCCGTAAGCTGATCGATCCCTTTTTGATACTGTTTGTGTTTCAAGGCATTTTTAACCGTTACCTTCGCAAAAATCTCTGGCGAGAACGTTGGCAATTCATCGAATACCACTTCACTGCCCTGACTCAGCGAATCCCCAATCCGGAAAATGCCCGGATCGAACAAACCAATAATGTCGCCTGCATAAGCCTCTTCAACAATATCCCGATCTTGTGCCAGAAATTGCTGCGGCTGGGACAGTTTAATTTCCTTGCCCACACGATTATGTTTAACGCTCATCCCTCGCTCGAATTTGCCCGATACAATCCGCAAGAACGCGATCCGGTCGCGGTGCGCAGGGTTCATGTTCGCCTGAATTTTGAACACATAACCAGTGAACTTCTCATTCGTTGGTTCAATTTCGCCTGCGGTACTGCGGCGCGGTTCTGGCTTCGGAGCCAGTTCCAGGAAGTTCTCCAGGAACGTCTGCACACCGAAATTGTTAATTGCACTACCGAAGAAGATCGGAGTCAATTCGCCACGCTGTACCTTTTCCATATCAAACGGGTCACCCGCGACATCCAAAAGTTCAAGCTCCTGACACAGCTGATCATGCAGATACTCGCCCGCCATCTCACGGATAATCGGATCTTTGTATCCATCGACTTTTTGCACTTTGATCGTCGAATGATCGTCGCCCTGGAACAGTTCCACCTGATTTTTCATCCGGTCATACACACCGCACAGATCGCGGCCTGTTCCAATCGGCCAGTTCATCGGCACGGAGCGAATACCCAGCACGTTCTCCAGTTCTTCCATCAGATCAAACGGACTTTGACCCTCACGGTCGAGCTTGTTGATAAACGTAAAGATCGGAATGCCGCGCTTCGCACACACCTGGAACAATTTAATTGTCTGTGCTTCGACACCTTTTGCCACGTCAATCAACATCACCGCGCTGTCAGCAGCTGTAAGTGTACGATACGTGTCCTCACTGAAGTCTTGGTGACCAGGAGTATCCAAAATGTTCACCCGATGATCCAGATAATCGAACTGCATTACAGAGGACGTAACCGAGATCCCCCGTTGTTTCTCAATTTCCATCCAGTCACTTGTCGCGTGTTTGCTCGCTTTCCGGGCTTTAACCGTTCCCGCAAGGCGAATCGCTCCCCCGAACAACAGCAGCTTCTCGGTCAAAGTCGTTTTACCCGCATCGGGGTGAGAGATAATGGCAAACGTCCGGCGTTTGTCCACTTCCTTTTGAAGAATGTTATTTGCAGCTTTGCTCATAGCGTCTATCCCTTTCATCCGTTCATTCACGTTAATCCGGTCAGCGCCGGTCATCCATAGATTCACTCGGTAAACTTTCAAACCTAGTTGTAAGCTCTAAAACTTTATGCCACCAAGGCTAAGCCGGTTGATTATAAACTCGCATGTCATCCTCATCATCAGAGGTACACGATAAATTCATTTTACACATTTACAATGGAGTTCATCCTTTCAGATCAGTGCTTCCATTCATGCTTTTTCCCTCGTTCTCAATTCAACTCTCCTATTGTACCATAATCTGTGCCGAAAATAACCGATTAGCTTCCACCAATTCAACACTTTTCTTCACAAAAAAGAACCCTTCCGCCATGTAACTGGCATTCGGGTTCCTCTCATGTCTTACAGATCATTCGATTTTAGAAGATCAGTGCATCCAGCGCATATTGCCCGCCGCCTGTCAGAGCCAGAGCCACACCCACCACAAGGATGGCGAGGTTATACTCAAATCCGTTCTGTGTAGACCAGTAACCGTTAGCACCGTGTACCTTAACGATGGCAATCACCATAGTCAGTGCGATCAGAATTCCGCCTACCGGTGTCAGAAGACCCAGCGCGAGCAGCAATCCGCCGCCGAATTCAGCAAGTCCTGCCAGCAAAGCAACGAGTGCACCAGGTTTCATGCCCATGGATTCAAACCATCCGCCTGTACCTTTGATTCCATATCCTCCGAACCATCCAAACAACTTCTGTGCCCCGTGCGCCATGAACGACAAACCAATCACCAAACGAATCAACAACAATCCTACATCCAACATCATTTTCTTTTCCTCCATTCGATATATACAAAATAGTATTCTTAGATTAAAGATATTATGCGAAATTTTTTTTCATGATTCTGTCTGCCCGCAAACCCCTTCAACTGGTTTACCTTTTATCTCATGAACGTTCCTCTGTGTCGGAATTTCTATATCACGTTTTGACCGAACGCAGCAGGTCTTTTGCTTAACTCTTTAACTCATGTGTTGAGTATAAGTTATTCACTTACTTTTTGTCAACAACTTAATTTAAATTATTTATTTCCTTTTGATGGAGCCACTTAGGATCTACTTCTTTGTCCGTAACTTCGATGGGGCATCAACTGAAAAAAGCCCGAAAGACCGCATCTTTCATGCGATCTTCCAAGGCCCTTTGCTAACCATTCACATGCCAAATGACGCTGTCCTCATCCTGCCCATTCACCGGCCACCAATGGAAACCATCCTGCTCCAGCAGCTTGGCTGTTGCCTCCGGGCCCCACGTTCCTGCCGGATACGTGTACAACTCACCCTGATTACGTCCCCAAGCGGCCGCGATCCGATCGACAAAAGACCAAGCAGTCGCCACTTCATCCCAGCGGGTGAAGTATGTGGAATCGCCTTCTGCTGCATCATGCAGCAGGCGCTCATAAGCTTCGGGCGAGTTGATTCCGATCATGCAACTCTGGCAGAAGTCCATCGCCAAGGGCTGAATCTCGGAATCCGAGCCCGGCTTTTTGGCATTAATTTTGATATAAATGCCTTCCATCGGATTCACCCGAATCACAAGCAGATTCGGCTCAAGCTTATATTTTTTACCGAGGTATACGTTATTCGGCATTGATTTGAACTCAACTACAATTTCCGTTGTTTTCACCGGCAGACGTTTGCCTGTCCGAATATAGAATGGCACACCAGCCCAGCGAAAGTTATCTACAAATACGCGTGCAGCAAAATACGTCTCCGTATTCGATTCCGGATCAACCTTATCTTCCTGACGATATCCGGGAAGCTGTTTACCGCGGTACTCCCCTTCCGTATACTGGGCACGTACAACGTTGTTACGCACATCTTCATCTGACGTAAACTCTCGCAGGGAACGGAGCACCTTCACCTTCTCATCCCGGATATCCTCCGGGAACAGACGACTTGGCGGCTCCATCGCGATCATCGTCAGCATCTGCAACATATGATTCTGCCCCATATCACGCAGGGCGCCGGAATGATCATAATATCCTCCGCGTTCCTCTACACCAACTGTCTCACCCAGTGTAATCTGAACGTTCGCAATGTGTTTGTTGTTCCATAGTGGTTCAAAGAAGGCGTTCCCGAAGCGAATTACCTCGATATTTTGCACCATTTCCTTACCAAGATAGTGGTCAATCCGATAGATTTCCTCTTCCCTAAACACCTCGCGGATCTGTTCATTCAGCTTCTCGGCCGATGGCAGATCATATCCAAACGGCTTCTCAATCACCAGACGATTCCATCCACTGCTCTCCAGCATGCCGCCATCTCTTAAACTGTACGACACACTGCCAAACAACTCAGGTGCCAGTGCCAGATAGAACAACCGATTTCCCGGTGTTTTGAACTTAGCCTCCAACTGTTCCGTCTGCTCCCGCAGTTCCCGGAACCCGTCCACGTTGTTGATGTCCAGTGATTTATATTCAAAATGCTCAGCAAAAGCGTTCCACTCCTGCGAATCCCCCGCCGGGTAACGGCAGAACTCCTGGATAGATTCCAGAAGATCGTCCCGAAACTGTTCCTTGGACCTCGGACGCCGAGCTACGCCAATGACCGCAAAGTCATCAGCAAGCTTGCCTTCACGGTATAAACTGTAGATGGCCGGAAACAACTTCCGGCGGGCCAAATCTCCCGTTGCTCCAAAAATGAAAAATACTGCACCTGGTGTCTGTACTTCATTTTGCATTTGTTTATTGTCCATAGGCCCCTCTTTCCTCCGGGAAGATCTTCTAATCCGCTTCCCGAGCTATGTAATAGTGTTCAGTTCAGTCGATCTCATTAAACTAAATGACAATTACCAGCAAGTCCCAACTTGGATGTGATGCTATTTTAGCATATCACCTGCCAGGATTCAGCTACAATATCATTACCTCCATCATTTAATATTCAATCGTGATCACCGGAAAACCGACAGTAACACGCGCATCATCCTGCCCACTAACTTGATGTACCGCAAGTTGCATATTTAATAGGTGTGAGCCGCTCAGAATCTTTAGCGGTAACTCTGTCGCCTGATACGAAACACTGGCTGTAGCTACATCCTCATAACGCTCAACTTCCGTCATATCCAGTTCACAAAAGAGCTTGGCTTCCAGCGCTGCTAACTGTTCACCGGGCTTAATCCCCACACTAGCCTGAACTATATTTGATACGTCTATTGTGGATGATTCTCCATTCCCTTCACTCATCTCACTTAACTTGCCCTGTACGGACATATTCCAGCTTGCTTCTTTCAAACCGTTTTCAGTCATCGCCTCCTCCACCTGACCATGTAAAGCAAGCAATGCCTGACGATCCAGTTTTGCTCTTCCTGCCAGCTGCACGATCACATAATATTCATCCTGTTCTGTACTCGCCACATTAAGCAACAACCCTATTGGAGATTCAGACATGCCAACTTCCCCTTCGCTTCGATAGACATCATGTCCGGTTCGAACATCTTGAACGGGTGCTTCAAGTCCCAGATCTGCTGCCAGCTTCACAGCTTGCGTACGAGCATACCCGTGGCCTGCGACTTGCCATTTGATCACCCATTGATCTGCATGTTTTATAACTGCATCTGCTGTATGTAACAATTGCTCCAGTCCTGCCACTTCGGTACCAGAACCTTTCTTTTCTACTTCTGCATTCTCTGCATATACCTGTGTAACCCCGATTAAAATAATAATGGCTATGGCAACAACCCCTGTATTCATCCAACGTTTTACCAAGTGAATTCCCCCCGTTCGCTCTGCCAATCTATGAATCTATCAACAGCATGCCCTCTTCAGACTTGACCTATACCTTCTACCATATTCTCTCTACGGATGCACAAAAAAAGCCCATCCACCACGTTAGGGCAGAACGAGCTTTCTGTTCATATTTCTTTCCATTGCAGACACACACCTTGCGGTTACATCATCATCTTACTCGGCTAATCCATTCTTATAAGCGTAGATAGCAGCCTGTGTCCGGTCATCCACATCCAGTTTGGCCAGCAGGTTGGTTACATGGAACTTAACCGTCTTAATACCGATGATCAGTTCATCCGCAATATCCTGATTGGACTTGCCCTGCGCCAGCAACCGCAGAACATCCATCTCGCGATCGGTTAACTCTTCGTGTAAAGGTGCTGCCGCTTGCGGCTGTCTGAACCGATTCATCATCTTGGATGCTACCTGTGATTCCAGAACAGATTGTCCGCGGGCAGCGGCACGAATCGCATCAGCTACCTCATTGGCTCTGGACGTTTTCAGCAGATAACTGAAAGCTCCTGCTTCAATGACCGGATACATTTTCTCATCGTCCAGATAACTGGTCAGCACAATGACTTTACATTCCGGGTTCATTTTGAGCACCTGACGTGTCGCTTCAATGCCATCCATACCTTCCATGACAAGGTCCATCAGCACAACATCCGGCTTATACTCCTGTGCAAGCCGGATGCCTTCCTCTCCACTTCCGGCTTCACCGATTACTTCAATGCCGTCTTCCGTATCAAGAACCGCGGCAAGACCTATACGCACCATCTCATGATCATCCACGAGCAATACTCTGATCGACGCTTCCGTCTCCGTTTCGACTTCCGGTTCCATTGACATGTTCTACCTCGCTTTCATCGTTCATCAAAGGGATGGTAATCTCAATCCGTGTTCCTTTGCCAGGTGCCGTCACAAATTGGATGGCTCCCCCGATCTCCGTAACCCGTTCACGCATATTCGCCAAACCATATGAAGCCTGCTTCTGTTCATCCAGATCGAAGCCCTGCCCGTCGTCTCGAATCAGTACACGCACCGCATCCATTCGGCGTTGCAACCTGATCTCCATTTTCTCCGCTTTTGCGTGACGCAATGTATTGGACATCGCTTCCTGAATGATTCGGAATAAATGATTCTCAATTCCCTTTACCAGATGAATATCTTCGTCCATCTCCAGTACAATCTCCATCGGCACTTTCGTTTTTAATTCCATCACCAGATCACGCAAACCCTGCTCGAGATGTTTACCCTCCAGATAGACTGGCCGCAGATGGAGCAGCAGTGCCCTCATCTCGGACTGAGCAACCGAAGCCATTTCTTCAATCAAAGCAACCTGCCGCTGTGCCCGTTCAAAATCCTTCTCCATCTTCCGGCCTACCGCCGTTGCTGTCATCGAGATCGCAAATAACTGCTGTGATACCGCATCATGCAATTCCCTTGCGAGCCTTTGTCTCTCCTCTACAATGGCTGTAATTCTGGCCTGTTCGGCAAGCTGTGCATTGTTCGTAGATAACCTTTGCAGGGATGATACCTGATCCTCCCACTTTTTGCCGATGCGACCCAGCTGTTCACTAAGCCGGCCGACATCATCCTGACCGAGGTCGGGTACCGTACGGGAGAGTGAACCTTTTTCCCATTGCAGCAACGTTTCCGTTAACAATTCTAGCCGCCTTTTCACCCTGTAACTCTGATAAAATCCAAATACCGCCCCAATTCCGATCAGAAGCAGCAACAGAGCCAGCCCGGACTGTATAAGATGACGCCAGCCTGCAAATGGGGCCAGATAACCATATGTATACAATACATATAAAATAACAGCAAACACAATGAAAACAAGGAGGATCCCTTCACGCATACTTCGGGTAACCATATCGGTATGTTTTCTGTCCTTCATCCGGGACTCCTCCTTTTCCTCATCCACTTCTTAGTACTACGGATTATGAATATTTAAGTCGCCAACAATATACGAAATAACAAATTTTACTTTATATTCACTGGATTCATATCCAGGAGTTCTCCATACTAATCGATTCATCATGCCACTATCCTGCTCGCCCAGCAGATTGATTCGGCCAAACAGCACAGATGCCTCAATCTCAACCCCGTAATCCTCAGGCAGCGTTAGACGTACATTGCCCATAACCCCTTGCAACAGCACAATCGTTTGCTTCTCTTCAGGAATAGAGAGGGACAGATCCGCGTTGACCTCGCCAATGGCATGCCATAGACTCATACTGCGCAGCCTCCAGGAGGATTGATCCCAGTAATAACGGGCCATAAAATTTTGTTTTTTCATGACATCATCATGTAGATGAATCTTTTTGTTCTTGGAATAAAAATAAGCTAATGATGCGAGTACAATTAAAAAGACAATCATCAAGTTATCCAAGAGCAGCAAGGCTGCGCCAACACCAAGATAACGATACCCTTTTTTTGTTTCTCCTTTTCGAATCTGAAGCATTCCGACCGTTAACAAAATAAGTGCGGCAGCCGTCAGCAAGTTCATATTCCGGTTAAAGAGCATCAGAAAACCAACCACAATAATAATGACTGCAATCCAGTGACTTTTTTTACTCATCTCTGCCGCACCTCCTCTGTAAGTTCAACTACGATCTGGATTTTCTTCATTCGACGGAAAAGCCATAGCAGGCAATGAAGTCCTGTATGGCTTAACTTTTGCTCTACGAATCGTATAGGTTACACGATCTATAGAATATCATATTGTCCAGCAAGCGAACAGTTATTCTTTAGAAGTATCGATTGCTTCGTTCTTGGAACCATTGCCCATTTTATTTTTCAGAGCCTGCAATTGTTGATCTACTTTGAATTGTTTCTCCAGATCAACCGGATTGGTGTAGGAAGCTCCAGTATTGCGGTATGGTGCACGGGCAACATCTGCCTCAGCTTCAAGTTGCATAATCTTCTCTTCCATGCGGTGGAATCCAAGGGATGCACTTCCGCTCTCAATGGAATGCAAGCTGTTGATCGAAGACATTTGTTTCTTAGCTTTAGCCATCTGTGCACGGGATACCAGCTCATTACGTTTGTTGCGCATTTTGTAGAATTCATCTTTCATATCATGCAACTGTTGCAACAGATCTTTCGCTTGTGCTTCTGATTGAGCGTGCAGTTCGCGGTATTCCTCAATTTTTTGATCAAAATAAATTTTCTCTTCCAGCAATTTACGTGCTACTTCTTCCTGACCATTGGACAGAGCAGCTTCAGCTTGGGACTCCCGTTGTACCGAAGTACGTTCTGCCTCATCCAGACGTTGCTTCATGCGGCGCTCGTTAGCCATTTGTTTGGCTACAGTCACCTCAGCCTCATGAATTTCGGCCTCCATATCACGCAAGTACTGGTTCAACATTACAATCGGATCTTCCACTTTATCCAACATATCATTTACAGATGCCTTCGTCATATCCTTAATCCGTTTAAATACTCCCATTTTACTTTTCTCCCTTCTCGTAACGAGATAATTTTTGGCGAAGCTCTTCAACTTCTTTTTTCAGTGCCTTCTTCTCAATATCTTTCATCATGGAATCCAGTTCACTTTCGTGCTGGCTTCCTGTTCCATACGTGTTGTTGTCATAGGAACGCGGGCCGGACTGCGGTCTGCTGTTGTATCCTGGACCAGGGCCAAAGCCGGGACCCGGTTGATTAGGGTTGCTGTTAAAAGGATCTCTTGGGGGCTGATGGTCGTAACCACCATACCCTCTGCCAGCACCCGGGCCGTATCCATATGGATCATATGGCGGGAAAGGCTCTTTTGGTACGACGAGAGCGGCGATGAAGTAGATTAACAACGTCGTGCCCCCGGTTGCAAAGATACTGATGACGAAGATGATCCGTAGCAGCGTAGAATCCATTCCAATTGCTTCGGATATGCCGCCGATTAGACCGGTCATCATTCGGTCACGCGTTGAGCGGTATAGTTTGCTCATGTGCTTGCTCCTTTCGTTTACTTGTAACCTCTACTGTGATCGGGACCGTATACGTACGGATCTGCGTAGTTAGGTTCCTTAGGTACAACTAACGCTGCGATGAAGTAGATGAATAGAGATGTACCACCCGTTGCGAAGATACTGATGAAGAAAATGATCCGTAGCAGCGTGGTACTAAATCCTAGATTTTCAGATATGCCGCCGATCAAACCTGTCAGCATACGGTTACGCGTTGAGCGGTATAATTTATTCATTTGACTACTCCTTTTTATCGTTATTGAGCTTTTGCTTCAAGCGTTCCAGCTCTTTGTCCAGTGCAGAGGATGACATGTTACCGGATAAGCCGGAACCATCCTGACCCATTCGCCGGATTTCCCGAAGACTCTGCGCCTCATATTCGAGATCGGAGACTTGGTCATCAAGCTTGTTAAACATGCCGGGTACGTTTTGACCACTGTAGTTTCCGCGTTGATTCATTCGTTGTTGCAACTGAATCGTTTGCATTCGAGCATAGTAATATTGGCGTTTGCTATACACATTCTGATACTCTGCCTTCAACTGATTGATCTGTTCATCGAGTTCCTGCAGTGCAGCAGCGCTTTGTGTGTACAATTCGGTGTATTGATCCATTTTTTCCTCGTGGAGAATTTTCTCCTGCAGAGCCAGCTTGGCGAGATGTTCCTCTCCGGCTTTCAAAGCCATAGATGCCTGTTCCTCTCGTTTGTTAACCATAGCGGCGGCTTGATCTGCCTGCTGTTTCATTTGTCTTGTATGACTTGCATACTGGTGTCGAAGCTTCTCGGCTTCTCCAATGTCTTGGCGGGTCGAGACCAGGAACTGATCAATCAGTTTAACCGGGTCCTGACTTTGCTCCAGATGTTCGTTCAGACTAGCTACGGTGATATCCCGCATTCGACGAAATACACTCATTATGTTCTGTCCCTCCTTTTACTTGATCGTGAACCTACTTAATAACGGCGACGTGAATTGCGATTGTTGCTCAGCATCGAGATACCGAAGATAATCAATCCGATTGCGATAATCGGCCCGATCATCCAAGCAAGTTTGCCCATCAGAGATACGATACCGATGATAAGCACGATCCATCCAAGCGTTACATTTCCTCTTTTAATTCCGTAATACCCCAGTGCAACCATCAGGACCGGAATCAGATAACCCATCAGATGTCCAAGCAATGGTGTTAACTTTCCGAAGAGCATCAATGCACCAAGTACAATCAACACAATCGCCCAGCCATTTCCCTTGTTCATTCTCATAATTGTTGTTCACCGCCCTTCCCGACTTACTTTTTTGTTTTGAACTTCAACTTAATCGCTGTTAGCCTAATCCCTGCATTTGTTCAATGAATCGTTTAATTCGTTTGTTGAAAACTTGCTTGTTTTTGTTTCCGTGTTTCTTGTTTAACCTTATGTCCTTATTCTAGGGGATTCAGCAACTTTTCAAAACAGACTGCGGACGGTTTTTGATCCTAGACTCAGGTCGGGGGTCTGCTTGGACCTTGGACTGTCCGCGGCCAGGACTTAGGGCATTCTCACCAAAACACCGCAATTCGGATACCTGTTATTACCCTTATAACGGAAACATCTCACGGAAGCCCCACCGTCTAATAGGAAAAAGCCGTTATCTCTATAGTACGTAAATTACATGCTTTCGTTTCTATAATTACTTTTTTATCCAAATAAACAAAAATTAGATTGTTCTAATTGAAAGCGTTTACTAAAATAAAGAAGTAATGAAATCTATTTTCCATCAAGGGGTGGACATGTGCGAACACTAAGCTATCTACATAAAATGATCATCTTCGGACTTCTGTTAAGTACAGTGCCAATTCTGCTCACGGGAATTGCTGCTTTTATTTATTCTTCCAACCAGACTGAGCTGCACCGGACACAAGCGAATCAACAGCTTCTCGAACAAATCCAGTCCAATGTAGAGCACAAACTCGCTACGGTCAGTTACATGCTGGATCAAGCGGTGCGCTCTCCGATTACACTTCGTTCTCTTACGGACTCTAATTCACTTCAACGAGTCAGCAAGTTACAAGCGGGCGACCTGCAGACAGAGTTCCAGCATATGAAGTCATGGGAACCTCTGCTCGATATTATTTTGGTGGACCAATCCAAGGATTGGCTTATTAATCATGCCGGCTTTTATACCAACACTCGCTTCCCGTTATCACTGCCCATGAAAGATCTAATTGCGGATACACTAACCTCGGGATGGCAACTCGCACCCTCAACCATATTTAGTAACGAAGATGAAGACAAGCAAAGCATCTCAAGCGAGCGTCTTTCAGATAAAGGCTGCATTTATCATATTACGCTCGCAAGAACGATTCCCGATGCAAGTGCATCGTCCAATGCAGCACTGATCGCTGGAATTCCGGCATGTTATATGCAAAATCCGCTGGCGCAATCCCCGACAACTGAAGCCTCAGCCTCAGGTCTGATCATTATAAATCGGGAACAACGGATCATTGCCCACCCGAATGCATCCTTTATTGGACAACCTTTGTCTGCGATAGGCCTGCGTGATCGGAAAAACGGAGAACACATTCAGGCGTTACCACCTGTAATGTACTCAGACGCTTATGCTGAGCGTGAAGTGCAACTTGCCAATGCAGATTATTCGTTAACTTATAGTCCTTCTACATTAAAAGGATGGACATATATTCTCATTTCTCCGGAGAATACATTGACTCAAGACTATATTAAAATCGGATTCCATACGCTATATATCAGTATGGCCATACTCTTGCTTTCGCTGCTGCTCGCGTGGCTGGGCTCCCAACGAATGCTCGCCCCTATCAGACGGATTCTTACTCAATTAGGCGATCATATCATCCACAAAGGCTATTCCGTGGTACCAAAACAGTCTATGATTATGCCTGATGAACTGGAGCAGATTCGAATGGGTGTTTCTCAGTTATCCGATGCACATTCTCAACTGGAATCCACTTTAAATCAGCATCAGAACCAGATACGTACCTACGCTATGATGCAGTTGCTTCAAGGCAAAACCAGCTTTAAAACATTACACAGCACATTAAGAGAACAGGGCTACGTCACACACGCTTCTACGTGGCAACTAATTGCCGTCATTGCGCTACAGCCTGAACTAATAAACCACTCTAAATATAAAATGGAAGATCGTTCTCTGCTCTTATTTGCCATCCAGAACATGCTTGAAGAAACGCTTCAGCCTGATCAGCAACTACTTCCCATTGTATTGGAACAACATGTTGTAACCGTGATTGGCAGTACGGAAGGAGATCTAATGCTGTTTTCGGAGCACATTTCACGATTAACAGAACGATTACAGCAACAGATCCATGAGGTTTTGGATTTGAAGGTCAGTATCGGTCTAAGTCAGCCACATCCATTCATGAATCATATTCCACAGGCGTACAACGAAGCCATAGATGCGCTTAAACATCGGATGCGGCTTGGGACAGGCATTATCGTACAATACCAGCAACATGATTTGACTTCAGCAGCGTGGGCCATGACCTATCCCGAGGCAATAGAGTACTCTCTGCTTCAATCTATTCAGCAAGCAGACGAGGCTGTTGCTACCCAACAGCTGATCGAACTGCTAGAGACTCTATTTTCACTGGAGTGCACTCCAGAAGAGTATCAGTACGCTCTCATGCGGCTATTAACACAAATCTTGAAGCTCGTACAAGACTCTGGCATTCGACTTGCACAGATCAGTCAGAGCCACCGCTCTCTTTTTCAAGAACTTCATATTTTACAATCCGCTGTTGAGGTGGAGCATTGGTTCAGCCAGCGGGTGATTCTGCCTGTGATTCACATTTTTAAAGAAAGACAGTTGGCACAATCTCAGCATATTTCAGAGAAAGTGATTGCTATTATCCAGCAAGATTACGACAAAGACCTAACGCTTGACGAATGTGCGATGCGGCTTCATTACAATGCTAACTATTTAAGCAGCGTTTTCCGTAAAGAAACTGGCGCTTCATTTAGTGAGTATTTGACAAGGTACCGGCTGAATATCGCCAAAAGATGGCTGGACGAGAGGGATTGGACGGTAAAAGAAATCGCTGAACGGCTTCGTTATACTAATCCGCAAAATTTTATCCGTTCTTTTCGAAAATGGGAGGGTATGACTCCCGGAAGATACCGGGAGCGTAAGAGGCACCACGAGCGGGCTGTTAAAAGATAGGTTTAAGATGCAGATGCACTTTAGGACGTTTTTGTAGGCTGCCAGCTTGCCCACGGTACCTAAAGTGCCTGCCTTGCTATAACTGGGCCTGCCTGTAGCATGATTTATCTAATCTTCGAAGTAACTCTCGTTTAGTTTCCATGTTTACTTTTTGACTGCTGACACGGTTTTCATATGAGCTTGCTCTAGCTGAATCAGCATTTTACCAAATCTTGCTCCGCGAGAAAAGGGAATTACGCCGTTCGTATAGGTGTCACGAATGTACGTTTCAGCTTTACTTAATGCTGCCGCATCGGTAGGCATTTCATAGGTGTGAAGCCACTCAGGGAGCTTTTGAATCAATTCTTCTGTCTCAATCTCAAAATCATTCACTTCTTTTGTAATAATCATTGTATATGAATATCCCTTGAGGTAAAGCAACTGCTGGAGGTATGCCATGTCCCCTGCCTTGTAAGGAGCATCCACGCCAAGCACTGTTCTGAGCTCATCCATCAGTGTATGCTCTTTGGCACCGGCAATCGTACTAACATAAACATACTTTCGGGCACAGTGAATGGCTTGCTCTATCGTTTCCCAATCAGACATCGCCGGGCACATTGAGGCAAATACGATATCATATTGTTTCTCCAAACCTTTATCCAGTATAGAGATTTCTTCAAATCGCTCGGATACAATCGTAATGTTATTCTCCAGTTCAGCAGGAATGGTTTCCTGCATTAACGAGACAAGCAGAGCAGAAGGCTCAACTGCAGTGACCGTGGCTCCCTTTTCTGCAAAAGGGATCGTAAATATACCAGAGGCCGCACCCACGTCCAGCACCGAGGCTCCTTCAAATGTTACACCCTGATTTTCAATCCAGCCCATAATACGTGCCGAGCGGTTCTTGCCTTCCTCCGTAAACGACTGAGCATGATAATTCCGGGCCCAACGTTCGAATGCTTCCTCTGTATCAAAAGGGGCACTTTTTTGCTTATATCTTGAACTTCTCGGGCGGTTTCTCCATGCTTCTTCCCAGACACCCAGGTCAAATAATAATGCTGCGTTCACTGTACTCGGTTGAGTTGTCAGCTTCTTCACGTCCTTTCATATTATAGACTTAATATATCTACAATATATTGAATGTAATCGCACGTCAACCTTTATGTTACTTATGTTCAAACGGAAAAACAACACAGAAGGATGTGAAGCTCTCTTCTGTGTTGTTTTTTTAACAGTCTGGCAACTCAATGAGTACACGAATTTACTACGATCTCTTATCTAACCTCTAGAGGGGCAGTGTCCAGCAATGTATTGCGAAAAGAAAGCTGTATCACGCTGTAATCTGTTAACTTGAACGAAACATCTGTGGACCACGCGGAACAAGTCCCGTTGAATCAGGTTCCAGCGTAATCGCAATGGAATCATAGCTCCATGCCTGGTTGCCCATTGGAATTGCGAGCACAGCAAGCCCCATCTGATTTTCTACTTTCAGCTTGCCTGCGTTATGGTATGCCTGCTCCTTGTTTAACCATACCTGATAAACCTCGTTCTTCTCCGTCTGTGGAGGATTGAACAGGTAGACGACAAACTGCTGATCTTTTCCGGTGCCTACAATACAAGCTACTCCATAACTCGTTCCAGAAGTAAGTGATTTCAACTTCATAACCTTTTGTATCTCAGAAGTTGGCAAATCCATCGAATTCATTAAAGTTACAGGTTGTTCGATGCGTTCTTGAACTAAAACTACATTTCCTATCAAACTGGCCCCAAGAAGGATAAGTAAAGAAGCTACTGCAAGATTCACTTTTGGATTGTTATAACGCTTCGTAAGCCGCTTGAATCTGCTACTTCTTCGATGATGTTCTACAAGATCTGGCGAGGTGCTTTCGTTGCTTTTCCCCCATGCCGCTTCCATCACCTGTTGTTTTAAATCAGATGGCAACTCCACTTGATTCATATGCGTTGGAATCGCCTCCCAACCTAGCCGTAATTGTTCTACTTCAAGCTTACATGATGCACAGTCACTAAGATGCCTTTCGAAAGCTTTGCCTTCTTCTGAGCAAGGATCCGATAGGTATTCCAGCATGTATGAGCAGACGGGTATTGACGACATTACCACTCTTCCCCTCCCGCAAGCAAATGCTTACGCAGTATTTTCAGTGTCTGGTGCAGTCGGCTTTTAACTGTTCCCAAAGGCTCCTGGTAGTGCGCAGCTAACTCACTCAAGCTGTATCCTTGCCAATAAAAATGTTCGAGCAATTGAAGTTGCTGCTGAGACAGGAATTCACGCATTCCTTTAATCTGCTCCTTCAACATTTGTTTTTCAACTTGGCTTTCGACCGATAGTTCAGCAAGCTCTGCAATTCTCTCCAGCTTCTCGGCTGTATAATAAGACACTACCTGGCTCGACAGACTTCGTTGCTTACGTAGCCAATCAATAGCCAAATGACGTGTGATCGTGATGATCCAGTTCCGGCAATGGCCCTTATTGGGATCAAATTCCGCCTCTGTTGTCCATATCCTGACAAAAACGGACTGCACCACTTCCCGAGCACCGTCCTCCTGTTGAAGAGCCTTCCAGGCGAATGAGTATATGAGAGAAGCATACCGATCATATAATTCTGATAATGCTTCTTGCTTTTTTTGTTTAATCAGCAAAATGAGCTGGTAATCGGAATACTCCTGCATTCAAAAGTCTTCCCCTCTCCTGTCAGGTAGAGCAATTTCAATCACAGGACTACTTGGAGAGAACTTTAATTACCCCTTTCATACTTGGATGAGGCCCACAGTGATAATTGATCTCGCCCTCCTTCTTAAACGTAATCACTGACTTCTCTCCCTCGCCCAGTAGTCCTGTATCGAAAGAATCATCTTCTGCAACAACGGAATGCTTAACTTGATCCTTATTTACAAATTCAACACGATCACCAACCTTGATTTTCAGCTCTGCAGTTTGAAATGCAAAATCAGCAATTTCAATTACATAAGTCTTGCTTTTCTCTGCTTGGGTACCCGTAGGTTTTTTAGTATCTTTAGAAGATTTGGATGCATCACTCTTCTTCTTTGTAGACTTTTTCTTATCTGTAGTAGTTGCAGGCGCTGATTTCTTTGGTTTGGTTGGTTGGGTTGGCTTAGTTGGTTTGGTCGTTTTGTTAGCTGTAGAACCCGTTTGCTTGGACGATGGCTTTACGTCCTTTTGCTCTGTTGTTCCTGTCATGTGATGGTGAGCTGATGCTTCTGCACCCGCTAACTGTGGCAATGTTAAACATAGGCCCATTACCAAAAGTAAGGATAAATATTTTGCTGATTTGTTCATTATTGCTTTCCTCCCTAGAATAAAAAATAGTCGCATAAATGTATCCAATCATAAGAAACGAGTTATATCCTTAATCGGTTTGATATCCTTGAATTTTTATTTTAAAGAGTCATCATGCTGATTTTATGGAAAAGTACTTAATACGCAGAATACAAGATACACTTACATATCGAATTGAAGTGGGCGTAAATGAAACCCAGGCCCCTAACTAACCAATCATTTCTTATTTACTTAGGAAGCACTGTTTTAAAATAATTCGTTATCTTTAGAATAAATCTTTAGGCAGTTTTGACGTATTTTCAACTTAAATTACGAGTACAGTATTAAAACTCAAAAAACTTAATACAAAAAAGAGTTCACTAGAGATAAACTCTAATGAACTCTTTAAATAAATACCGGCGAGAGGACTCGAACCTCCACGGTTTCCCACTCGATTTTGAGTCGAGCGCGTCTGCCATTCCGCCACGCCGGCTTATTTGATTATAGCATATAGTAAAAATATGCTGGAGGCGCCACCCAGATTCGAACTGGGGATAAAGCTTTTGCAGAGCTGTGCCTTACCACTTGGCTATGGCGCCTTATTATGGAGCGGACGACGGGAATCGAACCCGCGACCCTCGCCTTGGCAAGGCGATGCTCTACCGCTGAGCCACGTCCGCATAATGGCTGGGGATATAGGATTTGAACCTATGCATGACGGAGTCAAAGTCCGTTGCCTTACCGCTTGGCTAATCCCCATTAGATAACAAAGGGGCGATCGAGGGGAATTGAACCCCCGAATGCCGGATCCACAAACCGGTGCGTTAACCACTTCGCCACGATCGCCATATAAAAACTACTATTAAAATTAATTGGCAGGGGCAGCAGGAATTGAACCCACACCAACGGTTTTGGAGACCGTTGTTCTACCTTTAAACTATGCCCCTAAAAACTGGTGGAGGATGATGGATTCGAACCACCGAACCCGTACGGGAGCAGATTTACAGTCTGATGCGTTTGGCCACTTCGCTAATCCTCCAGGATTACATGGTGCCGGCGAGAGGACTTGAACCCCCAACCTACTGATTACAAGTCAGTTGCTCTACCAGTTGAGCTACACCGGCATATTAAGTTTTTTATCAAGGTGGCTCGGGACGGAATCGAACCGCCGACACGAGGATTTTCAGTCCTCTGCTCTACCGACTGAGCTACCGAGCCATAATAAAGTTTAAGCTTGAGTCGCTACACTTTATCCAGGGCATCAGTGCCATACAGCAGATGTAGTGAACAACTTCCCTCATGTTAAAACTTAAATGGCGGAACCGACGGGATTCGAACCCGCGATCTCCTGCGTGACAGGCAGGCATGTTAGGCCAACTACACCACGGTTCCAGATCACTTTCACTAAAGAAAGCTTTAATTGCGGGGGCAGGATTTGAACCTGCGGCCTTCGGGTTATGAGCCCGACGAGCTACCGGGCTGCTCCACCCCGCGTCATCAAAAATTATATGGTGGAGGCTGAGGGGATCGAACCCCCGACCCTCTGCTTGTAAGGCAGATGCTCTCCCAGCTGAGCTAAGCCTCCGAACAACACATTTATGATCTTACCATATAACCGATGTGAAAATCAACTCTTTTTTGAAGTGATGAGTTTCTCATCTCGGTTTATAGTTTGAAAATAATAATGACCCGTAGGGGATTCGAACCCCTGTTACCTCCGTGAAAGGGAGGTGTCTTAACCCCTTGACCAACGGGCCTTACCTAAAGAAGAATTATGGCGGAGAGAGAGGGATTCGAACCCTCGAGACGCTTGTGACGCCTACACGATTTCCAATCGTGCTCCTTCGGCCAGCTCGGACACCTCTCCATGGCTCCCCGAACAGGACTCGAACCTGTGACAACTCGATTAACAGTCGAGTGCTCTACCAACTGAGCTATCAGGGAATATGTTTCAGAGTGTTGTTCTCTGAAAACTAGATTCGAAACGAAATTCACGCGATCAAAACTTGCTATTGGATAAGCCCTCGACCGATTAGTACTGGTCAGCTCCATGCATTGCTGCACTTCCACCCCCAGCCTATCTACCTCGTCGTCTTCAAGGGGTCTTACATACTGGGAAATCTCATCTTGAGGGGGGCTTCACGCTTAGATGC
>NZ_JBNDJR010000012.1:0-223673 GCF_050435065.1 Paenibacillus sp. 4624
TAAGCTCATTTTGAATCTGACGAGATTAAAAATCTCATTGTGCTTTCAAAATCATACAGTCCGAAGACGTGTACCAATTTTTCCAGCGTCGATCTTGCAAGCAAGATCGTTACTCACTCGTTGTTCAGTTTTCAAAGATCAAACTTTTCTCGCTACCGAAACCATTCCGTTCCAGCAACTCTTATATCATATCACTTCCGAACCAACTTTGCAAGCTCTTTTTTTCAAGTTTCTGTCGAAGCTTATTTCCATTTGCTTGCCGCACCGTATAAACTGTGTTTTCTTGGCCGGATATAGAATATATCATAACATACAACTCTTTGACAACTTGTAAAATATCCCAATAGTATTCTTCTATAAGTTTAGTATCATATATCAACTTCTACACGCTTGTATAACGACATTTGATGCTACGCTAATATTCTGCATTCTTTTAAATACCTTACTTACTGCAACTACACATCAATTATACCTTACAGAAGAACTTAATATTTAAACATGTAGTCCGAATAGAATAGAATGAACAGACCAGTGTTTCCTTAATGATTATCCTCTAGCCTACATCCATCATATACTCCTCTCATCCATTATTATAGATAAAACGATCCTTGGTAGCATGTACTCCATTTATTCTAGTCTCTAAACAACCGCACTTACTTCCCCATCCTACCTCATTCCATCAGCAAATCTGGCCATCACCACGGTATCGTAATACCGGCCATCCGCATGCCTTCGATCTCGCTTGAATACACCTTCAACCTCAAAACCGCTTGTCTCATATAATCGTATCGCTTTATCATTCGTTGCAAGTACCTTTAACGTTACCTTTTCAATTCCTTGTTCATCTACCCATTGTAAAGACGATTGTAGCATCTCTCTTCCTATGCCATATCCCCAGAAAGAACGGGCAACACATACCCCAAACTCAACCTGATGCGAAAAACGCTTTAACTCAGATCCAGCACACCTGCAGTACCCGACAATGTCACCTGATGCCACAGCAACCAGAAACAGATGGTTACGCTTTGCGGTATCCATGCGAATCAGCTCTCTGAAACCAGCAACATCAATGAAGGCTTCTCCCGCTTCACGATCCATGTTATCCGTTTCCCCGTCCAGTTGCACACGAAGTGAACTTAACTTATCAGCATCCTTTTCCATGGCTGAACGAATGGTATAATGCATCCCTTTGACACGATAATCCTGGTCATTAATGATCATTTCGCCCCTCTCACACCTTTCATGACTAGCATTAAACAACATCATCTACTCTCTGGAATAAGCTGCATTTCATACTCGCCTTACCTCTTCCTCTACTATATAGTACTCTATTCTGGGCGTTCACCTAACTCGATCTGACTTAGAATCCCAAATCTTCATCTTACTTAACTGACAATTCTACCACCTCAACCCACCTCTGATGGGCTTTTCCCCGTCAACATCTTGAACACCTGACTAAAATACGTCGCATTTCGGAACCCCGTCATCTCACTGACTTCGTAAACCATATAATGTCCCGACTGCAAAAGCTCCACTGCCCGCTGGATCCGATACCCATTCAGGTAGCTGACAAAATTCTCTCCGGTTACCCTTTTGAATAGCTGGCTTAAATACTTGGGGTGCACAAAAAGACCTTTTGCGATAGCCTCGAAACTGATCTCCTCTGCGTAATGCTCCTCAACGTAATGTTTCACTTGAGCGATAAGCTTGTTGCTTTTCTTCTCCCCCATCTCCTTACGGATCTGCTCCAGCCATCCCTTAATGACGCCATCCATCCAGTTTATCAGATCAAGCAAAGCATATTTCGACTGTATTTCACGCAGGAAGTCGCTCATCGTGAGAGGCGGTGTCAGCATCGGATGTTGCTTTTTCCAGCTATGCATCATCGTATCAAATAAACTAACTGCTACCACCTGGGCATCCTGAATGCTTGCACAGTTCCCCTCTTGCAGCGATTGGAATAATTGAAGCCAGACCTCCTCCGCTTGACTAACCCGCAGATCAGCCCACGCCTCATCCCATTGATGAAGCAACAAAGAATAATCTGTCGCACTCCGCTCCATCCCTTCCGATGTCTCCACATGATAAATGCGGTTCCCGCCCTGAAACTCCGCTCGTTCTACCGCTTCCCTGCTCTCCAGATAAGAGTCGATGACTTCGCAGGGATGATCTTTCACCCGGCCAATACCGGCGCTAACTTCAATTTTTAGATACGTAAAGATCTGATCAATCATCCGACCTACGAGATCCTGCAAGTCCTCCAAATAATCCTTGTCTCCAAGCATCACGAGCACAAATACCTGATCCGAATAATCCACAACCTCCACTTGGCAATTCGCCATCCCAGCAGTCTGTTGCTTCACTGTTTCCTGAATGATATCTGCCGCTCCATAACGTAACAGTTGCCAGTCTCGCTCTTTCATACGTGTCATAAAACCCGGACGATTCAGCTGCAAACTGACTGCACGAACCTTATCATAGATTTGAAACCCGATATACTCCATCCGTGCCTCGGGTAATTCGTCTGCTCGATAACGTGTGGTCAGCAACTCATGAAGGAACTGTTTGCGCAGGTAAGGGAGCACTCGTCCCGCTTCTTGTTTGTACGTCCGCTCCAGTCGCTCTCGCCGCTCTCGCACATCTTGTTCCAGCATCACTTCCCGCAGCACTGACTCAATCTCCTCCACCTCCGCTGGCTTTAGCAAAAAGTGATTCACGCCCCAGCGCATAGCCGCTCTAGCGTTTTCAAACTCGTCATATCCACTAAGGATGATAATCGGCAAGTGGGGATAGTCACGCCGCAACTCCTGCGTGACTTCAAGTCCGGTCATACCCGGTAAGTATACGTCGGTCATGACAAGATCCGGACGTACGCGGTGGAACAGCTCAAGTGCATCCACCCCGTTTGCCGCTGTACCAGCAATACTCAGGCCCAGGGAGGGCCAGTTGATATGCTCGGTCAGCGCTTTAATAATATGCGGGTCGTCATCGACAAGCATAATGGTTTTCATCATTTTTCACCGTCCAGCCACAGATTTAATTGCTCTTCGGTCTCAATGCGCGGTAGTGTAATCTCCACTTCGACACCGCCTGAACCTCCATTACTTAACTGCACGCCATACCTTTGTCCGCAGTACAACTGAATGCGTTGATGTACATTACGAACACCGATACCTCGTGCATCCTCCATGTTCCACCCCTCCGGCAAACCTTGTCCATTATCCGTGATTCGAATGGTGATGTCAGCAACAGACCCTTCCGCCGGGGCAATACATACGTGGATACGCAACGTCCCTTCCGATGGATGCCCATGCATCACAGCATTTTCAATAAAGGGTTGCAAAATGATCTTGGGGATATGACACCCACGTATACGCGGATCGATACGCTCCTCATATTGAATGGAGAATGGCAAGCGTTCAGATTGAATACTGACGTAACAACGGGCATGCTCCAATTCATCCCTTACACGGATAAACAACCTGCCCCCGCTCAGCCCGATCCGCAGCAGCTTGCTCAATTGCACAATCATACGACTGATGTCCTTCGCTTCATAATCAAGTGCACGCCAGTGAATCATATCCAGCGTATTGTATAAGAAATGGGGTTTGATCTGCGCTTCAAGCAAGCTGGTTTGCGCTTCCCGTTTCGCACGACTCTCTTCCTTGACCTGCTCCATCAGCATCGTAAGCTGTGAAGCCATATGGTTAAACCCATATGCCAGATGCGCGTACTCCTCTGTAAACGACAGTTTTACACGCGTATCGAAGTCCCCTTTTTCGAGCTGTCTCATTCGTTTGATCAATTGGCGCAGAGGCCGAATAATCTGCCTTACAAACAAATAAGCAAGCACAGCCGAGCATAACAATCCAAGCACGGCGATGCCGAGAATCTGCCAGCCTGCTTGGCGCACCGGGGATAACAAAGTATAGACAGGAATCGTCTGCACAAGACGCCACTGAAGCATAGCAGGCCTGGAATACAGCACCAATTGGGCTCCACCCGGTTGACCCGATACCACTTCGAATCCATCTTCTCCAGGTCGCGCATGCTCCTGAATCCAGGCACTATCTATAATAGAAGAAGATGAGTCCGTTCCTTCCACCGTTCCTTGAGCTATAGTCTGCTTTTCTCCAGGACTTGATTGATCTTCTCGATCAGACTGACCCGTACTTCCTCCTGACGGATCGGCTTTCCCCATTCGCATTACCACATTGCCTGCGGTATCGACCAGCAGCACTTGGCCATCGAGCACCATAGGAACATCGGCAAATCTGCGTACGATATCCGCCCTGCTTAGACGAATGAGCACATAAGCGACCGTCCCACCCCGACTGTCATAGATCCGCTGTGCATATCCAACCAAGGATTGGCCCGATTCATTCTCACGTAACGGAACCCAGGCTGCGTCCGCCTTTTCCAGTGCGGCAAACCATGAATCATTCGATATAGCATCTACCGGAAAAATATGGTCAGCCATCGTAACCGTTACTTCATTAAAGGCATCGGTATACAACTCAATCGAGGTAATTCCTTCACTCACCACCATGGTGTGATCCAGAATTCGCGTAACTTCTCTCCGCTGATGAATCTGTGCCAACCTGCCCGTATTGGACGTATCCAGCAAGTTGGACAACTCCCTGTTGCTTGCGAGCCCATAGGACGTGCCCGTTACCCCTGTAATAAAATCAAAGCCCCGCCTAGTGCTCTCATTCAAAAGAGCAAGACGTGCTTTGCTGATTTCGGTAAATGTGACCGCAGAGAAGGATTGGTAAGCCAGCCATACAATAATGGAGACAAGCAACAAATTAAACGCAATAAAGCAAGTCACCATCAATGTGGAGAGCTTGCTTTGTTGCAGCTTTTGAAGAATGTAGGCAGACCATCTTGTTTTTCGCACTCGGAATCAACTCGTTTCGTCTTGGAATTACCCTTTGAGCCCAGAGGTCGCGATTCCTTCCACGAAGTACTTCTGACACACGATAAATACGATAAAACATGGCACAAGGGATAAAACAGACATCGCAAACATCGGACCCCAATCGGACTGTGAGCTCGAATCCAGGAACAGGCGCAGTCCCAGCGGAACGGTGTACTTGCTCACGTCGCTCAGGTAGATCAACTGACTGAAGAAATCATCCCATGTCCACAAGAACGTAAAGATCATCGTCGTTACCAGTGCCGGAAAAGCGAGCGGGATAATGATTTTGGTATAGATTCTTACCGGTCCACAACCATCGATCGTCGCTGCTTCGTCCAGTTCTCGCGGCAATCCCCGGAAAAACTGTACCATCAGGAAGATGAAGAACGCATCGGTCGCAAGCCATTTCGGCACAACAAGCGGCAGGTACGTATTCACCCACTCCAGCTGATTAAAGAGAATATACTGCGGGATCAGCGTAACGTGATGCGGCAGCATAATCGTCATTAGCATCAACCCGAAGCAGATGGCTTTGAAGCGGAAGTTCAGCCGGGCAAATGCATAGGCCGCCATTGAACAGGAGATTACATTTCCTAGTACGGCTCCCACCGACAGAACAACGGAGTTGGTCAGAAATTTGGAAAAAGCATTGCCCTGAGCACCAGACCAGCCCGTCATATAATTTTGCCAATTCCACTCCTTCGGCCAGAACCAGGTCTCCGTAAAAATCATATGTCCCGGTTTGAACGAGCTGCCCAGCATCCACAGAACAGGATAGAGCATGACAAAGGCGATGCCTGATATTAGAACATGTTTGGTGACAATCCATGCTGCAGAGTTCCGTTGTCCAATCATGATTTTCCACCATCCTCATAGTGTACCCACAACTTGCTGCTGCGGAATACGAGCAATGTAAATACGCCGATCAGGATTACCAGCACCCATGCCATGGCGGAAGCGTAACCCATCTGGAAGAAGGAGAACCCTTTTTTGTACAGATACAGAGAGTACATCAATGTTGAATTCACCGGACCACCGCTACCGTTACTGATAATGAAGGCCTGCGTGAACGATTGAAAGGACGTAATCAGTTGCATAACCAGATTAAAGAAGATCACTGGCGACAGGATCGGCAATGTGATATAGAAAAATCTCCGCATCGGACCCGCACCATCTACGGCTGAAGCTTCATCGTACTCCGGTGGAATCTGTTTGAGTCCGGCCAGGAAGATGATCATGGATGAGCCAAACTGCCATACGGACAACAGAACAATGGAATACAATGCGTACTTCGGATTAGCCACCCAGTCCGGCGCTTTAATGCCTACCATTGCAAGCACGCTGTTAAGCAACCCGTCACCGCCGAGCATTTTCCGCCATAACATCGCAATAGCTACGCTGCCTCCCAGCAATGTCGGGATGTAATACACGGTGCGATATATGCCAAGTCCGCGAATGCCTTTGTTGAGCAGCATAGCAACAAACAAAGCAAAAATCAGTTTAAGCGGAACAGATACCGCTACATAGGTAAATGTCACCTGAAGTGACTTGCCGAACAGTTTGTCAGAAGTAAACATTGTGACGTAATTATCCAGACCGACCCAATTCGGGGCGGCCAGGATACTGTAGTCGGTAAAGGAAATGTATAACGAAGCAAGCATGGGACCCAGGGTCAGGAATACTAATCCGACAAGCCAAGGGGCGAGAAAAAGCAGTGCGGCTCCATTATGGGCGTATCGACGTCTCACGCGCCGGGCGGCTACTTTCTCGATTCTGGCTTGACTGACCTGTGATGTCGTCATTTTCGCAACCTCCCCGCAATATTTGAAGTTCATTGGAACGGTTTCTGCCAGTTGTATCTGTAAATATATCTGCGCGATATATTTACAGATACAAATACAGGTTAAACTCGTCTAGCTACAAGTTATATTCTCTTTACTGGCTTGATCCAAGCGTTGCTTTGGCGCCTTCAATAAATTGGGCAATGATGTCTGTCATACTACCTTGGCCAAAAGCGATCTGTTCGCTTGCACTTTTGAAACTCGTGTCTACTTCAGCAAATCCTTGCGGGTATGGCGGGCTAATCTCACTGGAATGCTTCGATACGGTATCAATGAATTGGAAAATGACTTTCTCTCCCTCTGACAGCTTTGGCTGCATCTGCTCACGGATGCTTGCATTGACAGGCACACCGCGCTCCGAGCCAAGAATCGCTGTTGCTTCTGGATCATTTACCATGAAATCAATGAACATAGCCACTTCTTTGGGATGTTTCGATTTGGAATAACCGGACAGGAACTGGCCCGGCTTCAGATACTCACCGATCCGTTGTTCGTTCACACCGTGTGGCAACACTTGAATGCCAAGTTTATGATCCTGGTTTTTGTTGACTTGTTGGAACGTAAGCAACTGGTTGGACCATGCAAAATCCATGGCTGCTGTACCCAAAGAAATCGGTCTGGTTTCGAGTGCATTCGTTGTCGAAGCTGCGACTTCTGCAGACGTAGCTCCTCTGTTCTCACGCAGGGCGGCCCACATATCAAACCACTCTTTCAATTGGTCACTTGTGGCTGTCATGGTGCCATCTTCGAATAGTCCTTTGCCGGACTGGCGTACAAATACCTCAAACATGTTGGTGGCACCGGAAATGTCAGCGGAGCCGTAGAACCCCTCTCCCTTCGCCGCCGCAATCTTGGCTGCAGTCGCTGAGAAGTCCTCCCATGTCCAGCTCTCCTTTGGCTCTTCAATGCCGAGCTGCTGGAATAATGTTGCATCATATATGACACCTGGTGCATTGACCCCCAGGGTGATGGCATATAATTTATCGTCGATCGATCCGGCTGTAATCATACTCTTGTCGTGATCTTTAATACGCAGTTCTTTATCTGCATAAGGCGTCAAGTCGAGCAAAGCACCGCGCCGTGCAAAGTCCGTCAGAAACGCATAATCCATCTGGATGATATCTGGAGCGTTGGAGCCAGCGACCTGTGTTGTAAGCTTGTCAAAATAACCATCCCATCCCGAATATTCAGGTTTAATCGTGATGCCTGGATGTTTCTCTTCAAACAGTTTGATTACTTTGGTTGTCAGATCATGTCTGGTCTGTGATCCCCACCAGGTCATGCGTAGTTCAATTTTGTCAGACGCACCGCCTTGACCTGACTCACCGGAAGATGCTGGTGTGCTTGAGGTTCCTCCAGAACAGGCTGTAGCGAATAATAACAGGGACAGGCAGAACAGGGTTACCCACTTTTTGGTGATGATCATGAATGAATTTCCTCCCCTTTTTGCTTATATGAAATCGCTTACAAAACTATTGTAATCGCCTGTCTCTGTACATGACATAAACAAAAGTAAGCTATCCTGTCAAAAAAGTAAGGGGTTCGCAGGAAAGAAAAACCACCGGAAACCACATTCCCGGTGGCGCTTAACCCTTCATTATGAACAACGCTAAAAAATGAAACAGGTAGGAAGATGGTACAACCTCGTTCTATCCAGAATGCACAGTAGAAGCTGTAGACTTCGCCGTGCGCTCCGACAAATATCTCTCCATCTTAGCTACCTCTGTTCCTGCCAGCATCATGATTCCAATCCCATGGTTGTCATTCGTTACGGTACGTAGATCCTGATCATAGTATTCCGCAGTGAAAGCATATCTCGATCCACTGCATACACCGTGCACATTCCCTTGTCGGTCAATGGCGCTGCTAACCAGTCCCTTCCAAGCCCGCTGAGCTGCTTTAACGTAAGCCCCAGGGTTTTTGAACCAGCCAAAACGTACACCGCGCGCAAAACCATAGGCAAACATCGCTGTACAGGAGGCTTCCAGGTACGTCTCCGAATGATTCAACACTTGATGCCAGAGCCCGCTCTCACTTTGCAGTGCGGCATAACCCTCACACAGCTCATTGAAAAAAGCGATTAGAGCGGGACGCTCTGGATGGTCTTCCGGCAATGCCTCCAGTACTTCCGTCAGGGAGAACAGTGTCCACCCATTGCCACGCCCCCAAGGAATCTGTGTAGCCTGTTCGTATTTGAAATCATACACATGAGACATGATCTTGTACTCAGGCATGAACAAATATTTGCGATACAGTGAAAACTGTTTTGCTGCTTCGTCGAGCGCCTCGGACTTCCCTGTCACACGAGCATAGCGCACCAAGAATGGTGTGCTCATATATAGATCATCTGCCCACATCGTGTTCTCCGCATATTCACCCGCACATGTGCGATAGAACGCCCCATCCGCTTGACGTTCCAAGCGGGAAAGCATAAAGTCTGCAATTCGATCAGCAATCGGCAGGAATGTCGGTTCCTTGCATTCGCTATAAGCCTCCAGCATCGCTGAGCCAAAGGAACCACAGTTATCCAACATTTTCAACATGATCAGTTGCTGATTGATTGCAGGGAAGCCGTACTGCTCCCGATCCCACAGAGAATACTCATACATCTGAGTGCATGCCTGCACATGTTCTGCCGCATAACACGTGATATCCGGTCTTTGCATATACCGTCCCGCCTGCAGCAGCCCGTAAACGGTAACCCCAAGCGGGTAATCCCAACGTCCGTAGTTGGTTACACTGCCCACTGTCCATTTATTGCTCAGCATCGCATTCTCATAATAAGGTCGGATGAATGCATCCGGCCGGTCTAGTCGCCAATATGTCCGTTCTGCTCCAGCTGAAGCACTACTCGCCTCTGCGCCCTGGTGCCCTGCACTTGTCCGGTACACGCGATCCAGACGCATCAAATCTGTAAGTTCTGGCTCAGCCCCGGATTCAAAAGGGCCTGCATAGAGCCAGCTTTCATCCAATGCCCCTTGCACTCGCTGTGGAAGCTCCAATGGTAGTGACTCCGAGCCAACAGATGCTTTCAGATCGAACCCCCATGAGCCAGCGCCAGCCTGGCATTCACTTCGAACTAAAAGATCATTCCGACCAAATGAAGCCGCTACTTCCACTTCAAATGACCCGGCTTGCTTCACTTCTGCAACCGGTCTGCCACCAAGCCATATCTGAAGTGGACCGGAGGATTGTCCAGACAAGCGAACCGAGCCTCCGGATATATCACGGTTGTTCAGATGAGTCCACGCATAAGCATGTCTGCCGGGAAGAAGTCCGTAGATTCGTTCCAGAGCCGGTTTATTCCGATCCGAAGCAGACCATTGAACCTCAGGTAGCCACTTCAAATCACTCTCCCCTTGACCTGCGAGCAGGTTCGGCTGTGCGTGCCCGGATGCAACGGGTTCGGAGAAGACCCATCCCGCTTGTCCTGAACGCTCCTGAAACGGAGCCAATACATTCAGAATACGCACTTTGCCTTCATCAGAACCGAACTGGCATCCGAATCCGGCAGGGGTGTTTTTCATCTCCAGCCAAACGGTATTCCAGCCAGGTTGAATGTCGATTCCAAGCTTCACCGTGGCATCTGGCGTTATCTCATCAATGACCGTAGAACGGTAGATCAACTCGTTGTTAAAATAAAAGCGGACCGGTCCATAACAACTTACCAGCACATCGAGATTACGGTTCTCATCCCCCCAGACCAGCGCTGCAGCATAGGAAATATGATCTTTCGGCGCATCTGGAAAGCGTTTACCAAGATTCAAATCATAAAGTCCTTTTTCATTTTGCAAAATTCCGGAGTGCTGAAACGCCCGATATACGAAATCGGCCTGTGCATTAGCCCCAATGTATCTCTCAGCGAGCACCTTCAATACCTGCTCCTGATCTTCTCCAAATCGATAATACATGCTCTGCGGTTCACTGAAATACGTCGTCATTGAATGCCACATTCCTCTCATGTTGAAATACTTCTCCATCTTATAAAAGCCCATGCTTGTTTACAGGACGTTGTTCACCTATTTTCAGGATACAGATATAGCGCTTAACCTCAGTGAGGATACCCCTTTGTGAAGAAGACAAAAGTATTACTTTTACCATTCATACCGATTAATAATCCTAGTATAACTGACATAGACCATGGTGGCTACAGGTTTTTGTTTACGCTTACACTACAGTCTCAATTTTTCACTTAGCCCTCCATATAATAAGGATAAATGTGGAACTAAGTCCAGTCATGGTTTAAACAAATTCAAAACATAACCGATATATACTAGGTAGTTTAATAACAACCCATATTATTTTGGAAAGGACAGATTAATATTGAATACGCTTGAATCTCTGGTCAATGCGATGCCTTTTGTACGTCAAATGTTCCGTGATGATATCTCCATATCGATCAATGATCACGAAAAGGTATTATATTTCTCCGAAGCCCAAAGTCTAGATATTGGTGTAAAAGCCGGTGACGAACTACATGATGATTACAAACATTTCAAAATGCTAAGCAACAAGGACTCCCGCACCGTTGTGCGTATGCCTGGCGATCTTCAGGGAAGGCCTTTCGATTCCATCCTCATTCCTGTGAAAGAAAACGGACAAGTTGTCGGCATCCTGGGGGTCAACTATGCACTTGATAATCACCTGACACTGGAATCGCTAATTAGCGAAAGTGAAACAACAATCAACTCCCTTGTTGGCGGCATTCAGCAAATTGCAGCCCATTCGGAGCAGCTGTCAGCAACCTCGGAGGAAATTTTGCGAAATTCTCAAAAGGCAACCGAAAATTCGATTAACGTCACAAAAGTCACTAACGTAATTCGTGAAGTCTCCGAGCAAACCAATCTGCTTGGATTAAACGCAATGATCGAGGCCGCTCGTGTCGGTGAGCAAGGAGCCGGATTCGGCATCGTAGCTAGTGAAGTTCGCAAACTCTCCGATCATACGAAACAAGCTGCATCGGATATCGAGACCTCTCTGAGCAGTGTGCAGCATTCCATGAAATATATGGAACAAGAGATTAGCCAGATTACGACAGCAACTGGAGATCAGGCCAAGCTTGTGACTGAATTTATGCAGAGTATTGAACAACTGAGTGAGACCGGTGCAAATTTGAAAAAGTTTGTGCAACAGATGCTCGCGCTTGAGTAACTATTGTAGATGGAGTTAGACAGGGCAAGAGGTATAAATAAACATATCGATCTAAAGCGAATGGTAGTTTGAATGTTAGAAAAGCAACCCTAGTCATCACGATTTACATAAGGAATAATCACAACTAAGGAAACACCAAGAGCCTCCGCTGTCATTCCCTGTCCAGGAAATGAGCGGAGGCTTTCATCTGCTTAATCGAATATAATATTCCGGCTTACACGAGAAAGAGAATGCGTGCGCTAAAGCTTAAACTCGGAAGATCCTTATATCTCTACCGCAACACCGAAATGATCGGATACGACAGGCCCGTTTGTACCATTTAACACAACGTTGGAGGTTTGCGCCTGAACAGGACGATTAGAAAAAATATAATCAATCCTTAGCGGTTGTTCATTATTCGCCCACCCAGCAATCGCTTTGACTACAGTAGCTCCATCGTCTTTTTGCCTGGCTGTCGTGTACAGATCATTCCAGCCATGCTCCATCATGTAATCGTAGCCTTGTCCACGAATCTCCGCGACATTGTTGAAGTCCCCCATCAGATACAACGGTTGGTGCATATAAGGTACAAGCACACGCTCGGTCAAATCCCATTGCCCCTTAAAAGGTTCCTGTGCATCATCCCACCAGTTATAATGTCCATTCACAAACCATGTGGATGTGGACTCTCCTTGCAGGCTCGTCTCAATCCCGACGATTTTGCGTGTTCGATAGTTGTTATAATCCCGCATGTGGGACACGTATTCGCTAAATGAACGAGTAATTGGTGTCCGGCTTAGAATCGCCAACCCTTCATCGTATGTACGAAATCCGATGTGTGTTGGAATCCAGGTCCAGTAATACGTCTCGGTTAACTGCTGTAGCAGGACATGAGCGTAGTTATCTTTTTTGATCGTCACATCCGCTTCGGTTGCTACATACGTCTGCAGTTCCTCTTGAGGTAGTGCCGATTCATGAATCGGCTGGTTCACCTCTTGCATCGATATGATATCAAATTGATGTGTATTGATAAATTCAGCCAGTTGACTGATCTTGTTTCGTTGGTCTTCTTCCGCCCAGGCGTGGACGTTTAATGTAAGAATTTTCATCTCTATGCTCGCTCCTGTTGTTGAATATAGTCTTTACATGGCTGCCGCGCAGCCAGTACTGCTCCTGAAATGAATACATACGTTATAAGACAAGCATACACAATATGGAGTATTCATGCATGTGTGCAGATATGAAAGGGACCAAATCATCCCTTTTCTCCACAAAGCAAGACTATGTAGATTGCGATGACGTCTGCACGAGCATCTCCAGAACTGATATGATAGAAGCTAGGATAGAAGCTAGGATAGAAGCATTACAAATCTAGGCCGTGACGTCGAGGACGTCATCATTAGTTAACCATGTATACCCCAGGAGATGGAATGATGAACATACCTAAGGATCAGATCATGGATGACACGCAGTGGCAAGCACTGATTCGTGAAGTTGCAGATCTTTTTAACAACCTGACAATCATGCGTGGATTCCAATATTATAAACAGAAACGTGTTGGATTAATAAGCTTCAACGATGCTCAGGCCATTATTGCCGAGGTACAAGGATCAGAATCTTACGAGGTTGTGCTCCGTATGCAGGACTTGTCCACCAGTTATTGTGCCTGCCCGGTTAACTCTCCATGCAAACATATGGCCGCTGTATTGATGAGTTATGCTGAACAGCAAGGACGCCCCGTTCCTGCACTAGTCAATGCACATGCAAGTACTGCCTTGAAGCAAACCAGCAAACCGGCAGGTTCGGCGTCTGCGAGAGCTTATAGCTTCAGCGAAGTTACGGAACAAGAGGAGGCTCTCCAAGACAACTCTTCAAACAGCTACCAGTATACCGCGATTAAAGAGCGGGCAGCCGAACTCGCCGGAATGGACATTACTGAATGGCACGAACTATTTCGAGCGAGCCTCAAACGACTCGGCACAGGAACAGCAACGACGGCCTACGTTCAGGAAGCTGCGGATGAACTGTACACAATCAAACCCAGGATGTCAGCGGCGATGGATCAGCTGTTTGAGCTGCATGTTCAGCTTTACCTCATGCGTTACTGTATACCGCCCGCGCGCAATTCTATTACGCATACTCCTGTGTATTTAAGTTACCCTGCCCAGCTGGCGGTAGACGCTCTCCAAAAAGGAATTGAAGCCTTGCTGCTCCAGTCCCTGGACTTGTCCGGATTAAAAGGTACGGCACTTGAACAAGTCTGGGCAAGACTGGATGAAACTTCGGCTTATTTGCGGACAGAGATGTTGCCGGAGACAGCTAATATGATGTTCTTCACGCCTATTTACTCAAAGCTGTGGCTAAACTGGATTGTGCCCTGGCTTCAAGGTAAACAGGCGATGTTGGAGTCAGAACTAAATCTACTGAACGAAGCAGAAGCGAAGATCGTTTCGTCTGCAGGAGGTGTGCCCGGCACAGAGAAGAACGTCAGAAAAGTAACTTTACCCTTACCGCTTGTTCTGGCACAGAGCTGGATGTACTACCACCTGGAACAAGATTCATCGGCTTGGCAGAAACTTGTCCATGGCAGTTCAGCCTATGGTATTCCTCCAGAATACCTGCTGTACTTTCTCCATACGCTAACGGATGCAGCTGAATGGATACGTTTGTCCGAATGGCTTGTTCAGCTTGGCCCCCTGCTGGCCAATCGCCGCAACGCTCCTTTACAGGATTACATGCGATTGTGGGATATCGCGATCCAGCATGTCCCAGAAGCTGAGCACCGGATGTGGGACACGCTCGTCAGCATGCTTCCCCACTCCAGGCCTGCTTATGAGGATGCCATGCATTCTCGTGGGCAGTGGCGCAGGTGGATTGATTTTCAGCTGAGTACAGGCACTGAGCCTCTCGAATTCCGAGTAGCCGTATTGCAACCTATTGAGAAAGATGCCCCTGAGTTGCTTTTGCCGTTCTATCATCAGGCGGTAGAGCGTTATATCGCACACAAGAACAGGGATGGTTATAAAGCCGCTGTGAAGCTGCTGAAACGACTGTCCAAAATATATAAAAAAATGAAGCGAGAGGAGCCGTGGGAGCAGTTCATTACTGCACTGGCTGTTCGCAACAGCCGATTGCGCGCCCTGCAGGAGGAGCTTCGGAAAGGTAAACTGATTCCATGAGTCTAATTCACCCTTACACGGAAACGATTGAGGTACACGTGGCTTTGACCGGCTATGGCGATGCGCTATTTTACGGCGCCCTGAATACACATCACTTTGTGTCAGGCCAGTCGTTGAAACAGCGCCTCTTCGCTTGGCATGCTCCTTCCTTCTATGGCACGGAGCTTGAAATTCGGCAGATTGAAGAGATTGAGCTTGTCGTGCTGCCTGCGGAAGAGGTTATCTCATTCTTTGCAGAGATGAAGACCCTGATTCATATTGAGTGGAAGTGGGATGAGCAGGCTGAGTACCTGATCCGACTAGCCCCAATTTTGTCCTCGTCTATTGATCATCGCAAGTATGTACCCAGCTTTGAGGCTTATCGTGCCGGACAGCTGCAATGGACGTGGGACTCGGATAGTCTGAAGAAGCAAGATCTGGCTGCCCTTCACCAAGCCATGCAGCAGACGGACGAGAGTTTCGCTGAAGGACTTGGCGCAGCTTACTCCGCCGCTGTGTTCCAACATTGGTATAGCTCCGAAGAAGCAGCCACCGACCTGCGGCGGGAATTCCCGCAGCTCTTCCCCGAGCGCGGAGTGCTTCCGCGGACAGGAGGCCTGGATGCTCGGTCATGGCTGGTGTCCATCGGCTGGAAAGCTGATGCCGCACCCTTCCGCCCGATGCTGCAATTGCAGGAGCCGGACGAGGACGACTTCTCCTGGCGACTGCGTTTGGTATTGCAGAACAAGCTGGACGCTGCGGTTCTCGTGCCAGTCATGCTCGATTCACGCGGACGACTGGAGGGCGAGTGGCCCGACGGCTGGACGCCATTTATTCTGGATCGCTCGGCTGGCTGGTTGGATCAGCTCCGTGCGCAACTGCCGCGTCTTGGCAGCTCCATCAGCGGCAGACGGGATATCCTGAGCGATCCGCTGGATGATCAGCAAGCCTGGCAGTTCTTGACCCAGGAGAGCGGTCGCTTGCTAGCCGCCGGATGGCAAGTCCTGTTGCCGGGCTGGTGGGAAGCCGCCCGGAAGAAAAAACCGAAGCTGCGAGCCAAAGTGAAAGCGGAAGAAGGCAGCGAGCGAGGCCAATCGTTCTTCGGACTGGACTCGATTATTCATTTTGACTGGCGTATCGCCATTGGGGATGCCGATCTTAGTGAAGAAGAATTTGCGGATCTCGTCGCCCGTAACGAACGACTCGTTCGATTCCGCGGCGAATGGGTGCCGCTTGACCCCGATCTGCTGGAGCAAATTCGCAGAGCGATGGGCGGTGTGAATCGGGAGCAAGGACTGTCGTTCCAAGATATTCTGCATTTGCATCTGCTTCACAATGAACAGCGAGAATATGCCAAGCAGAAATGGAAAGAAGGTCAACAGGCTGAGGGCGAACAGGAAGCAGAGTCATCTCAGACTAGCGAGAGTATCCGGCTTGAGGTGGAATTGAATGAACATCTGAACCGGGTCATCGCTCAGCTTGGCGGCGGACAAGGGGGAGCCCCTTCCCTGCCTGTCCCCGATGGACTTCATGCAGAGCTGCGTTCCTACCAGAAAGAAGGTTTTGCTTGGCTTGGTTTTCTGCGCAGGTTCGGCTTAGGCGCTTGTCTTGCTGATGATATGGGTCTTGGGAAAACGATTCAATTCATTACGTATTTGTTGCATATCAAGGATCATGAGCCAAGACTGCCGGGACAAGCACCTGCCCTTCTGATCTGTCCAACGTCAGTCCTCGGGAACTGGCAGAAGGAAATCAGCCGTTTTGCTCCTTCCATCCGTGTCAGTCTGCATTACGGGGCACGCCGGTTAAACGGAGAAGAATTCCGGGAGCAAGCCGAACAGTCGGATATTATCATTACTTCCTACGCCACAGCGACGCTGGATCAGGAACTGCTGGAAACCTACACGTGGTCTGCCATCTGTCTGGATGAAGCACAGAACATCAAGAATGCCCAGACGAAACAGTCCGTGGCTGTACGCAGCTTCCCGGCCAAACATCGCATTGCGCTCACAGGTACACCAATCGAGAATCGGTTATCCGAGCTGTGGTCGATCTACGATTTCATTAATCCGGGTTATCTGGGCAGTGCTCGCGCATTCCAAACCCGCTTCATCAGTGCGATTGAAAAGGATAAGGATGAGCAGCGTATGCAGGACCTGCAACAGCTCGTGAAACCGTTTATGCTTCGCCGTAAGAAAAAAGATCCCAATATCCAGCTTGATCTGCCGGACAAAAATGAGATGAAAACATATATCCACCTCACAGGTGAACAGAGTGCATTATATGATCAATCGGTGCAAGCCCTGATGGATAAAATGAAAGAGCTGGAGGGCATCAAGCGCAAAGGTGCGATTCTCTCCGCGTTAACCCAATTGAAGCAGCTGTGTGACCATCCGCTGTTGCTTACTAAGGAAACGTTGCCTGAAGAGCTGCCTGCGGACGACCCGGCAACATCAACCTATGATGTGTACAGCCCGCAGGACATGGCGATGCTGATCAGCCGCTCGGCCAAGCTGGAACGGCTGATGGAGCTTGTTCGTGAGCTGCGTGACGAGGGCGAACGCTGCCTTATCTTCACACAATATATCGGTATGGGGCAGATGTTACAGCAAGTGCTGCGGCAGGAATTGCAAGAGCCTGTACTCTACCTGCATGGCGGCACGTCGAAGACAGCAAGGGATCGCATGATTGAGGAATTCCAGTCTCGCATATTGCCTGCGGAGAAACAGCCTTCGGTATTCATTCTGTCGATTAAGGCTGGCGGTGTTGGCCTGAATCTGACGGCAGCCAATCACGTCTTTCACTTTGACCGCTGGTGGAACCCTGCAGTTGAGAATCAGGCAACTGACCGGGCGTATCGAATGGGACAAACCAAAGATGTACAGGTGCACAAATTTATCTCTCTCGGTACACTGGAGGAACGCATTGACGAGATGCTGGAGAGCAAGCAGCAGCTTAGCGACAACATCATCACCAGCTCCGAGAACTGGATTACCGAACTGTCGACCGATGAGCTGAAGGATTTGTTCACGCGTCGCCGGGACTGGTCGGGTTAAGCTGGCCGGACAAAATAAAAAAAGAGCGAAGCTTAGGAATTTGGATTCCGGCTTTGCTCTTTTTGCTTTTGTAACGTTGTGTTTCGTGATCCCCGTCTTAACGCATGTTACCGATGATGGAGGATCTGGATTCTTGCATTTTTTTTATGAAATTAGTCATAAGATCAAAAGCTTCATTCCGTTTGTTAGACATGGATTGCAAACGAAGCATATCCATTTGTTGTGAATTACTCGCCGCATCGATCTGAGACTTCAGCGCTTGCACCGCTGCTTGATCCCCGTTCTGTTGAGCCACTTGCAACTTTGCATTGAGATCAGCAATCTGTTGATTGCGGTTCTGTACCGCTTGAATTTGCGCTTGCAATTGAGCATCCAGCAATCTGGTGCGCTCCTGCTGCACCATCATCAATGCCGTTTCAATATCCATTGAAGAAATGTCTACATTGGATAACGAAGATATCGGTTGAGCCGCATAACTGCTTGCTGCAGATGCAGAAGTAACAACCGATACAGCTGCAATTGCAGCAATAGCTGTTGAAGATAGAAGCTTTGTTGACTTTTTCATAGGGTAGACCTCCCAAAATATGTAGAAGACATCTGGTGAAGATTGACATCTTTCGACATGATTATATCAGAAGACCCAGGACTTTAAATCTATTTATTTTAAATTTGAACTGAAATATATACTCCCCGTTGTTATATCCAGAGCTGACCATCCAATAACCCTCTCCAATCCGCTCTTTACATCGTCCGTGATAACTGTTGAATCAGTTCGCTAATGTAGGCTTTTACTGGCTGATCATCCAGATTCTCGATTCGTGACGGGCTGAGTAACTGATGTTTCTTCAGGATGTAGAAGTCAAATAGGCCCTGACGGATTGTCATATCATGCGTAATGGAAAACGACGGCTCAGCAATTCTGCGGATCACCGCTTCATCTTGAATCATGTACAGCACCGGACTAATACGATTAAAGGTGCCTTGTGCCATTCCCTTTTCAAAAAAGGAACATAACTGTTCACTATGATGCCGCAGAGCAGAAGCAATCTCTTGGTATAGTACTGGGTAAAGCTTCCTCACCTCGCTCCAGAAGAACTCGGGCAGATATAACACATGGGTCATCGCATGCTCATAGGCAATCTGAAATCTACGCTCGTACGAGATCATATCATCCTCCATTGTCGCCCTGGAATCATGAATCTCTTCGATATATACGTTCAGAACGTTCTGGATAATTTCCTCTTTCGATGAGAAGTATTTATATAGGGTTGCCTTACTAATATCCATATGTTTCGCCATGTCATCCATGCGCAGGGAACTGATGGACTTTGCACGCAGAACCGGAATGATTTTGGTCAGTAGTTTTTGTGAATTTTCCAAACGTTTCAAAGGGGTGCCTCCTTCATGCTGCGTCAATTGCTCCAAATTGGACAATATAATGAGTATACCATGCCTGGACAAAATAGACGTAATAAACAAACTATACGAATTTTATTAATTTAGTTTACTTTGAAAGACAGGTATGATATATTGTCTGCATGAAGTTGTTAACAATTATATTTTACACAATTTAAATAACGAGCATATGCAGGAGGTTTTTTACGATGAAAAAAATATTAGTTGTTTTGACCAATGTCGATAAATATGCAACCAAGGATGAACCTACAGGTCTGTGGCTGAGTGAAGCCACTCACTTCATCGAAGAGTTCGACCATAACGAAAATGTGCAGATGGATCTGGTTAGCCCGAACGGCGGCAACGTGCCACTTGATCCGAAAAGTCTGGGTGACTCTCTGGATGCCAGCACCAAAGCTTATTTCGAAAACGAATCCTTCATGAATAAATTGAAAAACACGTTGAAACCGAGTGAAGTAAACGCAAGCGACTACGATGCAATCTACTTCACGGGTGGACACGGTACAATGTGGGATTTCCCGGAGAATGCCGAACTTCAAGCGCTATCACGTGATATTTATGAAAAAGGTGGCGTGGTATCCGGCGTGTGCCACGGGGTTACTGCCCTGCTGAATGTGAAGCTGTCCACTGGCTTGCTTCTGATTAACGATAAAAAAGTGTCCGGCTTCACGAACGAGGAAGAAGAACTGGCACAACAAACAAAGTATGTTCCTTTCTTGCTGGAGGATGCTCTGCGCGAACGTGCTTCCGAGTATGTTAAATCTTCTCCATACACTTCCTATGTAACTACGGATGGACGTGTAGTTACGGGACAAAATCCGCAATCTAGCAAGGCCGTAGCTGAAAGTGTTAAAGAGTTGCTTGGTCTGTAAGATATCTCAGCTCCCCCATGAGCTTTCTATATAAATGAGTACTTCACAAAAAAGCACGTACCCGTCATGATCTGACAGGTACGTGCTTTTTTGTGATGCTCCTTATGTTCTCCAGGAGCGTCAAGGCATCGCTTCCTCTCCTAATACTGTTTCGAGTTAAGGGTAGGCCATCCTCTTACACGTCTAACATACGAAGTGTCTGGTATTCGGTGCACACTCTGACTTTTTTCCCAAACCCTCAAAATACATGTGACCATCTGCCTCACTCGGCAGTCTAATCTATGTAAAACCGGCCAAGAGATGTATCTCCAACACGATATAAACCGTTACGAAAGGAGCTGTTAACTATGGATTTACCCGATCTCATTACACAAGCTATCCAGGGAGATCGTGAAGCTTTCATCAGGCTGATCCGAGAGATTGAAAATTCCCTATACAATACCGCCATATCCATGCTGCGCAAAGAGGAAGATGCCGCGGACGCGATTCAGGAAACGATCCTGAAAGCCTACAAATCCATGCATACTCTTCGAGAACCGCAGTATTTCAAAACATGGATGTTCCGTATTCTCATCAATGAATGCAATACCTTGTTATCCCGCCGCTCTCTCTCCACTTCTTACGCAGAAGTGCCCGCAGAACATCAGGCACAACCCAGTCCATACGATGAGGTGGATATGCGGGAAGCCGTCGATCAGCTGGAAGAAGCCAAACGCATTGTGATTGTACTTCATTACTTTGAAGATATGAGCCTGCGTCAAGTCGCAGATACACTGGGCCTGTCCGAAAGCGCCGTGAAGATGAGGCTGAGCCGCGCAAGGAAAGATCTTTATCAGAAATTCAAAAACTATCGGGAGGTAAAATTACATGTCAAACCCGTTTAATCTCGATCAAAAATTAAAAGAGCAAGCCAAGGAGCGTCCTGCCATGTCTGAAATTGTGCGCAACCGCATTGATGCTACACTAGATTCCCTTACCGAATCACCTAGCCGAATGAACATGGAGTCGTTTCAGTCTCATCATCCACGACGTGTTCATAAAGGACTACGCCGCACTGCAGGAGTCGCTGTCGCCGCAGGTGTGCTGGGTTTAACGGTATTTGCATCCGGTTTTGTCTCTCCAGCAATGGCTGATTCTCTGCGTAGTATTCCGTTTGTAGGCAGTCTCTTCAGCTCCATTGAGGCCGATATGGGTCTTAGAACAGCGGGTAACGAAGGTTTGACTACGCCAGTGAACAGCTCGTTTGCTTATCAGGATGTGAAATTCAAGGTATTGGAAACGGTCTATGACGGCACACGTGCGGCGTTTCTCGTTCATGTCACTGCGCCTAATCTCCATCAGGGCATGTATGACAATGGCAAGGACATCGTGAAGCTAAGCAGCGGTGTTGACAATGTGTTTTTTGATGTGAACGGTTCTCGTCCAGATAGCGGTCTGTTCTATAGTTCAGCCGGGGCGAACGAGCCTGATACTTTGCTTTTTGAACAGGTCCTTCCTACAGACCATACGGGTGTCATCCCGGATCAATTTGATGCTAAGGTGAAGTTGACGCTACAAGGTATGGATCATGAGTTCGAACTGACAGTTCCGTTTACCAAATCTACAACGGACACTCACAACGTTCAGCCGAATAGTACGATAGAAAATGATCTGTACAAGGTCACTGTGAACAAAGCCGAGGTCACACCCATTACGACTCGTCTAACTGCGTCGATCGCGTTAAAAGGGAAAGAAACGTTAAGTAACAAAGAAGAGAAACAGCTGCGTGAAATCAGATTTGCTGTCTATGATGATCAAGGCCGACAATTGACCGCACTGAGCGGTGAAGGTATGTATGAAGCAAACCAGCTGAACTGGGAAAGCATCTATGCCACCACAGCCAAGGACGTGAAATACCTGGTTGTAAAACCTTTTAAGGTGAAAGATGATTTTGCCGAAGTGGTCAAAGACGATCAATTCATTAAGGGGATGGAAATAAAAATTCAGTTGCCATAGCAGAAATGAGCTTCCTTCTTAAAGGCAAAACATGGTCTGTTCCTTAAGATGAAAAAGTCAGCGAGCTGTGGTACAATGAGGGAATTGTGTATTCGCAGACAGACATGCAGATCGCGCTTAAAAATAAAACATTTTGGGCACTCTTTATCGATTGATCATGCTGCCACTTTAGGGAGGTTTATGGAACAACCATGCTCATTATTGGTATCGCCGGAGGAACCGGCTCCGGCAAAACAACGGTAGCCCGCTCCGTTATTGAACGTCTGGGATCAGCCAAAGTTACATTCATATCCCAAGACAATTATTACAAAGACCAGTCAGACCTCACACCTGAGCAACGCAGACTGACGAATTACGATCACCCGTTTGCTTTTGATAACGATCTGTTGATTGAGCATCTTACCCTGTTGAAAAAGGGCCAACCAGCATTTGCTCCCGTGTATGACTTCACCATAGATAACCGCATTGCAGGCGAAACGATTGAGCTTGCGCCGAACCACATCGTCATTGTCGAAGGGTTACACGTACTGATTGATGAGCACCTTCGTACACTGCTGGATATCAAGGTATTTGTAGATACGGATTCCGATGTACGCATTCTGCGCAGAGTACTGCGGGACATGGAAGAGCGTGGACGCTCGATTCAATCCGTGTACAAACAGTATCTCGAAACAGTAAAACCGATGCATGATGCATTTATCGAACCGTCCAAAAAGTATGCGGACATCATCATCCCTGAGGGCGGGCATAATGAAGTAGGGATTCAGATGCTGTCCATTCTTACTGAGAAGTATCTCACGGGAGAAAACTGGAACAGATCTTAATCACAGTTGCATAAGGGATAACAGGGGTTTTTCAGGGGTTTTTAGGAAATATGACTTCGAGCATTTCTTTGGAAAAAATCCCATCAGAAGATTTTAGGCGGAAATCCAGGTTACGATACAGCGTAATCTGGATTTTTTGTTTTCGGGGACAGATATATCATCTATACTATATGACATCGTTCGTTGAGAGGAGTTTATCTATGGCTACTTTTGAAGAGTTCATGCAACATGATATTCGAGTAGGTACCGTGGTGGAGGCTGAACCTTTTCTGAAGGCTCGTGTTCCTGCGATTAAGATGAAAATAGATTTTGGACCACTCGGTTTAAAAAATTCCAGTGCCCAGATCACCCACCGTTACACACCCGAGATGATAATTGGCAAACAGGTCGTTGCTGTCGTGAATTTCCCACCTCGGCGGATTGCCGGTTTCGTGTCCGAGGTACTTGTACTGGGCGGTGTTCCCGGCGAAGGTGATGTCGTTCTGCTCTCCCCAGATCATCCGTTACCCAATGGAACGCCGATTGCCTGAATTCAACTAATATCGAAAGTTTACGTAACGGCAATACACAGGCACCGCATCTACAATATATCCATGCTTCACTTATAAATCAGTGGCAGTTAGAGGATTTCACCAGACCAGCTCATTTCCGTATAGATGAGAATATCAAAAGGGTTATCCGGAGTGTGAATTCATCCATCAAAAGAATTCACTACAGATAACCCTGTTCTCTTATAACTTATGCATAACCCTGCTTGTCTTCTACTTCATCTGCTGCCCGCCAAAATCTCAACACGCTCCCGCATCTGCATCTCACCCTTCAACTCTCTAAGCGACAGAGCGGAGGACATCAGACTTCGGGTGTACGAATGATTTGCCAAACTGGTAAGCTTGGAACTGTTCACAACCTCCACTACTCTCCCTTGATGCATGACTGCGATACGGTCACTCACCTGCTGCACCACCGCAAGATCATGTGATATGAATATGGAGGAAACTCCTGTCTCCCTACGCAATTCCATGAGCAGATCCAAAATCTGCTGCTGGATGGAAACATCCAGGGCAGAGGTAGCTTCGTCAAACAAAATGATCTCGGGCCGTACACCAATCGCACGAGCAATGACGGCTCGCTGTTGTTGCCCGCCGCTTAATTCGTGCGGATACTTATTCGCATCCAAAGCAGACAATCCAACTCGCTCCAGCAATTTGCGTGTTTCCTGAGCAGCCGCCTGCCTTTTCATCATTTTATAATTCAACAGAGGCTCACCGATAAACATGCCCACCTTCATGCGTGGGTTAAAAATCGTCGCAGGCTCCTGAAATACCATCTGAATTTGCTTGCGCATCTGACGAAGCTTCTCACCTTTCAAACGGTTAATCTCCTGCCCATGGTACCAAATCTCTCCTGAAGTCGCCTGTTCCAGCTGGGTTACACACTTGGCCAGTGAGCTTTTGCCACTTCCACTCTGCCCGACAATGCCCAGACACTCCCCGGGATATAATGCCAGATCCACATTCTGTAATGCCTGAACAGCCTGTTGCCCTTTCAACTCGTACGTTTTACATACGTTACTCAGTTTCAGAATTGGTGATCTGTCATCAGTCATGCGCATTCACCTCCAGTTCAGGTACAGCATGCAGCAGCTTGCGAGTATACTCATGAGTGGGATTCGATATGACAGGCAGTGTATCTCCCAGTTCCACCAACCTGCCGTCTAACATCACACCAATCCGGTCAGCCATATGGGCCGCAACCGCCATATTGTGCGTCACGAGGATCATGCCCGTTCCCTTGTCCGCACAGAGCCTGCTCAATTGGCTCATCACTTCGTTTTGAGTCGTAACATCCAGCGCACTCGTCGGCTCATCCGCCAGCAGCAGTTCCGGCTCCAACGCAGCAGTCATCGCAATCGCTGTCCGTTGCTTCATCCCCCCGCTAAGCTGAGAAGCATAGGCACGCATGACTCGCTCTGGATCATCCAGCCCCATACGGGCCAGTGTGTGAACGGCCAATCTCCAAGCCTCTTTCCGGGACATAGGCAGGTGGGCACGAATGGCCTCCACATACTGACTTCCAATACTACGAATCGGATTCAGATACGAACCGCTGTCCTGAAATACCATCGCGATTCGTTTGCCACGCATCCCCTGCCAATCTTGTTGCGAGTTACGTAGCAACACCCGCTCCCGAAAAATAATCTCTCCTCCGGTGTATCGTCCGCCTACAGGCAGTAGTCCCAGCAAAGCCCGGATCAGGGTCGACTTCCCGCTGCCGCTTTCCCCCACAATGCCAATGATTTCTCCCGGCTTCATCGAAAAGGATACATCCTGCAAGGAAGGCATTCCTTCCTTATAACTTACAGACAGATTCTTCAGCTCAACAAGCAAAGATGTCTTCCCCCCACGCAAGGACGTCATCACTACTCGACCTTAATGTTGCGATCTAGCAGATAGAAGTCGATCGGGTACATCGTTGCACCCTTTACATTACTTTTGCCGACGATATTAATCGGTGTATATGTCAAAAACATATAAGCTGCATCATCCAGAATAATCTGCTGCGCTTCTGCCGCAAGGGCATAACGCTTCTCCACATCAAACTCCGAGTGAAGACGCTCAATAAGCTCGTCCAGCTTCGGATTGCTGTATCCGCCAACATTCCACTCCGCACCTGTTTTGAAATAAAAGTCGAGAATATACTGCGGATCACCTGTGATGCCTGTATTAATGCTCGTCAGAGCCAGATCATAATTTCCACTTTTCTGATGGTCGGTGAGATCCTCATATGAGGTGAGCTCCAGCCCAACCCCAATTTCTTTAAGCTGGGACTGCATCGCAGCAGCCACAACGGAATCGGATTCATAAGCTGAGTTAAGGATGAGTTGTAACGATAGCTTCTTCCCATCCCTGTCCCGAATGCCATCTCCATCTGTATCCTTATATCCAGCCTCATCCAGCAATTGTTTTGCCTTCGCAGGTTCGTAATCATATCCGGTAATTTTGTCATACCCAAAAGGTAATGCAGAGGTAAACGGCCCTTTGGCTGCTTGTCCACCCACCAGCGTATTCGCGTACATTTCGCGGTCAATTCCGTAAGAAATGGCGCGCCGAACCTTTACATCACTTAGCAGTGAATGGGTCGTGTTAAACCACACAAACTGCGTACGGAGGCTCGGAATTTCGTCAATGGTGTATTGTGTTTGATCCTGAAAAAGAGGCATCTGGCTGCGTCCCACATTACTCGCTACATCGATTTCCCCTGATTGCAGCGCCAGCGCCCGTGTATTATCATCCTTGATGTATTTCAGTGTCATCGTATCCAGATCGGCCGCGCCGCCCCAGTATTTATCGTACTTCTTGACCTGTATCTCCTGATCGGGCTTATATCCTGTAACCATGAATGGCCCGGTAGCGATGGGCTCACTCTTGAATTTTGACGTATCTGCACTCGTATCCACGATAATAAACAGCGGCTCTGCAATATTGCCTAACAGTGAGGCATCTGGCTGTGTTGTTTTGATCGTCAGATCCTGCCCCTTGGCAGTCATTGACTTAATTGGCAGTGTGGATTGGCCTCTCTCATTCAGCGAGATGGAGCGTTCGATTGATTTTTTCACCGCATCCGCAGTCACGGGATGGCCATTATGGAACGTTACCCCGTCCCGAATATGAAAATGCCAAGTTGTATCATCGATCCGATCCCACTTGTCCGCCAGTTTGGGAACCATCTTCATCTGCTCGTCAAACTGAACCAGCGTCTCCCCAATAGCCGCGCGCGTCAGCGTCCAGCCATTCCATTCATCGGCAGGATCAAGACTGCTGCCCAGCCAGAACAAGGCCACATTCAGATGTGATTTCTTGCCCTCACCAGCCGCACCACTCGCATCCACACCAGAAGGTTTCCCCGCAGCATCTGATGATGAAGGTGTTGAATTGTTGTCTTTACCACAAGCCGCGAGCAACAGAATAATCATCATTGATATGATAGCCAGCAACCATGTTTTTTGAACCTTGCTCATGCTTCCCATTCCCTTCAGTTACACTGTATTTTTCTTGGGATCAAGCACATCTCGCAGACTGTCCCCCAGCAAATTAAATATGATAACCGTGCTAAATATCGCAAGCCCCGGATAGATTAGCAGCCAAGGCGCTGTTTGCAGATATCTTCTGCCTTCATTCAACATCGCTCCCCACTCAGGATCAGGCGGCTGTGCACCCAGCCCGAGAAAAGACAGTCCCGAGATCGACAACATCATGCCGCCCACGTCCATCATTGCCATGACAATCAAAGGGGGCAACATATTCGGCAGAATCGTTCTGCTAATGATTTGAATTTTACGCGCACCGCTGAATGCAGCGGCAGTGACGAACTCTTTTTGCTGAAGAGAAATGACCAGGCTTCGGGCCATCCGTGCATACTTTGCCCACCAGACGACGGAGAGTGCAACCACCGTGTTAAATAGTCCCGGCCCTAACATCCCTACTACGGCAATCGCAAAAATCAAACCAGGAAATGCCATCAACGTATCGCACAGCCGCATCAGCATCGTATCCACCAGTCCTCGCAGAAAACCTGCAACGACACCAACCGCTGCACCTAAGCTGAAAACAATACCGATCATCATAAAGGTGAGCAACAGAGATGTGCGTGCTCCATATAAAAGTCGGGACAGGACACATCGCCCAAGCTGATCCGTGCCGAGTGGATATTCGGGGCTGGATGGTTGCAACACTTTGGCAAAATTCGTGGCAAGTGGATCGTGAGGTGCCAGAAGCGGCGCAATCAAAGCCAGAACGATCCAACCCGCAGTCAGGGATAGCAAAAAAATAAATAGACGACGTTGTGTCAGGTATGCTCGAATCTTCATCATCATCTACACATCCACATCCAGTTGAATGCGCGGATCACGCAGATGTGTCCAGAGATCCACGATCAGATTCAGGGTGACATAGATGACTGCCATCCAAATCACATACCCCTGTATCAGGGGATAGTCCCGAGTGAAAATGGCATCCACCGCCATCTGGCCTACCCCCGGCCATACGAATAAACTTTCCACAATCGCTGCTCCGCCAAGTAATGCTCCCGTTGTCATGCCCAGAAGTGTCACAATCGGCAGCAGTGAATTCGGCAAAATATGCTGCCAAATGATCATCGATTCCTTCACACCTCTCGCTCTTGCTCCCACCACGTAATTCTGGCCGATCTCCTCCAGCATGACTGCACGAATCTGCCGGCTGTATTGGGCGATCAGTGGAATAGCCAGTGTGACCGCAGGCAGGATCAGGCTGTGCCAGCCGGAATTACCCATAACGGGTAACAGCTTCAGCTGTACACCAAATACGAGCATCAGCAGCATGCCCAGCCAAAAGCTTGGCATGGATAGACCGGCAAACGAAAACAGGCGAATGACATAATCGAGCCATCGATTCCGGCGTACAGCCGAAAGAACTCCCAGCGGAAAGGAAATCAAAATCACCAGAAACATCGCACTCCCGGTTAACTTGAGCGTTGCTGGAAGGCGGGCCATTAACACATCCAGTACGGGACGGTCGTATTTATACGACGTACCAAAGTCTCCGGTGACCACTTGCCCTAGCCAGGTTCCATACCGAACAAGAAACGGCTTGTCCAACCCGAGCTCTGACCTCACCTGTCTGACCAGTTCATCCGAAGGTGTAACTCCAGTGGACATCAGCATCAGTCTGGCGGGATCTCCAGGAGACAGATACGTTAATAGAAATGTCAGGAAGGTGATTCCAAACAGAACGGCGACCAGTTGTACTAACCGTTTAACGATATATCTGCCCAATAATAAAACGCCCTTCCCCGGTTTAATGCGCGTGTACGCCATCATTCTCATTTATTTCAATCCAATTCAAAAAAGCGCCCTTCTCCGTTTCACGGGATAAGGACGCCTTAAATAAACAGATTTTCAGAAAAAATCATGCTCTTTAAACACCTTCCTATCTCCCGTAGGGTACTGCTGTGTTTGTCCAACCTGGCAGGTCTCCTGGCTTCAGCATCATTGCCATAACAGCTCCTTCCCGGTCTTCTCCAGACCAGTGGATATGCTGCCTGACTCCTCTGTTACAGTGGCGGGACCGCGCCGGCATCACACCGGACTTCCCTTTTAAGCTTCTACCCCAGCGGGTAGAGCACCAAGTTCCACGTATTCAATTCACTAAAAGTTGGTATCTGTTACACTTCTGTATCAGTATAGCGGCATACGGAATAATGTTCAAAACTTTTCTTTTAAAATTGAAATCATAAATGCGGCTAATACCGTACTCGCGAACCCTTGGGTGACACCCCTGTCACACGTTTGAACATTTTGGAAAAGAGTAACGGGTCAGTGTATCCAACGGAGTGGGCTACTTCACTCACAGACAACATCGGGTTGCGAAGCAGTTCCGCCGCACGATTCATGCGATACTCCAGGAAAAAGGCTTGTAGCGACTTGCCGTATCGCTCTTTGAACAACCCCGATAAATACGTTCGATCTAACCCGACAGCCTGTGCGATATCCAGAATAGTGGTACGCTGACTATACCGATTCTCCATAAACCGCACAGCCTGCCGAATATAAGTCTCTTTCGTCGACAGGAGGGGGTTTTCTTCTTCTTTGATCGGTGAGGATGCAATTAATGCTGCCATAAGTCGATATAACAGGCTTTGATGCATTACATCCCCTCCTGGAAGGGAACTCGTTCCAGCCTGAAGCATCTCGTCATACAGCGCTGCCATCATATTCGGTTCATGAGCAGTGAACACCGGGTGCTCCTCACTTAACTGCGCACGCTGCATAAAAGCCTTCGCCTGTACACCTCTGAAGCCAAACCATGAATATGTCCAAGGCTCTTCTGCATCGGCTTCATAATGAATGACCGTGTCGGGTAAAATGAGGAATCCTTGGCCCTCGCTCAGAGGATATTCACGATCTCCCATATAAACCGTACCATGACCCTCATGTACGTAATGCACGATATAGGAATCACGCACTCCCGGCCCCCAATAGTGGGCAGGATCACATGCCTCCCAGCCGTAAAATAACAAAACCAGTTCCATCTGCGTCCAGCCGGCAGAGACCACATTCATTTCAACTTTCCGACTCATGTTTCCCCTCCTTTCGACGATGAGGTTAAAGACATCTTAAGGCGAGCCCACATATTCTCTTATCTGTTCATACAATAAATTATAACAGGTGGAAGAAAGGAAATCTTGCTGAAAACGAAAACAAAAATGGGATTATGCCATATTCGAGAGGGTTTGAGCCATAGTGATATGAGCCTGTTCGGCCTATAGTTGGGGTACAACATTTTTTTCGGGAAGGATGAACTTGAGATGAACAAAATTACGTTTCTCGGTGCAGGCAGCACCGTTTTTGTAAAAAATGTATTGGGTGATGTGATGATGACGGAGGCCTTGCAGGACTTCGAACTGGCCTTGTTTGATATTGATGCTGAACGTCTAAGTGACTCGGAGCGTTTGTTACAAAGCTTGGCCCAGTCGCTCGGAAGCCGCTGTTCTGTTAAAACATACGTTGATCGCAAGGAAGCACTCCGCGGAGCTAAATATGTAATCAATGCCATCCAGGTGGGCGGGTATGACCCGTGTACGATTACCGATTTTGAAATTCCGAAGAAATATGGCCTGCGTCAAACGATTGCCGATACGCTCGGCATTGGCGGAATCTTCCGTAACTTGCGTACCATTCCGGTGATGCTGGACTTCGCCAAGGATATGCAGGAAGTATGCCCGGACGCCTGGTTCCTGAACTACACGAACCCGATGGCTGTACTCACCAATGTCATGAACGTGCATGGCGGAATTAAAACGGTTGGTCTGTGTCACAGTGTACAAGTCTGCGTACCACATCTGTTCGATTCGCTGGGGATTGACCAGACTGGTGTCGTTGCCAAAATTGCTGGCATTAACCACATGGCATGGCTCCTGGAAGTAACAAAAGATGGCGTCGATCTGTATCCTGAGATCAAACGTCGTGCGAGACAGAAACAGCAGGAGACTCACGACGATATGGTACGTTATGAACTCATGCATCGCTTCGGTTATTATGTCACAGAGTCTTCTGAGCATAGTGCAGAATATCATCCGTATTTTATCAAACGCAACTACCCGGAACTGATCGAACGCTTCAACATCCCGCTCGATGAGTATCCACGCCGCTGTGTAAACCAGATTGCTGATTGGAAGGAAATGCGAGAGAAGCTGTTCGCGAGTGAAAATATTCAGCATACCCGCAGCCATGAATATGCTTCGCACATTATGGAAGCGATGGAGACAGACCGTCCGTATAAAATTGGCGGAAATGTCATGAACAACGGGCTCATCACCAACTTGCCACGCGAAGCTTGTGTCGAGGTTCCTTGTCTGGTCGATGGCTCCGGCATCAGCCCGACGTATATTGGTGACCTGCCGCCACAGCTGGCAGCGCTGAACCGTACCAATATCAACACCCAATTGCTCACCATCGAAGCCGCAATTACAGGCAAAAAGGAGCATATCTATCACGCGGCTATGCTTGATCCGCATACGGCTGCCGAGCTGTCCATGGACGACATCGTGGCGATGTGCGACGATTTGATTGAAGCTCATGGCGACTGGCTGCCAAAATTCTCATAATATAACCAACAAGACATATACAAACAAAGATTATATCCAAGATATATGACCAAAATATACAAACCAAGCACCGTGCTTTTCGAAATGGAAGGGGACGGTGCTCTTTTTCACTTAGTTCAGATTACTCCGCAGGCAGCAGAAAACGATATCCAATCCCCGGTTCCGTCTGAATATAGGATGGCCGTGTGGGATCTTCCTTCAATTTTTTACGCAAATGACCCACATACACCCGCAAATAGTGGCTGTCCGACTCATGATGATGCGCACCCCATACTTGTTGCAAAAGCTGGCGCTGGGTAATGATTTTGCCTGCATTTGAAGCAAGTACCTTTAACATCTCATATTCTGTCGGCGTTAATTTGATCTGCTCTCCATCCAGTTCAACCTGCCTGAGAGCCAAATCGATAACCAGTGAGCCAAATCGTAAAATGGGTTCATCCGTTGTTTTGGCCACATGCCGCAGCGCCACCCGAATTCGGGCAACCAGTTCACCCATGCCAAACGGCTTCGTCACATAATCATCTGCACCTGCATCCAGTGCGGCAATTTTATCAGCCTCCTGATCCTTCGCTGTCAGCACGATAATCGGCACCTGTGACCACTCCCGAATGCGGTGAAGCACGTCCATACCAGATATGCCCGGCAAACCCAGGTCCAGTATAATCAGATCGGGATGCACCATACTTGCCTGCATAATACCCTCTTCTCCATCAGCACACTCATAATGATCATATTGGTGAGCCTGGAGGGTCACTTTTAACAGTTTGCGAATCTGTGGTTCATCATCAATGACCAGAATGCGAGCCCCTAATGCGGCATTCATTTAATCTCCAACCTCTCCTTGCACTGTATAGGAAAATGGCATTCCATCCCTTCCCACAGGCAACTCTATACGTATTCTTGTTCCTCCATCCGGATTCCCCTCAGCTTGGATCGTTCCTCCGTGAACTTCCACAATCCCTTTGCAGATCGCGAGGCCCAGTCCGGTTCCCGTAATATGCTGCGTGGAGGGTGAGCGATAAAATTTATCAAACACGCGAGTGCGCTCCGGTTCCTCAATACCAACACCCTGATCATCTACGATGAAGGTCACACAACTCTGACTCGGTTCATTCTTAACCCTTATGATCACCATGCTCTCATCGGGTGAATATTTGATTGCATTGCTGACGATGTTCACGAGCACCTGCTCGAGCAGCACCTCATCTCCGTCAAAAAAGACGGGGTCTTCCGGCAGTTGCACCGTAACTTCACGGTGAGGGCTGAATTCTCTGACTTTTGCCAAAACAATGCTCATCATATCTCCTACATCACACCATTTGCGATTTAGTTGCAGCATACCGCTCTCCAGCCGCACCATGCCAAGCAAGTTGGTCACGAGACGATTCATACGCAACGCGCCATCACGAATATTTCCTGTCAATTCTAGGCGATCCTCGGGTGTAAAAAGAGTATCATTCTCCATCAGCCCTGTGGCTGAACCGATAATGACGGTTAACGGCGTACGCAGCTCATGGGATACCGAATCCAGCAGCGCAGTTCGGATGCGCTCTGATTCGGCGGTAACTTGAGCGAGACGCGCTTCCTCAGCCAGCTTCACCCGGGCGATCGCACCTGCCGCAAGACTTCCGCAGGCTTCCAGCAGCTGGCGCTGTTCCTGCTGCTTCTCCGGCTCATTGGTTGTCATGTGCACGGCAAGTACACCGTGAATATGATTCTCTGTTCGCAGCGGAACATACAGCCCCGCCGACTCCCCAAGCTTGGGTGATCCTTTACCTGCGATCTGCCCCTGTTTATAGACCCAATCGGCGATAGCCAGCTCCGAAGAACGACTTCCCCAGGCACTCTTCTCTGTCCCGATCTCAGACGCGGATCCCTGTTTCGTCCAAAGCTTCAGTTCACCCTGCTGATCTGGCAGATATATGGCAGCTGGACTTCCGAGCATAAGGGATATCTGGCTCGTCATGTTATCCAATAAGTTATCCAGATCGGTAATTGCAGTGATCTGTCGACTAAGATCATACAGGGCATTCGTTGTGGCTTCACGAGATTTAACCCGACCCAGCTGTTGCCGTAAACGTCCGGCGAGACTTGCCGTCATGATGGCAACAGCCAAATACACCCCAAACGAAATGAGATATCGCAAATCCTCTACCGTAAAACTGAGATAAGGTGGCACAAAAAAGAAATCAAACATTACAACACTGAGGGTCGCTGCATATACTGCTGGCCCCATTCCCCAATATACAGCACTGATCAGTATGGGAAACAGGTACACCAGAGCAACATTGACCAAATCATCACTCATCCCAATGATATGAAGCAGTAAGGTTAACAGGATGATGGCAAGTGTTACCCATATATAGGCGGGAACCCTTTTCCAACGAGAGATTACCTGTAAGCTTTCCTGATCTTTGCCCTCTTCCATATGTTCAGACAAATTTAATTCCACCCGCTTTATTTATAATCATCATCAGCTACGATCAACACATCGCGATGTCTCGAAAGACGGACAAGCTGATTAACCACCGAGCCTGAGCCGCGATGACCATTCAGCCACCATACTCGTTTCGCTTGCCCCACCACCAGTTGTGTCGCCTTCGCTTCCGTAGCCTTTGCATCCAAAATACCTGGTACCTCCCGCAACTTTGCACTTTGATGGATATGAAAATGACCCCCCAGCCGCACAGTGAGCCGCTCCAAACCTGCCAGGTGCTCCTTCACTTCGGGAGTCATTGCCATGCCTGTGCCGATGTGTACATGATGGACATGCCAGGATGCCTTCAGTCGATAAGCCATGCGAAAACCTCTGCGAATCAACCGCTCGGCGTGACGGTCGCTGCTGACACACACAAAAACGGACTCCTCACGGCGCCACGGGCCCCGTAATGTACGCGCGGATGATTGCAATTCAAGCCGCTCATCCACATCGTCCGCAAGTTCGCGTAGAGCCAGTTCACGCAGTGCGATCAGATTACCCATTTTAAAAAAATTCGCAAGCGCCTGCTCCACCTTGGCAGTTGCATAGATTTTACCCTCTCGCATGCGCTGCCGCAAGGCCTCGGGAGCGACATCAATCAGCTGCACCTCGTCCGCCAATTGCATGATCCGATCAGGTACCGTCTCTCGCACCCGAACACCCGTAATATGCTCAACGGCATCATTCAAGCTTTCAAGATGCTGTACGTTCACGGTTGTAATGACGGATATGCCGGCGTCCAGCAGCTGCAGTACATCCTCGTAACGCTTTTGCCGCGCACTTCCAGGCACGTTGGTATGCGCAAGCTCATCCACAAGCACCACCTCGGGATGCAATTGCAATATCGCTTCTGTATCCATTTCCTCTAAGCATGTGCCTTGATATACACGCTGCGCTCGCGGGATGATGGACAAGGAGCCGATTTGTTCCACCGTGTCCGCTCGTCCATGGGTTTCCAGCAACCCGATATGCACGTTGATGCTTTTGCGCAACAGATCATTACCTTCCCGTAGCATCATGTAGGTTTTGCCCACCCCCGGAGCAGCTCCAATATAGATTTTGAACGTACCACGCCGAATCAGTCCAATCTGTTCCTTCATCTCCTGCTCACTGAGTCTGCGATAGTTTTTCTGCTCCGTGTCATTTACTTTTGCCGGCACAACCCGTTCGCCCTCCCGCGCTGACCGATCCGCAACAAGTAGTAAATCTACACCCCGCAGTTTGCGAAGTAGTGAGTTAATGAGGGAGCCCTGCCATAACTCTTGCCAGCGTGTACGACGCGAATGCCCCATAACAATCCGGGTAATCTGCTGTTTGATCGCATACTGTGCCAATGTTGCCGGGATATAGCGGTGATGTATGACAGGAAGTTCCTCCATGTGTCCGCCGATTTTCTCCACCAGTTTCATCATGTTGCGGCGGAATACCGTCGCTTCCCTCGTTAGTGGCTGTTTCATTGGACGGAAGACAACGACATGCAAGCTCCCGTTCAACCGACGGGCAATCTGCTGTCCGCGCTGGATGTAGATCGAACCGTTCCAGTGGTACTGCGCGGAGACAAGAATACGTTCCATAATGCCTGTTGCGGGCGGAAGACCCATTTCCTCGCGATGTTCACGTAAAGACTCGTTAACCCCTTCTGCAACAAGTTTCAGTGCCAGCTCACGTAAAATCCCGAGATTACCCTGGCGGAAAACGTCCGCACTCCCGTGACCTTGCAGATGACCTTCCGCAAGACGACTCAAAATGGTTTCTGGCGTAACGTCGATCAGCTTTACTTCATCCGCCAGTTCCAGTGTGTCTGCCGGCACGGTATGTGCCACCTTAATTCCCGTGAGCTGTCTGGCGAGTTCGGTATACCCCTCCAGTTCATACACATTCACGGTAGTTATGACACTGATGTCATGGTGCAATAGAAAACGGATATCCTCCAATCTGGTCGTATGTCTTGCCCCCTCACGGTTTCGATGTGCCAACCCATCGACCAGAACAACCTCCGGATTGCGAACTAGCAACGCATCCAGATTCAAGTCTTTCATCTCCGCTCCGTCACTGCTTCGAATCCAGTGAATGCTGGGCACACGCTCAAGCTCACCAAGCTGTTCTACTGTTTCCGGCCTTCTCATCGTGGAGACTGCACAAATGACGACATCTACGCCCTGCTCGCGCAAATGATTGCCGTCTCTGAGCATATGATACGTTTTACCTGAACCGCTGACCGGGCCAATGTAGATTTTAAACGTGCCCTCTTGCAGCTTCGAAATCATGCGCAGCATCTCTTCCGGTGATTTACGTTTGAAGCTGTCCTCCATGCCGCTGTCCTCCTTCCCTCAAGCTTTACTTCCAAACATGTGATGTAGTAGTACTATTCCCTACCGCAATAAATGGAGAAAGCCCCTTCCAGATTGGAAGAAGGCATTAAGTGGGCCGCCACATTTCCGAAAACTCCTCTTTTCTACTTCTCGGCTGCGATCAGTGCCAGATTCAGCTCGTTCACATTGACACGCGGCTCACCAAATATGCCTAACTGGCGACCCTGTGTATGATTCTGAATGAGCTGAGCCAACTTCTGCTTACTGAGTCCTGTCGCTTGACTAATCCGCGGAATCTGCGCCTCAGCCGCTTCAGGGGACAGATCGGGGTCAAGTCCTGAACCGGAACTTGTAACCAGATCGGCAGGGACCTGATACGGCAACGCAGGATTTTCCTGACGGAGCGCGGCTAGCTTTTGGTTCATCTCTGCGATATACTCCGGTGAGGCCACAGCTCGATTAGACCCTGCCGAAGCGGTTGGATCATAATTCGCATTTGAAGCGCGGGGCTGGAACAATTCCGGTGACTTCACTTCCTGCGCAAGCAGAGATGAACCGATGATTTTCCCATTTTGAATGATGAGACTGCCGTTTGCCTGTGAAGGAAACAGCAACTGGGCCACCCCCGTTGTGACAAGCGGATAGAGCAGACCACAGACTAACATGAGCACAACAGACAACCGCAACGCGGGCAATAACATCTTCATACAAATCACTTCCTGAATGGATTTAATGTATTTATCAAAAGGGGACAACCACGGCATCTTCACCATGAATGAATGACATCTCACCTGTACTTCACAGCTACAATGAAATTTACATCAAACCTGACAAAACCAGGTCAATCAGCTTGATCCCGATAAACGGTACAATCACACCGCCAACACCATAGATGAACACGTTGCGGCTCAGCAGCCGTTCGGCAGACATCGGACGATATTTCACGCCTTTCATCGCAATCGGAATGAGCAACGGAATAATAATCGCATTGAAGATCAATGCCGACAGAATTGCAGATTGCGGTGAAGAGAGATTCATAATGTTCAGTGCCTGAAGCTGTGGCATGGCGAGAATGAACATCGCTGGAATGATGGCAAAGTATTTGGCAATATCGTTGGATATGGAAAAGGTGGTCAGTGCGCCACGCGTAATCAGCAGTTGCTTGCCTATGGAGACTACCGACAACAGCTTGGTCGGGTCAGAGTCCAGGTCAATCATGTTGGCCGCTTCTTTGGCTGCCATCGTTCCAGAATTCATCGCCAGGCCCACATCGGCCTGCGCCAGAGCAGGAGCATCATTGGTGCCGTCGCCTGTCATGGCGACAAGTTTGCCCTCCTGCTGTTCTTTTTTGATCGCCGCAATCTTGTCCTCAGGCTTCGCTTCCGCTATAAAATCATCCACCCCCGCCTCCAGTGCGATCGTCGCTGCTGTCAGGGGGTTATCACCGGTGCACATTATTGTCTTGATACCCATGGCACGCATCTCGGCAAATTTCTCCTTGAGACCGGGTTTCACGGTATCTTTCAAATAAATCACACCATAAATTCGGTTATGGATCGCTACCGCCAGCGGTGTCCCCCCGGCCTTTGCAATCCGTGTCGCGATTTCGTCCAGATCACCCGGTACACGTCCACCTTCGGAGGTCACATACCGCTTGATTGCATCTACCGCGCCTTTGCGGATTTTCGTTCCATCACTCAGATTCAGACCAGACATACGTGTTTCCGCAGTAAACTCGATACGATCGGCATTTGTGTAGTTGCTTTCCTCCCAGCTCTGCCCCTGCTTACTTGCAAGTTCGACGACGGAACGACCTTCTGGTGTTTCATCTCGCACTGAAGCTTGAAGTGCCGTCAATGTCATCTCAGGTACAGTCACGCCCTGAACCGGAATAAATTCAGAAGCCATCCGGTTGCCGTATGTGATCGTGCCTGTTTTGTCCAGAATCAACGTATCGATATCGCCAGCCGCTTCCACTGCTTTCCCTGACATGGCGAGCACGTTAAACTGTGTCACCCGATCCATGCCAGCAATCCCGATGGCGGACAGCAGGCCGCCGATGGTGGTTGGAATCAGGCAGACAAGCAGAGCAATCAAGGTAGCCAGATCGAGCCGGATGCCGAGATAATTTGCCATAGGAACCATCGTCAAAATGACGATCAGGAAGATTAGTGTTAAAACAGCTAGCAAGGTAGTCAAGGCGATCTCGTTTGGTGTTTTCTGACGTTGTGCGCCTTCTACGAGAGAGATCATTCGATCCAGGAATGATTCGCCGGGATCGGTCTGCACCCGCATGATGATGTAATCGGAGGTCACCCGTGTACCTCCGGTGACTGAAGAGAAATCGCCTCCGGCTTCCTTGATTACCGGGGCCGATTCCCCTGTAATGGCCGATTCATCAATAGAGGCCAAACCTTCGATAATCTCACCGTCCGTTGGAATGAGCTGCCCGGCTTCCACACGGACGAGGTCTCCCTTTTTCAACTCTGTCGAAGCGACTTGTTTCACAGTTCCGTCTTTCTGCATTAGATAGGCTATCGTATCCGATTTGGTCTTACGCAGGGTGTCAGCCTGTGCTTTGCCCCGCCCTTCAGCCAGTGCCTCGGCAAAATTGGCAAATAGCAACGTGAAGAGCAAAATAAAAAATACAGCCACATTGTATCCTCGCCCTGCATCGGACGCGGTGAATAGATTGGGGTCAATACATAATAGCAAGGTAATGAATGTGCCGACTTCCACGATAAACATGACTGGATTTTTGATCATGACCATCGGATTCAGTTTTTTGAATGCATCTCGCATGGCCTGGAGCAACATGGGTTTATTTAAAGATCGTTTCGACCCAGAATGATGCTGAACGCGGTTGTGGCGTTGATGAATTTGTTCTTTGTTTTGTTTCAATGCATTCATTGTGAATGCCACCTCCATACTATACGTGCTTACTTCAACCCTTTGCCTTGCTTCCATATTTATTGGGTGTGTCGCTGTCGCTCCGCTGGCTTACTCATTCGCCGCTTTTTCACCTAACACCACCTCGTATCGTTCACCTGCCACTCATCGCACCATCGCCAAATGCTCTGCAATAGGACCAAGAGCCAGCGAAGGGAAGAATGTCAGCGCGCCTACGACCACAATCATCATGACCAGAATGCCAGCGAATAGCGGTGTATGCGTCCGCAACGTTCCTGTGGTGACAGGGACAACCCGTTTCACGGCAAGTGAACCTGCGATCGCCAGCATGGCAATCATCGAGATATACCTTCCCAGCAACATGACAATCCCTATAGTAATGTTGTAAAAGTCCGTGTTGGCATTCAGTCCGGCAAAAGCCGATCCGTTATTGGCCGCACCTGATGCAAAAGCGTACAGTACCTCGGTTAGCCCATGTGTACCGCCATTGGAAATGGAAGCTACGGCCTCCGGCCGTATTAAAGCGAGTGCGGTTGGAGCAAGAATAATCAACGGATGGATCAGCAGCGCGATACAGGCCAGCTTGATCTCCTTGCCTTCAATCTTTTGGCCTAGAAACTCCGGTGTCCGGCCGACCATCAACCCGCAGATAAAGACCGCAATGATCACATACAGCAGACCATTCAACAAACCTACACCCTTGCCGCCAAATACATTGTTCAGCATCATCTGAGCAAGAGAAACCAATCCCCCAAGCGGAGTGAGTGACTCATGCATGTTGTTCACCGACCCCGTCGTTGCCGCCGTAGTTACAGCCGTAAACAAAGCCGATTCGGAAATACCAAACCTGACCTCTTTACCTTCCATATTGGTTTGTAGTCCATTTGCATCCAGCGCAGGCACTCCGTGATACTCGGATACAAACACCGTTGTCAACATCACTAGGAACAACAATCCCATAGCGGCAAACAATGCCCAGCCCTGTTTTCGGTTGTTCACCATCATGCCAAATGCATACACCAGCGCTGTCGGCAACAACATCATACAAACGATATGCACCAGATTGCTCAGTGCGGTTGGATTCTCAAAGGGGTGCGCCGCATTGGTGCCGAACCAGCCCCCGCCATTGGTTCCAATGTGTTTAATCGACTCCAGCGAAGCCACTAATCCGCGGGTAATGGTCTGCTGTGCACCCTCCAGCGTGGTTGCGTTCACCGCACCGGCCAGCGTCTGCGGTACCCCTTGAAATACAAGGAACAAGGCCACGATGAAGCTGAGCGGTAAAAAAATACGAGTAATCGACCGAACCACGTCGACATAAAAGTTACCCAGATCATCCCGGCGGCCTACTAATCCGCGAATAAAAGCAATCGCTACCGCAAATCCTGTTGCCGCCGAGGTGAACATCGGAAACGTTACCGCCAGCAGTTGTGACAGATACGACAGAGCGTTCTCGCCCGTATAGGACTGCCAGTTGGTATTGGTCATAAACGAGGCGGCTGTGTTAAAGGCCTGCGCTGCCGGCATATTATCGATCCCATCCGGATTGAGGGGCAGGAACTTTTGCAGCCGTAACACCAGAAACATCAGGATCAGCATGACCGCATTGGAGATGAGCACGGCAGACAGATATTTTTTCCACCCCATCGTTTCATCTTCCCGTACACCCATCAGCCGATACAATAATCGCTCCGGCCCGCCAAATACACGATCAAGTCCCGTTCGCTGCCTGTCAAATACCTTCACCAAATAACCGCCTGCTGGCTTCACCAGTAGCAATATGATGAGTAGCGTGACCGCTACTTGCACTACACCGATACCCATATCTGCATGTCCTCCCTAATTCCAACCTTGGTGTTTCCTACTAACCTGCTATTTATCTCAGCTAAAAGCACATTATCTGAACAGTTACGTTAAAATTTCTCAGGCTTCACCAGCACGTACCCGAGATAGACAATCAGAGCCATGACAATTACGCCGATGAAAATCATCTTTTCGCCCTTCCTTCCTGCCCTCAGGCCTTCTCGCAAAATTTTACAAACGCCCAAAACACCGCAAACAGCAGTACGATCAGTCCAATCATCGTTGCATCGTTCACCATGCGCCCTTCATCCCTCTCTTCTCTACCGTTCACCTTGTTTGCTACAGGTAAAATCGTAATACGAATCGCTGTAAAAAGGGGGTAAAGAAATGCTACCGATGCTGTAAAAAAAGCGTAAAAAAGACCCGTTCTTCTCAGCGATCAGCTGAAAGAACGGGTCTTTCGTGGATGCATATCCATCTAGGATTACATGGATTAGGTCATCCCTTTTTTAAGAACTGCGGGTAGTCTTGCCCTGCATATCACGAATCTTGGCATTCGGGCTACTTTTCATATATTTGTTGAAAAACTCTGGCTTGATTCCGGTCATATGATGAAAGAAAGATGTCTCTACTTTCCAATCCTGCTCGACCATATTCCGAATATCAACCAGGCCTTTATTAGCAAGAAGATCAATGATCGTCCGAACCCGCATAGGTGTCTGCAAAGGAATCGTCTGATCAAACGGTTCTCTCTCCAAATATCCCCTTCGATGCATGGCAGCATAAAAATTACGGCGTGCTTTGGCATCCATCAATCCCAGATCCGCTACACGGTATCCTAACACCTGCAAGGATGTCTTCCATTTATTTTTTAAATCAAGATATTGGTCGGGATTGGTTAGTTGGGAGATGGCCTGCATATCCTGTGTAAATTCTTCTTCTGGTAATAAAAATGCACCTGCAAACAGATTGGCTTCATTTTCAATGGCCTTATGCTCTTTCCGATCCAGATTTATGAACTCCAGACGATAGTGAAGCAACAAATGACCAAGCTCATGAGCGATATCAAAATTTCTACGCACGGCCGAGCGTTTAATGTTGCCTAAGATGATGAAAGGGCGATCCTCTTTTGTCCACAGACTGTAGGCATCGATCCCCTCGCCAATAGCCTTCTCGAAGACGTACACTCCGCTTTTTTCAATCCAGAACATCAGGTTTTCATTCGTTGTCTGCTCCAGATTCAGTCGCTCCCGCGCAAGCTTTGCAACATATTGAATCTGGGCTTTGCGATCATCCTGCGAGTGATTCATGTACTGGATCGCTTCTTCCCTGAGCTGGATAATCTTCAAGGTGGGAAGGCTGATCCGAGCAGTAATATAGTTTACAAAGGTATCCAGATACTCCACATGTTTTGCCTCTGTCTGTGTCTTGGAGATCACATTCATCACTTTGGATCGATACGCAATGTTCATCACGTTGATGTTACCCTGGTTATTACGCTCCGTTAATTTGTCCTTCTCGTAAAAGTACTTGCTCTTTACACTGAAAATACGTTTCAATTCATTAACGATAGGGACTTTGGGGGAAGTGTACGCATTTTCATACTGCCAGACCGCCTGCTCGGTCACACCCAGTTTTTCGGAAAGTTCCTTTCTCGAATAACCATGCATAATGCGCAGATTGGTCAGATTTTCACCCATGAACACACGGTTTTCCTCCTTTAATATATACGTTAAACAAAAATGTTTACACGGAGCACTCCGATGACAGAATAACCTTCCAATCGCTGTTATCCCCAGATTTTTTTGATTCCCTTTTTAACGGGAAAAATCCGCTGATAAAGGCGAGCGCTTCGCTTTTCCAGGTTTTTTCTGTCCCCTCCGTTTCTGTGTAAAAAATTCGTTAAACTTATATAGACCTATGGAATAAGTTATCCCTACCCAAACGGATTCTGCGCCCATTGCGTCAGTCGTTTTTTGGTGATATGTCCATGTGAAGCGTGTTTGATAACCTGCCCCTGATCGAGTAGCAGCACCTGCGGCGATTCATGGCGAACCTCGGTCTCTTCCGCGATGCGGCGAGATAATGGACGGTTCTCGATAACTTTCACCATACGATATTCCATCGTCTGTTTGGGATCAGATGCATTCGTGCCGACAAAAGCCATGAACTCTCTATATGCTCGCGCACTTACAGGACAAGTCGTGCTATGTTTCAAAAGCAGCACCGGATGCTCCTGCGAACGATGAAGAACCTCTTGCCAATCCTCCATTTTATGCAGTTCCAGAACATGCTCGCTTAACATCTCATGTGAATCGGCACCTGTGCGTTTACTGACCACGGAACCGATCACCACGCCGAGAGCGGCGCCAAAAGCAATGCCCAGCCCAATCTGTCCCGTAGCTGTACCAAAGCTTGCACCAAGTGCCACACCGACTCCGAGCCAAAGTGCCTGATGATTTACCTTTTTCTCCACATCAAGTCATCCTTTCTCTACGTATGAATCAAGCGATTCGAAGCTATATAAATCAAATGACTAAAAAGGCTTTTTCTGAATATTCCAATGATCATGTTTCTATCTGATATTTTGTTCAAATTATAGCACAGCCCTGCACACAAGCTTTCAGAATCTGCATCTTTCGGGTACATAATTGTGTTACACTGATGGTAATTTGGAAACGATGAACATAAGAGCAACTGAAAGGCGGAAATCCAATATGACATACGCTTTTACAATTGAACCACCGGAATATTATTCACTGGAGAACGAGCCTGAGTTAATTGCCAAGTGTCAGGAATGGGGTCTAATTTCGGCCAAAGCGACTAAGCTCAAAACATTTTACTATAAAGGCAACGGGCTGAATCTGCCCTGCACCATTCTAGGCTTTGTGGATCACATGACAGCTGTAATCGAGCTGGATCATGGGCAAAAACATTGCATTCACCCATCCTATCTCAAAGAAATGCAGGCTTCGGGCTACAGCACCAGAGGATTAAGCGGAGCGGGAGCAGAGACGGGAACGGAACAGGGCTACGCAGAGCAAAGTAATGGGATAGCTGCTGTAGATGAAGTTGAAGAACCGGCTACTGCTGCAGGCGTTAAACCTAAAACGGCAAAAGCCCCTGATCCCGCTGAAACATCTGCTCAGGACGGCTCGCCAGCCGAGCTGGTTGATCCCGAGGATGACATGGATGGGCTAGATTCCTTCTCCGAGCTCAAAGGTGATCCTGACGGATTGGTGGAGGAATACATTGGGCCTCAGGCAGGGAACAATGCCAATGCGACTTCAGAAACCAAACCCAAAACCAAAGCTGCACCGAAAACAAAAGCCGTTAAAATCGATCTGCCCGAAGGCAAAGTGAAGATGAGCGGAGTGGTTAAGGAGTTTACGACAGTACCCAACCATTTCTCGGACAATGACGATGAAGTTATCATTTATGAGTCTGTAACCATTACGGAGCCTGATGTCATTGAGGTTGGAGAGGCTTGGTCCAGTCACAGTGCAACGATGAAGAAACAGGAATTAGAAGTTGGCGACGTGCTAACCTTTGAAGCTAAAATCATCAAAAAGAAACTAACCCGTAATCCGGTACCATACAAAATCAATAACCCGTCCAAGATTCAGAAGGAAGATTAGTTTTCTTTTATAAAAAAAGTACACAAAAAACCTCCACGCTGCATTATGTAGCGACTGGAGGTTTTTTTCAGCTAGTTATTTAGTTATTACGTATTTTATGGTTCGATGCTTGATATTTAGCACATATACCCGGCCTATAACTGTCTCTACGCTTGTCCAGGAGTTGCGCTGATTTGAAATAGCACACCAAACTTATCGGTTACATTACCGTAAGCCGGGCTCCAAAACGTTTCTTGAATCGGCAAATGCACTTTACCGCCCACTTCAAGTTTACCGAAAATGTTCTTCGCTTCCTCAGCCGTATCCGTATTGACCGTAATTGTGACATTATCCCCAATGGTGTGAGGCATACCAGGTAGCGTATCCGATAACATCAGCACCGAACTGCCGATTTGCAGAGACGCATGCATAATCCAGTCTTTGGCTTCTGGTGGAATCGGATGATCCGGGCTGGATGGTCCTTCTCCAAACGTCTGCATCGCAAGCACTTCCGCACCAAATGCATTTTTATAGAACTCGACAGCTTCACGCCCGTTACCGTTGGTTACAAGGTACACACTCAAGCTAATTGCCATGGATTGTTCATCTCCTTGGATTCGTGTAGTTTATGGGTCAGGCCACTTTCGACATGAGTATATAGGAACGAATTGCCCTTTGACAAGCACAAACTTCCACTCTATACGGTGACCGTTACTGAGCTATATTTCCCAACATCTTCTTCTCCCATTCTTTGCTCTATTCAAGAAAAAAGCCACTCTCCCGAGAACTGTCGGTCAAATGGCTATAAATGTTCTATTCAGTTATTACCCCGGTCAACTAAGACTGTTTGCCTTTTTCCTACTCATTTATTGTGCCTGCACAATGCGATCAATTTCACTTTTTAACAAAAGATATCGATGCACACTTCTCATAATAGGTACTTTGGTGAGTTTGTTTTTATCCACGTATAACTTCATCTGGTCTTTACTCAGCCCTAGCAGGCTGCCCGCCTCAGTTACCGTCAATACCACTTCGGGATTCGTTGCGTTGAACGTCTTCTTTACCTTTTGGTTCCAGTCCTCAAATACCTGCATAGATTCACGATCTCTCCTATCCATAGCCAGTGATTTTCAGGCTGCGTATATTCAGTATAGCATACTTGTGATTATCGTCACTTATTCCTCTTTATGGCACTACGAAATGATCTCCTAATTCGTATGCTGTATATGACAAAAAGAGCCGCAAAAACACGGCTCTGTTCCTAATCCCTTGTATACGTTCCCTCTATGCTTCATCCCAGAAACGGCGCAAATTGTCCATGGCGATTTTGGAAGCGGCTTTGCATTCCTCCATGCCTTCGAACTCCACCGTGATGTTGCCATCGTAACCGGAATCTTTGATCAGCTTGACGATTTTGCGAATGGGGATATCCCCTTGACCCACGATCGCACCCCGCAGGAAGTTACCATAGGTCGTGGTAAACCACTCCCCTTCCCCCGGATGCTCATCATACGGACGGAAGTAGAAATCTTTAAAATGAATAAGCGAAGCGTACGGCAGATTTTTCATCACACCGATAATCGGGTTTTCATCTACACACATGAAGTTGCCAATATCCAGTGTTGTTTTAAAATTTGGCCGATCTACGGCTTGCAGCACACGCTGAACCCGATCACTAGCCTGCACACTGAACCCATGATTCTCAATCGTTGTGATCATCCCGTACTGTGCAGCATAATCGGCAATGATCTGGCTTCCCCTAACCATCAGCGGCAGGTGCTGTTCAAACCAGGCAATGGTCGTGCTCTCCTTGGGCAGCCTGAATGCAGTAACGTCGTGGCGCAGATGCCTGACACCCATCCGGTGTGCGACATCCACATGTCTTTTAATCCGAGCCATCTCTTCTTCAAAAGCCTCTTCTGTCTCCTGCACAAAGTCGGCCGGCATCGAATAATTCGACAGTTCAATCCCAGCTGCTGCGGCTCGCTCCCGAATCGCATCCGCCAGTTCATGATTATCCTCCACCGTGTATCCGTAGGGAACCATCTCCATGTGCTCGCCGCCGTTCGCTGCAATCCAGTCGATTACATCCAGTACCGTCATGGCTCCCGAATTCAGATCATTCAACAAACTGTACGTGCTCAAACCTACCTTCATCCGCTCCACTCCTATCGATATTGTTTGATGAACTGCACGGCTTTGCGAATATCCACTTCCGGTTGGTCTCCTACTTCGCGCTCAATGGTCAGATACCCTGTGTAACCAATCTCCTGCAGCGCGGCAAAATAAGCATCAAAATCAACAGCTCCCTCACCGAGCGGTACTTCGCGGAAAAAAGCACCGGAAGCTACCATTTCGGCAATTTTCTCATGATCCATCGGAGCGTAACCCACAGCACCGTACACGTCCCGTGGATCAACCTCTTTCAGACGCAAGCCATCCTTCACATGGGTATGCACGATATAATCCTTGAGCAACTTCACACCCTGCACCGGCTCATCCCCTGTCACCATTACCATGTTCGCCGGGTCAAAGTTAACCGATACCCCGTTCGTAGAGAGGGTATCCAAAAAACCTTTGAGATCCGCAGCCGTTTCCGGCCCCGTCTCGATGGCAAAGTAGGCACCTACACTTTTGGCGTACTGTCCCAGCTCCTCACAGGCAGCGTACAGTGTTTCGTATACTTTGGAAGAAGGATCATGAGGGACAATACCGATATGTGTGGTCACAATATTTGTGCCCAGATCAAGAGCCAGATCAACAATTCGCTTAGACTTTTCCACTTTCCATGCATTGTCTTCCTTCACTTGAAAGCCGTGACCGCCCAGATCACCAACCAAGGCTGAAATCTCAAGACCCAAACCATCTATATAGCTGCGAAGCTCTTTACGAGCCGCAAGCGACAGATTTGCCGGGTCCATCTCCCCCTTCACCGCGTAGATCTGAACGCCTTCTGCACCTGCATCCTTGGCTTTCAACAGTCCTTCCCGCACACCTACGCCAAAACTGTCCACGATTACACCGATCTTATTGGTTAATTTCATGTCGTACCTCCCATGAGATTAGATGAGTTATGCCGCTCTTTGACGTTTCAATCCATCGTGCATCCGTGAATTCAAAAATCATGCTATATAAGTTGAACTAAAGGTTTTTACACGGAACACTCCGATGACAGAATAACATTCCAATCGCTGTTATCCCCAGATTTTTTTGATTCCCTTTTCCAAAGGGGAAATCCGGTGATAAGCATATGCTTCCGATGTAGCTTTCTTGCAGAAAGCTTTTAGGCGAGCGCTTCGCTTTTTCAGGTTTTTTCTGTCCTCTCCGTTATAGTGTAAATGAATAGTTCAACTTATATCGTATCAACTTGATGGCACAAGCTTTACCGACTTGATTTCATAGGGCTTAAACGTCAGTTTAAACGCTCCACCCTCGCAAGAAAGCGACTCCAGTTCATCTTCTAACAGATTGATGATAGACGCACTCACATTTTGCTCATTCCACTGCACCTGTATTGTCTCCCGGCCTCCGGTTGATTCATAGAAACGCAGTACCGTTCCTGATCCGTCCTCCGACACCTTGATCGTATCCAAAATAATATGCTCACTGTCGAACTGAACCCAGCTGTGTTTTGAAGACTTCTCGCCCGCATGTGGTGTAGACGCAAACACCTGTACCGGATGATTCAGTTCCATCGCACGCTGTACCACATTCGCCTGACGCCAGTCTCCTTCATGCGGCAACACGGAATATGTGAATTCATGCTGCCCTTGATCGGCATGTATATCCGGCCATTTTGGCGCTCGCAGCAGCGAAAGACGAATGGTGCGATCCTTAACGTCGTAGCCATACTTGCAATCATTCAACAAACTGATACCACTATTGCCCTCCGAAAGATCAGCCCAGCGGTGCCCACACACCTCGAACTGTGCCCGTTCCCAGCTCGTATTGTTATGCGTTGCCCGCTCCAAAGCGCCAAACGGAATCTCATAGGTTGCTTTGGCCGCCACCAGATCTGCCGGAAACGCTATTTTGAGCAGCTTGTGACTTTCTTTCCAATCGAGCCGGGTTTTGAAATCAATGCGCCGCTGGTGATGAACTAAAATCATATCCTGGCTAATCTCGGAATCATTCAGCTTCCAGCGGAACCGCAGTACATCCTGTACAGAGCCGCGTTGCACAACCTCTCTGGAAATCAGCTGCACACCCCCCGCACGTTGAGATTCAAACCGGGGGTCTATATCCCATGCATCCCAGTACGTCGGTTTGTCATGGAAAAACTGCCACTCATTCGCTCGGTCGCCCGGCTTCAACCATTCACGCCCTACGGTCTTGTCATACCATCTTGTGATCTCACCCAAGTCGTTGAATTCAAGCAAATAGAACTCGGTTTCCCAACATGCAGGTATTTGCTCAAGCTTAGCCGTCTTTGGGATCGCTGAACCCACTTCTAAAACTGCATCTGTTGTTCTTTTCCCTACTGGGATGTCGACCTCACCTGTTGCTCCTAATGCGCTATCCGCTCCCTGTTCTACGGTTACCGCTATTTCTTCTTTTGCATATCGTTCTACTTCTTCTTTTGCTTCGGCTTCCAGCTCTGCTCCCCCTACTTCTACACGCAGTATTTCATCTTCTGCCTCGCGCAGCCATATGGTGTTATACCCAAAGGCAGGAATCGAAGGAACAAGAACATGCAGACGAACCCCATCTGCACCTTGCTCAATTTCACTAATCAACCGTTTCCCCTGACGGTCATACGCCTTCAATGCAGCTAATTCGGCTCCACCTGAGATGCAGATCACTTCATTTCGTTCCCAGCCAAGACTGTTGAATATAACGTACGGCTTACCTGGTACTTCATTCGTTGCAATGTTATCCGTGAGAGCATCGAGTGACCCCTGCAGCACTTCATCACCAAGCGCAAACACCTTCGTATACTCCTCAGCAGAAGTTACATACACTTCGGGAATCGACGTACCCGGAATAATATCATGGAACTGATTCAGCATGATCAGCTTCCAGCCTTCTTCGAGCACTTCCTTGTGATCCAGCATCCGACTGCGTTTCTGATCCCACTGGCTCCATATTTCTGCTTCGCGATAGAGCACCTCGGCCTTGCGGTTGCTGCGTTTATTCCGCGCGTGGGTGGTGTACGTACCGCGATGCAGCTCCAGATACAGATCACCATGCCACTTCGGCAGTGTTGGTTTACTCGCTGCAATCCCTTCAAAAAAGGCTCCCGCCGTGCTGAATTGACTGATCGGATGCCCTGCCATCAGGTGAGAACGCTCCGCAAACTCCACCATCTCATTCGTCACACCGCCGCCGCCATCGCCGTGTCCATAAAGTAGCATCTGCTCCGCATGAACGTCTTTTTGCTTGTAGGACTGCCAGTGTTCATGCATATCTTTGGGACGCGTATGTTCATTTACACCATGATTCAGGTAAGACAGCACCGAGGTACCGTCAATCCCCACCCAGTCGAACAGATCATACGGAAACACATTCGTATCATTCCAGTTCAATTTGGTGGTCATAAAATAAGGAATGTCGGCAAGCCTCAGAATCTGAGGCAGTGAAGCGCAGTATCCAAACGTATCCGGCAGCCATTCAATATTTGAACGTTTGCCGAATTCCGACTGATAGAACTGCTGTCCGTACAGAATCTGGCGCACCAAGGACTCGCCGCTCGGAATGTTCAAGTCCGGCTCCACCCACATGCCACCGACCAGTTCCCAGCGCCCTTCGGCAATACGTGCCTTCACCCGTTCATACAGCTCGGGATAATGCTCCTTTACAAAAGCATATAGTTGAGGCTGGCTCTGGGAGTACACAAAATCCGGATACGTATCCATTAGCGTACACATCGTAGAGAACGTCCGGCTCGATTTGCGCACGGTCTCTCGAACAGGCCAAAGCCAGGCCACATCAATGTGAGACTGTCCAACCAGATGCATAAACCCGCTTCGGTGCTGCTCGGAGTCTTCCCGCTCCACAGTCTGGGCTATCCTCTGTTCCAGTTCTTGCAACCACACGCCATCCTGCCAGCGTACCGGATCATGATACATCTCATCCATCACCTGATGCATGGTCCGTAACAGTGTTATACGTTTCAGATCCTTCTCCGGTAAAGCCTGTAACGACTCGGAAAGCACCATTATGCTGTACATCAGGCTCTGCAACGGTTGATTCACATGCACCAGTGCCGCTCGTATCCCCTGGATCGGAGGCTGGATCACCGCTTGTCGATTCAAGGGATCATGCGGCTCCGGGATGGGATCATACAGCTCGATCTCCAGCTTCGGCGCTAATCCCACACGTTCTATCGGTAGGGGAACGAAGGTATGGTTGCGATCCAGCCCGTGATAAGGAACACCGTTGACCTTCAACAACCCTTCCCCACCCGCTTCAAAAATGAATCCGATAGCCTCACCCCGCCATGTTTGGGGAACCTCAATTCTTTTGCTCAGAAAATACGTCGTTCCGTGCGTGCTGTTCAAGGGATTTAAAGGCTGGATCGCTCCGTTTCCTTCCAGCTCATACTCGTATTCTCCTGGCCGAATATATCGAGCGCGCTGCATCTGCCACTCGGGAAGTTCAACGACTTCCAGCCACTGCTTCTGCTTCAAATCTTCGATAAACCGCTGAATTCGGATCATTCCTTCACCTCCACCTGTTGTACACGCAGACTGCAAGCCGTCCAGTCCGCAGAGCTGCGTCCGACCATCAGCTTGAATTCACCCGGTTCCACCACAGACTGAAGACGGGAGTCGATCAGTGCGAGATGTTCTTTTTGCACAGGAAACGTTACGGTTCGGGTCTCACCTGGCTCCAGATGGATTTTACAAAAACCTTTCAGGGCGATTTCAGCCCGGGTAACGGAAGCCGACACATCGCTAATGTACAGCTGAACGACCTCTTTGCCTGCCACGGCACCCACATTCGTCACTTCGACCTGCACCTGTGCCTCCTCGTTCGGCTCAATCACTTCCGGTGTCACTCGTACATTGTCGTACTTGAAATCCGTGTAGCTAAGCCCATGTCCGAAAGCATATTGCGGCGTTAGCTCCATCTCCAAGTATCGCTTGCCGCGCGTCCGTTTCGCATGATAGTACACGGGAAGCTGACCTTCATGTTTAGGAATGGATACGGTCAGTCGTCCCGATGGATTCACGTCCCCGAACAGTACATCTGCGATGGCATTGCCCCCCTCCTGCCCCGGATACCATGCTTCCAGAATGGCCGGAATATGCTCATCGATCCAGGGTTCGGCAATAGGGCGCCCGTTAATATACACCACAACGACCGGTTTCCCCAGTCTATGTATTTCCTGCACCAGTTCCAGCTGTACACCCATCAGGTTCAATGAAGAACGGTCAATGCCTTCCCCGCACTCCATGTCATTCCACGGATCATCGGTTACCACGGATGCCCCTGTCCGCAGATCAATCGTACCTTCGCCAAAATCGCGAGCACTCGATCCGCCCATCACCATAACGATGACATCAGCCTGCTCCGCACATGCAAGCGCCTGTGCAAAGCCTTCTCTCGAATTACCCTTGATCCGGCATCCGGGTGCATACAGCACCTGAGCAGTATCCGTCCCACCGAGTTTGCGCGTGATACCATCCAGCACCGTCACAATCTGCTCCCTTGGCTGCGGCGAGGTATAGTCTCCGAGCTGATTATAGATATGGTTGGCGTTCGGCCCGATCACAGCCAGTTTGGTTCCCTGAGCAGCAAGCGGAAGCAAATGTCCTTCATTTTTCAACAGGACAATTCCCTCTTGTGCCACCTCCCGCGCAACCCCGACATGCTCCTCACACCCGATAACCTGTTCTGCAAAATCAGGATCAACATATGGCTGCTCAAACAAACCGAGCCTGAATTTCATCTCCAACACCCGTTGCACCGCCACATCCAGCTCTGCCTCTTCCAGTAAACCCTGTTCAAGCGCCTGTGCCAGATGTTTGCGGTACATGAATCCGGACATCTCCATATCTACACCTGCCCGCAGGGACTGCGCCACGGCTTGCTCTCCGTCCTCTGCCGTGTTGTGTCCGTTCACCAGCATCTGGATCGCGCCAAAATCGGTAATGACAAATCCGTCGAAACCCCACTTCTCCCGCAAAAGATCATGAAGCAGATACGTACTGGACGTACACGGCACACCATCGATCTCGTTATAGGCCGTCATGACCGAGCAGGCTCCGGCTTCCACCGCTTGTTTGAACGGAAGCAGGTCGATTTCATGCAATTCACGCATTCCCATATGCACTGGCGCTGCATTGCGCCCGCCCTCTGAACTGCCGTACGCCGCAAAATGTTTGAGTGTCGCCACTACCGTTCGATCTGAATCAAGCCGCTCTCCCTGCAATCCATGAATGGCTTCCACAGCAAACTGCCCGATGAGATAAGCGTCTTCGGCAAAACATTCCTCCGTTCGTCCCCATCTCGGGTCACGAACGACATCCAGCACCGGAGAATACGTGGCTGCACCGCCCTGACTCCGGGTTTCCACAGCGATCGCCTCGCACATCCTGCGATACAGATCGATATTCCACGTACTTCCTACCGTGAGCGGCACAGGGAAGACCGTTGCACCAATTGCCATATGCCCGTGGGAACACTCTTCTCCGAACAGAATCGGAATCCCTAATCGGGAACGCTCTATCGCATATTGCTGAATGACATTCGTTGCCACCGCACCTTGCCGGGGCGTTAGCCCTGTCCCCAAAGTTACTTCCGTCCATGGATCTGCCCTGAGTACACCATACAATGAGCCGACACCACCCCGCGCCATGTCTGCCTCGAACTCTTCCGTCACCTGCACCGAGCCATCTGCCGCTTTCTTGTACGTTTTCCACCCCATAGGCTGGATCAACTGCCCGATCTTCTCCGCGATGGTCATTCGTTCGAGCAGATCCTGTACCCGCTCCTGAATGGGAAGTGATACATCTTTGTAGCCCATTTGCGTTTGCATATGCACATTCTCCTCCTGCCTGTGAGTTGGTCATACGTGGAGCTTACATCGCCTTTCGATAGTCACTTGGAGCCATGCCAACGACATTTTTAAAAGCACGGTTGAAGGAATTGTAGTTCGTATATCCCACTTCCTCACTGATCTCCTGGATCGCTTTGTCCGTCTGTTGCATGAGCTGTTTCGCTTTTTCGATCCGGTGACTGATGAGCAGATCCACGAATTTCTCGCCAATCTCATCTTTGAAAAGCTTGCTCAGATACTTCGGATTGATATCGAACAGATCACTAAGGTAATTCAGCGACAGATCGGGATTGTTGTAATGCTCCTCGATATATTTGCGAATCTCCAGAATATGTGATCGATGTTTACGAGAGCATTGCAGTGTCTCCATCTGCCGCGCCAGTTCACGGAACCCTTCCAGGCACAGCTCGCGCAGATCATCCAGCGTCTCCCAACCTTCCAGCCGTGGCAGCAATGGCGTAAATATCGCCGCCCATGACTCCTGATATTCGCGTGGAAGCTCGGCAAATTCACGATTATAATGCTGGAACAACAGCTGGACCGTGTTCATAATCTCCTGACGAGACAGAACGGACTCGCGAATCTGCTTAAACAGCCGTTCAAAATGCTGTTCCCAAGCATCGTCTGATAGCCGCATCGCCTGCACTAGCAAGGAGATAGTCTTTAAAAACTCATACACATCATTTGTCGAACTCGGTACATCTCCGCACGGTATGATCCGATTGGTGCCCAGAACCGCCTTGTACTCCAGGGCATGCACAGCCTCTTTAAGCGAAGCCCGAAGTCCGCGAATATCCACGGCAACCCTGCCCACACCAATCGTGACGGTAAAGTTCAAATACTGACCAACCCGATCCAGATATCCGCTGAGCAACTGCTTTTCCGTCTCTTCCGACCGTTCCGTCTCAGGCAGCCAGAGGATGGCGTACAGTCGCTGACTTGAAACCCACTCCGCCCATACCTCGGTTCCTTCTTGCCGTGCACTTTCCTGCAAAATGCTCGACAGCACGAATTTCAGGAGGGCTTGATCCTGCTGATGATACTCATCCATAAATACATCGTATCGATCCATCTCCACCACCATCACAGCCCAGCGATGCTCTAATTCCGGCAGCTTGAACTTGCTCATCTCCGCAGATAACTCATGACATGTGTAATCCCGCGTACCTTCCAGCAGTTCCTGAAAGAAGACCTTCTTCTGCAAAATCAGATTCTCTTCATGCTCCTCCTGATATTGCTTCGTCTGGTCGATCATGCGCTCCAGTGTAGTATGAATGAAACGGAATTCATTCTCCTTGCCATAGTTCAATGCTGACGGTTTCTGTGAAGATACAGTCTGAATTAAGGTAACAATCTGCTGGATCGGTTTATAGTTTCTGCGTGTCACATAGACGACCCATACAACCCCGATCAGCACAACAGCGACAGCGAAAATAAACCAGATATTATAAAATTGCAGCGTAAACTTGATGATTTTCCCGTTATTTAGCCCCGTCTGCACCTTCCAGCCACTATAGCTGGACGTGAATTCAGAGAATACCTCTCCCGAAGCGGAAACTGGCTTGGAAGCAAGCATCTCAGCATCAGGCGCACCACCATGCCAGAGACTTCCACCGGATCGGTTATAGATGTTCACAAACGTAAATTCAGGGTCGTACATCTGCATAATAGATTTTTGTAGCGTGTTCAACTCAACGTTGGTCACTACAAGACCTCTACCGTTCCCGACATTCCGCACAATCGTAATGACCTGCTCCGCCGATTGGGAAGGAAACGCCTTGAATGACCGTGCGCCGACCCACTTCTGCTCATCTCTCGTCCGGCTGTCTGCAATAAAGACTGCATCGGGAAACTCGTTGATCGGAACGGCCTTGCCATTGCTAAAAACGGTGTTATCGCTGTACCTGACCAGGTAGACCGAGTCGATCAGCGGATATTCTATCTTCAATTCATCGATGACCTTAACTGCCTGAATGCCGGCATAGACATCCTCGCTGCCAGATACCGAGAAATAATTTTTCAGATTAGAGTTGGTCAAAATCTCGCGCAGTACCTTGAAATCAATGGAACGCAAGGAATTATCCAGATACTGTGTCACCTGTGAAGCCAAAAATTCATTGGCCTTAAGTGCTTCCCTTCGGTTCTGTTCGTTAAATACCTGAAAGAAAATAAAAAATAAAATCGTCGTCACAATAAAAAAAATAGGCAAATACGATAACAGCAAACGTCTGAACCAATTGTTGTTCATCTCCGCGCCCCCCCACCAATCCATTTCATGTTGCATGACGACAAACCACTTGCACCTTGCCTCTGTTCACAAATTTTTCATAATTATGCGTTCATTATATCGAATGACGTGGGGTTGTCATAGGAGAAGACTGCCCCGGTCACGGGTGACAGGCGGGACAGTCCGTATATACTACTTTTTCTCAATTGCACGCTGATAAATATCCAGATAATTGCTCAATCCAAGTCCATCGAAACCTTTCACGTACGAGTCCCAATCCTTATCAATGCTCTTGCTGCCGATGATGAACTGAGCCATATTCGTCTGTACATAATCTTTGATTGCGGTGGTCAGCTGAGCCGCGGTCTCGGTATCCTCTGGACGAATAAATACGTTGGCAGGATATACTTCTTTGGGAGCGTATGGAGCATATACTTTCGTCGCCTGAGCAAGCCTTGTACCGTATCCTTCAGCAGACAGCGGGTCTTGACCTTCTGCAAACAAGTTACGGAACGTGTTGGACAAGTCATGCGCACCGATCTGTGACCAGCTCTCGTTCACAACCACGTTTGGATCACGTTCAGGCAGGTTGTAATAGCTGTACTTGGCAGGCTCCCCATTGATGTTCTTCTCATCCGGGTCTGCTTTCTTCCATCCCTTGCCTTCGGTCGGGCCATACTCTGCGTAGAGTGCACCCTCTTCACTGAACATGTAATCTACAATTTTGATGGCTGCGATCTGCTGTGCTTCGGTCGCTTTGTTGGTAATGGCAAATTCAAATTCACCCACACTTTGCGTTGCTCCCGTCGTCTGCACACCATCCGGCCCTTTGAGTGGAGGCACGATTTCCCAGTGCTGGTGACGGGTAATCTTTTTGTCATACGTATTCACCAGATAGCTGACCAGTGCCGTTGTAATGGAGCCAACCACTTCGTCGCCTTCTTTATTCCCCAGTTGACCAATCGCCTGGTCATTCTGTGTGAAGGAAGCCGGGTCGATCAGGCCATCCGCGTACAGCTTGTGCATGTACTCCAGCCCCTTCTTCCATCCCTCCTGATTGGCGGCAAAGCTGACCTTGCCGTCGTTCACGATCAGGTATTTATCGTTATCGTTGTATATAAAGCTGTTCATCAGGTAAGCATCAATGTTGCCGTTCCACACATACTTGTTCGGTGCACCTGTGAGCGGGATCTCATCGGCTTTGCCGTTGCCGTTCGGGTCTTGGGTTTTGAACGCCTTCAGAACGGTATACAGTTCGTCGGTCGTCGTTGGCATTTTCAGCCCCACCTTATCCAGCCATTCTTTGTTGATCCAATATTTCTGCGCATACGTACAGTGGTAACATTCATTAAAAATAGGCAGTGCATAGATGTTACCGTCCGGTGCCGTTATGGCATCCTTAAAATAAGGCTTCTCTTCCATCACTTTGGTGAGGTTCGGGCCATATTGCTTGATCAGGTCTTGAAGCGGAAGGAACACGCCTTGTTTACCATAGGTTTGAAGATCCGAGGTGGTGAACTTGCCGTGCAGGAACACTTCAGGATAATCCCCACTGGCTAGCAGCAATTGTCTGCGATCCTGCAAAGCGTCTGTCGGGGCCAGGTCCCATTTCAAGGTCACGTTGAACTTTTTTTCGATAAACTTGGTGAATTCATTGTCCTCCATCGGCGCTTTACCTTGCGGAGCAAAAAAAGTCATCGTTACAGGACCGCCGCTCTCGCCGCTCCCCTCACTACCTGTACCCGCTTTTTCAGATGAACTGCATGCGGACAATATCGTCACCGAAGCGAAGATCAGACACAAAATTGAAATCCAGGATTTTCTCAAGCTGACTCCTCCTTTTTGTTCATAACGGCAAACCTTTGGTTAAGCTGTACGGGTTGATATAGGTTCTATAAGTTTCAAAAACCAATCCCGGAAGCCGGCGTGTGCCCCCACCTCCTTTCAAGAACCGGCTACCATCTATCCTTTAAGTGAACCGACCATAACCCCTTTGACAAAGTGTTTTTGGACAAAAGGATACATGATCAGAATCGGAATACTGGCGACCACAATCAGCGCATATTTCAGCACCTGCTCGAACCCTTGATCCCTCATCTGCTGACTTGTATTTGCGAGCATGGCCGGATCAGCCGCATTCAGAATTAACAAGTTACGAAGCACATATTGCAGCGGGAACAACTTCTCGGAGCGCAAGTAGATGAGTGCATCAAAGTATGCATTCCAGTGACCGACGGCGTACATCAGGGTCATCACCGCCAGAATCGGTTTGGAGAGCGGCAGCACAACGCTGATCAGGTAGCGGATATCCCGGCATCCGTCCATCTCGGCAGCTTCACCAAGCTCCTCGGGGATTGACGACTGGAAAAAGGTGCGCGCAACGATGACCTGGAACACGGCAAGTGCTCCGGGAAGCCACATCGCCCAGCGGGTATCCAGCAGGTGCAGGTCTTTCATCAGCAGGTAGGTCGGAATCAGACCCCCGTCAAAAAACATCGTAATCATCATGAAGATGATGATGGCTCCCCGTCCGTAGAACGACTTGCGGGAGAGCGGGTAAGCCAGCATAACAGTCAGTGCAACGTTGATGAACGTACCGACTACGGTGTAAATGATCGTGTTGTAAAACCCGAGCATGAGTTGCTGGCTTTTGAAAATGGAGATGTACGCCTTGATGTTAAAATCAACCGGGAACAGCCACACTTGGCCGGATGTTACGGCGCGTGACGAGCTGAATGAGGAGCTGACGATGTACAAGAGCGGGTAGAACACCGTTAACAGAATGGCAATCAGAAAGATATAGTTGATAGTCATGAAAATACGGTCGCCAACCGGGTCTTTAATTCGGTTCCGATTCATCAGATTAAACATGGACATGCTCCTCCTTTACCACAAGCTGTTCTCGGATACTTTGCGGGAAATGCTGTTGACGATGACCAGCAGAATCAGGTTAATGATGGAGTTGAAGAAACCAACTGCCGCGGAGAAGCTGAAATTCGCTCCGATCAGACCGACCTTGTACACGTACGTGGAGATGACCTCCGAAGCGCTCGTATTCAGCGGATTCTGCATGAGGTATATTTTTTCGAAGCCAACGCCCATAATGCTGCCCAGACTTAGAATCAACATGATTACGGTGACCGGAACAAGAGTTGGAAGGTCGATGTGCCATATTTTCCGCAACCTTGAGGCACCGTCCATCTTGGCCGCTTCGTATAGAGAAGGATCAACGCCCGCCAGAGCCGCGATGTATATAATCGAGGAGTACCCCATACCCTGCCATACCCCGGACCAGACATAGATTGATTTGAAATATTCGGGAATCCCCATAAAGTTGGTCATCGGGAAACCCAGCCAGCTAAATAACTTGTCTACAACGCCCACATGGGGGGAAAGCATCAGAATAATGATGGATACCATGACAACGGTGGAGATAAAATGCGGTGCATACGTAACCATCTGTACGGTCTTTTTAAAGTAACCCGTTCGAATCTCGTTCAGCGCCAAGGCTAGCAAGATCGGTATAGGGAAACCGGCAATGAGGGAATAGAAGCTGATGCCAATAGTGTTCTTGATCAGCAGCCAAAAGTTCGGGGAATCGAAGAAAGCTTCAAAATGTTTGAGCCCCACCCATGGACTGCCCCAGATGCCTTTTACGACACTGAAATCCTTAAAGGCAATCTGCACCCCTACCATCGGAATGTATTTGAAGATCAATAGATACAACACCGGAGGCAGCACAAGCAGGTACAGCTCCCAGTGCTTTTTGAAGCTTTTAATGAACGGATGCTGCTGTTTGGGCGCTGTCTGACGTAATTGCTGCAGCTCCATGTTCGCAGGTATGCTTTCTGTACCTCGACTCATTTGCGTCACTCCTTCTAGGCCTCAAGTGTAATAATACATTACATTTACATCCCTTAAACGTTAGTTCTTGACGCTCATTTGATGCTAATAATCCAATCAATGTTAACAATCATATCAGGTAGCGCTTTCTTGATTTGATAGTACATTGCCGAGTGCTTTTGGATCAATTTGCAATTTTCTCCGACCTCTCTTTATTCCAAAAACCCTTGTGGAGCAAGCATTTAAAGCCATGCACTATGGGTATCTGTACTTTCTATGTATAAAAAATAAAATTCCGGAGGCGCCCATATCTCCCCCGGAATTGACATATGTTTTTATGATTTGGTGATTAATCTAAATGTATGAGTGATGGGTGCTTCACTGTTTGTAGCGGATCGTGGTAGCACCACGATCAGCCCTTCTTCTGTTTGCTGAAACGAAAGTACGTCATTCGTACCGATAAGTTCAACTCTCTCCACCTTTTCCACATAAGGAATGATCAGTCGCTCTTCTAGGCTCTCATTCTCGTTGCGATAGATGCGGAAGGCATAGACGGTGTGGATATCTTCTTTCTGTGTAAATGCCCACTCCTTCGTGTAATACGGTGCGCAAATGCGGGTACCATAGATCCCTTCACCGTGTGTGTTCAGCCATTCGCCAAGTCCCTGAATACCTCGAATTGCCCCTTTGGGTAGACGTCCGTCCGGCTGCGGCCCGACATTCAGTGCCAGATTCCCGCCTTTGGATACCACTTCGAGCAAAATATGTGCAAGCTGCCGTCCCGATTTATACTGATCATCGAAGCCAAAAGCAAAAGAGTGCCCAACGGTAATACAGCTCTCCCACGGAATATTCATCGGATGCTCCGGGATCGTCTGCTCCGGGGTGACGATATTCTCATACGGCCCGCCAACGGTGCGATCTGCCGACAGAAGCCAAGGCTGCGTGCTCTTTCTCGCCCGTTCGACCACTTCACCAAGCCGGATATCCTGACCGTGGCGGCCTTCACGTACCCAGCCTGCATCGAGCCACAGACACTCGATCCGTCCGTAATTCGTCAGCAATTCCATGATCTGCTCGTGGGTGAACTCCACGAACTTTTCCCACATCCAGGGATACTTGTGTGGATCATAAGAAGGCCCGCGCCACATATGCCGTCCACGCTCCATGCCCGGTGCCCAGTAATATGGGGTGTGCCAGTCTGCTTTGGAAAAGTACGCCGAGATGCCGAGCCCCTTCGCTCGGAAGGCGTCAAACAATACCCGGCAGATATCAGCATATTTGTGTTTGTGGAACGGCGTATCTTTGTCCGTAATCCGGTAATCGGTTGTTTTGGTATCCCACATGCAGAAGCCGTCATGGTGCTTGGTCGTAAACAGGAAATATTTAAAGCCGTTGTCTGCAGCCATCTGTGCCCATTCCTCAGGCTGAAACCGAATCGGATTGAAGGTTTTGTTCAGGTCAAAATATTCACGTTTGAAATCCTCCATGTCGTCCGTCCAGTCCACATCATCCCGCGACCAGTCGCCATCCTCATCGCTCAGTGCCCACGATTCCACCAAGCCGAGTTGCGAGTACGGTCCCCAGTGCATCATCAAACCCAGCTTCTGATCTTTGAACCACTCCAGCCGCTCCAGCAGCAGTGGGTCTTCCGGCTTTACCCATTCGTCTTCTTTGCTAAAGTTGTGTACGCCTGCTTCAACGATGTGCTCTTCCTGCTCTGGCAGGGGGGGATTGGTTTGAGTCAAAATAAAGCATCTCCTTTAGTTGAAATTTCTGACGTTGTAAAAGGTGGATTTACACTGGGCACTCCGATTGCAGTACCATCTTTCGATCGCTGTTACCCCCGGATTTCTATGAATTATGTCCCTGATGTGGAAATCCGGTGGTAAAGGCGAGCGCTCCGCTTCTCCAGATTGGTTCTGCACTCTCCGTTTCACGTATGAATTACAACGTGATCTCCTTGCCCTCGCGCGCGGATTCGTAGATGGCACACAGCATTTTCATGACTTCCACACCGTCCTCGACGGGGCTAAGGGTTTCTTTTCGGCCCTGCGTGCTGTCTATGAAATGGTTGATTTCGTTGCGGAACGAACCCATGAAGTCAAAGGATTTAAAATCGACTTGCGGTGTCATGTTCAGAATGGTATCGAACTTCTCACCAATAATTGAAATCTCCGGTTCCAGCTCGGCACCGCCTTTGTCGCCATACAGCTTGACTGCTGTCTCATCAGACTTCGCATGTAGGGTGAAGCTGACATCGACCAACAGGCTTGCCCCATTTTCAAAACGGATCAATGCATTCGCCATATCTTCCACCGTGTTCTGTTCCGCATCGTAATCAGCAGCCTTATAGAACGAAAGATTTCGAATGTTTGCCCGGTTACCGAGCCGATTTGAGACATTGGCGGAGACCGATTTAACCTTAGGTCTACCCATCAGGTACCAGCAAATGTCGATAACATGTACACCGATATCAATTAACGGGCCACCGCCAGAGCGACTTTTATCCGCAAACCAGCCACCCGGGTTGCCAAGACGGCGCAGACTGGAAGCTTTGGCATAATAGATTTCGCCAAGTTCACCTTCGTCGATAAACTTTTTCAGAATCTGGGCGTTGTCACTATAACGGCGAACAAAACCTACTTGTAACAACTTTCCACTGCGATGAACGGCCTTTTCTACCTCTAGCGCATCCTTCACGGTCTGGCAGAGTGGTTTCTCGCAGAGCACGTTTTTGCCTGCATCCAGCGCCGCAATACTGATCTCGGCATGCGAATCATTCCATGTGCAGATGCTTACCGAATGAATCTCCGGCAGAGCGAGCAAGTCTTTATAGTCCGTAAACACATGGGATGCCCCGTACTGCTTCGCCACTTCGGCGGCACGAGTTTCGTTCAGATCACAGATCGCATAAATCTCTACTTCCGGGTTGCTGGCATACGCTTGCAGGTGACAATCCGATATAGAACCAGCGCCGATGACGGCAACTTTCAATTTGGACATTTCACTACCCCTCCAGTGTTAAAAATGAAAATGAATACCGTTCAGCTTGGAAAATCCATCTTTGAAATAAAATTCTCATGATCCTCAAATCACGCTTAATTCCATTCACTTTTGAAAAATTACATTGACTGCGGTTGCCTTCATACAGTGAACTCTTGAATGAACTCTATTTAGAGTAATCCACGACACTACACTGCATCCCACAGGACTAAGCAAAACGACACGCAGGCGGCAACGCTAGATATCATGGCGGCCTTAACTACATATTGTCACGCCTCATCCCACAAACGGCGCACGTTATCCATCGCAATGCGCGAGGCGGTCTGGCAGTGCTCCATGCCTTCGAATTCAACCGAGATATATCCGTCATAACCGGACCGCTTCAGTACGCGAAACACTTCAGGCATGTCGATATCGCCATGACCCACGATGGCTCCGCGCAGATAATTGCCATGGGAGGTCTGGAACCACCCTTCGCCGGGATTCCGGGTGGAAGACCGCCAGTAGAAATCTTTGGCGTGAACGATGGACGCGTAAGGAATGTTATTTTTCACCGCACTCACTGGATCCTCATCGACACAGAGGAAATTCCCGATATCCAGTGTCGTTTTGAAATTTTCCCGACCCGTTTCATGTAACAGTCGCTGAACTCGCTCGCTCGATTGCACATAATACCCGTGGTTCTCCACACTCGTTGTAATGCCAAAACCAGCGGCATAGTCGGCAATTCGCTGACAGGCTTTGACGAGTACGGGAAGATCAGCTTCAAACTGTGCTACAGTCCCTTCCTGTGCAGGCCGGAAAGCGACATCATGACGCATCAGCTTCACTCCGAGGTCGGCGGCGACATTCACATGGCGCATAACGCTCTGAATTTCTTCTTCTAACGTCTCGGTACTCTCCTGAACCGCAAAATTTGCACCAATGGCATAGTTGGAGATGTCGATGCCAACGTCCTGAGCCGCAGCCTTGATCTCCTCGATTAATGCCGAATTATCGATCAGACTGAAGCCCATCGGTACAATCTCCACATGTTGCCCGCCCTGCTCGGCAATCCAGCGAATGGCATCCGGCACAGTTAGCTCCTTACGATCCAGTGCCTGTTGCAAACTGTACGTGCTAAGTCCAACTTTCATCTTCCTCATCCTCTCCCTCTCCTGTGATGGGTGTCCATACCCAACGTATACCGTGTTCCGGTCTATAGGGCAATTGCCAATAATCGCATGGCTCACCGATTTTCCTTTTCTAGCCCAAATCCGGCTGATCTACGAACATGACGGCAGCATCTTCTGTTCCATGAAGCTCAAATATGATGATCTCATTCTCTCCTTGACGGAGGAGCGGAGCAGGAACATACAACGTCTGTTGCGGGCCTATATTCCAGTAGCGGCCCAGATTGAATCCGTTTACAAATGCAACCCCTTTTGTCCAGCCGTCCAGACGCAGAAAGGTATCCTTTATATCCGAAACATCCTCCATATGAAGACTTCCTCGATAAAAAAACGGCTCCTCTTTAACTGTTCTTGCGCTGCTCTCAAGCTCAGACAGCACAGCATAGGATAAACCCGAAAGATCGGTCATCGGCAAACAATGAATCGTCCAATCGTACAAAAACTGAAATCCATGCCGTACACCCTCCGTGATTCCTTTCGGATCTCTCAGATACGGCCCGTAATTGATTCGCCCCATATTCTCAACAAGAATGAGCAGCTCTGCGCCTTCCGCTGGCACCTCAAAAGATACCGTTGCCGCAACATTCCCACGTTCAAGCACACCCTGTAACAATCCATCCACAAACACCAGTGCCCGATCACGCACCTCCTGAACAACTAACTCCTGTCGTTCTCTTGGCCCGGATATCCGCGTCTGGTAGCTGATAAATCCGTAATCCTGCCCCAACTTCTCCATCGGCTCAGGATTAGTACGTTGAATCTTAACAGCCAGTGCGTCCAGTTGTTGTAACAAGCTAGCTCGCTGCGCCAGCTCAACCCTCCCATAAGATGCCGTTCCCTTCGGTTCTGGTAAAACTAAATCTCTCTTTTCACAGTAACCGTCCTGTTTTTCAAAACCTCTATAACGTGAGAGAACCTCTCTAACCGCATAAAATTTCGCTGTCGGTTCGCCCGATTCGCTAAGCAGAGAGTCGTAGTCGTAACTTGTAATGGTTGGTTCGTATTGATCCTTTTGCTGACAGTTCGCTCCATTATAAAATGCAAAATTCGTACCGCCATGAAACATGTAGAAGTTCACCGATGCGCCCGCCTCCAGCATTTCCTCCAGCACCTTGGCTACATCTTCTGCCTCCCGGGTATGATGTGACTCGCCCCAGTGATCGAACCAGCCATTCCAAAACTCCATACACATGAGCGGTTCCTCTGCTTGATATTCACGCAGCTTGGCAAATGCCCATTCCGTCCCCGAACCGAAATTAACCGTTGCCAAGTGCCCAGATACAGAACCGGCCTGCAACATATGATCTGTTGGCCCGTCTGAGGTAAAGAGAAGCACATCCATGCCCCGTCGCACCATGCCATCCCGCAAATATTGCAGATAACTCGCATCGTTCCCGAAACTGCCGTATTCATTTTCAATCTGCAACGCAATAATAGGCCCGCCAGAGGTGCTCAGAAGAGGTTTTAACTTGGGCAAAAGCACATCATAATACCGATCCACATGCGCCAGAAACGCCGAATCACTACAACGAAGCCGCAGATGGTCATCCGCAAGCAGCCAGGACGGCAAACCACCAAACTCCCACTCCGCACAGATGTAAGGACTTGGACGAACGATCACATGCAGCTCTGCATCTCCTGCAAGTCGTATAAACTGCTCCACATCCGCCATGCCTTCAAAACAGTACTCTCCTGGCTGCGGCTCATGCATATTCCATGGCACATAAGTCTCCACGGTATTGAATCCGCAGGCCTTCAGCTTCAGCAACCGATCCTCCCAATACTCGGGGACCACTCGAAAATAATGAATGGCTCCTGACAAAATCTGAACCGGTTTCCCATCCAGTATGAATTGTGAGCCCTGAACCATCAGTATAGCCATCTCACACGTCCTCCCGTTCACTGTAAAATAAGCTGAATTTCGATAGTGTTGGACACCATCTGGACTCCTGAATGGTCAGTCGAACCCGGCGTGCAGTCACTTTTGGAAAACAGCAAATTCGCTTATATCCAACTACCGTTCCAGCATAGATGTCCTGCCACCGACCATCCTCACCGCATACTTCCAGCCTGAACCTTTCAATCCGCTGACCTGATCGGATGTGTTCCATTAGCATCACACGGTCGAAGGTCTTTTCTTCCGGCAAAATCAATTCCATCCACGCTTGCTCTGTTCCTTCGCATGGGCACCAATATGCTTCTTGTTGCAACTCTTCATCCGAATTTAAAACTTGTGAAGCTCCATGTGCTTCATCCATCGTCTCTGAAGCCTCAGCCTGTGCGCCGTGTGCTAAGTCTCCACTGAATGTGGTACGTAACACCGAACCCATCTCGTTCAATCGCTGGACATCATTTTCATGCAGCAGACCACGTTTGTCTGGTGGCAGATTCAGCAAAAAGCAGGCGTTGCCGCCCACGGCGCCGTAATAAACGGAGAGCAGTTCGTCCAGCGTTTTGACCTGATCATCTTCACTCGCATGATAGAACCAGCCCGGACGAATCGAAGTATTAACTTCGGCAGGATACCATATCAGCTGATCAGCATAATCACGGATGATGCCCCGGCTCCCCAGATCACTATCTTGTGTGTTGATTTTCTTAGCAAACTCTCTATCATCCACCTGCTGCGACTGCTCCTGAATCTTCTCATTATCCTGCATATGCGTCGGTACAACGCTCCATTCCGATTCGCGCGTATGTCCTGCCTCATTGCCACACCAGCGTACATCCGGGCCGCAGACCGAAATGACCGCTTCCGGCTGAAGCTCGCGAATGAGCGCGTAATATGCGTCCCAGTCATAGACCTGTCTTTTCCCATTTGGCCCTTCGCCACATGCGCCATCAAACCAGACACAAAAAATATCACCATAGTTCGTCAGCAGTTCGCGCAGCTGAGCAAGAAAAAAAGCATTATACCGCTCCGAATCCCCATAACACGCTTCATGACGATCCCAGGGTGAGAGATACACCCCGAATTTCAACCCGGCGTCACGACAGGCATCCGCAACTTCTCGCACCAGATCACCAGAGCCATTTCGCCATGGACTCGCTGCAACCGTATGATCTGCATAACGGCTGGGCCACAGACAGAACCCGTCATGATGTTTGCAGGTCAAAATGAGCCCTTTCATGCCTGCGTCTTTACATGTCTCCACCCATTGCCCTGCAAGTAGTTCAGTAGGGTTAAAGATCGCCGGGTCTTCCTCGCCCGTCCCCCACTCCCGATCGGTAAATGTGTTCACGGTAAAATGGATAAAAGCATAAAACTCCATCTCCTGCCATCTCATCTGGCGCTCGGATGGGCTGACCTGTGCCGCTGTTTTAATCCAATCCGCTGGTGCTGGTGAAAGCTTTGAGTTCATGGCTTCCCACTCCCTTATATGAAAAGTGCATTCTGCTTTTATTGCGCAATTACCAATATCATTATTACTGCAGCTCTTGTACTGAACGAATCAACGCTGCTTTGGCCTGAGCGACAAGCTGAGCATCCACAGGTTGATCGAAACTCCCTCCGCGCCGCACACCCGATCCCATATGAATCTCGGTGATCCCCGTTCGGCTCACGATGGTTGAAATCCCCTCAATCGTGACACCCGAACCCGCCATAACGGATATGTTCAACGTCTGTCCTATCTCCTGCAAACGCTGTAGTTCGAGCAAACTCTCAGGGGCAGTAGGTTTCCCTCCCGATGTAAGTACACGCTCGATGACACTCTCCTCGCTCTTGCTCTCCATCTCCCTCTCATACTCAAACTTGCCCTTGATCTCACTCCCGCCATTAATGCCACCCATGCTCTCCAGCGCTCTCACCACATGTGCACTCGAATCGATGGCGCGATGAAACGTAACTCCCAGCCCCTGAGCGCTCAACAGACAAGTTTGTAAAAAGGAGCGCTGTACTTCTCCCTCACGGGTGAGAGCTCCAATCACAATGCCTGCGGCACCAAGCTCACGTGCCACACGTATGTCTTGGATCATCACCTGAAGATCATCAGCGCTATAGCAGAACGAGCGGCTATGAGGCCGGATCATGACATAGACCGGTATCGACACCTTGGATACGACTTGTGCAATCAACCCGTAACTGGGCGTAAGTCCACCTTCGGTCATTGCCGATACAAGCTCAATCCGATCGGCTCCCCCTTGCTCCGCGGCTTGGGCATCTGCTGTGTCCAACGCTATGACTTCCAATATTGGCTCTCTGTTGATGACCTGTATGTTCATAGGAACACCTCCTCACAAATAACCACGACAGCAAGGACCGAATAAACGCCTGATCAGCGTTTCTGCGGTCCTTGCTTTACTCCGATATGTGAACGTTCAATTTCCAGAACGCAACCCGGTCTCTTTTCCACGTGTACGATATGTACAGGTTCTGTCCCTGAGATACGATGGCAGGATAAGAGTACTCGCCAGGCTCATCTTCAAGCACAAACTCATCTCCCCAGCTCACACCATTGTCATTTGAAAAAGCAACTACCAGTGGTGTACGGGGACTCTCTGTCGCATACCCGCTCACGGGATTGTAAACAAGTGCAAGCAAGCCACTCTCCAGCCGTGTGACATCAATACCACTATTGTTGTTTGGCAGTTCTGTCGGGTAAGCTCCACACCATGTCTTGCCGCCATCCACCGAGTCGCTGCGAAAGATTTTCCCCTCCGTACTGCGGAGTAACATATGTACATCATCGGCACTTGAAGTCCATAGAGCAGGCTGAATCAGACCTTTCGCAATCCAATGATTCGCCCCCACATAAATAGACAGGTTCATCGGAATGGGTTCACTTTTCGTCCATGTCTCGCCTTCATCGGTTGAAATATCAACAAAAGCTTCCCACACTTGTTTGCCCGGATTCTCCATATCCATTCGCTCAATGGAGGCCGGAGCCAGAATTGTCCCATCCGCGAGCCGCACAGGTTTATTGCGCACCGGACCACGGCCACCTACATCACCGGGAACCAACTCACGAGCATCCGTCCATGTCTGCCCGCCATCCTCCGAGCGCATGATGCGAGTATGCCAGTCTGTAATTTCGTGTCCCACCTTGTAAAAGAGGATAAGGGAACCCCCATGTGCATGCAGCACCGGGTTCCAATGGGCAATACCTTCTTCATCCGCTACTTTACGCGGCGTTGACCACGAGCCATCTTGCTCCTGAACAGCCGTCCAGATCGCGGTGTCGCTGGATTTTTCATACGAACCTGCAAACCAAGCCGCAATAACTAAACCAGTTGGCAGGACAGCGATGGTTGACGCATGACTGCTCTGAAAAAGCTGTCCTTCCCGAAAAACATACTGTTTGTCAGCCTTAATCGTCATGAGCGAGCCTCCTGTAAATGGAGTAATAAAGACGTTAGCTAGCGTTAATCAAGTTAAACGAAGTCTAGGTTTCCACAGCTTCCATGAACTTTATGCTTTATTGGTTTTAGTTGATTACAATTTGATTCTTTTGTTATTTTTGTTATTAATATCGTTATTGAGTTATATCCTTAGTCTAAAACGTTAGGTATTGAACGTCAATACTCGTATATGAGCTTCCTCGAAAATATCTCCCCAATCCCTGTAACATACCGCCGTAATGTTAGTCGTAATTCTTTTTTGACATATATTTGAGAACAGAACATTGACAATATGTTAAAGGATATACCAAAAAGGATCGTTAGCATTTCTGCAACGATCCCTATTATCATCCACTAGTTGTAAACCACCGTTCATCACGTTGATGCTTTTTTATGAAGCTAGGAGCAACCTCTCTAATTACTCACTTTTTCAGAACTCGTGCTGAAGCGAAAAACTAGCTTTTCTCCATCTTCAGGATGATGACCAAGTTCTTCGGAGTATTTCCCGTTGGTACATGTGTTAAGTGTTCTACGCCAGAAACGTTTCGCACGCTCGTTTCGTTCGGTGGGATTTGTCTGCAATTCCCATTGCCCTGGCATCTTTCCAATGATCTGTCTCACCGCTTCTTCTCCAACACCCTTTCCTCGATAATTACGTAATAAGAAGAACTCATTCATGTAGTAATCGATATATTGAGGACATGGTATGAAAGGGGAAGTAGCCACAAATGCAAGCCCCACAGGTATATCATCCACTGTGATAAGATAAGGAAATAATACGTTCGGGTGTTCCCACCAAATATCAAACACGCGATTCTGTTCCATCAAAGTTCGGGTATCGTCATTCTCAAACACCCCATAACGATTGATTTTGTATTCCCATATTTCAGACAAATCATGCAGATAAAGAGGATAAATATTATTGATAATGAACTTCTCCTCTACACCGCATAGTCTAGCGGTAACATTTAACTTATTTACTTCTTGATTAACGTAATCCATTTTGCAACTCCTCCGATTCCGATATCTCAATTAACGATCTCTGATCCCATCATTCTTTCCTAGCATCAGTATAGGGTGAATATCTCATCCTCTATAGGCAGAGTATGTATATATTCATTTTTCACATAACAAAAGGCCCGTGTTTGTTTTATCCAACATGAGCCTTTTGTTATGTCTGCGTTTTATAAACCATCTTCTTAATGCTGTATCTTTTATTATATTTGCTGTCTCGGCTTTGGTATTTCGTCGGCGATTTAATGATAAAAAAAGAGAGTAATAACTTATTCATACCTTCTAAACCTAAGACACTTGATTCCAAGGAGAATGTCGTAAGTTTAGCTCACACGCAGAACTAACATAAAAATGAAATCTGAATCGTGAAGCGGCATAGGAAATATCCTGTGCCATTTCTTTTGTGTATAAAGAGATTCTCACACATGAAGCAAAAAAAGACGAGGCAGAAGAATATCTACATCGTCTTTGTATCATGTCTTAGCGTCTTCGTGACCTGTTCCAGCCCTCCATGTTCCTCACCTTTGAATAAAATAAAGGGCTTTCAAAACTGTTCTTCTATATCTACTTGACCCGTCGCAGACCACACCAATCTACTTGTTACGCCGGGCTTTCGTCATGCGGTTGAACATAATCAAAGCCACAATAATCATGGCGAGCATCGCAATATTGCTGGACACCTCTTGCGACAATCCAAACAACATACATACGTTGGTTACCAGTCCTCGCACGATTAATGCTACGACAATCAGCAGAATCGGACTTAAGTAATTGTATCTTTTCATCGTTTGCCACACCCCTGACCCCATTATTCTGTTTGACCACGATCCCGTAACTCGATCATAACAGTCTGCTTCTCCGGTGACAACAAAAGGACACCGCAAGCAGTGTCCTTTGTTAAAATTCCTATAATGGTTTTGGCGCTACACTGGTTTTAGCACCACACTATTGCACTTCTACTTTGACAAAGACCCGAGTGCATGCATTTGCCAATCCATTTACAGGTCACCTTTTATGTCGCACCTATACCGTTACACCTAACCAACCTATACCTGCTTGAATTCAATCCAATCGATCTGTAGACCTGGTTTAGTAAAGTCCAGCTTGAGTTCATACAGCCCGGCCTCCAGCTGCACTTTCACCAACTTTTGTCTGATCCATTTGCCCTCTGTACCGTTCGTTTGGATCGTCGTAGCAAGCTGACCATTCAGCAGCACATTACATGCACTTTGTGCCAGTTCAGGCTCAGGTGACATGATCTGCACAATAATCCGGTATTGGCCTGCTTCATCCACTTTCATATATACAGGCTCAGCTACCGCAGGTTTTACCTGTGCGTTCTCAGCCAGCGACTGAGCGTCTGCCACCGACAGAGCCGCGTTCGCCTGGAACGAAGCCACGTTCTCTACAATCTCATGTTTGCGTGAGGATACCGGCGCGTTCATGATGAATTTACAGATGTTGATCGCGGAGCGCTGCAGCTCACCGCGGGTCAAGGTTCCATTTTCGAGCGATTCAATGGTATTGTCGTCCCAGCCGTTAATCTCTGCGCCATAGTTTGGCACAACCATATAGAGGTCATTCTGAGCGCGAACCATCCAGTTCGTGAACTTGCGATCAGCTTCTCCGCCTTCAACCACATCGTTCATAATGGCCCACCAGTCGGTCATCACAATGCCGTCGAAGTTCCACTCTCCACGTAAAATGGTCGTGTTCAGATCATAGTTGGACGCAGCCCAATGTCCGTTAATCGGATTGTAAGAGGTCATGATGGAGTTGGCTCCACCCTCTTTTACCGCAATCTCGAACCCTTTCAGATAAATTTCACGCAGCGCTCGTTCGGATACAACAGCATCGACTTTACTGCGGTGCTTCTCCTGGTTGTTGCAGGCAAAGTGTTTCAGGGTGGCGTTAGAGCCGCCCTTCATGATGCCTTTCGTACATGCTGCGGCAAATACACCCGAAATCAGCGGATCTTCCGAGAAGTACTCGAAGTTACGACCATTCAGCGGACTGCGGCGGATATTGAGCCCAGGCCCGAGAAGGGTATCCACCTGATTGCGCAGCAACTCTTGTCCTTCCATCACATACAGTTCTTCCACCAAGTCTGCGTTCCACGTTGCCGCCAGCAGCGTTCCGATGGATACTTGTGTTGCCTTTTCCCCACTATCCATACGGATACCGGACGGGCCATCTGCCGTACAGGCCACCGGAATGCCATAGTTAAACAGGCTGTCACTCACACCGCCGAAAGCAGATGCGGTTCCCGAAGTAACCAGCGGGCTGCTCATGCCTTCGCCGCGTACAATTGCTGCCAGATCCTGATCGTTCAGTTGAGCCACAAAAGCTTCCAGACTGACTTTACCCGCCTTCACATCGCTCAATTTATAACCCTGATTGCCCGTTTGCTCCAACGTTTGCGGCAAGTTCTGCGTAATGCGGTCCGCGATAGACACTTTGCGCTTTGGCACATCTACATACGTCAGCTCATACGATCCATCCGCCTTGCGAATGCCCGGTTTCAACCGTGTAAAATCTTCCGTTGGCGCCATCGCTTCCTGCAATTGCTCCACCAGTTGAACCGTGCCCACAACATAGCCATCTTGGCCATCGATGCCAACATGCTCTACCTGCTTCACACTCGTGCCCACATGCAGACGGTATGTTCCTGCTTCAAGCACGTATGCGGAAGCATACCCCGTTACACCCGCATCATCATACGAAGCCATGCGATTTACCGGGAAACGGATCGTTAACAGCTCGGAATCGCCGGGCTGCAGCAGTCCTGTTTTGCCAAAAGCGGCAAGTGCTTTCACCGGTTGTCCCAGTTCCCCTTGCGGTGCTTCATAATAAACCTGAACCACTTCTTTACCTGCATAGGTTGTACCGGAGTTGATTACGTTCACACGAACCTCGATCAAGGTCTCCCCATTGTTGGTAACTGTACGAGCTTCCTCGATTTGTGTGGCAAAAGTGGTGTACGACAAGCCGTAACCGAACTCAAATTGTACTTTTTCAGGTCGAAACGTTTCGAAAAAACGATAACCCACATAAATATCTTCCTGATACAGGTTCTTGAACTCGTTTCCGTAGTTACTTGTGGACGGATAATCCTCAATAGAATAAGCAATCGTATCCGTTAGTTTACCGCTTGGTGTAACGTCTCCTGCCAGTACGTCCGCAATCGCGTTACCGCCCTCCATGCCGCCGTGCCAGGAGTAGATCACACCTTGAATCGGATGTAGAACCGTTTCGTTCAACCAGCTCATATCCATAATATTGGAGACGTTGAGTACTACAATCGTATGTTCAAAATGGTTCGTCACATGCTTCAGCATCGCCTTCTCATCGTCTGTCAGACGATAACTTCCTGGTGCATCTGCATTATCCTGGTCTTCCCCCGCGGTGCGTCCGATCACCACGATCGCTTTACTCGATTTACTTCTGGCCTGTGCGACCAGCTCGTCTGTGAGTGGCATTTCCTTCTGATTCCACGGCTCGGCCGCCCATACTTTGCCGCCATCATCAAACGGATTTTCCTCAATCCATTTCTCATAAACAGCTGCCAGTTCTTCGTTAACGTTAATGTTCTTTTTGCTGCGCAGTCCATCCAGCAGATTCGTGGTATATGCGACATGAACACTACCGCCTGAACCTGTGCCGCTGCGATAATAATTTACTTGAATTCGGCCAAAAACTGAAACGTTTTCGGAATGGCCGAGTGGAAGCACCTGTCCTTCATTTTTAAGCAAAACGGCTCCTTCGGCAGCTACCGTACGGCTGAACTCTGCAAACCCTTCCAATGGAACACCAATTAGATTCGTACTCAAGTGATTTCCCTCCTGAAATGTCATCTCCATATCTGTGTGAAACGGCTATTTATAAACAAGATTAGATCGTATTCCAATTCTCTGCGATGGAAAAATAATCTAAAAATTACTCTTGCCCAAGCTAAGCTCATTTAAAAAATAGAACGAACTTCATGGATATGGCAGATTTACTTGTACCTAGTCCCATCTTAACAGATTCCGCACATGAAAATATATGAGAAATATTTATGTTCTTATAACAAAAATGAAAGCCACGAACAAAATTTGTCCGTGGCTCTTGCTACTTTTTCTATATAAACGTAGATCATGTCGTCAGCTTCGCGTACACCAAAAAGAACAGCATCTCCTCACCCATAATCACATATCCGGGAACGCGGTAGATTATATCCACCACCACAAAGGCCACTAGCAGTCCCACCATGACCACCATATGAACTGGACGGAGGCGGAGATGCGGGTGTCTGTAGCGATGAAACACAAGGGTTGTTGACAGGAAATACAGTAGCGCCGAGCCAAATACAAACGCAAGCATGAACTCATAGTTCAGCAGGTTCTGGTACAGCAGTTGGATCGAAGCAGCGATCATACTCAGGGAGATGTAGATAAATAGATGCCCGTAGATGATCGCCTGCCCGGCGGTTTGCATCTCTTTGCTCACTTTTTTCTCCACGTTATCGAAGTACTGCCACCACATGGCGATGACAAATAGAGAGGTGAAGACGGTGAACAGAATGGAGTTCAGATCCCAGTGATCGGCCGACAATACCGCGATAATGCTGACAACCGATTCACCGAGCAGAATGAGAGTAAAAAGAGCAAAACGTTCCAGCAGATGATGCGTCTGCACAGGCACTTTCACCAGATTTTTACGGCCTAGCAGCGGCAAAATAATATCCACGGCGATTCCGGCATACAAAATCACATACCGCACCCATGAATCAAAGAACAGGGAACCGGATGAGATCACGATGCCAATGATAAACGAGAGGCCCAGGAAACGGGCGGCCTGCTGCTGATGCTCGCTTTTCGACTTGTGGATCGTCAGGTACTGAATCGCGGTAAACGCTCTGGAACCTATGTAACCTACGAAGAAGGACAGATAATGTTCATCAAAATGTGTAGACAGACTCGCCGTCATAATGAGAACGGACAGCAGTTGAAGGATGAGGAAAATCCGGTGGCTCAGAATATCCTGACCGTAACGGTTGATAAATAAGGTCTGACCGACCCATGCCCACCATACCGGGATGAAGATTAACACAAACTTTAATAAATATTCAAATGTAATAACGCCGTGCTCGGCATGTAACAAGACATGGCCTGCTTTGGAGACTGCCGCGACAAAAAGTAAATCATAGAACAGCTCCAGCCAGGTGACTTTTTTCTCCATCATCCCTCAGTGCTCCTTTTGGTAGTTTAATAAAGGCGACGCCTTTGCTTCCGATGAAGCTGTTTCCATTTTTTTATGTCCTCTCTTCTTTCTATAGTCACTAAGCAATTGAAAAAGTAAAACCGATAAAAAGAATACGATCTGACATAAGACGTAAACCAAATTCATAAGGGAAAAAGGTGATGATGTGAACCGATATCTTACAATGTCAAAAACAAGAATACTTAGAATTTCGTTGTGCTTGATTCTTCTGCTAAGCTCTTTTTCAAGTGCAGCTGGTTCGGTTTTCGCAGTACCAACTTCAAACAACATTTTTACAGTAGTCAATGCGAACGGTGATGACAGCACAGGCTCACTAGCTTGGGCGATTGCTCAGGCTGGACAAGTCCCTGATGGTAAAGTCATATTTGATGCTTCTCTTGCAGGGGCGACGATTACACTAATGGGTAGCCTGACCCATTGGAATCCGGGTGATAATACATCCGTTGAGATCGGTGCGCAATCTACCGGCAGCTTCACGATCGAAGGCCTGACCGATGCTCAAGGCAAACCTGTAATTACGATTGACGGCAATGGTGTACAGGGAATATATGCCAATGGTAGCGGAACGTTCAGTATGTCCAACCTGATTATGAAAAACTTTAATACTGTTGATACGCATGGCGGACTCGACTATATGGGTTCTGCTTTAACCCTTAATGGAGAAAATTATTCCAGTGTTACGCTCGATAACATCTACTTTATCGGAAATAACAAAGCGTTTAAAAGCGGTGGCGGCATTGTTTCGCTTAGCGTAGTACAGGCACCCTATAAGGTCAGCATTAATCGCGTCAAATTCATGAACAATTCTTTGGCAGCGAATAACGCTAACGATAACACATACCAAGGGATGCTATTTTTCCAGAGCTTTGTTAAAGCTACCATTACCAACTCACTTTTTGCAGATAATGTAGTCAACACACATACATCCTCAACCGGAATCGGCTCTATCAGCTCCGGCGGCGGTGCTTATGATGCGATCTGGTATAACAATACATTTGCCAACAATAGCCTGACGAACGACCAAGGAACCGTACTTGCTCCTATCGCTTACCTTACGGAAGAGGGACGACCAGCTAATACCCCGTTTGAGAATGAATTCCGCAACAATATCGTTGCTAATTCTTCGCTAAATTCTAACGCAGAGACGAACTTGTCTGCTTTGCTCTTTAGAGCCTCACCTGACGTTCCGCCAGTGAACGTAAACCCGAATTTAATTGTCACTTCTGCAGATTCCAGTTTGTTTAAAAACACGGACATACAGGATTACAGATTGAACAATCAAGCTGTATCGGCGATCGACCAGGGCGACAATACGTATGTATTGACCAACTTCGATCTGGATGGAAAGTATCGTATCGATGGCGGCATCGTTGACCTGGGTGCATTTGAATATACGCCTGGCTCTAATGCTACATTGGATTCTGTTGCTAATCAGACCCCTGCATTGTCCGATGTAACTGGCGGCAACGGCACCTCGATTGCAAATGCAATCAAATGGAGTCTTAATATGCCTGTAACCGTAAACGAGATTGATCTGAATAGCCTAAAGTTACAAGATACTACAGCTACCGTCAATCTATACAAAAGCTCCGATTACGTAAGCAATGAAGTTACGGGTAACCATACCATCCCCATCAAAACTGACGGACAAGCAACTTACCTCTATGTCAAAGTTACAGCAGAGAACGGTACAACGGTTCAATATTATGAAATCGCCGTCTATCCGCCAATAACTGAAGTTACTCTGCTATCTGCTGTTGCGGATGGTTCCGATACAAGTACAACAACCAAAATTGATCTTACTTTTGATAAAGATGTGGTTGGCTTCAATACGAACAACATGGTGATTTTCAGTATGACAGGCTCGGCATCCGTGCAAGCGGTGAGTGGCTCCGGAAAAAACTGGTCTGTCTCTTTAGACTCCATTCAACTGAATCCTGATTCGACTTCTGGACAAATCTATTTCATTCTCAACTCGGTACCTTACTTGTATAACGTTAGTGTTGATTCATCGCTACAGACTCTTACAATTTACAAAGTCAAAGCACCGCACACTACTCCACAAGCGGTGATTGATTATGCGAACGAAAAGCTGACTGGACTTGAGCCAGGTAGCGCCTACTCCATCAATGGCTCCACCGTCATTGCTGATACGCACGGTAATATCGATATTCCTTCCTACTGGATGAATCAGACGGTAAACGTTATCCATGTGGCAAGTGGTGGTTCCGTAGATAGTCAACCGCAATCATTTATCATTCCGGCTCGTCCATTGCCACCGATGAACATTAGTGTGACCAATGCAACCTATGCAGAGGCATATGATGGTAAGTTGTCCGGCGTAAATAGCGCTATGGAATATACGATTAGCGATGTGATTCAGTGGAATAGCATTCACGGTAATGAGATTGATCATCTCGCTGTGAATACGTACTTCGTTCGCTACAAAGCGACAGCAACCTCATTCGCTTCCAAGGCTACAGGTAAAGTCGTCGGCGTCCAAGATCCGAATGTCGAGATCGTACCTGCACCGGTTGTTGCGGCAGACGATACGCTGAATACGATCATCGGTCTGGATACTACGATGGAGATTTCCGTCGATGGACAGGCGTATGTGTTGTACAACGGCTCTAACCTGCCATCCCTGACGGGTGAGCATGAAGTCAAAGTACGTTATGCAGCCACCTCGTCCAAGCCAGCTGGTCTCATTACGTTACTGCTATTTACAGCTGATCCGCTACCGACATTAGTTGTAACGGCAAGTGATCCATCCGGTTCTGGCAATAATGGCAAAACCGTATTAACGATCAATTCGCCTGCACTTCCTGGCACAGGTAATCAATGGCTCTTCAAAAACTTCGGCACTGCCAATGCTATACTGCCGGAAATCGGCTCGAAAGTAAGTGGCTATAGCGAGTTGTCTTCCGATGGACTGGTAAGTTCGTCCAATGAAGATTCCATCGTGGTTGTTGAAGCAGATATGAACGGCAATGTATTGCGTTATGCACTGGTTAAGGCTGTCGTTGTAAATGAAAGCTCTGGCGGTGGCGGTGGCGGAAGCAACGGTGGAAGTTCTTCCGGTGGCGGCGGAAGCAGTCCTTCGACAACGCCAACCGTACCAACATCTGGCGCAACGAAAACGGATGTGATCGTGCTCGTCAACGGTAAACAAGAAAATGCAGGCGAAGCCATCACAACAACCGAGAACAATATCAAGACCACCAAAATTAATGTGGATTCAGACAAACTGAAAGCAAAGCTGGATGCAGAAGGTCCTAATGCGATTGTTACCATTCCCGTTCCTTCCGGTTCGGATGTAAATCAGGCGCAATTTACCGGACAAGCTTTGAAAAATATGCAGGATAAATCGGCTACGATTGTTCTTCAAACCGATACGGCATCATATAAGCTGCCATCCAAAGAAATACAGCTCGGTCAGGCAGGTGCTACACCTGACAATACGCAAATTTTACTGCAAATCATCAAGTCTGTTGAATCGACTACAGCGAAGATGACTGAAGCAAGCAAGTCGAAAGATGCGACACTGCTCACAGTTCCGTATGACTTCAAAGTAACAGTAACAACAGATGGTAAAGCAATAGATGTAACTTCATTCAATTCTTATGTAGAGCGCACGATTCAATTACCGGATGATGTTGATCCATCGAAAATCACCACAGGCGTAGTACTGCGTGATGATAACACGATCGATCATATTCCGACCAGAGTTATCAAGCAGGATAATAAATATTATGCTGTCCTGAACAGTCTGACAAACAGCAATTATTCGGTTGTTTGGCACCCGATGACGTTCGCTGATGTGAACAGTCACTGGGCGAAGGATGCAGTTAACGATATGGGATCCCGTATGATCGTGAACGGTGTAACAGATACCACCTTTAATCCGAATAACAACATCACGCGTGCGGAATTTGCAGCCATTATCGTTCGTGCTTTGGGACTGCCGGCAGGTAAAGGCAACACTTCCTTTAGTGATGTGAGGTCCGATGTGTGGTACGCAGGTGCTGTAGAGACTGCCGTTTCGTACAAGCTGATTAATGGCTTTGAAGACGGTACATTCCGTCCACAGAATAAGATTACTCGTGAACAAGCAATGACGATCGTAGCGAAAGCGATGAGTCTAACTGGTCTGGCTGAACGTACACCTGTATCTGACGCTACAGCAACACTGGCTGACTTTGCTGACTACAGCCAAATCAGCGGCTGGGCAAAAGACAATCTGGCGCTGACCGTTCGTGCCAAGCTGATTAATGGGCGTAATGCCAATATTGATTCAAAAGCAAACATGACCCGCGCAGAAGTTGCTGTACTCGTTGAACGTCTGCTCAAGCAATCCGATCTGATCTAAACGAATAATCATATGAAAAGCACCCTTATCTAGCATTAGATAGGGTGCTTTTTTCATACTTCGTTGGGACCCTGTTCAAGCATAAGCTTTCTTCTATATCTCTGCCTCACTCTGTCAAAGCTGTAACAGGTGTAAGTGTTCTGACTTGAATCGGTTGCAGATTATCCTCGATCTGAGTCCGGTACTGCTCAAACCACTCTGGCAACATCAGTTTCTGTCCAAGTGCTTCGGCGGGTTCGTCTTTGGCAAAGCCTGGAGGATCAGTCGCAATTTCGAACAAAATGCCACCAGCCTCTCTGAAGTAGATCGCGTTAAAATACTGACGATCCCGTACCGGGGTCGGCTGGTATCCATACTCGCGCACGGCTTCACTCCACTGCGCATGCTGTGCATCATCGACTGCGCGCCATGCAATATGGTGCACCGTTCCTGCGCCGCCCATACCCAGCGGTACGCGGGTAACGGACACATCCACAATGTTGCCGATATCACCGATCGAACGGAAGCGGGCATATTCTTCATTTTCGCCCACTTTCACAAATCCGAGAATACGCTCAAGTGCATCCATCGTACGTTGTGGATTCACACTGAACAGTACTGCCCCACCAAAACCTTTAATTGCATGTTCAGTCGGGATTCCTTCTTGCACCCATGTATTCGCAACGCCCTCTTCCCGCTCAACAAGCTCCAGACGCAAGCCTTCGCTATCTTCGAATTGCAGCAATTCTTCATCAAAGCGTTGGGTTCTGGTCACATCGATATTAAACCCTGCCAGACGATTCTGCCAGAAGTCCATGGAGCCCGGTGGAATGACATATGAAGTAATGCCGACTTGACCGCCGCCAATCTGACCCCGTGGTGAACCTGCCGCCGGGAAGAAGGTAATGATGGTTCCTGGGCTGCCGTGCTCATCTCCAAAGTACAGATGGTATACATCCGGTGCGTCGAAGTTCACTGTTTTTTTCACCAGACGAAGTCCCAGAACTCCTGCGTAAAAGTCAACGTTAGCCTGTGGATCTCCAGCAAAAGCAGTAATGTGATGAATGCCTGTTGTTTGAATGCTCATGATTATTTCCTCCTTGGATTATGTGCTTATTTATAGTGGAATTATATTATCTTTAAATTAAGATATATGATCTGTATCACTAGTACCGGATTGAAACTAAAGTCCGCTCTAGTGATACAGTTTGTCGTGTTATCTCTCGATTCAGGGAACGGTTGATGCCCCTTCTGCATCTGCAACATAACCTATGGATTTCTGTCTGGAAGCCTGCTCTTGTTTCAATTTATCTGGAGTCACGTCATCGCCGTTTGGATCGTAGATGGTGGCATTCAGTAAAATGTCGTTGACCGAACCACGGAAAGTCTGCAAATATTCCTGGCGAAGGCGAATCTGTTCAGCCTGCTCCATCTCCGTCAATCCACATGCTTTGGCTTTTCTCGCGAGTTCATTAATTCGCGTCAATGTTGGAATCATCATCTAGATCTCTCCTCCTATCAATCAATTGAAGATATTTATTTGAGTATATTCTTCAGTTAGTGTTGCTGTCACTTTCATTCAAATTAAATATCTTAATATAAAGATAATTGATTTTATTTCGCTTGTCAACACTTTGTTAATCATGATAAAAACCTGAGTTACTTCGCCTTCAAACGTATCGCTCCTATAAAATTAAAATCAATAAAATCAATAAAAGGTTAGCCCTACGGATAGGATCTCCTGCAGAACTAACCTTTTATTCGAAGTTATGCTTAGAATATATTAGATAAACTTAAGTTGAATTTGAATCTCAGGTATCCCGTGACAGCGGAATCCGGATTTGGCAAGCTATTAGGCAAGCTTTTGTCCGCAGTTCGGACAGAAGTTGGCTCCTTCATTTTTGGCACCACAGTTCGGACAGAAGTTTGGCTTTTTGCCATCACCACCAGAAGACGGAGATTCACCACCCGCATTACTATTCTGCTGTTGACTTTGATTCTGGTTGCTTTGGTTCTGTCCTTGGTTATTTGAATTTTGATGATTGGAGTTCTGGTTGTTCTGGTTCATGTTCTTGAGCATTTCATTCGCCATGTTCATACCCATCATCATACCTGCCATATCCGAGGCTGCACCGCCGCCCTGCACTTTACCGGAGGCAATGCCATCTGTCATACTCACCTGCTGGTACTTTTGCAGATTGCCGATCATCTCGTGGGAGGCCGTTTTGGTGATCATATCCTGAATCTCCTGCGGATAGTTGAAGCTCATCACCTGGAAACCGGTAATGCCGATTCCGATATCCATCAACTGCATATCCAGATCCTCTTGAATACCGCGTGCAATATCCGATGCGTTTGCTTGTAGATTGAACATGTCCTTGCCCTCACGGCTGATCCACTTCATCAACAACTGATCCAGTACAGACGTAATGCGGATTTTGACATCCTCCACCAGGTAGCTCTGTTTGATGCCTGCAATTTTATCGATCAGGGTGACATAGTCACTTACTTTAAAGTTAAACGTTCCGTTCGCCCGAATCGGCATGCCGCCTGGGAGCTGCGGTGTTGGAATCAAGACCGGACTTTGCGTGCCCCAGCGTACGGTGAACTCTTTTGTATTCACAAACAATACCTCAACCCGCATACCGCTGTTGAATCCGAATTTGAATCCTTTTAATGTAGACAGAAACGGAATGATCTCTGAATCGATATTAAACGAACCTTCGTCCTCAAAAATCCCTTCCACTTTGCCGTTATTCAGGAAAATCGCGTCCTGACCCGAACGTATAATCAGCTTACTGCCTTTCTTGATCTCACGATTATTCCACTTCCAGAAGATCATATCATCTCTAAACTCTTCCCATTCCACTACGTTGGAGAACTGATTCCTGAAAAATCCCATGTTTTATCCCGTCCCTTCTATAGTAAAACTATCAGGCTTCATGTGCATCATGCAATCTAATCAACAAATGTTGATGATGTGTCCGGCGATTATAGTTAAAATGATCGGCTGCTGCCGCTATGTGAGTGTCCGCCCGCTGTCGTACCGCCACCACCGCCGCCTCCGCCGTTATTATTATTCTTCTCAATTTTGGTCTTCGTGACCGTTGTGCGAATATATCGATCCTGACGATCAATCACATGAGAGTTATCCGAATCCTCATAAGTCGCGCGGTTCACCGTCACACGTCCGCCCGAACGATAGGTCATGAGGCCAACAACAATACCACCAATCGCTACAGATACAGCAAGCTGAAACCATGTTTTGAATAAAATATTATCCGGGTTCACTCCGGGCTTGAGATCCAGATATTCGTAAGACAGGTTCAAGAACTTCTCAAAAGCGATCCGATAATTTCCGTCTGACAAATCCGAGTAAATTTTGTCCGTAATTTTGACTGCCCTGCTGTTATCAACGTATTCTTCGCCCTTATAAAAACCCGCTGCGTACACTTTACGATGATACATATCCATTGTCAGTATGATGGCATTCCCATGAGGTTTATCATATCCCGGGGCCCGGTTATCATAGAACTCCTCGGTAAGCAGCTCGTCACTTTTCTGCTCTTCATTGTTGGTGGTGTAAATAATCAAGTCCGTCTGCCGCTCCGCTGAATACTGATTCGCTAATGCATTTAATTCATTCCGATCCTGTTCACTTAACAGATTGGCCTCATCGTAGATGAGGTTTTTGTTCTCCGCTGCGGATGCCGATGGTATAGGCAAGATCGGAGCAAGCATGGTCGCTAGAAGTACGATTAGCGAAGCTATCACCACTACAGGTCTTTTTTTGCTCACAGGAATCCGCCTCCCATCATCCACGACACCAGCTTCAGCGACAACAGTGAAACGGCAGAGACACCCGTGAACCATCCGGCCACTTTGGCTTTGCTGATCGGCGGTTTGCCGACCACTTTCCCCGTCTGTCCATTCATGGCAAAGGTGTACTGTTTGTGGTTGTAATCATAGTTGACCATCCATACAGGTAACAGCACATAGTCTGCATTTTTGAGCGAAGTATCGATGTCTTTATTGGTATAGCTCACGCTCGTATATCCCGAAACAGTAGAAGAAATGTACGAATCAATGTAGGATCTCGTTTTATCCTTAGCTCGTGGGAAAAGCTCGTCTTCGGTATAACTGTATTTTTCCGCAATATATCCCGCCAGATACGGGGTTTTGAACAATTTCAATTCATTGTAGGGAAAAGGCTCCAGCTTATCCATCAGCTCGTCATTCATTTTCTCTGATGCATCGATAGGTAGATTCACGTAGTTCAACCGAATTTTACGATAAATATCAAAATGCTGCGTCTCCGTATAATGGTAGTCACCCTGCGTATAGGATCGTACCTTGGTGCCCTGGGCTTGGACCTCAATTCGGTTATGTAAATCATATAGCCAGAATGGTACGTACATGCCGGTAATGCTCTGGATGCGATCAGCAGTCATGAAGCCCCCGGGCGTGAGCAGACCGTTTCTGCACCATTTTTTGAACGCCTGTTTCGCTTGATCTTTATTGATGGAAAACGGAATCACCATCGCCGGAGCCAAATTGCCCGTCAGCCGATCACTCAGCACCACCGCTGCACCGCAGAAACTGCATGTCGTTGCACTTGTCTCCGGTTCGGTCACGATATCTGCTCCGCAACTGTTGCAGTGATACTCCTTTACTTCCCCCTCTGTAAATACCTGTATCTTCAAGGGATCAGGTAACTGCTCAATGTTGTCCTGACGCCCGCAGCTCGGACAGGATAATGCACCGGACACACTATCAAAAATCATGCCACTGCCGCAGTTCGGACATTTATACTCTAATACCGGCATCTGTTCACCTCCGTGTCTAAATCGGATGTCTTACTTCCCTAGCTTCTCCTGAATCGCTGCCAGCTCCTCGTCCGCACTTGGAGCCTTGTTCTCCCTCTCCCTATTACCCGCATCCGCGTTCATATCCCGCTCTAACTGCGCAATCAGTTCATCCAGATCATCTTCCTGTGCGCCTGCGCGAAGCTCTGCAAGTGCCTCAGCTTCGTTAAGCGCCTGATTCGCTTGATCTTCCATCGCTTTAAATGCGGATTCGGCACGACTTGCAGACGCATTACGTTCATTGGTTTGCTGCTGCGCCTTAGCATCAGCCATGCGCCCTTTCAGCTCTGCATGCCTTGCCTCCAACTGCCCCAGATCTGCAACAAGTTTGTCGTTCATAAGTTTCATCATCTGCGCTTTGGCGGAAGCCCGGTCATATGCCGCTTGCAATTCATTGCTTTTGCCCGTCAGCTTCACTTTTTTCTCCAAAAAACCGCGTGCTTTGTCTACATCACCTGACTCCGCCGATTTCTCCGCATAACGCTGCAGCTTGTTCACTTCCGCCTGGCACTCATCCAGTGCCCGCTTCGCCCGATTCTCATCCGACAGTACCGCGGCTGTTTCTGCTTTCACCTGTCCCAAGTCACTGCTCAGGCTGCGCATGTACTCGTTCACCGTTTTCTCCGGATCGTCCGCCCGGTTCAGCATATGGTTCACATTCGCCTTCATCACGTCTCTAAACCTCGATAAGATTCCCACCATTCGTTCCTCCTTCGGGTATGTTCATATGAATATAATACATGAATAACACCGCATACGTTTCATTAAAATGATCCTAAGCTCTGGCTACATCTCCTCAGGCAGGCTCTCCACCGCTGTAAAAAAGACATCCAGCAGCTCCACGCCATACGCAGTCCGCACGTATTCCGTAATCACTGCCACATCCTCTTTTCGCTGATACTCCAGGCACGGACGGCCTTCGCTCCATAGTACTCTGCAAGGGAATCGCTCCACCACACACTGGATAATGTGGTCTGGATCGGAGGCTTTATGTATATGTGGCATATGTCTCGACTCCTTTATATAAATTAGCTTTGATGATCGCAAACGCGCTCTACCTCAGCACTCAGATAAATCCCTTCCCTAACGCTTTAATTTTGAAATACATTTTGTTTGGATTCAGTGCAGTTCGTCACATCGTTCGCCACATCGCTCCAAGGATGTCTTTCCTGTGCAAGTTAGCTATAATAAAGGGATCAATGATTTTATAAAAGGCAGGAAAATTATGCGTACACGAGTTCATTTCATCGCTCCTTATGAATCGATGATTCCTATTATAGAAGAATGCATACCACGCTACCCTGAGCTATCTATTCAGACGGATGTGGGTGATTTGGCAAAAGGGGTAGAGCTGGCCATTCAAGCCGAAAAAAATGGTGCAGACATTATTATTAGCCGTGGCGGAACCGCGCAACTCATTAAACAAGCGGTAACCGTTCCTGTCATCGATGTGCAGCTATCCGGCTATGATATGATTCGCTCCCTCACACTGGCAAGCCAGTTTAACGGACATACGGCTATCGTTGGATTCTCCAACATTACATCTGGCGCACAGTCCATTATCGACCTGATGGATCTGCCGCTCAAAGTTTACACCATACATAGCTCCGAAGAAGTCGCCAGGCTGCTACTGGAGTTGAAGGCCTCTGGGTACCAACAGATTGTCGGTGACGTCATTACCGTGAATACCGCAAAGGCCTACGGTCTGGACGGTTTATTGATTCAATCGGGCACCGAATCTATTCTCAGAGCCATGGAGGATGCACAGCTAGTCTACCGGTATTTAAGCAAAAATCAGACGGTCTCCATCATACTCAATGATCTCGTGACCCAAGAGCATCCGAATCTGCTGATTTTGGGCGAACAGGACGAAGTTGTGTTTGAAAACTGGACTGATTTTGATCATAATCCACTCACCGATAATCACCTATATCTGATGAACACAAGTCTGGAGTTCCACCAATCCAATATTCAGAACGTGTTTATGGTAGACGATTATCAATTGACAGTGCAGGCTTATGAAACCAAGCTGGATAACAAGAGCTACAAGGTGTACCTGCTGGAAAAAGGAGAACCTTACGCTTTTGCACAATTCGGCATCACCACGTTCACCGATTCCTCAATGGAGCCCATCGTTGCCGAATCACCTGCCATGCAGGCCGTATTAAAGAATATCCGCGCACTCTATGCGCATCATGAAGCGATATACTTATTGGGCGAAGCCGACTCTGGTAAATCCTTTCTGGTCAAACATATGCATCAAATGCATGCTGGCGGTGGACTTTTGTTACAAATGGATCTCTCCCAGGTTCCTTCAGGCCATTTGCACAAAATTCCGCTAACCAAGGTGAAAACGGTCGAGCTGAATCAGATCGAATCACGCCTGAACGATCCTGAGCTGCTTACCTTCATCGAGGCCTGTCTCCAAAACAACATCGGCCTGTTTATTCTAAGCGAGCATGTGCCTGATCCGAATTGGGCACTCCAGCTGAAGCTGAACACACTCATGATGCCAAACCTTGCCGAACGTACAGAGGATCTTGAACCGTTGATGCAACACTTTCTGACCGGGTATTATCACAAATACGGCACGACAGCCGTACGAATCAAGGAGGATGCACTACAGTTAATTCGGGATCAGGCCGCACAGATGAACGTCAATCAACTGAAACATCTGATCAAACAAGCTGCGCTGAATGCACCGGATTATGTCATTACGAGTGAAACCTTAATCCGTTTACTTCATCAACAGTCTGCGGCAAATGCAAGCGCAATGAAGCTTGGTGGCACATTAAAAGAAATTGAGCAGGAAGTCATCAAGCGGGTACTACAGGAAGAAAATAATAATCAATCCAAAGCCGCCGAGCGTCTGGGGATTAACCGAGCCACATTATGGCGTAAACTTAAAGATTAACTTTAAGTTTACGCCTTTTTTTGTAGGCTTTTGTTCAAGATCAGCATTCCTTATGCTAGTTCAATGGATAATGGACTGCACATGATATTGTGTTGCATTTTTAAACATTTATACACTTACTTTAAATTTACAATAATTTATTGTTGCTAATTTAAACAACATGAGCTAACATAGTCTCTGCAAGCGCTTAAGAAAACGATTACTTCATAAGGAGCTACGACTATGAACATTAAAGCTACGCTCGATCGCATCCCTGGCGGTATGATGGTTGTTCCCCTGTTGCTAGGTGCAACGATCAATACATTTTTCCCGAATGCCCTGCGCATCGGCGGATTTACAGAAGCGCTCTTTGTTAACAGTGCGAGCACACTCATTGCATTGTTCCTATTAATTGCCGGTACACAGATTACATTCAAAACAGCTGGCTCTTCTGTCGGCAAAGGTTTGACCCTGCTTACGTTCAAATGGGCGATCGGCGCAGGCCTTGGTTTTATTGCTATTTTATTCGCCGACTCAAACGGCTTATTTCTAGGACTTGCCCCGCTTGCCATTATCGCTGCCATGACCAACTCCAACGGCGGTCTCTACATTGCACTAGCGGGACAATACGGTAAAGAAGATGACAAAGCAGCCTACCCGTTCCTCGCACTTAGTGACGGACCCTTTTTAACCATGGTAGCGCTCTCGATCTTTGGTGCGATGGGCTTTGCTAATGGCATGTTCTCTCCGATGTCCTTTGTTGCAGTATTGCTTCCACTGATTGTTGGTGTCATTATTGGTAATCTGGATCGCAATATGGCTGAATGGCTGCACAAAGGCAGTGATAAGCTTGTCCCGTTCTTTGCCTTTGCTCTCGGTATGGGCATCAACTTTTCCTCCATTATCCAAGGCGGACTTGGCGGAATTCTGCTCGGCGTGCTGACCGTGCTTCTGACAGGTGGTATTGGATATCTGCTCTTCAAAGCGATCGGCTGGAATCCCATTGTCGGCGCATCTGAAGGCTCTACAGCGGGTAACGCAGTAGGTACACCGGCTGCCATCGTAGCTGCCAACGCTTCATTCGGCCCGATTGCGGAGATTGCTACGGTACAGATTGCGGCAAGTGTTGTAACCACGGCAATTTTGTTGCCGATCTTTATCGGTTTTCTCTCCAAACGGCTGGAGAAATCGGGTGGCGTCGCCAAATATAATGAACGACCGACCACATAATTAACGGGCACTAATACTGAATAATTTTATTTTTAAATTTTTTACCATACAAGTTGAACTAAACTATTTATTTACACATTAACGGAGAGGACAGAAAAAACCTGAAAAAGCGAAGCTAAAAGCTTTCTGAAAGAAAGCTACATCGGAAGCATAAGCTTCGGCCTTTATCACCGGATTTCCCCCTTTGGAAAAGGGATTCAAGAAATCTGGGGATAACAGCGATAGGAAGGTTATTCTGTCATCGGAGTGATCCGTGTAAACACCTTTGGTTCAATTTATATGGTTAATGTAACAAACGAAAACTAAAGGAGGGATGACTGCATGAAACTGGCCATTATTGCAGATGATCTGACCGGTGCCAATGACAGCGGGGTGCAGCTAGCCCGGCATGGCCTGAAGACAAGTGTTCTATTTAATATGGATGAGGCTTCTCTGGCCTCTTATGATACCGTTGTTTTTGATACAGACAGCCGTTCCGTTGCGGCAGAAGAAGCTTATGATCGTGTGTATCGTGCAGCCAAGCTGCTGATGGATAACGGATTTGATACGCTTTTCAAAAAAATGGACTCCACCATGCGCGGCAATATCGGCATCGAGATTGATGCAGTATATGACGTTGTACAGCCAGACTTTATGATGATTGCTCCGGGTTATCCGAAAAATAACCGCACCATTCGCGAGGGTATTCATTACCTGAACGGTGTACCGCTTGCGGAGACGGAGATTGCCCTTGATCCCAAGACACCTGTGACGATCTCTTACCTGCCCGATCTGCTCAAGGAACAGACGAAATACCACGTGGGTGAGATTACCGTAGGTGATCTGGAAGCGGGACAACAACAAGTACACGCCAAATTGGAGCAGTTTAAACAAAACAACATTCCGTATGTACTAGTGGATTCCACGGAGGAAGCACATTTGGAGCAGGTTTTGCAGATGACACAGGACATGCCGTATACATTTGCTTGGGCGGGTTCAGCAGGGATTGCTAACTATCTCCCGGCTCACTATGAGTTGGAATCCAAATCTGCCGCACTCACGATCCCGGAGAATACGGGCCCCATCTTGACCGTCGTAGGCAGTGTGAATAAAAACTCTCGTGAGCAGTTGTATCGTTTGCTCCGTCAGTCCCGGATCGCGTCCGTATCGTTTCATTCGTTCAAAGCCGTATCGGCAGAAGCAGATCGTACTGCGGAGATGGAGCGTGTCTACAATGAGGTTAGAACTAAAGCGTTGGAGGGACAGGACGTTGTGCTCTACTCCACCGCTGAATCCATCGATATCGAACTGGCAAGAGCAACGGGTGAGAATCGGGGGTTGAATCACACACAAGTCAGCAACGAAATCGTACGTGCGATAGGCGAAATCTGTGCCAGACTGCTCGAAGAGGGCCTTTTCAAAGGGGTGTCCATGACAGGCGGCGATACAGCCAAACAGATCTGTCTAAAATGGAATATCAGCGGATTCGAACTGCTGGATGAGCTTGAAATCGGCGTGCCGATCTCCAGATTTATGGGTATTGAAGATTTATATGTAATTACCAAAGCAGGCGGATTCGGCAAACCGGACGTCTTTATCCGAGCAATTCAAAAATTAAAAGGGGGCATTCTCGTATGAAACCCACAGTAGGTATTACGATGGGCGATGCCGCAGGCATTGGACCCGAGATTATTATGAAAGCACTGGAACATCAAGAGGTGTATGATCAGTGCAACCCGCTTGTGATCGGTGATGCAAAGATTTTGGAGCGTGTACTGCCCGTGATCGGTTCCAACTTGAAAGTAAATGCTATTCAGGAGCCAATCGAAGCAAAATATGAATCTGGTACTGTCGACGTCATCGACCTTAACCTTGTTCCTGCTGATCTGGAGTACGGCAAAGTATCTGCTGTCGCGGGAGATGCGGCATTTCAGTTTCTTGCGAAAGCTATTGATTTGGCGAAAAAGAAACAGATTCACTCGATCTGCACGGCACCGCTTAACAAAGAAGCACTGCATCTGGGAGGCCATCTGTATCCAGGCCATACGGAGATTTTGGCAGACCTGACGGACACCGAGGACTTCTCCATGATGCTCACTACGCCTAACTTGCGCGTCATTCACCTGACCACTCATATGGGCCTGATTGATGCCATCGCAAGCATTAACCCGGAAAGAACCTATACGGTCGTGAAGCTGGCTCATGATACGTTGAAAAAAGCAGGCTTTGACAATCCACGCGTCGCGGTATGCGGGATTAATCCTCATGCCGGAGAGAACGGCCTGTTCGGCAACGGGGAAGAAGAAGAGAAGCTGCAGCCCGGCATTGAGCGTGCGCAGCAGGAAGGCATTAACGTCGTTGGTCCACTTCCAGCGGACACGCTCTTCTTCCGCGCAGGCCGCGGTGACTTCGACATCGTTGTAGCTTGCTATCACGACCAAGGTCATGCCCCAATCAAAGTGATGGGCATTGAGGAAGGCGTGAACATCACGGTTGGCCTGAAAGGCGGCATCATCCGCACATCGGTTGACCACGGCACAGCCTTTGACATCGCCGGCAAAAACATCGCAGACGACAAAAGCATGCTAGCCGCCATTCGTTCCGCCATTGAACTTGCACCGAAAGATTTGGTGTAAGGAGAGTACTATTTTCACGTATACCTATACAGTCATAGTAAAGTTAGAAAAAAGCAAACCCGTTTATTAGCGGGTTTGCTTTTTCTGAATATAATCTATGTAAAACTCAAACGACTATAAAAACGTACGAATTTTGTTCAGACATTCTCTGACAACTTCATCGGAGGCCTTACCAACGGTATCGATTTGACGAGCTTTCAAGTCCAGATTCTTAATTTGATCTGTTAAAATGACCCCATCAAAGTATGACCCTTCTGGCAGCAATACTTCAAACCCCCAGCCTCTTACTGTATGCGTTATAGGACAAACCGAGACAAATCCTGTTGCTTCATTAAATGCTGCTGGCGACAGCACAATAGCGGGCCTTCTACCTGCATGTTCGTGCCCGGTTTGTGGATTGAAATTGATCCAGACTAAATCTCCCCGTTCAGCACTCATTTAGATTAATTCTTTCCCTTCTCTGCCAAAATCAATTTCATCATGGCGATTTTCTGGTTTGCACTGTGCCAGTAATTCTTCCAAGGTCGGCTTTTTCTTCTGAGGTACCACGATAAGTGTGTTATCATCACTTACAATTAAATCAACTTCCGTTCCTTGGTAAACCTCGATTTTTTCGGCAATATGGCTTGGAATTCGAATCCCTAAACTATTTCCCCATTTCTGCACAGTAGTCGACATAGAAAACCCTCCTTGATTCTGAGATTTTGGATTCATTATATCACGCCCCCACCCTTCCGTATACACATAGTATATACATTTGAAGCGGCAATGATACAGATTAAACATCATATAGATAAATCAGGGCAAACCTACTTCATATGCAGGTTTGCCGTTTTATTTTTATATCATTACGCTTCTAACTAAAAATACAGTCGCGATTCCGTTGTTGCCCATTATTAACCAACATGGGCAACGGCTCGAATCTCCACCCATTGTTCCGGGAATGCCAGATAATTCACCCCAATCATACTCCCCGCCGGTCGATGCTCACCAATATATTGTTTAAACATTTCAATAGCAGTCTCCCCGTGCTCCTTCGCCTGGGTCAAGTAAATTTCAACATATGCGAGATTAGACTTTGTTACACCAAACTGTGCTAATACGGTGTCCAAGTTCTCCAATGTCTGTAACACTTGTGCCTGAATATCACCCTCTCCAACAAAGCTGCCTTCTGCGTTGTGAGAAAATTGTCCAGAGATGTACAGCGTATCGTTGACGCAGTAGCCTTGAGAGATGCCATGATCCCAGAGGTTATGATTGTACGTTTGAATTGTTGTCATATGCCTAGCCCCTTTACTTTAATTTAAGGCTAGTATAGACTGGGCAAAAAGATTAGGATAGTACGCACAATAATGATAGGTACTATCTGAAAGGATAGTGTAAACATGGGCATATCCGACTTTGACAGCGAAAATATGGCTATTCAAGATACACCTTTTGGCTACACTATGTCAGTCATCGGTGGAAAGTGGAAGATGATTATTTTATATCTGCTCGCTGCCAAGCAACCGGTTCGTTTCAATGAAATGCAGCGGCAGATTGGAGCAATTACGTACAAAGTTTTAAGCGCACAGCTCAAGGAGCTTGAGGCTGATGGATTAGTTAAGCGCAAGGAGTATCCGCAGATCCCGCCCAAAGTAGAATATTCACTGACATCGAAAGCACAGACACTCTTACCTGTGCTGGAACAGCTGTGCGAGTGGGGCGAAAAGAATCGTTAAAGTGAGTACGTGGATTCCATATCAGTTGATGTCCCATGTTCGGGATGGAGTTGTTCTATGCTAAACTGAGTATATTCAGTGAGATGGGTGGCAGTCGCTGCACCATTTTATGATCACAAGACACGTTTTAAATCATACGAAAGAAGAGATTGTTAATGGGAAGAAAGCAAACATTTACGGAGACAGAGTTGCTGGATATGACCAAAAAATTGGTGCTTGAGCATGGGTACGACGGTTTCCACCTCAAGCTGCTTTCGCAGCATCTCTCTGGAGCTCGAAGTACCATCTATCAATATTATGCCAATAAAGAGGAAATTGTGGCTGCTTGTATGAAACGAGTCATCGCTAATGTATTGGAACATGCATCAGCTGTTGATGAGTCCGACCCATTAAAAGCACTTGAAGAACTGCTTCTCATTTACGTTGAAGAGGCTGCACTTCATCAGCTTCTAGGGGATGCGAGTAAAATTAATACCTCCAATTCTACTGCGGCAGCGAGAGATCTTGAATTTATTGAAGATGCACATCAGACCCTCAAAAATCAATTATCACGTTTGTTTGAACGCGCTCAGCAGGATAAATCTCTCCGCCAAGATATCCCTCTACCTGTACTTATTGGTGTCTTTTTCAACTTGTTTAATACACCTAACATGATGAACTTGCCTACGGCTGATTGGGGCAGACTACTTTTTCAAACGTGGATTGGAGGAGCCAAGAGCTAAGTTTTCTTCTTGGGTCTAATTTGACACATGTGTCATTTATATTGTTTAATAAGTGAGAACAAGTGTCGCGACACTTCAAATTTGACACAAGTGTCATAAAAAAAGGGGTGAGAGTGTGTTTTTAGCTATAAAAGAATTACTGCATAGCAAATTGAAATTCTTAATGATTATCATTATTTTTGTATTGATCGCTTGGCTGGTATTTATTTTATCTGGTCTAGGCAACGGACTTTCCACGCTGGCTGCATCTACCTTTAAAAATATGAAAGCAGACTATGTCATTTTTGAAGAGGGTTCCCAGTCTTCCATGAGCAAGTCTTTATTGTCTGGTCAACGGGTGCCTGAGGGCGAAAAGCTGCCTAATGTTGAAGCTGCCGCACCCATGGGCAGCACGATGGCGACAGCAATGAAGGGGGAAAGTTCAAAGAATGAAGATAAGGTCGATGTTGCTATCATAGGTATTCTTCCAGGAAGCTTTCTCGAACCGAAGGTAGTCGAAGGTCAACCTTTATCACCAAATAACCCTACTGGTGTCGTGGTGAATACTTCCCTTAGAGATGAGGGCTTTAAACTCGGGGACACGTTTCAGTTAGATGGTACAACCGAATCCCTAACTATTATAGGATTTGTGGAGAATGAGACGTATAACCACGTTGCATCCGTATTTACTCCGATCAGTCAATGGCGGAAGATTGCCTTTGCTGCTCCAGGTTCCGATAAAGGCTTGGCTGAACCTGTTAATGCCATCATGTTACAAGGCGAAAATATAGATGCAGATGAAATCAATAACAAGTTGTCTGGTACGGATACCGTTACTCGGGGCGAAGCTGTACAAGGCATGCCGGGATACAAAGAAGAAAACGGTACGATTCTAATGATGCTTGCGTTTTTGCTCGCTATATCTGCCTTTGTACTGGGTGTATTCTTTTATGTTATCACGATGCAAAAAACAAACCAGTTCGGCATTATGAAGGCTATAGGTGCCAGCAACAAATTTCTCAGTAAAACGATCGTATCGCAAGTATTTGTGCTGTCGGTAACAAGTATTCTGGTCGGTATCTTACTGACTTACGGAACTGCTGCGATTATGCCTAAAGGTATGCCATTCAAGCTGGAGACTAGTCTTGTCGTGACCTATTCCATCATCCTGCTCGTGATTGCGATGTTAAGCTCGTTGGTATCTGTTCGCAAAATTACTAAGATTGATCCGCTCAAAGCGCTCGGGAGGGTTGAATAATGACGAAAGGTCTGCAGATGAAAGAAGTCACGATGATTTACGGTGAAGGAAGTAATCAGATGAAGGCTCTTGATCATGTGTCCTTATCCGTAGAGCCAGGAGAATTTGCTGCTGTCGTTGGACCATCCGGTTCGGGTAAAAGTACGTTCTTGTCCATTGCCGGGGCTATGCTCAAAGCTACCGAGGGAGAAGTTAGACTGAATGGAAATGTGATCTCTACACTTACAGAGAAAAAATTATCTACGATCCGGTTGAGAGAAATCGGCTTTATTATGCAATCATCCAATCTGGTTCCTTATCTCCATGTACTCGACCAACTTCTCGTTGTCAAAAGAATGTCTGGAACGATCCGGAGGGAAGATCAGCAATTCGCCACGAAGCTGCTGGAAGAGCTTGGGCTCGGACAAAAGCTGCGAAAATTCCCAGAGGAACTGTCAGGCGGCGAGAAACAGCGGACAGCCATTGCTCGTGCTCTAATGAATGATCCTAACCTGATCCTGGCAGACGAGCCCACCGCAAGTTTGGATACCAAGCGAGCCCACGAAGTAGTCAGTCTCATGGCACAAGAGGTCAAATCACGCCAAAAAGCGGCTATTATGGTCACGCATGATGAGCGTATGCTTGCCTATTGCGATAAGGTATACCGAATGAATGACGGAGTTTTAACGCTCGCTGCAACGTCTTAGAATAAACTTTTTATGTATTGAAATGAATTAACTCCCCTATATGGTGAAGAGTCAACTCCCTAACTTGGCAGTTGACTCTTCCTATTTTGTGCCAAGTTTCCGATTATCTCGCTCATACCTCACACTTCAGACACTCGATCTAACTCTCACTCATACCTGCTTAGGCTGATGCGGTTTGCTTAATGCTCCTTACTACTTTTTAAGTCACCTTATCCTCTATCCCTCCCCTACAAGTACCATCTCACGCTCATCCTGTGCTGGTCTGCTGCGTCGATAGGCGCTAGGCGACATTCCATTCTGCTTATTAAAAATGCGATTGAACTGCGAAAAGCTGGTGAAGCCACATTGGGCAGCAATATCCGTAATTTTCTCACTCGAATGGAGCAGCATTTGTTGGGCATTTCGAATCCGAGTCATCTGCACATATTCCGTAAACGTGAAGCCTGTGACTTTGTTGAACTGGCGCGATAAATGATGTGCACTGACATAAAATCGTCTGGACACGTCATCCAGTGACATCTCCTGCTGATAGTGGCTGTGAATATAGGATGCAATAGCATACATTCGCTGGGTCATGGATGATCCTTTTTCCTCACGTACATAACTATTCTCCGCCGCATAACGATGAAGACCACATAGAAACTCAACAAACTTATGATGAATAGCAACCGATTGAATAGGAGATAACTGCTGTGATATTGCAAAAATGTCGTTAAGGGGCGCAAGAACTTCCTTACGCCGTTCTTCCGAGAAGCGGAGAATGGGAACCTGCGCATTAAATATCGTAAACAGCTCGCTGTAACCGTTCTCAAGTCCAGGTACACTTCGAGGAATAGCAAAATTAATCATTAACCGTTTAGTCGGCAAGCCCCTCGGATATTGGGTTTTATGAAGCAGAGCAGGCCGAAGCAACACAATATCATAGGGGTGCATCTCGTATAAACTGCCTTCAATAATATGTGCAGCGGTCCGATCCAGCAAAATGCAAATTTCATAAAAATCGTGAAAATGCTGAAACTCCATATTGAGATCATGCGAACGCTCGTCATAGTCCAGGTAATAATAAAGGGAATCCCCCGGCTGGTTCACATGGATCGCATATCCCTTTTCATATGCCAAAACCGATGATGTCATGGACATGCTCCTTCCCTAGGGCGTGTCTGAAAACGCTGAAGAAAGCAGATTTTGCCGAATTTTCGTTCCAAGCAAGGAAGTTTCCCGCAGGCGTGCCGGGGCACGTCAAGGGGAAATGACGCAGCAGGGGGCGAAAAGGGGGTAAAAGATGCACTTCAGTAGGTTTCAAGACACGCCCTAATCATTCCTACCTTCATTTTAGCATGAAATGCAATAAAAATACGGCATTTTCAGCATACATTACGTAGTTTCGATCATTTCTGATTTGATATGATAAAGTTAAAATGTCAGCGTTTTCAATATTGAAGCGTCTATTGTTGTTGAAGTAACCCTCACAGCTTGTACTTACTAAATACCAAGGTGGGAAACACATATGAAATTGAATTCCTTGTCTACTCGAATCCAAACGATTGTGAAACACTTGGAAAGTGCACGATTAACGTCAAAGACATATATACCCGAGCTTTATCATAAAGAGAGCGGATACCATACATGGGATCTCGTGCATGAAGACCCTTCTTCATGGAACGTGTTCCGCAAAGGGGACGGCTGGGGCGGCAAAGATGTACACAGCTGCTTCAAAACCCGTATTCGCATTCCCGATCATCTCGAGGGAAAAAAGGTCGTCTGCGCCATCGTTACCGGTGCTACAGATATTTGGAACTATGATAACCCGCAGTTTCTGGCGTTCCTGAACGGGGAACTCATCTGCGGATTGGATGTGAATCATACCGAGATCGACCTGACGCCTTCCGCTGTCAAAGGGGAAGAGTTTGAACTGGCGCTGTACGCCTATTGCAGTACGTCCGCAGCCGATGTTTTCCTGAACGTATATATTGCCGAGCATCATGAGCCTGTCTCGAATTTGTATTATGACCTGAAGGCTGCACTGGATGCGGCAGACCTTCTGCGCGAGGATGATCTGGAGCGTCTGAAATTGATCGAACAGCTGAACGAAGCTGTAAATCTGCTCGATTTACGCCAGGAAAACAGTGCATCTTTTCACGCATCCGTGCTGAAAGCACGCGAGCATCTGAAAAACCACATCTATGGAGAAACTCGTCCCGATAGTGATCATATCCCGACCGTTCACTGTATTGGTCACACTCATATTGATGTGGCCTGGCTGTGGACGCTGGATCAGACACGGGAAAAGGTTATTCGCAGCTTCGCCAGTGTGCTCTATCTGATGGATAAATTTCCGGAGTACACCTTCATGTCCTCCCAGCCGCAGCTCTATGCATATCTGAAAGCAGACTTCCCGTCTTTATATGAGAAAATCAAAGAAAAAGTTGCCGAAGGCCGCTGGGAAGCGGAAGGTTCAATGTGGCTGGAAGCCGATTGTAACCTGATCTCGGGCGAATCGATGATCCGCCAGATTATCTACGGCAAACGTTTCTTCAAGGAAGAATTCGGCGTTGAGAATCGTGTGCTCTGGCTGCCCGATGTATTTGGTTACAGCGCAGCAATGCCGCAGATTATGCGCAAGAGCGGGATCGATTATTTTATGACGACCAAAATTGCCTGGAATGATACCAACCAGATTCCAAACGACACGATGTACTGGAGAGGCATTGACGGTTCTGAGGTTCTGACACATTTCATTACGGCTAAAGACTATATTCCACACCCGGAATTCGGAAAGCACCGTTTCGAGACAACATACAACGGACGTTTTAATGCTTCACAAGTGAAAGGCACCTGGCAGCGATACCAGAACAAAAACATCAACACCGATGTATTGCAATGCTTCGGCTACGGAGACGGCGGAGGTGGGCCAACCGAGGAAATGCTGGAACACGGCAGACGGCTTGAAAAAGGACTTCCCGGCGTACCAACGGTAAAACGTACATTTGTGCGTGAATTTTTTGAAAAGTTAGAGCAGAATTTAGACGGCGTACATTCAGTCCCACGCTGGTCAGGAGAGTTGTATCTCGAATATCATCGCGGTACGTACACGTCTATGGCTCGTAATAAAAAGTATAACCGTCACAGCGAATTTGCACTGTCCGATGCCGAGCTGTTCTCCATGATTCAACGTCAAGCGGATGCACAAGCTGCCTACCCAACCGACGCATTGGAACACGCTTGGAAGCTAACGATGCTGAATCAGTTCCATGATATTCTGCCAGGCAGCTCCATTGAGCAAGTATACATCGATTCACAGGAGCAGTATGAAGAGGTGTTACGTGTCACCGACGAGTTGAAAAGCAGCGCCTTGAACGGCATTGTGAGCCAGATTACGTCGGACGGCGAAGCCATCGTTGTTTTTAACAGCACCGGCTTTGCACGGACAGACGTGGTGGAACTGCCTACTTTTGCGAATAAAGTAACGGTGTATGATGGAGAGCGTCCTGTACCAAGCCAGAACACACCAGAGGGTGGCCTTGTGTTCCTCGCAGAGAACGTGCCTGCTGCAGGATACAAAACGTTCCGCATCACACCAGATGCCGCCGCTGAACGTAGCAGTGCAGGTGTATCGGTTGCACAGTGGCATTCTGAGCAGCAATCCATCGAGACCCCTTGGTATGATATTCGTCTGAATGAAAGTGCTGAATTTATATCCGTGTGGGACAAGCTGGAGGGGCGTGAACTGCTTCAATCCGGTGAGCGCGGCAATGTGCTGCAAGTATTCGAGGATCGTCCTGCGGAGTATGAGGCATGGAACATAGACGATTATTATGAACAACATATGTGGGAGATTAATAACCTGCAGTCGATGGAATGGGTAGAAAGCGGCCCGGTACGTTCCGTGCTTGAAGTAAAAAGACAATTCCTGGACTCTGTCGTTGAACAAACGATCATTTTCTACGCACATACACGGCGGATTGACTTCCGCACCTTCGTAGACTGGAAACAGGAGCATTTGCTGCTTAAAGTTGCCTTCCCACTTGATATTTGGAGTGAAAAAGCCGTATATGAAATCCAGTACGGTAACGTGGAACGCGCAACACACCGCAATACAAGCTGGGATCAGGCTCGTTTTGAGGTATGTGGTCAGAAATGGGCAGATCTTGCGGAGAGTGGCTACGGGGCCGCCTTGCTGAATGACTGCAAATACGGATATGACATTCACAATTCGGTGATGCGCCTGTCCCTGATCAAGAGCGCAACCTATCCGAATGAAAATGCCGACAAAGAGCAACATGTGTTCACCTACTCCCTCTATCCGCATCAGGGTGATTTCCGTGAGGGACGTGTTATCCAGGCAGCTTATGATCTCAACCGTCCGTTGGTTGGTCTGGAAATTAGTTCACAAACCGGAACATTGCCGGGTACATGGTCGCTCGCTTCTGTGGATCAGGAGAATGTCGTGCTTGAGGTAATCAAAAAATCCGAGGACAACGATGACATGATCATCCGCGTCTACGAAGCCCATGGCCGCCGCAGCCGTGCTTCCCTGCAATTATCTGAAGGAACAGGCATCACAGCGTACGCATGTGATTTGCTGGAGAACATCGAAGCAGAGTGCCGTGTGGAGAACGCGCGTATTGCTTTTGACATCAAGCCATATGAGATTCTGACGTTCCGTATTTCGCATGCTTCAAACTGATCCACCCTATTCATAAACCGCAGCTAAAATAGCAATAATCATAGCTAAAGAAAGGGCTGCTTCCTGTCATTCCGACATGGAGGCAACCCTTTCTTTGCATTTCAGCTGAAATCCATCCAAAAAAATTGAGAGATAGCTAGGCCTAATCCAATTACATTGGCCACAACAAAAAACCATTTTATTGCTTTTCGATGGACTCGTTCCCCCGTCCATAGACTCCAGGCTGTAACTCCATTGACCATGACCATAATAATCAGTGCAAGCCACCAATTAGCCGCCACTCCTCATCGCCCTCTCCTCACACCAACTTATCAAAATTCCTCATACTCGCTCGGGTCCTGGTTCCACAACCGTCCATCCGGATGATTAAACGAGGCAATAACCTGCATCTCCTCTGCGTTCAGCTCGAAATCAAAAATATCAATATTCTCCTGTTGATGCTGCAAGGAACCTGCCTTAGGAATCGGAATAGAGCCAAGCTGGATATGCCAGCGCAGAATGATCTGTGTAGGCGTTTTACCGCGCGTTTCTGCAATGCGGACAATATTCTCGTCCTTCAAAATATCCTGTAAAGCTTCATTCCCACGTCCGATGGGACTCCAGGATTCGTTCACAATGCCATGCTTTGCATCCTGCTCCCGCTGATTCGCTTGATCGAAGAAGGGATGCAGTTCGATCTGATTCAGACTTGGCGCGACGCCCGTCTCCTGTACCAGCCGTTCATTGTGCTCAGGCAGGAAGTTGCTGACACCAACGGAGCGGATGTACCCGCGTTTTTTCGCTTCAATTAAAGCCTGCCATGCCTCTACATACATATCCTGCTTGGGATTAGGCCAGTGGATCAGATACAGGTCATAATAGTCCAGATCGGCTCTGTACAATGATTCCTGAATCGCGACCAACGCTTTGTCATAGGCATGATATCTGCCCGGCAGTTTGGAGGTAATGAGCAGTTCCTCTCTCGCGATGGAGCTTTGTTTGATTGCTCTACCAACGGTAGCTTCATTTTCATAATTGTACGCTGTATCAATCAAGCGATACCCTGCATCAAACGCAGACGCAATGGATTGAACCCCTGCTTCCCCTTTCAAACTGTACGTACCAAATCCAATCGCAGGCACTTTCAAGCCATCATTCAACGTGTACTCCGGGATATGATTCATTCGAGAACTCTCCTTTGCAAAAGGTAGTATAATCCTTCCTGAATAAGACTGGAAATATAAAGCATTCTCTCGTTATTCTACCCCTTCACGCCGGCTTGAATCAATGTAAACTATGTGTAGCCTGGATGACATTCTGGCTAACCAGACTTATTGAGCTTTTTCAATCAATAATTCCGTAATAATGTCCAGCTGCTTCTCGACCGCGACAGGGTCACTTGGCAGGAATTGATCGAAATCAATCGAGTACACATGTCCCGATTTCCCTGCTGGTGAAGCGTCAATAAGCTTCTGCATAGCCTTGAGCTTGCTCTCCGCTCCCTTGTTCACCGCAAGGAACAGACGATCACCGATATAATCGGGAATCACCTCGCTGGAAATCTCCCACGTATCGCCATGGATTACATCTGAATCAACCTTCGCCGCTGGTTTCAGACCCAGGTATTTGTATAAAATGTTGCCTCCCATATTGGTATCTCCGTATACAAACACGGCATCTGGGCGTACGTTTAATATGGAGAACGTTTCGTCAGCTTTCACATAAGGTTTGATTTTTTCCTTATATTCAGCGATTTTGGCTGTGAAATTGGCTTTCCATTGCTTCGCTTCTTCTTGTTTTCCGAGAATATCGCCAAACATCTCCACATCTTTGAGGGGATCGTTATACTGCTCGACCACAATCGTTGGCGCAATCTGCTTCAGCGCATCATATCCACCCTCTACAGCTTCAGCAAATGCAGCCGTAGTTACGATCAAGTCCGGCTCCAGCGACAAAATTTTCTCTGCATCCGGTGGAACGCCAACATCGGTAATACCCGTCTTGTCGCTGATATGTGGATTATCCAGAATATATGTCGTTGTGCCCACTGGCTTCACGCCAAGTGCCATAAGCTCACCCAGATGAAAGAAGCTGACAACACGCTGTGGATGCACAGGGATGGCTGTTTCGCCTTTTAAGTGTTTATAAATCCTCGTTTCGGCGACAGTGCTGTCTGATGCGGTCGTTGCAGCTGTTTGGCTTGCGGACTCTTGAGCCGCAGTCCCTCCTGTAGAATGGCTTGCCTGACATGCACTGAGAATCAACGATGTACATAATACCATCATGGCTCCAAAGGCAGGTCTTGAAAATCGAAACATGGATGTATCCCCTTCCTCATTCCATTGATAATAAGACTCATTCTCATTATGAGAATCAAAGGGAAGGGAGACAATGGACGATTCCAAACGGCATAATGGATTATTCTGAACCTGAGCGGCTTGCTGATGTTCCGCGCGAAATTGAAGCGGGGAACGACCGGTGTGTTTTTTGAATAATCGACTGAAATAATATACATCTGCATAGCCTACCTTGCTTGCAACATCCTGAATCCGTGCATCCGAATTCAACAGTAGCTGCTTGGCCCGGTGCACACGCTCATGAATCAGATACTCGATTGGCCCCAGTCCGATCTGGTTGCGGAATAAACGCGATAAATAACTCGTGCTGCAATGATATCTGCCTGCCAGTTTCTCCGCTGTAATGGACTCCCTATAGTGCGCTTGAATATATTGGATTGCCTCGGTAACGATGTTGGGTTTAGTACTCTCTGTATTCACAAGTGTCTGTAGCTTTTGGCTCAAAACCTCGTACACCAATGGCAAAAAGATCGATTGGGCTTGTAGCCGATCTAAAAGCTCATTGCTGTTCCAGTGCCGTTCCATCGCTTCACATTTTTCCTGAATCGGCAGTATCGCGTTTGGTGCAAATCCATAAGAATGAGCCAAGTTCTCATGACCCTCTGATGATGCAGACAACGCTGTATATAAAACCAGATATCCGGCCCATTCCTGATGATGATCTGGCACTTCAAAACTCGTATTCTTCTCCTCTCCTCCATGGAAAATGTAAGGTGAGCGGCAATGAACAAATTCATCCGACACCCTCACTCCGATCTCTCCATATGTAAGAATAAAGAAAAAACCCGTATGTGCTTCAAACTCGGACAGATCTGGAACTGCCTCATGTTGTGCACGATAAGACCGAATACATTGCAACCGCACGGCTGATCGACACCACTGCTCAATATGAGCATTACATTCCGTAGAGCTCTTCACTTACATCTCCCCCTGCCTGTAACTGTTCCCGAATCTTGCCTCGCATCATTCTACGTCTTCAAAATATGCCCTATTATATCACAGACAAAAAGCCATCAACTTGTGAGGTCAATGGCTTTTATAATGATCTTCTGAGCTACGTAGAGAAAATATATGGAACTACATACTGGAGCTATTTGGAGTTATATCATGAAACGATGCAAGAATTGGAGAGTCACTCCCATAAAAGTACTTGATGGATAGGATACCTCATTAATATTCTCGCACATATTCTTTATTTTCCTTGAGCTGTACAATGTCATGCCCTGTTGGATTCTGGAAGGCACGCAGCCCGAACGTTGATGCGACTGCGAAGATATGATCAAAAATATCCGCCTGCACATTCTCATACACAGCCCAGTTGGTGTCATTGCTGAACGCATAAATTTCGAGAGGTAGTCCGCGATCCTCCGAAGCAAGCTGTCTCACAATCATCGTCATATCCTTATTGATCTTCGGATGATGTCGCAAATATTGATGAATATATTCACGGAACACACCGATGTTAGTGAGTTGTCTGCCATTCACATTACTTTCTCGATTCACCTGATGCTCTACGTTGTACGCTTCTATTTCTTTTAATTTCGACGTTACATAATCGGTTAGATAGTGGATTTTTTCGAACTCAGCCACCATCTCTTCGTCACAAAAACGGATACTGCTGATATCGATAAAAATGCTCCGCTTAATTCGTCTACCGCCGGACACTTGCATGCCTCTCCAGTTTCGGAACGAGTCAGAGATCAGCGCATAACTCGGAATCATGGTGATCGTCTTATCAAAATTCATGACCTTCACCGTGTTCAGCGTAATGTCGATCACATCGCCGTCCGCATTGTATTTCGGCATCTCAATCCAGTCGCCTACTCGCACCATATCATTGGACGACAGTTGCACACCTGCGACCAGACCCAGAATAGAATCTTTGAAGATGAGCATCATTACTGCTGATAACGCACCCAATCCACTGAGGATGATTAACGGATTCTGTCCGACCAGACTGGAAATGACGATAATACCGCCAATGATAAACAGCACAATTTTAGCTACCTGAATATAACTCTTGATCGGGCGGATTTTAGACACTTCATAAGTACGATAGATATCATCAAACACGTTAAGCAACGCATTCAGTACCGTAATCATGATGACAATCATGTAGGTCATGGCTGCTTTTTCAATCAAACCCTGATAACTTGGGAAAATATAAGCCGTGTAATAGATAATAATTGCGGGAACGAGATGAGATAGTCGCTGGAACAGCTTTTTCTGAACAACGATATGCCCCCATTTGAACCGGTTATGGCTCACAATCCGATGCACGGTTTTAAGTACAATTCGTTTAGCAATATAGTTGGCAATCATTGAGATCAGCGCAATAAAAATAATCATAATTACATTCGAAACATACCCGATGGAGGGTTCAGTCATACCGAGTTCCTCTAACTGGTTTCTGATAAAATCCATAGTTTCCTCCTGACGCAGTCTAGTCTAGCATACTATTATAGAGTAGATTATAGTGTGAAGTAAAATGATCCTCTCTTTAAAGAAACTGAAAGGAATGGGATTCGGTGATGAACTCAACTACAGCAAATGGCCCATCATCTTTGGTTTTTGCCCTCTTGCATATTAGACAGCTCTACGGGCAGGAAATCCATAACTCTCGCTATGACAGCCATACGCTCATTTACATCAACTCAGGGCGAGGCACAATTAATTGGAATGGACATCCGCCCTACGCTATCCGCCCAGGCAGTTGCTTCCTGTTCTCACCAGGGTCTACATATACACTTTACCCGGAAAAGGATGCTTCCCCTCTACAAGGTTATGAGATTACCTTCGATGGGATACGTATTCTGGAAGCCTACCATGCCAAAGGGCAGCTACGACGAGTACCGGCTATCTTTCCGTTTGAAGGAGAAATTAACTGGTACAAGCAGCCGCAGATTAGTGAAATGTTAGATCGGCTGTATGCGCAGCGTGGGCCAGCAGATGATCATCAGGAATTTCAGAGACAACGGCTTTTCCTTGATCTTCTGGATCATGTCTGGGAGCAAGCAGGAGGTATGGAAACAACACCGCCCATCATCAACCCGGCAATTCAACGATCCATTCTCTATATGGAACAGCAATACGATCAGGAACTGACCCGAGAGCAGCTTGCTCTAATTGCTGACATGAGTCCAGGATATTATTCTTCTCTATTTCGTAAAGAAACAGGTAAAAGTCCCATGGATATGCTGGCTGAAATTCGAATTAAGCACGCCAAACAAATGCTCGTTACTTCTGAAAACCCGATACGTGATATTGCTCAGGCCGTAGGATTCAGTAATCAGTACTATTTCAGTACACGGTTTAAACAAGTGGTTGGCTTATCGCCTTCAGCCTACGTGCAACGCAATCATGAACAGGGCATCGCCAGTTCGTTGTTATACACTTCTTATCTGTGTCCTTCATTCTCACTCATTGAATATGGAGCAAAGAAGCCGCAGCGGTTGATTGGCCTTTTCCTGGAAGATTATTTGACAGTGCTGGGTATCCAACCGATGGTTCAATATACTCGTTCTGGTTACTCCCAGAGATACTTATCTGGATTTTTGGGTGGAGTGCAACAACTGGATGTTAGCCAGATGGATTTCGGCCTCCTTCGGAGCATGCGTCCGGATATGATCTTGCTAGGATTCCCCGATTTTGCCGCCGATGGACGGTATGAGCAGTTTGCTGAAATCGCACCTACCTACGTGTTTCAACGAGCAGGGGTAAACTGGAGATCCACTCTGATGAGTATCGCGAGTCTGGTTCATCGAGAGCAGGAAGCTATTCAAGCCATCAAACGTTATGATGAAAAAACGTTGCAGGCAAAACGGGAACTTGCAGATCTTCTTGGAGGAGAGACCGTAGCACTACTCCGTTTTCATTTCAGAGAGGGGTTATGTTTATATGGAGGTTCAGAGGGTTACACCGGTTCTGTTCTTTACGAGGACTTGGGCTTAACGATGCCTCCCCTCCTAAAAGAATGGTCGCGTACCGGCTCAAACTCAGTTATTCCCATCAGGCCAGAGACTTTAAGTCAGCTTGACGCAGATCATTTGCTTGTGATTGTGGATGATGCTCAGATTGAGCAAGCTCAGAAGTTGCATCAGAGTGATCATTGGAATGTACTTCGTGCGGTAAAGCACAATCAGGTGTACAGGGGAACAACAGATATCTGGATGACATTTGGACTCATTGCTCATGAACAGAAAATAAAACATCTATTAGAATCCATCCGCAAGCTTAAAAAATCTACCTTAGAGTAACGCTAACCGAATCAGAACGGACAATCTCATAAATGAAATCTAACAATCCTGTATGGTGACTACTTCAATGCTCATGATAAGATTTATATGAGAATGATAATCTTTATCAAATTGGAGGATGCAACATGAGCAACATACGTCACCACATACTGCTATGCTTTCTGATATTTATGCTGGCAGCTCTAACTGCGTGTGGTAATTCAAATTCGACTGGTTCTGCTACAGATCAAACAACAACAGCATCTGCCGAAACGCAAGCAACAAATACAGAAGCAGATCAAGCTCAGGTGAATACATTCAAGCATAACTTCGGGAGTGCTGAGGTCCCTGCACATCCCGAGCGAATTGCAGGTTTATATTTGGAGGACTACCTGACAGCCTTGGGGATCAAACCCGTGACACAGACCGTTATCGGATCATTTTCACTAAAATATTTGCAATCCGAAATCGGGGATCTACCTAAAGTAGATACGAGTGCGCTCGATTTTGAGGCTATGCTCTCGGCTAGACCTGATTTGATCTTGCTTGCTTTCCCCACCTATGCGAATGATGGAAATTACGACAAATTTTCTAGTATCGCACCGACCTATGTGTTTGGACCAGAGGCTCCCGATCAATGGAGAGAAACAATGGTTACCATTGGTGAACTGACCGGCAAACAGACGGAAGCGCAAAAAGTACTGAGCGACTATGAGAGCAAAGTACAGGATGCGAAGGCGAAGCTTCAAGCGGCTCTGGGGGATGAGACCGTAGGTTTCGTACGTATACGCAGTAACAAGGAGATTCGGCTGTATGGCGGACCTGGAGGGTATGTGGGCAATGTTCTCTATACGGATCTGGGATTGAATCCCCCACAGATTGCCAAAGATTTGGCTTGGGGCGAGGGTAACAGTATGGCTGTCGTCTCTTTGGAAGTCATCCCCGAGATTCAGGCAGACCATCTGTTTATTACCTACGATGAAGGCGGCAAAGAACTGGCACAGGAGTTAATCAACAGCAGCATCTGGAAATCACTCCCCGCAGTCAAAAACAACCATGTCTACGAGGTCAGCATGGATCACTGGATGACCTTTGGGCCTATTGCCTACAACAAGAAAGTTGATGATGTGTTGCAAGCACTGGTTACATCACCATAATGTGCTTAAGAGGCTTGTATGCTTAAAATTAGGAGGGAATATATATTGGAATCCGAATCCTATCAATTCATTGAAAAGACGATTCGTGAACGTCGTACCGTTAATCAATTTACGGGTGAGAATGTACCTGTATCACTCATTATGGAGTTGCTGGATGCTGCCGTGTGGGCACCATTTCATTCCCGAAAGGAACCATGGCGCTTCCTAATGTTCGTTAACGAGGGACGGAAGCAATTCTCGGATGCTGTTCTTGCTACATATCCAGCGGATAAACGTGAACAATATGGCGAACGAGTAGAACAAGCTTACTGTTCCGAAGTTCCTGTTCACCTGCTCGTGCTCATCGACGAAGAACCACGATGGAAGGAATGGGAAGAAGCCCTCTCTGCCACAAGTGCTCTGATTCAGAATCTGCAGCTACTCGCTTGGGAACGCGATATTGGGGTAGTCTGGAAAACAAATGATTACAACTGGAGCCCTGTATTTCGGGAGGCTGTTGGTGTAAAGCCAGGCCAAAAGGTGGTTGGCACGCTACACATGGGTTACTTTGACAAGTCGAAGGTTCGACGCCCAAGGCCACGAACAGCCGTATCCGAGTTGTTAACACTGGTAGACTCCTAAAAAGATGATGTTACGCACATTGAATTATAAAAGGCGGGCAACAATTACAGATTAAAATAAAATACTCCCCATATACATTACAGATGTGTGAGACTGATCTGTCCAATGGTATGGGGAGTATTTTTCGTTTATGATCTGCTTTTTATCCGATTGTGACTGACACTATTCCATTCTTAACAATTCGCTCACCGTAACTAACCGATACCCCTCAGCCGTCAGTTCTTCCACCAGCACACGCACGGCCTCTACGGTCTGGGAACGATCCCCGTATCCATCATGGAAGATCAATACACTGCCGGGTTCTACCACGGAACGGGTATGCTCCAAAATGTGTTCAACCCCGGGATTGTCCCAATCCTGTGCACCACCGTTCACCGCACCAATCGTCCGGTAGCCGCGCTCCGCAGCCAGAACCAGAATGTCCTCATTCACGCCAAAATAAGGCGGACGGAAGCTGCGGGCAGCATTGCCCGTAACTTCTTGAACAAGGCGCTCTGCTTGCAGCAATTCCTCCCCTGCCTCTTCCAGCGTAATTTCGGTCAGGTTCGGATGGGTGTATGTATGATTGGCGATCTCATGCCCTTCACGGTGCACCTGAGCCGCAATCTCCGGATATGCCTCCATCTCCTTGCCAATCATAAAAAATGTCGCATGCCCGCCTGCACGGCGGAAAATATCCAGCACTTGATGGGTATACACCGGATGCGGACCATCATCAAACGTAAAAGCTACAACCTTTTCCTGTACAGATACCTGCTCAACTAACTGCGCCATCATGTAACCCCATTCCCCTCTCGGACTGCTCAGTTCAACTCTCCCTTATTATTCCACGGCTGTAAGCCGGGGTCTAGTCCATATAAGTTGAACTTATATAGTAATCACACTGTCACAAAGCTAACCTTTAATCGCACCCGCAATCATGCTCTTCTGTACCTGTTTGTTCAGCAGCAGATAGATTACAACCGTCGGTACTGTCGTAATCATTAGACCCGCGCCAATGATGCCCCACTGCGTAATGTACGTTCCAACCATGGACATCATGCCCACCGTCAGCGTTTGATACGCCGTATTGTTAATAAACGTGACCGCAAACATCAGCTCATTCCAGCACGACAAAAATGTAAATATCGCTACCGTGGAGATCGCCGGAGTTACAAGTGGCAAAATAATGGAGAAAAACGTGCGGTAAATTCCGCATCCGTCTATAACGGCGGACTCCTCCATCTCTCTCGGGATACCTTTGAAAAAGCTACCCAGGATGAAGACCGCCATCGGAATGCCGAAGGCTACATAGGGAATGATCAAGGCCCAGTAGCTATTGAGCAGACTCAGGTTTTTCAAAATAATAAATAATGGCAGTAGCGCCGCATGAATCGGCACCATCATGCCCATGAGTATCATCGTCATCGTTAGCCCGCTAAGTTTCCAGTTCATTCTTGTGATCGCGTATCCCGTCATAGAGGACAGGATTAACACCAGAATAATGGAGACCGCCGTGACCAACACGCTATTCATAAAATAGTTCAGTACATGCCCGTCAGACAGTGCCTTGGTGTAGTTGCTCCATAGAAAAGCTTTGGGCAGCCCTGCCACGTCACCGCTGAAAATTTCACTGTTATCCTTCAGGGAAAACAGTGCCAGCCAGATCAGCGGATAAATCTGAATGACGGCGATCAGGATCAGAAACGCCTGCAGTAGCACTTTGCCGATAGCTCCGGTGAGGGAGCGCCGAGGCTGGGGCTTTTTTTGCAACATGATATTGTTAACCGTACTCATACGTCTTCCCTCCCTCTACTCTGTCTTGAACAATGAATTAATAAGGATGGTACACACCAGACATTCCACGATAATAAAAACGGAAATGGCGCTGCCGTATCCGTACCGGAACGTGTCAAAAATGGTAGCGTACATCAGCGTGCTGGGCACCTCAGTACTGTAAAATGGCCCGCCACCTGTCAGCACATAGATCAGGTCAAACACTTTAAACGCCCCGATGACCGAAAATACAAGACATACCTTCAGAATCGGCTTCATCAGCGGAATCATGATAGACCACGCCACACGCATCCGGGAAGCACCGTCGATTCGTGCCGCCTCCAATACATCTTGGGACACGGATTTTGCCCCAGCATACATGAGCAACATATGGTATCCCATGTACTGCCAGAGCGTCGGAATGAAGGAAGCCGTCAGAGCCGTTTCCTTCTGACCCAGCCAATCCTGCGCCCAGCTGGACAAACCGATGTTTTGCAGCATCACGTTGAGCAGACCGTAATCGGCATTATAAATTTTCGACCATAACTGGGCAATAACGACCGTAGAGATCAATACAGGAATAAAATATACGGTTCGGTAAAAGCCTTCCCCTTTTATGTTAGAGGCCAGAATCAACGCCAGCACCAGTGAGATTGGCAACTGAATGAACACAGATGCACCTGCGAACAGCAGGGAGTTTTTGATCGAATTGATCACTCGGGTATCCTTGAACATCTCCACATAGTTGTCCAGGCCGATAAACGCCCCTTTCCCTACGCCATTCCAATCGAGCAGACTGTAATAACTGGAGACAAAGATCGGAATCAGCACAATGCCGCAGAATAGAATCATTGTAGGTAATACAAAAACGGCAATCGTACCTTTATTGGAAAATACAGAGTTCATGACTCTTCTCCTCTCAAAGGCGTGACCGGAAACTCCCGGATCACGCCTCGTTTGGGCATTATTTTTGATTAATATATAAGTTGAACTAAAGATTTTACACATTCCACTCCGATGACAGAATAACCTTACAATCGCTGTTATCCCCAGATTTTTTCTGACCTCTCCGTTCAAGTGTAAATGAATAGTTCAATTTATATAGAAGGTGGCAGAGAGAGCTAGTTTACAAGTGTATATGAACGCGCACGTAGCATAAGCCTATACTTGCTTGCCTGTTTAACCTATAGACTTAGCTCTGTTGGTTTCAGCTGCGCCATCTGTTTGCAAAACTCCTCTGGCGTTACATCACCGGCCAGCAGCTGTGCGATCAGATTTTTGTGTGCTTCCGCAGACTCGGCTGGCAGAATGTTATCCCACCAGGCGATAAACGAGGTGGCCGTTTTCATAATGTCCGCCGCGGACAGATCGAGTGAAGACAAGCTGGAGGTGTCGAGTGAATCGGTTTTCCAGCTTGGCAGTCCCGCTCCCGCCAGGAAACCTTGTGTGCCGAGCTGCTCGCTCAGATACATGAGGAATTCCGTAGCTTCCTTCGGATGTTTGGTCGTCTGGCTGATGTAGAAACCGTCGACTGCTCCGCCGAAGATTTCAGTGCTGGTGCCTTTGCCATCCTCAAATACCGGGAACGGAATCACCTTCACTTTGCCTTTGACTGCCGAGGAAGACGGGTCTTCAATGCCTGCATTCACCCAGTTGGCTTGGAACATCATCGCTCCTTTGCCCGCATTAAACGCCCCAAGCATCTCGTCATAACTCATACTGAACATACTGCTGTTGAATGCTCCGGCTTGTGCCAGCTGCTGCATCTTGGTAGCCGCCGCGACAAAGTCCGGTGAATCCCACTTGGACGGATCTTTGAACGCCTCGATCACCGCCGCATTCCCCGCTTGGCGCATCGCAATCATGTCATACCAGTACATGCCCGGCCAGCGGTCTTTCTCACCAATCACAGCCGGGGTAATTCCTGCCGCTTTTAGTTTGGTGACAGCATCCAGCAGCTCGTTATATGTAGTCGGGATTTTGGCACCCGCCTGCTCGAACAGTTCTGTATTCACGTAAAGGTTGGCAATGTGTGTGTACACAGGCAGCGTGTAGATTTTACCATCCATATTGATCGCTTCTGCCATCCCGGGACCCATACGTTCCTTGATATCGTCCGTCAGATAACTTGTAATCTCCAGTACGTTACCGGATTTAATATATGGCTGCATGAAACTGCCCCCGCCCATTCCATAGAACAAGTCTGGTGACTCACCGGCTGCAATGGATGTTTTTACTTTCGTTTTATATTGTTCGCCTGTTGTGCCTGTACGTTCAACCTGGATGTCGGGATGCTCGCTGTTCCATTTCTCCACAATCTCAGGCAGCAGTTTGGCTGACGGGTCTGTTGTACCAACCGATTGATCCCACAGCGTCAGCTTGATCTTGCCATTGCTTTCCCCCTGTGCTCCGCCGGACGAATCGGATGAACATGCCGCCAGACTACCCGCAAGTCCCAGAGCCAGAAATAGGCTTAACGATTTCTTTAATAGCGCTTTCATCATATGACCTCCCTGATCTTTTTGTTGGTTCTATACATAGTAGAACTCAGGTATTTACACGTACACTCCGATGACAGAATAACCTTCCGATCGCTGTTATCCCCGGATTTTTTGATCCCCTTCTGAAAGGGTAAAATCCCGTGATAAAGGCGAAGTGTATGCTTTCGATGCAGCTTTCTTTCAGAAAGCTTTGGCTCCGCTTCTTCAGGTTTTTTCTGTCCTCTCCGTTTATGTGTAAAAAGTAATTCAACTATATATCCATATTTTAGTAGCAGTTCGCACTGTGCTCCATTTAGAAAACAGGCATCGACTTGTAATATTCGAACACAATTGAAAGCGCGACCATTTTGAGATATAGCGTTAATTTCGGACGTTCCGGTATTCGTTCATGGAGCGGCCGAACTGTTTTTTGAATAACACGCTGAAGTAATGCGGGTCCGGGATGCCTACCTGCTCCCCGATCTCATACCCTTTCAAATCAGTCTGCTTCAGCAATGATTCGGCCTTCTTCATACGAAGCTGCGTTAAATATTCGACAAACGTCTGCCCGGTTTCTTTTTTCATCAAACGCCCCAAGTGACCCGGACTTACGTAAAAAGCCGCGGCTGTACTCGACAGCCCCACCTCTGCATTGCTCATCTGCTCTTCCAGGTACGCCTTGACCTGATCGGTTAAATTGACTTCCTTCGCTTGCCGTTTGGCTTTAATCACACCCGATATGGCCCGGACATGTTGCTCCAGCATCGCTCTCAAGTCCGGTAAATGCTCTGCCATCAGCATCATGGCAACAGCTTCCTGGTTAAATACCTGTTCACCCTCAAGCTGCTGCTCCATGGCGGCACGTTGGCATTCGGTAATTACATCCATAGCCGCCATGCGGAACTGAGCTGTATTGGAGAATGGGGCAGCAAGGATCTGTTTAAGTAACGACACAGCCTCCTCTTCCGCACCAATGCTAATGCAGAATTGCAGCTGCTCTAGAAGCCCTTTATCCGAGCGATACGGCTGACTGCGTTTATCGCTTTCGATCACGAGATCCTCGAAGCAGATGACCTGGTTTTTCCCCACAAACGTCTGGTAATCCAGAGCACGACATGCTTCACGGTAAGCAATACAGACACTCTCCCACCCAGAGTACAGCTGTCCAATCCCGATCGTTACGTCTGCCTCGGAACCGTCAACTTTAAGCAGACATCGCAGTTCTCCCAGAAGCTGCTCGGCCTGCTCGGTTAGCTTGGCATCAGGGTCGGTCGCAAGGATGACAATACGATTGTGTGTGTCCATGACAATTATTTTGTATAAATCGTGCTGGTAGTAGGCCTGTACGTGCTTCAAACTATCCATACGCATCAGGATCTGAGCTTCCTCTGTAGAAGTCTCCGCTTGTGAAGATAACGCGGCCTGTACCTCGATGATGGCTAGTCGAGACTGCGGGTTGTCCGCAGCGATTGGAATGCGGTAGAAATGCAACTGTTCCCGCACCTCTTCCTCATGTAAAATCCCCTGCAACCACTGATTCACAAAACGTTCCTTGAGGTACGGCAGACTGCGCTTCATCTCCTCTCGTAGCTTGCTCAGCTCATATTCCCTTCCTCTCTCCTGCTCGATAGCCGCTCGCAGCTTGGTGGTAACCTGTAATAATTCAGTAGCTCGAATGGGTTTCAAAATAAAATCGGATATGCCCAGCTTCACACTCTGACGTGCATATTCAAATTCATCATGTCCCGTCACCACCACAATTTTGATGTTCGGGTAACGCTTCAAGATGAGACCGCTCAGCTCAATGCCATCCATCTTGGGCATATAAATATCCGTAAATACAATATCCGGATGTAGCAACTCAACCTGCTCTAAGGCTTCTGCCGCATCGCAGGCTTCGCCAACGATTTGCATGCCTTGTACCTGCCAATCGATGCGCATACGTAGTAGATTTCGGATGAGATACTCGTCATCCACGAGGAGTACTTTTAACGGTTCCATGATCCAACGTCTCCCTTCGGGATCGTAATGGTTATGCTGGTTCCTTTTCCAGGCACACTTTCAAGATTCAACACATCTTCACGATCATAAAATATACGCAGCCGCTCCATCGTTCCCCACAGACCAAAGCTTGCATTCACATTGGAGTTAGACTCTGACTGATCATGCACAGGCCTTAAGAATTTGTGCTTTTCTGTGCGCTGGATCTGCTGCATTTGATCCTCGGACATACCCGCTCCATCGTCCGTAAGTGTTAGAGTAACGCTGTCTCCCGTTTGCTGCGCCTGAATACGTATAATACCTGAGCTGCCTTTGGCGCGAATACCATGATAGAGTGAATTTTCCACCAGGGGTTGGAGTACGAGTTTTGGAATTAGCACCTGCTCACAGTCCGGATCGATATCGTACCGTACCTCAAATACACCCGGATAACGCACCTGCTGGATGGTCAGATAATGACGTACAATCTCAACCTCTTCGCGTAGTGTGATGACCTCATTGCCTTTGCTCACACTCAGCCGATAATAACTCCCGAGTGCCTCCAGCATCTCGCACACTTTATCGTTCATACCCGACATCGCCAGAGAAGTAATCGAGTCGAGTGTGTTGTACAGAAAATGCGGTTTGATCTGTGCTTGGAGCGTGTTCAACTCCGCTCGGCGGATCGTCTGCTGCTCCTGAATAATGCGACTCAGCATCTGCTCGATCTGCTCAATCATCTGGTTGTAGCCACTGTACAGTTGTTCAAATTCGTAACTGTTCAGCTCCACTTTAACTTTGCGGAAGTTGCCACTGGGTGCTTTTTGCATGGATCGGAGTAACTTATGAATCGGCTTAATGACGCTACGAGAGATAATAAAAGAACTGATAAAAAAGACAGATCCATTCACCGCCAGCAACATGAAAGCAAGCAGAACCAGAGATGTGTTGCGGGTATCTGTTGCACGATATGGACTCATGCTGATGTATTTCCACTGGTCTTCACCTGCCGAGCGGTAGGTCACCGCGTAATCTTGTCCTCCGGAATGTAGAGTCAGAACGCCTGAAGGCTCTTCCTGAAATGCCTGCTTTAACTTCGCTTGATTGGCCTCTAAAATGTCTTGCAAACTTGCCTGCTTCTGAGCTGTGGACGAGGATGCATCAGATGTAATTACCTCTTCGGATGCTGCAGATCCTTGAGTTGCTATATGTGCGGTAGATTTTGATGAGGCTGTGTATGCCAGAGATGTTGAAGAAGAAGCTGTAGAAGCTGCATTCGATGTGATAATCTGCTGATGCTCGTCCAGAATGGCTACCTGAAATGAATCAGATGCCGGTAGATTAGCGTAAGCCTGCGCAATGGATTTCTCTTTGATGTTCATGACCAGAAAGCCGAGTGGAGAGGTATCATCCAGGTCGCGCATTAGACGAATAAAAGAGACCACTTTTTCTTTCTCATTTTCTTTTTTCTTCCCCTGTCCCGTGTCCTTCTCCGTCTCCATTTCTAAACTTCTACCGTTGGCCGGGGGCCTGCCGACATTTTGACTATGGGTTATATCGTTGGTATTTTTGCTGTCCATGTTGCTAGTGTTTTCGTTTTCATGAATTTCTCTATTGAGTTGCTCATAGCCTTGATCATTATTGTTCGAGTTCTTGCTCGTCACTTTGTTAACAAATTCATGATTAGGAGAGTTCTGACGTTTATTTTCTTTTACATCTGCCCGTGTGTATACAGTGTTGTTAATATTCTCTGCCACCGCTCCGGCTCCGGCTTCCTTTTCGTTGCTGTCACCGCCATTCAGCCTTAGCAGGTACCGCCCTTTGTAATTCAGAGCTTGCTCATACCACGGTGCATCCTTTACATTCGCTTCGAGAAAAGCTGGCCACTGCTGTGTGCCCACCGAAAAACGGTGTCCCGAGTTGTCGTAAATGTAGACCGAATCAATAATTGGAACCGCTTGCATAAGGTTGGTTAAATAGGAACTAACCTTGGATTGCATCTGCAAATTAGAATATACATTGCCTTGCCTTAGCAGGTTCTGCAGGTTCGGATCGGAGAAAATCATTTTCGAATAATTGTTCACATTCTCGATCATCAGATTGACATTAGTCTGGATCGACGTAATCGTCTGCAAAGACGCTTCATTGATCTTCTGTTGCGCGTCATTCTCCGAAATACGGTTCAGCACCAGCGCACTAAACGCCACCGTTAGCAGAATAATAACAAAGTACGCAAAGGGAATTTTAAAGGCGAGTGTTTTGGGCTTACGTTGCATAAACTCTCTCAGACGTAACATCAGATTTAACTTCCTGCTCAATACAGGACCCTCCATTCTTCTCAGATTTCCGGGAGAGTGTGTACGCTCCCACGGTTCGCATACAATTGTATATTATATGCCTGCATCTGGAAGAGCCTCAACACCTTTTATCGCTTTGTGCTGGTTTGTATGGTAGAGAGGTTGGGCGTTAGGTCGAAAAATGCTGAACCCAAAATGAACGTGACTTACTCGGCATAAAAAAACGACCTCCACTGTAAGACGTGAAGATCGCCCATATTGAATACGTAGTTGAGATTATAGCGAAAACTCAGTAACACCCTTTTTGGAGGCAAATTTCAGCGTGTAGCTGCCTTCTGTGCCGTAAGGCATGGTTGCAATGAGGATGCGGGTGTAATCCAGCCTGCTCTCTCGAATTACTTTTTTGACCAATGCAATGCCCCGCTCTTCATCCGTCACCGCGCAGAAGATGTTCATCACATATTTCTTCGGATCAGCAACGCTACTCCCCATGTCGCATCCATCCACTTCCCCCAGTTCATGCTGGGTTAGAGCAGTTTCAAGATACTCCATGACCTTTTCCTTCAACCACTGATCACGTTTGCTGCCATTGGCACTCTTTAGCGGATATTGCACGACAAGCCAGTGTTTTTCAGTCATTTGGGGTTAACTCCTTTATGTAGTATTTTTGTTCACCAGTTTTATCGAATTCGAGATAGAATGGATTGACCTCTTGGACTGAAGAAGAGTAGCCTACACCTTTTTTATTAGATTAGGAGAAGGGATTTAATTAAGGATATCGGCCCCAATATGGACAACACTATAGGTAATTTACTTTTTTGTACTAATTGAACTAAATAAAACACCAATGAACCTGCTATAAAAATGAAAAATAGGGGCCAGTATGCTATAGATGCCAAACCTCCTAATAGGATATATAACAAGAAACAAAATATATAGTTTGTCTGTTTTCTATACTTAACAAGAATTGAGTATAAGATGATCCCCAATATACAACTAACATAAACGTATAAAGCGATCACTCCCAGTTGAGATGTGAGATACTCTTTGTAGATTGGGACCGTTAATAGATAAATCAGAATACTTATGAATAATGAACTGCCTGCACCTTTAATATCGTATAAGCATAATTAGGGCTCCTTTCTTTATATTTTAATGTACTTCGCCAATCTACAGAAAAACCATCAATCAGACACTGATTGATGGTTTTTTGACTCTAATGGAGGTGATGGGAACCGCACCCCTGTCCGAAGATAACGACACATAAGCTTCTACGGGTGTAGTCACAATTTTGATGTCACCCAAGTATCAGTAATCCTTAAGAACAGGATTAGCCCATGCGGGTATGGACTCAACACAATAGATCAAATTACCCTGTCTGATTTCCGCAACAATTAAAGGCTCGTATGTATTATCAATAATGATTACCTGATCTGCAATGGCCAGAGCCGGTATAAGGTTCTTCAATGACTGACCATATCGATAACGAATGTCTTCTTCTGCAATCCAATGTCCACCTTGCTCAACCCGAGATGCAACTCGATCTATATGCATTTGAACATCCTCAAGGCCGATATAGTAAACAACAATTTCGTAACTGTTTTCTTTTGCAATTTTCATATGTTTTAAAATAAATGATCCGGACAATGTCGTTTCAATAGCGAAGTTTACACCACTTTTAATGAGAGATCGGATCCTTTTTACAGCTTCCCTACCAGCAGATAGGTCAGCACTGCGCGGATTCTCTGGCTTCAACTCTCTTGCAATTTGATCCGGGTCAACCAGTTCACCGAGCCACTCTCTCATTTGCATGCTAAGTGTACTTTTCCCTGCTCCGTTGGTACCCGCAAACACAATCATAACTGGTCTGGCTTCACTCATGATATTCAAACTCCTGGCGGTTCCCGGTAGCATCAAATATAATTTCGAATTTATTGCCTTCAGCATCCTCACGGACGCGTTTGTTGTTCTTTATATAATAAATAGAGGCACCTGATTCTTTAGCTTGTTTCCGCGCATGTTGATTGGCTTTTTTTAAGATTTCTTGGAGCTGTTCTCGAGTTTCAAACATCTTGAATCCCCCAATCTAAATTTATGCTTATTATATCATAAACAGAAAAACCACCAACCAGAACGCTGGTTGATGGTTTTTGACTTGACTCTAATGGAGGCGAGGGGCATCGACCCCCACTTGGTACTTAATATCCCGCACTTCTTTCAGATGGAAAATAAATGATATAATAAGGTCGATTAAATCGAATCCATTCATAATGAAGGGGTGTACATATGTCTGAAAAATATATTGCTTATGCCAGGGTAGCGACTGTTGAACAAACAGTAGAATCACAAAAAAACGCGATTGTGGACTTTGCTAAGAACGAAGGATTAAGCGTAGATAAATTTTACGAGGTTCATGGATCAAATGAACATAGCAAGGCAACATTGGCAGATGCCCTCGGATACATGGTACATAGCGGGATTAACAAACTGGTTGCCCTAGATCCTTCCCGCATTTCACGAAATGTGGATCAACTAATTAATATTGAGAAGGAATTCATTGATCAAGGTAAAGAAATTGTATATGTACGACAAAAAGACCGGGTTTAGTTACCCGGTCTCTTCCTATTTATATGCCCGATTTTATAATCTCTTCGATTTGAATCCAACTATAATCCTCTTCGCCGCGCACAAGCTTGACTCTCCTGTTTTGCCTGTCGATCGATGCCACGACACCCCTTATCTCTTCATCGTCAAAAGGATTGAATACCGTAAGCGTAACGGAATGGCGTTCCTGGTATGATTCAAATATAGCTTCTTCAATGAGCTGCATTTCCTGTTCATCCAAGACCGGTTTCCCTCTTCTTTCTTGCACACTCATCGCCTGAAGATACGCATCTCGATGCTCGGGAAGTATTATGCGTGATCCCTCGAAAACTCCGTTCCCTGTCAATTTGCTTGCCACAGTTCATTCCCCCTCAATATTGTGTCCAGTAGTCCGTATTAGCTGGCTTAATCGTCTGTGGTGAGGCAGGAAGCTGTGGCTTCTCAGATTCCCGCTCCCAACCTTCCAGAATCACGATGTTGGCCGTATCAGACTTGTCATCCCATTGTATGTAATTTGAAGACACGAGAAAGTCCAAAGCAGCCATGACATCGGCTTTATATTTACCCGTCTTGACTGTCAGCTCATGCACAGTGGGAAAACGGCGGCGGCCGCTCTTAAAGTTATACAAAATCCGAAGCACTTTGCGCTGGTAATCAGTCAATATGATTATGCCCCTTCCCCTGTTTTAATGGGTTGCCATGCCAGTAAACCCGATTCCTTAAATGTTCGTGGCTGACCAGACAACAAATCATCAGCTTTGATCATTCCGGACCGAATACTTTTAATCTGGATGCGGCGCTTCGTGATCTTCCCGCTTTGATCCTCATATATGATCTCTACTAACCAACCCAAGTATTTCACTGGCATGTTCATCCCTCCAACAAGAACGTTTGTTTGCTTTTTGTTATTATATGCGAATGTGTGTTCGTTATTCAATGGAAATAAAAACATAAAAAAGCGTAAGGAGACTTTTCCTCCTTACGCTAGTCATATTGAGACTTATTGCGTCTGTTATTTCCAATCTCTTGTTTTAACATAAGCTGCATCATAAGCGACTATTGCAGTAGTTTCACTGGTAACTTTTAATTCATTATCCACCACATTTTCGTCTGGATAACTAATTTCTGTTGGATCTACCTTCACAAAGACCCCGTAATCTTTAACATAAATCTCATCAGGATGCCCAGCTCTCAATGAAGCAGGCAATTCTTCTTCAGTAACCTGAGCTTGATTAGTGTCCAATTGTGATTCAGATGATGCATTAATTAAATCAGGTGTGAATCCCACTATTGCCACTGTTCCAAGGACCGTTGCTGCTACCATTAGTCCCAATTTTTTTTTTGTTTTCATAGAAACATCCCTTCTTTGAATGATTTTAACTTGTAGTGCCATTGCCTCTGATTGAATCTTTACCTGGAGAGACTTTTTTTATAAGTAAGTACACTGGTTTTTTTGATGTTCCTGCAGGAACATCAGAAAAATTAATTGTAGTGTTTGTATCAGTAATATTTCCGACTACGCGAATGACTGATGATTTTTTTGTTCCATCTTTCGTTGCAAACTGGTATTCAACTCCGGCTAGTTGATCAGAGTTTCCAGAGGTTTGAACTAAAGTTATGCTAATCGCACCTGATCGATGAATAGGTAAGTTACTATCAGTCCAAACATAATTAGTAAGTCCTGAGAATGAATAATACAATCTCTCTCCATCAGTTGACATCGGGGAAATTACATAATTATCACCGCCTCTATGAATTACCTCTTTTGAGGATTGGGAAGCGAAGAATGCATCATTTGCATTTTGACCCAAATTAGTAATTTGAACTTCTGATTGACTGCTTGTAACTGGCTGAACAATACTTTCTGCTGAAGCGAAAGAAGCGCTTGGAATTACTAGTGCAGCTGTGAGTGTGAATGCTACTAAAGCTTTTTTCATTTTAGATAAACCTCCGTATGATATGTATTATTTGTATAGGATTAAACAATTCTAATAAATCCCATTACATACAAATATGATATCACACAAAAAAATCCAATATCTAACATTCGACATTTTTTTACACAAATTTGATCATTAATACCTACCTCGTAGTTCCAAATGAATAAAAGGAACAGCCCATAATACTTAAGCTGTTCCTTTTTTGTATTCAATCAATTGCGATATCTCTGAAAGTTCCAATGCTATCATGATTTTATTCAAGTTTTCAGGCGACCAGGCCTTCGATTTATTCTCAGCCATATCAGATACAGTATTCCATCTGATTCCTGTCATGTTGCTTATCTGGCGAGGGTTAAGCCCTCGTTCATCCATAAGTTCATTCAACTTCAATCTAATCATCTTTATCACCTCAATTACATCATACACATTTATAGAAGATAATTCAACGATTATCGTTGACATTCAACGAATTTCGTTGTATTATATATATAAGGAGGTGAACAACAGCAATGAAAACATTGGATTGGGTCTTGCTCCTAACAGCTATCGCAAACATGACGACTGCCATCGTCAATATGCTAAGTACCACTGCTAAGAGCAAGAAAAAGAAAAAAGGAACCAAACGACGCGCACCACGCAAACGTTAAAAGTTCCCGAGTAGGCGGCTAACACAGCGCCTGCTCACCCCAATCTTATCATAAACGGCAATTAAATTTCCACTAGGAGGGCTTAGGATGGACATCGCTATATGGAGCATTGCTTTAGGTGGGCTAGTCATCTCAGTCATCGCTTTAACACTGTCGATTAAAAATTTCAAGAAGTAATAGGAGGGTTGGATTGGGGAATGCAATTACCATGGAGATACAATGCTTCAGAAGACATCACATACATTTATGTGAGTGGGGTAGATAAGTATTATCAGGCGGTCCGGATCGTTAAACGTCTACTGGGGCGCAAAGCCGTAGCTGAGCTGCGGACAAACAAAAGCCAAACGCGATGCGTGATCAAACTATATATGTAAACAAAAAACACTGCCAGCGTTATGCCAGCAGTGTTTTTTTACCGATGCTTTCGGATTTGAATAACTTTTACCACAATTATCCTTCCGCTTCAATCTTCTTCAATCGTTCATCCAGGTCGGCTACATCACCGTTAATTCCGGCAAGCAGCTTCAGGAGATTTTTCCTGAGTCGGTTCATCACTGCTGCAGATTCTTCACGGGTAATCAACGCACCAGGACGTGTACCATCATAGTAACCATTGGCTGTAACTTCTTCCCACGTAGATGCGGCCCATGGGCTGACAATGTTGATGTCGCGTTGTTGTGTCACTGGCTTCTCCTCCTTCACAGGTTCATTTTTCTTAGCATACTTGGCTTTCAAGTCGGCAACCGTACCATCGAACTCGTTCAGATCCACCGCGCCGCTGATTCCGTCAACCTTACGGTTGCCCCGTGGAAGATATCCACCTGCAGCACCGTCAGAGTATTGCCAGAAGTCCCAACGAGTCCAGCCAGACGCATCAGCAGGCGTTTGCGTGCTATAACGTGCAATCCAAAGCGGATAAGAGGACAACCCTGTAAAATTGCTGATAAACGCCGGATATGTATACACCAGCGGTTTAACTCCGGTCAGGTTGTGAATCGTTTCAAGGAAAGTCTTAGCAACGGCTGTAATCGTTGCTTTGCTGTACCCGTTTTTATTAGACTCATAATCCATCACTGGGGGCAAGTCAAATACGCCGATCCCGCCAGCATCTTGGATGGCTTTATAGAAGTTGGCTGCCTCAGCTTTGACCGCTTCCACACTCCCCGCCGAATCATCCACGTAATGGTAAGCGCCGATCAGCAAGCCTGCTGCTTTGGCATCCCGGACAAACTGGAGAAACTTATTGGATCGGAAGGACTTCCCCTGTGTGGCCTTGATAAATACGAAGGAGATCCCGTCCGCTGCCACCCTTTTAAAGTCAATAGATCCATTGTGATGTGATACGTCAATCCCTTGTGCGTTCCCTTGTTTACGCGCTTGCATCTGTACCAGCTCCTTTGTCGTTATCATTACCACCCTTGCCCTTCAACACTTCAATAGCCTGCTTGATCACGGCCGGGATAGGCGCTCCCATCTTCCCACCATTTTCAGTAATAGACAGCAGCTCATTCGCGATATAAAAAAAAGCGACAGTATCCCTGAACAAATGGCCATCACCCAGAATGCCATCCACTAAGTGGCCAACCGCTACCATGGCAAAAATAAAGACCTTACGGGCGATCCCGATAAGGCCGATTTTGCTTTTCAATCCCCCAACTGAACCGGCTGCTACCACACCAGTCAGATAATCCAGCATCACAAATACAAGCAATACACCTAACACTCCAGACCAACCTCCAAAAAAATAAGACAGCATCCAGCTGCCAACGGCTAAAGCCCATTTCCCCACGTTTTCCACTTCATATCCCCGATCTATTTAATATATTGACTTTGTCTTTCTGAAACATAAAAAAAACACGATCCCGTTGTGGTCGTGTTAATCAAAAACTATTCCACGATTCTTATCACCCCTTTCAATGCCAGCATGACGAATATGAGTATGCGGTAAAAGCTTTCACGGCTCACAACGCCACGCCCCTTTATTTTGAATATTACATCGAATTTATACGATGCCTGAATTGACAGTTGTTGGACGCTGATGTAGGCGAGGAAAGGAATGAGTCTGCCGCCAAAACGAGAGACAGCGGCCCGCCGCTGTTGAAACCAGGTGGTGCACTTCTCCTCGCATAACCCCACTCACGAGCAGATGTAGGATACTGTAAATATGAGTTTGCGTATTGGCATGTTTGCATACCGTTAACAAGATCGATAGTGCTATAGAGTAAAGTGGTACGTATATCTGACGATCCATTCGCGGATAATCCTATATCCCAAAGGTTGCCGCCTGAATCCCTTAAAGCAAACCTCACATTTGACGAGCTTGATGTACTGAGCAAACTTATATAGGATAACGTATTTTCTACCGTCTGTGGTATGAGGGATATTAATCTTGTACCAGCACTAAAGGTTGCAAATGTAGAAATGATAACAAGTCCCTGCGAGTAACTTGGTACAGCGAACGATATGTTACTGACGGGATCGATCATTTGGTACTGGCCTTGCTGAATAGACTGTATTTTTGCCGCCAGTTGCGCCCATGTATCGGACATCGAAGCACTGCCACCCTTGGCGTTGATGGCGTTAACCACGCCCTGCTTCGCGTCAACGCCAGATGTCTTTACCGCTTGCAACTCACCAGCGATATAGTTCATGTCGCCCGTGAAGTCATACGGAACATCTTTGTTTGGCAAATTACGGAGGTTAAATCTAATCCGTGCAAACCCTTTTGTTTGACCACTTGGAGCGTTGCTAACTACGAGCCTTATCCTGACCTGGCTGACTAAAGGAGGCATCGTGAAATTCGTCTTTTTACGGTGCCACCATTTTTGCGGGTCTGCCGCTAAATTGAATAAAGTCGCGCCAGTAGACTCGTTTTTAACTTCTATTTGGATAACGGTGCCAGAAGGTGACCCCACACTAAAAAACATGGCTTGCAAGTCGTATTGACTGCCGGGATATACGTTTATCACAGCACTATCCAGCACGGCATATTGGCCCGATGGTACAGCATCATTAATATAGAAAAATCCAGTCACATCCGGGCTAGATGATGCCAATATTGGGTATCCACCAACATTAGTCCAACCGTTTAAGCCGAATATTCCCGATGAATTGGAAAGAAAATTACTTGTCGGGTTGTCATTAGGCAAAATTAAATCATCCGCATTGATAATACGCTTAAGCGATGGTGTAAAAGCCGCTCCAGCAGTTGACGCTACTGCCCCGGTGTCAAACTCATATATTTCTATCACCCCAGTAGAAGAACTGGGGTACACCATGAATATACCTCTTGCGCCTAAATTGACATGAGTGTTGGTATATCTAAAAGTTCGGGGCGATCCGCTCGGGTCTAAGTAACAGTTACTACCATAAAGCACGCCTCCCCCGGCATCAGCGGAGAAAGAACCCCATGTTTGAAAATCAACTCTTCCCGTCAATGTTCCGCCAGTACGTGGTAAACTTGCGTTTTTGGCGTTTGTCTCTGCTTGGGATACTTCCGCATTTGTCGGCACTTTCTTCCACGGGCCCCATCCAAAATAATAGTTTCTTTGGAAAACTTCCAAGTCTCCAGGCTGAAAGGTGGTCAGGGTTTGCGATACACCCGCATGCGGCTCGACTGTTAAGTGAAATGCTTCTGCTGTGGGAACATTTAATAACGTGTCCACTATTGCATTAGCTGGACAATAATAGCTCCCCTCTGTCATGTAAGTATTAAGATCTGCTCCTGCAGGGATAGCAATCGACTTCTTGATGAACTCATCTTTCATCGTATTAATTTCTGCACCGATCTCGTTCAAATCAGGTGCTTTAACAAAGTCTTCCATAGTCCAATCAGTTTTAGCCATTAATCCGTCACCTCTATTATTTCAAAAGTTTCAAGCATAAGATTGTCCGACGTGATCGGCACGTTGACTGGCTTGGAACTTATTCGAATATTGTCTCCTTTGACTTCGATCAGCGTTACCAGAGACACGTCAGCTGCCGGGATCAAAAAGTTAAGGGCCACCGTTGATGCAGTAACTTCTTTTACAATGAAATTGGTAATCTCATAAACCCCATTCAGTACAACTTTTGTTATGCGAGAGTTTAAATGTATCGCCAAATCGTTCAAAATTTCCTGATCCATTACAGTGTCACCTCCGGCCCTAAATCCGCGAATGGCTTTTCGCCAAGCTTCCAGCTTCCGTCTAGCTTATAATTCCAGGACACATCCCTTTTGACAGTCGTATGCTTAATGCCAATCCCATGCCGCAGAGATGTATTTTGCTGGTACGCCATATTGGCTGGCTTGACCGTTTGGATGGTGTGCTGCACCTCTTTAAAGAGGTTGGCGTTCTCTATGTTTGTCGTGACCATCAACAAAAACTCTGCCGGGTTAACCGACACAACGGCCATCCCGGGGCCGATAAGTCGATCAAGCTGAACCTGTAGCCAACGTTGTGTAAAAGGTGGCTTAGTAGACTGCCTGTTAATAATTCGTTTACGCCGAAAGTCCAGGGATTCTTTCGCAGGATCAGCCTGAATACGGAGCATTTTTTCCCTGCGTCTGATTGCTTGTGCGCTGGCCGTCATAATGAACATGTCATCACGTTGGCGCAAGATTCCTGCAGCAATGTTGTCCAGCTCCATTTCCTGCGCCATCAGCAAGGATGTCATTTGCTTACTGTCCACATAGTAATCAGGTAGGTACTCTAAAAGCCTACTCATTAAGTGTCACCGTCCCTTTTTGCGGTACTTGATCGACTGTCAGAGTGATGTTTGTTGCAGATCCGTTGAGTTGCGTACTATTAACATCGACAACACCGGAAACGGTCAGTATGCGTGATTCGAGTGGAGCAACCCGTATAACCAACGGTGCATCAACTTCCCACGATTGACGCAAGGCAAGAAGGTAAGCATTGATTACTTCTTCAACGTCCTGCTGCACTTGTCCGATTGTCGTATCGTCATCTAGTGCCAATGTGGTAGTAATGTTAATTGTGATCCAGTCAACTCCAGTCAATGTAACGGTGTGTCCGATCGGAGCAAGTCCAAGTCCTTGCCCTGCAAAGAGTACAGGGTCAACTTGCTCCTGTAACTGCTCGATCAGCGCAGCTGAAGGCGGTACATGCCCCGTTGCCATAATTGTAGCTTTAACTGAGCCACCACCCTGCCAAACAGGAGTGATCCGCACCGCTCCAACTCCATCCAATGCTCTAATCATCTGGCGATAATCAGCTACATTTCCTCCAAATGGTTTTTCGTTGATTTCAACGAAAAATCGTTCACGCAGCTGGTCGTCCGTTTCTTCGTCTTCCCCAGGAATCAGGATGTCGCTTAACATTGCTGTTGCCAAATCGTTGATGTATTCCATAGGAAGCAGTGCACCAAACGGCTTATTCCCCATTACACCTGATGTTTCAGATGTGAGTTTAAATACGCCCTGAGAGATCCTTTCTGTGACAGTGTAGTTGATATCCTCAATAAAAAAACGGCTTCCGATAGCCACATCGATTCCTGCTCCGGTTGAATCAAAGAACGTGCCTTTTCGAACTGAAAACGTTGCTTGCTTTCGATTTACACCCCATTGAGCTGTGCCTCGGGTAAGGTATTCATCTGTGGCTGTATCGACATTGTATAAGTCATCACCTGCAGATAAATCTATATAAGCTTGAGTTAATTCGGCAGCTGCAGGCGCTAAAGCATCATAAATAATACTGCCTGGTCGTTTATCAATGTCATCCGGCACCCGATCCAGCATCCGCTGTAGGATGGCTTCGTACTCGTATTCCTCTGTGTTATACATTTCCGACTACCTCCGTCAGTCGCAGATCTCCTTCAATCGTTACAACAGTGAATGAAACCGTCGCACTGTCACCCTGTTGCTCAATGTCAAAGTCACGCACCTCGCTGATCCGCTCGTCATAGATCAACGCCTCAGTGATAACCCGTGGTAGTTCAGATGCAACAAAGGCTGTGCTCGATCCCAATCCAACCACCGTATCCGACTCCGCCCCATAACTATCCGGATAAATGACGTGTTCGAAGCGTATCGTCCGGATTGCCTTAATTACAAATTGCTTCATGGCAGCCAAGCCATCTATAGGCCGCCCAATCTCTCCCGTTGCGGGGTCGAATGAATATGTCCTAGTCGGCTGGATCTCAGACGTAAACAGGTCAGGTACTTGGATATTTAAATCAGGAGTCAGCGCCATAAATTACAGCCCTCCCCGCGATGTAAAAAGACTGGCCGCCTTGTACACTCATGACCACTACTCGTTCGCCTGGTTGCAATTCATCCGTAAAGATCATAGCCCCTTTGAACGTACCTTCCTGCACAACACCACCAAACTCAAAATCACCTTCGAGTTCCACTTTTCTCGTATGATTGGTTAAGTGTTCAGCAACCTGTAGCAGTTCCGCTGGTATGGGATTCTTGGTGTCCAATCCAATTTGGATGCTTAATGCAGGTGGCGGTGTCAACACGGTAGCTTCAAGCAGTTGCACAGGACTGCCAGCTTGGACGGCGGCAACGGCAGCCTGTTTGATAATGTCCAACATCGTATATCACCCCAATATTTCTTTGCGGAGTTGTTCCGCAAACTCCTTGTCCTCGTCCTTTTTGGACTTTTTCTTGCCATCTTTCTTTTTCGACTTATCCTTTTCGGCATCGCTTTCTTCCGGTTCAACCGTTACGTCAATATCCGGTAGATCGTCAGTCTTGGTCAGTGTTAATGACATCGTGTGTTCATTACCGTGGAATGAATGACTATCCTCATCCACGTAAAAAGCCCGGCTTACGCCGAGCTCCTTGGATATAACGTATACTGCTGATCCCGCAAATACCGATGCAATCCCAAGCGCATCAATGGTAAAGGATTCACCCACCTTGCCTTTCTCCATCATGATCGATGTTGCACGTTGCATCAGCTGCGCTTTGTTCAAGTTGTCCGACACTTCTTCGTAATATTGAATAGTGCCGTATCGCTTTTTGGTTGTTGGGCTATCTACCTTAACATTGTGTGTTGTACTAACCTTTTTCTTGGCCGTAACTTCCTTCTTGCCCTTTTTAACCTTCGTGGTGATCTCTGTCGTGGACGTTCCAGTTAATTTGACCTGGGTATACATATCTTCGATAGATTGGGAAAATGAATAGTCAATCAAATTCGCCCCGTCTTCGATCACCCATTTACGTGCGAGATCCACGCGTTTGGTCAGGTGGAGTTTCCCCTTGTCAGAATACAGATAGTATTTGACGCGAGTGTGCTTGTACGTGAGTGAGATGGCCGTCAGGATCATATCAAACAATGTGCCTTCCAAGATGCGGGTAAGCTTATGTGGAGTTTCAGCAAGTTTGCCGATCGGAATACCAAAGTCAGTACAAATACGCCGGACGATCTCGCCCAGCGTTTTCCCTATGAAAACATATTTGTCTTCGGACTTAGTAAGATACACCAAGTCGTCGTATGCCGTAAGGGACAGGCTCCCGTTTTTGGCGCGTTCTTTTGTAAAAACGGTGCCTCGAAACAATTCCTCCCCCTTCCATTTGAATAACAGCTGATCCCCCACATCCACTGGCTGCTTACGGTGCATCCCTCTGGTAGTTGATAATACAGTAGCAACAAGAGTCCGGGGAGCTCTGAGTTTTTGACCAGACCCTTGCACATCTTGCACCGGTAGTTCATACGTCCCATCGCTTCGAACTACATACAGTTCCATCATTTCAGCTTGATCACCTGCCCTGGCTTAATAGAGTACGGCGCTTTGATTTTATTCAACTCGGCAAGCTTCTGCCAGGTTGTTCCGTTTGCTTGCGCGATCTTCCATAAGCTATCCCCGGTTTTAACCTTATAATTGGCTGGAGTCGTCTTCGTGCTGGGACGAGCAGCTGTGCTACTGGTCGTAACCTTCTTACTGCCGTTGGCGGCCGTCTTAATCGTGTCCAACTTGCGGATCGTGACAAACTTGTATTCGCGGAGCGACAAGTCATAATAAAATGTTTCAACGTCGCCGCCCTCTTCCCGGTATACAAAGTCCTCAACCGTTGCAGCGAAATTCCAAGGGGTTCCGCTCACGAGAAAGCGGATTGGTTTGTCTGATGCCTTCCACTTTTCAAGCATCGATACCGCCTGTTTAGGATTTGGAATATCATCATAATCGCAATATGGCCCCCAAGTAGCCGGGAAAAAACTGCTGAACTCAAACGTCTTGAGAACCGGATCATTAATTATTGCCACCTCACCGATCCCGGACACATCCACTGTCGTTGTCTGACTGCCATTACCGATGGTGATATCTGGAGGGTTGACCGGGAGGCGCAAACGCTCAGCGTTGTTATTCCAAGATAACCAGATTTCACGACTCAAACGAATTGCACCCCCTGTGCTCCAAGATTAAGTTCCTCCTGTAAGGCCTTTTTGATGACACGTACAACTTTTTTGGCATCCATGTCATTGGAATAGTGGTTGTCACCTGTGACATTAATATTGATTGGAGCTGATGCAGGAGCTGCCGTTGCTGATCCTCCGGATGCCGCCATTCCTCGGATCAGTTCCGCTTCTTCACGTGGCAAGACGGTTTCACCTTTGTGGAGTGTAGCTTTGTAATTGTCATAAGGAATGTTTGAAATTCCTTTGGCGTGCTTGTTCTTCTCATATGCGGCCGTGAGATCTGGAAAGGTGGTACTCTGTAGCACTGTAGCTGCTTTTTTGTTGTTATCACGCATTTCTCGGGTTTCGACAAGTCCTATTTCTTTAATATTGAATCCGTAATCTCCACCTTCCAATACGCCTGGAATATCAGGGATAGGTATACTCAATTTATTGAGCTGTCTAATCATCCAATTCACGCTTTTTAATATTGCGTTAACTCCATTTGCAACAATATCTTTTGCTCCTTCCCAGACATCAACAAGTACTTTTTTAATTATGTCCCAGTTCTTCCATGCCTCCCATAACACAGTCAACGCTGTAACTACCCATCCAATCACAGGTAAAAACCGAACAAACACACCGATTACTCGACCAATCCAAGGTATAAACGGTTTTGCCCATTTGAGAATCTTGATGAATCCCTTACCAAGAAAGAGCAGCGCACTGCCTACCCACTTCAAGGCGCTCCATAAAACTTTGAGGACTTTCCAAAATCCTTTGAAAAATGGTATGGCCGCTTGGATAACTTTGAATCCTTTAGCTGCACCATAGACAGCTAAAAACGCTATGCCCACCCCTTTTAAGATGGGTAACAAGGTATCCCAGTTTTCAATCACCCATTGGATGCCCTTAGATAATCCATTAGCGAGTTCGCCCGACAACTCGGATACACTCTTGGTAAAACTGGCAATGGATTTCTGGCCTTCCGGTGAGGATGCCCATTTGTTGAGCTCAATGAAAGCTGGAGTAACTGCGGTAATCACTGCCTGCCCTATGGTCTTGAGCGTCTTGCCCAAGGTGCGACTTGCATTATTGATCGGTGTCATAGGGTTGTTTTCCCGCATTGCGGTAAATTGCTTCTCCAGCTCCTTGCTGGCTTCAATTGGCTCATTGATAGCACGAGCTGCGGCCAATACTGGTTCCTTGATGTCTTCATACTTTGTACCAAGCAACTCAGTTGCGTAAAGGGCACGTTGAGCCTCGCTCGGGATCTTGGACAAGGCTGTGGCAAACTCAAACATTACTTTTTCGCCGGACAACGTGCCGGCATCCATAGATTTGTAAAGTTCCTTGGTACGAGATTTACCTAGCACCTTAGCCATGGCCGTAATCTGGTTGTCTGTCAGTTCGTTACGCCTGATATTAAATTCCCGGAACATATCAGCTGGCTCGTCAAAGTTCCGACCGCCTGCCTGGACAGCGGCAACAAATGCAGATCCCACTTGTCCCATATTGAGTTTCAAGTCCTTGAAAGTTGAACTGTACTCATTAATCGTATCCAGGTAGTCATCGTACTGATCGCCAGCATTTTTGATGACAAAGGCAGACACATCCCCAATCTCGCTCATACTGCCAAGTTGGTTTTTATAGGCTGATGCAAACGCCCGGTCCACCTCAGGTATGTCCTTACCATACAACTGTGCGAACATGGCTGATGTACGGGCAGCCTCCTGGAGCGCCTTACCCTGCAAGCTTGTTTGCTGTGCAAAATCAACAAGAGATTGAGCAACACCAGATCGTTCAGTACCGATATTTTCACCGTAATAAATCTGATCGGTCATGCTTGTAACTTGCGGTTGGCTAATACCGCTGATAGCCGATGCTCTAGCATCCGTTTCGAACGCCGATGCACCTTGTGCAAGTACCGCCGTACCCCCGACTGCAGCACCCAAACTTAACATTCGGTTTTGGATACCACCCGCGGCACTCTCGATCCGTGCAATGGCACGAGAAGCCAAATCCTTAACCTTGACCACAATAGTTGCAGTTATCGCCCCTACACGTAAAGCTAAAGCACGTAGCTTTGTAAGTCCACGCAGAGCCAAATCCCGGACTCGCGTTTGCATTGTAATCCTCATGCTATTGAGTCTTATGCCAAGTGCTCGCAAACGGGTAAGACCGCGTGTTGCAGCATCACGTAAACGAGTGCGAAGGGTTGCTGTATATGATCCGAGTGCTGTTGCAAGAGAACGGATACGAGTTAACCCGCGTGTCGCCAAGTCACGCAATTTGGTACGTACTATTATTGCACTAGATTTAATAGCATCACCCAGTCGTTTGATACGCACTAAACCACGAGTCGTCATATCCCGCAAGTGCGTCCTTACAACAGCAATCCGACCACGGAGATAGGCCATATTCGCTCTGATTCTTACCAAACTCGCAGTTGCACCATCACGCAACTTTGTCCGCACAACTGCAACCAAGTGGCCGATCTTTGGTACTAGCGCTGACAATCGGCTCAAACCTCGTGTAGCCATATCTTTAAGCTTCGTTCGCACGGTGGCCGTTTTACCTTGGAGATAGGCCAATGTTGCCCTGATTCGTACAAGACTTGCGGTCGCGCTGTCCCTGAGTCGGGTTCGAATTACAGCAACCACGCCGCTTATTCGTGGGATTTTAGCCGCCAGTCTTTGGAGCCCCCGAGTAGCCATGTCTCGAATACGGGTTGTAACAATCACCGCATTAGATCGTATGTCTCGACCCAATTGCCTTAGTCGCAATAAACCTCGACTGGCCCTATCCCTGATGGCGGTACGAATTACCGTGGCTCTCCTATTGAGATATTCCCTCAAATCTCTGATCCTTTGTAAGCCGCGACTAGCCATATCACGAAGCCTAGTCTGAATAAGGACTCGTGCCCGAGATAGCCTTGCAACTCGTTGCCGAACCTGGTCCACCGTATTGCGGAGCCGATCAAAACTAACCCGCATCTGTCTGACACGGCTAGTCATACGATCTCGGATGTCAAACAGTGCAGATAACGTTGCCATGCATTTAATTCCTCCTTTCTACGCAAAAAAAGAGCCTTGCGGCTCTCACTTATTACGTTTATTGGCTTTTTCCTGATCAGTAAGATACTGATCAATCGAACCGTAAATAAAAGCCCGGTGGTACGGGTCCATGGCCCATAAGTCATGCGGAAAAATGTGTAACTTATGCAGAGCATAGTGAGCATATACGGCATCCCGATCACCGGACTTGATTAGTTTTTTACGTCTTCAATCAGGTCTTCTTCGGATTCATCGAATCCATTGATGCGGTTAGCTGCCTGCATCCATTCGGCATATTCGCCGCCCACGGACAAGATTGTTCGTGCCAGATCCACCGGATCAGTCAGACCATAGGACTTAAGCAATTCGGCATCTCTAAAGTCAGGATACACCGTAGATTCAATGGCGATTCGCAAGGAAAAGCGTTTACTGTCAAGCTTTTCACCCACCTTTTTTCCTTTTTTGAACTCTGGCTTGGTGCATTCTGCCTCCAAATCATCAATGCGTTTGGTGGACAAAGGTTTCATTACGAAAGGAATCGGTTCTCCCTTTTCATCCTTATATCGCCGAGTGATAATTACCTCTTCTTCTTTTACTTCCGCCGCCTTGCCCTTCATAAAAAACGACATATTTTTAGTCATTGTTCATCGCTCCATTTCAATTTATGTTTTTGATTATCCCAATGTCGGGGTACTGAATGTATTAGGCATATCCACATCGTCAAACGTGAAGCTGACCTCTTCATCCAACGCATCAGCTTCAGTATCCAACTTAGCAATAACAACGCTGTCCAGGTTAACTCCTTTGAGCACGACTGTTTGCTCACCGATGCTGGAAGTTGGATCTTCGTTGGTAATTTGGATATCAAAATAAGCGTCCTTACCATTTTTCATGTAATCCATCATCAACTCGCGGTAACGGGATGTAGTGTAATAAATCGTCATTGAACCCGATCCGGACCAGCCTGTCGCCTTGTGTTGTACACCACGACGACCAAGGGTCTTAATCTCGGCTTTTTGTTTCTCAACAGTGGCTTCAAGAGTCTTAACGTAAAACATTTCTTCTGCAACGCCATTGATCGTGGCAAATGCTCGTCCTTCTTGCCCCGAGATGGCGTCCTGCGCTTTCAAAAATGCCATCTTAAATCACCTTCACTCTCATGTAAATTTTCTCAATGGAGTCCACAGGCTGAATACTCATCTCCACGAATATGGAATCCCTAGCTTCACCGGCTACGACAGACACATCAGTCTGGCTGTTAAAGTTTTGGATTGCCCCGAAACCTTGATAGTTGTTTGCGATATTCGTCAATGCTGAGCGGAACAAGTTGCGACCATCAGCGGAATTATCCGTTTTGCCAATATGATACTGTTCAAAAGTATCCTTACAGTCATTCGCCAAACCATCCAGTACCCGGATAACCCGATTCTTAGAACGTTCCTTTCCTTTGGTCAGGGTGTACGTTCGGAACGTGTTAATATCCTGTTCCACAATCACACGACCTTTGCTTGCAGTAAACAAAAACTCTCCAGCCAGCAAAGCTGCTTCAATCTGTGAATTGGTGTATTTCACATCAACGTCAACCGCATCATCATAAGCGGCATAGGTTAGGGATTGACTTACAGCAGCTCCAGCCGTTGCGCCGGCAACCCACGCGACCGCCTTGACCCGATCAACAACAGTTTGATCCGACAGCACCACGCCATTCTTGACGCTGATCACACCTTCATAATCGGCACCCGGATAATTCGGCATGACCGCTTGTATTTTCTTGCCCTCATCTTCACGCTGTCGTTTGATAAACGCGGTGTACAATGCTTTGAGGGTTGTGTCATCAGACATCAGACCAACCGTGTTGAATTCCGTGACCTCCAGCAACTCCAGATACGCAGTATGGTCAGCATTGGTAACAGTACCATCGGTACCGCCTGTGAGTGGTACACCTGCAGAAGCGGCAAGGGTCTTATCCGTGCCAGTAGCACCGAAGACAACCCAATCATTATTAGCAAGCGTATCGATGTTAGCGACCGTTTGTTTGTCCTGCTCAGCTCCTGCAACCAATGTGTGTACGTCAAATTTGGTTACGTCGTCGATATTGGTTGTAATGACAATAGTGATGTCATTCCCCCTCACACCTCCATGCTTGGCCGTAATAATCAGATTGCCGCTTGTTGCCGTTGCTTTAACACCTGTATTCAAACGATACAGCAACAACTTCTGCGCACGTTTCAGCGCTTCTCGCACGGGTAACATCTCGTCTGCCGTGATATCGTAACCTAGCACATCAAACGGATCAGCCCCGGCTTCCACTGTAACCAGTTGCTTCGTAGGACCCCAACTGAGCGGAACGGCCATGGTAACTATGCCCCGCTCGCCAAGAGTAGTTGCTGCTGTGCCCTGGGATTCAAAATTCATATATACGCCTGGGCGCACCTTGTTTTGTCTTGTCCAAATACCTCCGGCCATTTATCTGACCTCCCTTGATTTAAATGCATTCATTTCTTGTTGTACTTCACCGTGCGTGTACGTCTGGCCATCCTGTAGCACTGCGACAAGCACATCCTTTTCCGCATTTGTGAAACGAGCGGACTGCAGGAACTGCTCTTTGCTAAAGCGAGGTTCTGCAGGTGCAGCCTTGGCCGCCTTCGTAGTACGTTCTTCTTTCACATCACTCATGATTTCACCGCCTGATTCCTTGATTTAAATAAAAAGAGCCCATCTTGTCGTAATCCACCCGGTTGTACTGATAACGGGATGTCCACGTAAAAGTGAGCTGTGCAACGCCTTCGTCTATGATGCGAGACTCCATTTTTCGGATTCGCATGTATTTGCCCGTATTGTGGCCATCCTCATCAATAACAGGGGTGACCATACGAGATTTTCTAATAGTCTGGGCAATGTGTTCAGCAGCGTCAACCGCTTGTTCGTCCGATTTGGCAAATACCTTGATGGCAAGGGAACAGTCTACCCTATACGAACTGATAGAGCTGGGTGCGTCAGCTGAGATGGGCTGAGGGAAATACATGGATGGAAGTATAAAATCCTGCGGCATACGATCCGTATAGACCTGGACGGGATGAATCTTATAACATGCCGACATGATCGATCCAACGTCACTGTTCACCGCGGCCGACCTCCCCGCCTGATGGCGCGCCGACCTCTCGGCAAAGCATCAAGCCATTCCTGCAGACGACGCTCTAAAGATTGCTCAAACAAGCGCTCAAAGATCAGCAATGCCGTATCCCAATAGTGTGTACCCTCTACCCATTGACGCCGTAGCATCATGCCTGTACTCGCTCCTGAATCATATTCAAACTTGTCACCACGCCAACGTCCCGGTACCCATCGTTGTTCCACGCCTTCCTTGGTTGTCCAATGGCCGTCATTAACGAATTGTGCATATTCCAGATTGGTACCAACTTCGAGACGCAGGCCGCCGGCAGACGTAGACCAAACATTTTCGCTGTCACCTTTGTCAAAGCTGTTAAGCAACCGCCGCGTGTCTACCGTCTTTGTCCGGATAATCTCATCCTGGATTAATTCAAGAAACTCAAACCCCATCGCTTCCAGCCAAAGCGCATATTCTCGCTGGAGCCCACCGTTTGCCGCTTGATCCAGTCCGCGGATTAATTCATTTAAACCACGTATTTCTGCCCGGTTACTGCTCATAGATTGCCCCTCCTGGTTGCTGTGACTTCCCAATGATGGCCCCGGAGATCACGGGGAACCTGCAACGTCAGCTCCACACCATTCCAGACCACCTTGTCATTCACTCGAACGTCAACGTCGGGGAGAAAATGAACAAGAAAGGAATGCAGGATCTCGTTGTTCGGCTCAGCCTGATTGATGGTTTGTCCCTTCTCAACGAACCAACATGGTACGTCAGCTGCGTCCGGTACCGATCCATATTTAAGTTCAGCTGCGACCGGTACACCGAAACGTCCAGGTCCTGCGCTTGACTGCATATGGTAAATGTCACATCGATCCTTGAGCATATCCGAATAACTCATAACAATCTCATCCTCATTTTGACGTTACCCTGCACCGGCTGCGTCTTGAATTTACGCAGCATAGCCAGAATGGACGCCTTACTGATAATCTGGCCGTTGTCCAAGGTGTATGAATAACCACCAATGCTTTCAGACTTGATCCCCTTGGCAATTGACTCATCCCCGTTAATCAAGGCATAATACTGCCCCAACTGGACAAGAGCAAGCCGGGCTTCTGGCGGCAGAACGGGGTAAAGGGTCGTATCACTAAAATCATGACCGACCTCTTCAAACACTTCCGTTTCTGCCTGCAGGATGTCCATCTCAAGCAGATGCGACGCCCGTGCCTTGACCTTGGAAAACACCGTGTAATCAATGATTTCCTGCGGTGTGATTAGGGCCATACTGTTTACCCCTGAAGTTTGAGGATTTGCTCAATCAGTTCATCCTCAGTTTTCGCATCTTCCGGATTGCCACCCAGTTCAATCAAGAGGGAAAGTTGTTCGTCTTCCGTCAACTTTTTAAGCTGTGTTTTATTGTATTTTTTGGTTACTTCGGTACCGGTATCAGGAGCAACCTTAACATCTTCCTTTACTTCCTCCAGATCCGCATGTCTATCCAATAGTGAAACTGCTTCATCCTCGTTAACTTCGATCGGCTCGTTGGGATAAAAAAAGCGCCCTCCACCAACGTGAAGCGCGCCCTTTTGTTTCTTATATTGTAAATATGGCATCTTGGGATGCACCTCCAAATTAAGATTCGTTTTTAAATTACAATTTTGTACCAGTCATCCATGCAACCGCATCGATTTCACGTACTACAGCGTCCGCATATGCAAACAAGATGTGATAAGTGGAGTCTTTCACAGCTGCAGTAGAACCCTCAGCTGTACGGTTGTAACGCAATTCACGCGTGAACACCGGCTTCAGGTTGCTCATTGGAGTTAAAGCTGCAAAGCCGCCGCCCAAGTTCTCCACCACTTCGATCGGGAAGCCGCCGATTTCTGTCAGCTTGCCGTTAACCAAAGTTGTATCACCCAAGTTCGTAGGACGTTTCTGGATCAGTGCCACAATTTTTTGATACAAGCGACGACTCATGAACCAAGTTAAATCGGAGAAGTTTAAGTATTTCTCATCCAACACCAAGATATGGTTGATAAAGTCATCAATAGTTGGCTCGGCAGATCCCAAGTCTGTTTTAAAGTCAGAAGTCTTCATCTTTTTAACGAAGCCATCCAAGATAGATAGGAATGGATCGGCAGTAGTCCCATCTTGCAATTTCGCCGCTGTATCCCCGTTAAACATCAGGTCTTGAAGGTCAATACCGAATTGCGTTTGAACAAGATCGATCACTTTGGCTTCCATATCTTCACCACGGGCGTTATCGTTGTACCAAACATCATCATTCTTGATCCATTCATCCCAAAAGACTTTTTTCACCACATAGTCAATCTGACCATTAGTGATTCCACCAACTCCAGTTGGACTCTCATTCCCCGTGTGTTGACGAATACGACGTTTTGATACACCCAATGTATCAATCTTACCTGCAGGCGTATTTTTGTAGAACGGAGCTAATTTTGCCAAGGTCGTTGCTTTACCAACAGTGTCAACCAAAAACGCCTCAGCATCGTTCCGCGGCATAGTAATATTAATCGACTTTTGGATCGATGCGATCCCTTGTGCTTTACTGATAATTGCTTTGTTTTTCAAGTAAATCATCCTCTCTGATTTGTCTGATTAGTTATTGAAATGAGCCATGTAAGAAGGCCCGGCCGACTTATGGATTTCCTGTGTGTCGCCCGCTTCTTCTTGACGAGAGAGTCCGCGTGCCTTCTCGACCGTCTCCAATCGGGATTCAATCGGGGCCAATGCTTCTTTCAGAACGTCCTTCAATTGATCGGCAACAGTACCTCCTGGCTCTGGTGTTGGCGTAGTCCCTTCGGGATTGTCACCTTCACCCTTCTCCAACTTGTCCAATCGATCTGCGAGCGGACCAATTGCGTCCTTAACTATCTGTGCAATGTCTTCTTTCTTCACTTCTTCGTCCTCCTCTGGCTCTTGTTCAGGAGCCGTCTTATTTTTAAGATCGGTCAGCGCAGCAATGGCATCATCGATATGCTTCATGTTGCCGTCAGAAATCTTCTTCCCAGCCTTGGCGATCTGCTCGGGCGGTTGCCCCAACTCTTTTGCAATGTCTTTCACAGTTAAGACTTCCTGAGCGATGGTCACAAAGTCCTGAAGGGCTTCGCGAATCTTCTCAGGATCACTTTCCATTTCTTCTTCGTACCAACCGCCCCAATTGAAAATGACGCTATTCAATGCGTCCTGTGCAGCCCAAAATTCCCGACGACGACGGTCGCGTTCGTACTTTTCTGCAACTTCGCCTTTAGCAATCTTCTCAGTGCTACCAGTGAAAAAAGCCTTCATGGTACGAAAAAAGCCCATGGCTTCGTCATCCGACTTGGCCGCAGGCTCCTGGTCTTGCTTTTCAATTGCTTCTGCAGTGCCGGCCATAGAGTATCCGGTAATTTCACCGCTCTGAATTTGCTCCCAAATCTCTTCACTTGCTTTGGTGACAAGTACCCACGACCCTTTAAGGATCGTCTCACCGTTTAATTCAAAATCTACAGGTGCAATGTAACATTCAACGACATCCCCGACGCCTGGATCGAAATCATGCTGCGTATCCATAACTGCACCTTTGGCAATAGCAAGGTTAGACATAAAACCGTGAACAGCCTTTTCAATCTCAGCTGCAGTCATGATGTCGCCGTGGGTATCCTCGGCATCTGGCTCATAAACAACACCATATACAAGCTTTTTCTCGTCATCTGCTTTAGCGATCAGACGAACTTGCTTCTGAAAATCTGGCTTCTTATCGGACTTTGTAAGGAAGAACCGTTTTTGGTTCGCACCTTTATCCACGTAACTGATGTGCGTGATATCGACATTCTTCAGTTCTCTTGGCATCTTTGTTTTCACCCCCTCTCAGATTTAATCCAATGACAAACAGGCATGTACAAAGCAATGTCACACCCTTCTTCATGGGAATCAGTCCTCCATTTCACTCAATACCTGCTGTCGGATCGCTTCCTTCTCTTCCGGACTCAGGCCTAATATTTTTTTGTCCGTCACAGGAGACATCACGCACTTGCAACCGATACGTTCTCCAGGAGGGAGCTGGGGATCACGAGGGTAATCTCCGCTATGACCATTTACATCAAAAGGATCATCCACAGGAACTTCATCGCCATCCATCTTTACATGAGCTTCGCGGGGATTGTTATTCTTCGATCCGCTGTGCCGCCAACGCTTGGCAACGACAGCAGGGCTTTGCTTGTACGCTTCCCACTGGCTCCGGCTGGATGCTGCCAGTATTTCCGTTTGGGCTGTTACTCGAGCGCGTTCCCGATCAAACTGGGGAAGATCCTTAATCCGCTGAACAGCCACTTGAACCGATTCGCCTTCTTCAACTGCTGTAATCAAAGCTTCTTCCACAGCATTGTGCGAAGTGAGAACCATAATCTTGCCCAGATCCTTACCCCAATCTTTAATCCACTTCGTGGTACGTCCAGACAATGTATTAAAAGCGACATCCTTATCAATTGCCTTCATCATGTCTGCCGCAAGATCGGTAATTGTCGCAGTCAGGAACAGCACTGCCTCTGCGCTAAGCAATGCCGCGAACTCATCGGATGCAAATAAATCCTGTGTAACAAAATTGATGATGTTGTCCAGTGTTTCATCCTTAGCAACGAAGCTGTTTATACCGTTCACAAAATGCTTCCGCTGGCCTCGCAATAACTTGGCAACTGCCGTTTCAAAATCTTCCACATAATCAGGAACCTTTTGGAGTCCGGGAAAATCAGGAACATCTTCAGTCAAGTCGCCTTCCTCGGATTTAACAATGGATGCGATCGATGTGAGTAAACGGTCAATTGGCTCCACTCTGCAATCCCTCCAGTACGTCCCGCAAGTCCTTCAGCACGCTGATGATTTCTGATTGAGACGCTGCCGACTTGGAAAGCGCGATCGGGAACGATCCGTTTGTCGGTTGCTGTCTGAGGGACAAAGGTACATTTGCCGCTTCGTCTTCGAAGTTTTCAACTGTCTTGCCAAGAATCTTGCCTACGTCATCCCTGACATCATTCGGTGATACGCCGCCGATCTGATTATAAACAGTCAGCAGCTTAGCCTTGTCCTCGCTGTCCGAAATGTCCGGACCTTCGAAGAAGACTTCAACATGCTTAAGGTTGTATGGTTCCAGCAAGACATTGTTAATGATGAAAGCGAGACTCTCCCGTTCAGGAACAAAGACCTGTTCCTCAGTGATTTCCCTGGCTTTGTCGGCGGTAGCTCGATTAAAGTCACGACTGCGGCCAACGAAAATATCCGGCAACCTGAATGCAGATTGCTGTTTCATACGGGAATTGTCGTCGTAAGTCTGGAACAAAGCATCACCCTGAAGGATGTCGGCCAACGATTTCATTTCGATATCGACTTTGGTTTTTTCTTCATCGACGACCCCTTCATCCAAGCCTTCTACTTCAAGAATCAGCCATTTGTGTGCATGGTCAACTCCGTTAACGCTGTTCGCATACTCTTCAAGTTGTTTTACACTATCACTTGTAAGCATGCCGTTTTTGACCAGTACAGCCATAGGAATGTGGCGACCTTGATCGAAGTAATTCAGGTTCAGGATTTCCGCCTTACGACTGCCTGACATATGGGGTGACTGGCTAATCCAACGAGGTTCGCCATATGCTCCGCTACCGATTTTCAGGTGTAGAATTTCGTTTGCTTCTTCCTCTGACGGGATATCAGCCCCGTATTGGCCCGTCTTCCAGCTCATCTTACGCGGATCGCCAAAAGCCTTGAACCAAACCTTTGAACCATTGATCTCCTGCAGGTATCTGCGGAACTTCTTACGCCGTTTGAATTGCTTACCATTACGCCACACTACCACTTCCACCGGATCGCCAAGCTTGGATACTTTAATGTACTCAGGCTCCATGTTTTCGGCTTCTGCAGGCATCCCGGTTCCGTCTCGGATAATTTCAATGTACCCGTTCCCTGTTTGCTCTCGATGTACAATCGCATCCGCCCACACATCTTTGAATGGTTTATCGAAGCTGAAAAAACCTAGTATTTCCTCTACCCGTTCCCATTCAACTTTCATTTCATCATTCTCTTTGACTTTGGTGTCATCTTTCTTGTACTTTAGTCCAAAACCAAAACCTGCAACATTTTGTTTGTAGGCTTCAATGCACTGAGGAGCAATAGTACTCTCCTTGCTCATCTCAATCAGGTCTTTCGGGTTGTATGGCGGAATGATCAGGTCGCCGAATGAATTGCCTTCGTCTCTGATCGCTGTTGACGTGCTGCTCTTGCTAACAGACGTCGATTTAATTACCCGTGCGTTGACTGTTCGCATATTATCTCCTTTCTACCGTCGACTTGGTCGTTCGCGTTGTGGCCGTTTTTTCGGCTCGTCTTCCCTTTCTGAGCGCCTTTGTTTCGCACGTTGCATCAGGTAATCTGTATGGATACCATACCGCCGAGCGTCACAAGTATGGTCGTTTTGTTTGATGGGCTTATCTTCACCACGCTGGGCGGCTTTATTATCCCAAATGTAAGAAACCAACTCCTTCAGGGAATTGGTGTTTTCGGCGCAGATATAAAGTTCATCATTTCGAAACCGATTGGATACTGTTTGTATACCATCCAACACAGCATTGACAGCAGCACGTATATGATTGAATGCCCGACGCTTCAGCTCAATGATGAAAGCTTTCGCAGAAGGGTCGATGAAAATCGCGTATTCGTCGCCATCAGCGAAGGCTTGAAGGTCATCAGCATACTCGCTGTTCGTCTTTTCACCATTGACCTTGATGTCGTGATAATACTCGTCCAACTCGTAATAAACATCACCCAGGACACCGTATTTAAGGAACGTTGTCGGGTTATTGGCCCCGTAGTCAATGCAAATGAATTTGCGATCAAACTGTATAGGGAACCACTCACGGGGTTTCTTATGAATTTTGTCGCTGAATTTGGAAAAGATCACACCCTCAGCCATAACCCAAAGGCCAAGAATAAATCGGTCATAGAATATTCCGGTGTACATCCTCCGGTACCGATCACGGACACGCTCGGACAGAGAAAGATTGTCCTCCATGGTGAAGTGAAGATGAACGGCGCGCTTAACGATCAGGTTGTCCAGCCATTCCACCTTAAACCAGTGATACGGTCCTGCAGGGTTGCAGTTAAACCACATCTTTGCATCTTCGACCGAACAACGGGCTGTCGCTTGATCCACGAAGGACTTGGGCATCAAAGCTACTTCATCGAAGAACATCCCCGCCAAAGTGATACCTTGAATCAGTTCCTGCGAACGCTCGTCCTTACCACCAAACAAGAAAAACTGGTTGCTTACGAGTCCGCGGGAGACTGTGAGGACGTTATCTGTCTTATTGTCATGTACCTGGTACCCACGACTGGCCAACATTCGTTTAAGAGGACCCACAACGTTACGGCGAAGCGCACCGATCGTCTTTCCAGACATACCAAATTGCTCAGAGCGGAACGTTTCCGTTGCCCAAACGATGTATGAAAAGGACATGGCCACTGTCTTGCCGGCACGAACCGATCCGTCACAAATAATAGCATCCATTTCATGATGAGGGCTTTCGGGCATCCACCATGTAAGGACTTGAACTTGTTTATCGGAAAACGGCTGCCACTTGAAAGGTGCGGGTTTAAGCTTCAGAACTGCCATTTTTAGCCCACACCTCCGCAGCACGTCCTCTCAGAGCTGCCATGAATCCATCATCCTCAACTTCATCAGGCTCAGATCCACCGCGTTTGATCATCAGCTCATGTTTCAGCATCTCGATCCGAACACGTTTCTCTTCATCCAGCAAACGAGCCTTTAGCTCAATAGCTTTCAGTTTTTTGTCCTGAACGCGGGTCAATGCTTCTTCAAGAGAGATGATGTCATCGATCTGGCGGAAAGTCTTTTCCTCAATCTCGGACTCGACCAGCTCTGTACGAGTATAAGGAACAGTCTTCGTTTTCCCTGAGATCTCATCATGAACCGTCATGGCTTCTTTGATCGATTTGAGCTCATAAAGAACTCGACGTTCCCGCTCAGTAAGGCCATCGGTCAGCCTCTTGATCCTTAGCAACATCCTACGTTCACGGATTTCAAACTTCATGATGGCTTCGTCTGCCTGTTGGATCGGGTCCGTGTCAATGAGATCCACGAGGCCCCGTTCATCATCTTCGAGGGCGTCAAGCCAAATACTTTCATACTCACCTGTCGTTACGGCTTTCTTGTTCCCATAAGGCCCACCGTTGCCGCCTTTATTACCCACAGCACGTTTATTCCCTGGCGGTGCTCCCCCGCGATTCCCGACAGCATTTTTGTTCCCTTTGGGCGCTCCGCGTTTGGTAACGTTACTAATGGTTTCAATGGTAACGTTACTATTCAATTCAGCCGCCCAACCGTCCTGAGACTTCCACTTTCGTATCTGAGTCTCCCCAATAGAAAGAGCGGCGGCGATGTCTTTTAACTTCATCGCCCCGCCGCTCTCCAACCACATCAGTTTAGCCTTATCCCGCTCGGGACTGCGTTCTCTGGCCATCTACATTCATCACCACCCCCAACAAAGAAGAGCCGCGACAGTCAACCGTCACAGCCCCTATTTAACTAAAGTGTATTCAGCTTCAAGGTCAGCTTTATTCATGTGAGATAGCTTTCCTGTTGCATCACGAACAATATAATCCCCTGCCGGCACAACCAAAACTAAATATTGACTGATAATAACACGTAATTGGATTACTCCTGTGGGACTCATCTCCAATGTAATAGGAACTTGAACAAAAGACATGACTTCGTTCATGTGGAGCGGGTCGGATGGCGGATAACCTTGGAACTGTATCGCCTGCACTGTAATGATCTTTTGATAGCTTTTAACGGACATACTTATCACCCTTTCGTTGAAATAGAAAAGACGACCTACATGAGATCGTCCTGTTGAAGCTTGATATCCAGCTCAATCAACCGTTCCAGGTCGGCAACAGTCTGCATCTTTATATGTCCAGCCTGCAGGTCACGGACCCACTGGGCAATGGCAGCTTTAACGATTTTGCGGTATTGCTCTTTGGATTCGAGGATGCCTTCCGCAACTTCGAGTTCATGCTGCATTAAAATTTCATCTGGTGTTCTCATGCGTACCCCTCGGCTTTCCGTGTAAAATGGAATGCGAGATAGCGGCGGTGTCGATAAATGCCGCGCGCGGCGGGCCGCTATCTCAGCCGGGGGATACCCTGGGTTGATGGGAGGACGTTGCTGCGTCCTCCTTTTAATTTTGACTAAACCACTGCAAGTGAATTTGCTCAGCTATACGGTGCATCATGATCGGCGGGACACTCATGCCACATACATACTGGACATTGGCATCCATAAAATCATAATCACTAGGGAATGTTTGCATCCTGATCGCATCCATATCACTTATGTGCTGCGGCACATCATCCCGCAAGAAAACAGATGAGCTGGCGAGAGTGTTGGCCACCTTCTGATTCTTCAATAGAATCGTGTTGAAGTTACTCATCTTCCCTTCTTCACGCTCCGTCACATCCCCCATATTCAAATCAGGAGGACGTTTCTTGTGCCACCGCTGGAATGTCTTACTGTCTGGATTAATTGGCGATCCTTCACCACTTCGGATATCTCCGTACAGTATTGGTGGTTCACTGAATTCCAAGCGTAACGGCGGAAACGGCATGTCCTCACGAACAGCTATGAAGAATACCCGTTCACGCTTCTGTGGGACACCCATCGTGGCAGAGTTAAGAAGAAACAACTGCACCCTGTATCCAATCTCTCGGAAACGGGAAAGCACCATACTCACGAAACCACGGGCTTTGCCGACTAACATACCCCGGACGTTCTCAGCCACGGCTACACGAGGTTGAAGCTTGTTCACAACATGCAGAAACTCAAAAAAAAGGTCATCCAATTGCTGGACGGCCTGCCCTTCGCGAAATGCATATTCCCCTCCCCATTTATCTTCCCTATCACCGGCAATTGAATACACGCTACATGGCGGCGACCCATCCAAGATGTCCAGGGCAAACAACTCTGGCGGGAGATCTGCATCAGGAATATCCTTAAAATCCTGAATAGGCATGAGGAACGGATGAGACGGGTTATGATTCTGCCGATATATCCTCATCATCTGCGGATCGATCTCTACATTACCCAGCATGGTGTATCCTGCCAGCTTGTACCCCATTGTTGAACCACCACCGCAAGAGAAGCAGGAAAACACGGTATGGCCATGTTGCGGTACATACTTCAGATCAGCAAGCTTCCAGTCCCATGATGGCCGTTTCATGATGTACCTCCCTGGTCGAAAAGAAATCCGCACCGCGGGCACTTACAGTCGAAGTTCGATTCGTCGAAGTCGGAAACGTCCAGCTCTTTATTTGTGAAATCACCCAACTGATCCTCAGACGGTTCTTTAAAATCAGCAAGCAGTCTATCAATCTCCGTGTCATCAAAACCAGATAGCGACAGATCAGCACCTGTCGCTTGCAGATCATCAAGCAGGGCGGACAATGCTTCCTCGTCCCAACTACCAGATACCTTGTTCAAAACAATGTTCAGTAGCTTCTCCTGCTGATCGTCGAGATCCACAACCGAAACCTGCAGCTCAGTGTGACCCAGCTCGTTGACCATGATCTTATACCGCTGATGGCCACCGACCATATGCCCTGTGCGTTCGTTCCAAACAATCGGCTCCACATAACCGAATTGCTCTATGCTACGGCGAAGCTTTTCGTATTCAACATCCCCTGGCTGAAGGTCAATCCGGGGGTTATATGCTGCTGCATTAATCTGATCGATTGGTACGATTCTGATGTTCATATCTATCACCTCAAAGTTTTTTTCACTATGACCGCAACTGGAAGATAGGATAAACCGATGGTTAAGCTGACTAAACAATAGGAGGCATTACCACAATGACAATCACTGAAATGATTTATGAACTTACCAAGATTTCACTCGACAAAACAATCCCTGCTATTTGTACTTTATTAGCTGTATCTCTCCCTGTTCATGCGAAAGTCGTGAAAGGAAAGAAACGAAAAAGGCCACGCCGTTAGGCATGACCTCATACATTCTATTACTACCGGTTTCTCAACGCTTCTTCCAAGATTCGAAATAGATTACCGTGGAGTTCTCGAAGAGTATCATTGGTTTTGATATCTTTAATTCTCTTCACGTTAACACCTGTCAATGCAATGCTTCTTGCATTCAAAGCTTCCATGTAGTCATATCCGGGGTTTTGCGATTTAATTCTTTCAATCTCTCTGAAATCTTCATCATCCAAATGCATAGTGTAGCCAGACACTTCCATTTTATCCCTCCTCTCAAAACTATCATACTCAAAGTTTGGGAGTTGAACAAAGGGGATTTGTGTTGAGTTGGTTTCAACGTATGGGTGACACTCATATTCGTGCGTACGCTCACTCAGTGCCTGTTCTCCGCTCTTAAAATGGCCGACCTCTGCAAACGGACGTTCTCATTCTAAGAAGCTCAAGACGGCTCACATTCTGTCATGCGATAGCAAAAGAAAAAGCCGCTCTAAGGCGACTCTTCTTATTTTTTCAAAGTACCGAATGAAAATCCATCGACTGAATTGAGCTTCCCTCTCCAAAGCTTAATAAGATAACTAGTTTCACCCTGAGCGATAACAACGTCCTTCAGATGAATATATTCGGTGATTGCATCGCCGGATGTATCTGAATAATGTGTAGCAGCAAAGCGACGATATAATGAAGCTAATTTAGCTCCATCTTCATTCACACTTTCAAATTCATCTGCGATCGACTCAAAATAATCTTTATTCGAAATTAATAATCCAGAAACAAGTGTCCCTCCAACATTTAAGGTTAACCCTAAAGACAAACTGTCTGCCACTTCCACTAGGGCTACCAATAGAAAATCTTTTTGTAGAGGGGGTACTTCAGTTGTTGATTCATATACTTCACTCATTTTCATTCAACACTCCTAACTCTAAGATAAGGTGCTAGAATATTTTACCTCTTTTGGGCAGACAGGTCTACTACAGAACTGCTTAACCTCATCCCATCTGCCCCATACACAACCTTTGCATTTCTCCGGCTGCTTGTTGGGACGAATACGCTGCTTCTTCCGTCTTCTGCTGCTGATCATATAAACCTCCATTAAAAAAAGCCGATCCAGTGAAGGAACGACTTAATATGTGATATGTATTATTTAGATAATTTTGCTTCGTACACAAGCTGATAATGCGGAATACCTTTATAAACAAATAAGTACATACAAGCGATAGCGAGTATACCAAATACAACGTTAAACGCCTGGCCTCTCAATCTAAAAACATATCTGGCCAACAACCCTGCTACTACTAATGGTAAAGCTATATATAAGACTAATGTTTCTACCATTGCTGCCGACATAGCTTTAAATGTACTTGTTCCTGCTTCTCCGAAAATATCCAGCTCAACACCTCCTACAAGATTAAAAGATTGGCGTCCGTACCGTCCGCAGCAAAAACGCTACGCTCTTTGCTTTAAATGCATACGTTCTATGTTACAAGAGAGGAAGAACAAGACCATTTTACAGATCACATAAAATCTCAGTCAATTCAAGATTCGCTCTCTCACAATCCTATTACTCAAAAATACTTCGAATTCCGGCGACTTACTCACTAATTCAATTTAAGAAGGATAGACAAACAATTGTGCTAATCCAAAAAGTATAAAGCCAACAATAAGTAAAAAGAATCCGCGCTTGGAGAATTTCTTCCGGTTTTCGAATCCTTTGAACATACGATCCTTTTCCTGTTGACTATAAGGGAATCCTGATCTTTCATCCAATCCAATGGTGTCTCGCGCCGCTCCGTGGTAACCGTAAATTGAACCCGCAAGTGAAATCAGAATTCCAAGCATATTGATCCACCAACTAATTAGTGACATGTAAATTCATCTCCTTTATTCAAATCATACCGCAAATAAAGAAGAGATAAAACAGAAAAGGCGAGAAGAGGAACGCCCCAGTCATATGCCGCATGTGCAGCTGTGCGTTTCATTCTCGCCCGATTTCCACAATACAAATATATCACGTCTAAAGTCCAACGAACGGCCATCATGTGGCCATAATCAGGTCAAAAATAGGTCAATACTTTTGCATCAAGCGTCTATTTCGAATTTCAACTATCTTTGCAACATCTCTAAGTTCTTTTTCTTCCTTCTCTTTTAAAGTAGTAGCGATACGTTTTTCTTCTTCTTTCTTTTCTGCAATCATCTTCTCTTGATCAGTATAAGTATTATCTATACATTCTTTTAAACTAATTATCCACTGGTATCTTAGGAAGAAAACTGAGAATCCCAACAGTAACATTCCTATAAGTATTAATAGTACTGTTCCTTGTGCTTCTTGAAGCATCTTCAATTCATTCATGAACTTTACTGCATCCTCTGAGATTGCTTTTGATAAGTACTCTGCCTGTTTATCTACTTCAACTGATTTTATTGCTTCTTTGTATATATACATTCTGGACTCGTGTTCCCAATCTGAGATCTTCAAACTCTGCCCCAAATAAAAAACAGTTGGGGACAAGATAGCTGATAATACAAAAGTAATAATTACCCAAACAAGGTTAATTTGTTTAGCTGTCTCAGCTTGAGCAATAATCCCACTTCTAATGGCACCCAATTCACCTAAATCAGGGTGTGCTTCTTTGATCTTTCTTTTAACTTCAAGTGAAGTGTTTAAACTTATCGCTCCTAAACCTTTGAATAAACTACCTGTTGCACCATGAACCTTTAACAAATAACTGCTTGCACTAAAATGTTTAAATTCCAAATGAATCCCTCCTTTTAAACATATATCGGAAAATAAGGAGAATAGGAATAGGCCGGCATTTAGCCGACCCCAATTTCCTCTATTGATTCAGTGTAAACTTCCATACCTAATGCTGAACCTAAGATATTAAGTCCTTCTGTTTTAATCCTGCGAAATGTGCGATCGCTTAGTCCCAGTTCTCCTGAAATAATTGCGTCATACTCACCTTCGTCATCAAGGTAACTTCTCTGAATGACATCTCTTTGAATTGAAGATAGCCTTTCAAGAGCTAGACCGAGTAAACGATCCATTTCCTTCAGCTCAGCTTCCTTGTCCACGTTGTATACAGCAATTGTTTCTGTTTGCTTGCTGATTGTATTGGTGGACTGATGTTCTCTATATACATACGCCTGCGTGATTGCTGCCTCTCGTCTTATGAAACCAATCTGCCGGTACTGACGAACGGTTTCAATATATTCTTCCACAGCGCGGCGGGTTGCTTTTTCATCGATAGGCAGTATATTAAAAGTCAATTGTAAGTTATTTTTTCGTCTTTTCCCCATTATTACGATCCCCTCACCCGTGGTATAATTTGGTGAGGTAAAAGAGATGAGTCCCCCGCCGTGCCGGCAAGCTTGCGGGGGATATTTGTTATACTGGAATAACTTCGTTGCAAAACTCATCCCACTCCGCTTCACACTCTTCTGCGGACCAGCCGTTTACCAGGTCTTGCGGATATCCATACTCCAAAAGCAATGCCCTAAAATCCCGTTCCAATTTACCACTCACCCCCACGTTTGTAATACTTCCCGTTCCCTTTGCGTTGTTGTGGAGCCGTAACTGACTTCTGCAACTTATCTGGCCGTTTAGGTGGGTGCTCAGCCCCGATAGCCTTCAAGTGCTGTTCGATCTGCTCCGGTGACCACGTTGTCTTTTCAACCTTGCGATAATCTACCATCAGCAGATCCTCCCGGTTCGAATGCCTTCCTGCAGATCAGTAAGCAATTTATATACTGCGGCATCATGTGTTTCCTCAATGCCTTGATCTTGAATCCACTTCATAATTCCTGCCTGAGTTACAACCTTTGGCCGTTTGCCTTTCTTGGTTAATACCAAGGTGCGAACACCACCGGAAGAATTAGTAAGATACCCTTTGCGAATAAGTGAATTGACGTGTGAATGCACCGTTGAAGAAGATGCCAACATAATTCCATCTGCAATTTCCCGAATCGTAGGTGCGTATCCATTATCTTCGATGAAAAATCGAATGAAATCATATACATCTTGTTGCCTACGGCTAAGAGCCTTCTCTAAAGTTGCTCTCGTTGTCATCCTGTTTCCTCCCAATTCCATAAGCTGAGCTGGCCTTTAGCTGGTACCGGCTCCTGCAGCTGAACCACATCGTCAAGTTGCCAAGCAAAGCGTCCGTCACTGTAATCTCCGAAATGGTACTCATCGGGCAATCGAACACCGATCATCTCAGGAGTGCCCCACATCTTTTGAATATTTTGATCGAGACTTGATAGATGGACTGCCGATAATTCAGTATGGTGAAACGGACGACTAATGCTAAACACATCAGTAAGTACCGACTTTGCAATCACTGCCCCTGTTGGCAGTTCGCTCCAATCATTAATACCATGTTTCGATAACACCTCACGGATCTTTGGGATCAAGCACGCCTCTTTATCCACCTTCTGCCCTGCGTGAATAGCAAGTGGTCCGCGGTGCTTTGTCGCCCAGCTCCGTGTCTCAAGTGTTTTCACGCCCAAGGCCACCAGCGTTGTCCAGGGCTGAATGATCGTGACTGTCTTCATATGTCCATCTCCTTAGCCAGTTGAAAGAATTCATCTTTGCTGATTTCAGCCAGCGTTATTGTTGCAAATTTCATTTTTTGACGCTGGTCCTCAATCTTTTGTTCATCATTTGAACGGAAGAGTCCAGATACTTCGCCATCAGGCCCAACAAACTTGAAATATTGATCTGCAGGAATTGTTTCTTCTAGTTCTTCTCTCCTATCATTCAATAGAACATCCACTCTCACTTTGTAATCTTCAGGGGTAGCATCACGATAGTTCGCCGTATCTTCAACATCCTTGAATAAAAGACCACAAGTAATATCTGTGAACAGTTCATACCTAATTAATCCTTCGCGTCTATACACTTTAATTCGATTCTTGTATTTATAAATCTCTTCGATACCTTGTGAATGCCACATCTCTAAAAGCGAGAGTTCTAAACTCTTATTAGCAGTGTTTTGCACCTTTTCAAGTTCATTTTTGTACCAATCACGTTCAATGATAGCCCCTGCCGATTTAGAAGTTTCCTCTAATTTTTGTTTGGTTAGGGTTTCAATAATGCTATCTTTAAGGGTTCCCCGTGACAACAGATTTTTCTTATCCTCAGCCAGATGATTAATCATCAATATGGCATCTGACAGTTCCTTATCTAAACGTTCAACTTCCCCTTGTGTCTCTTCTAGTTCGTCCATTAAAATGTGCGGATATGGCACTCTTGCATTAGCCAGTATTTGTTTAATTTCCATAATCGTTCTCATGACTGTTCACTCTCCGCTTTCTTGTCTTTTGAATTTCGAATCCATGTGAACCAACGGTACCGATCTTCAATCAGATATGACTTGCCTTTAGGCATGAAATTGCTTGGCTCAATCCGTAACTTACCGAAACCTGTTTCCACTGTACCTATCTCCGCCATTTCAGTACCTGCAGCACACACCATTTTGATTTGATCGATGCGGCAACCATCATTGATCAGCGGGGCAAGCTTCTGGTCGATTAACTGAATCACTTTCGGTGAGATGGCCATGTCATCAGCTCCTTTATATCGCTGCCAGCGATGCGTTAACCCGCGTAAGTTATGGCCCTGTTTTGAAACGAAGGCGGATGCCCCATTGCATCACGCACAGGCGGTCCTCACTAATGAATGATTTCTGGTATCTCGTCGGCAACTGGTGCAACCCATACCGGGTTCCAACTGAGCTCGAACGATATGCCTGCCTCGGCTTCTGCAGCTGCCAGCAGGAGAACGTTGCCCATTTCTTCTTGTGCATCTGGTGGAACGGCGTTTCCGATAAACTCCCGTGCTTTGGCATCACTGCATCCTTCGAGCTGAAATGGTCGTCCGTCCGGAAGGAATTGTGGGAAGCTTTGAATCATGGCCAACTCAAACGTCGTAAGCGGTCGGTGCCATGTGCCATCCAAAGAAATGATTGTCCAAACGCCTTGCTCGTTATCTTTGGGAATACGAGGGTCAGCCACGGCAACAGCTGCCGCATGTACGTCCGCGCTACCGATGACCGTTTTGGATGGTTGATCCCATTCCAGAACACCCATCGTGTCAGCACGCGGTGCGCTCTTAATCCGGGGATCGGCAATGACTTTGCCTTTTCCTGCAGACACGCCGCCTGTGGTGACCGTTGGGGAAGTGTTTTCCCAGTCAGATACCCTATAAGCACCGTCATGATATTGTCCCGGCACGTTCGGATCAGCAATGAGCTGCGCGCCGTTCTGTACATCGGTTGATCCTGTAACGGTAGCAGCTGGGCCATCTGCGGACTGCATGCGGAACTGATCCGTGTAACGCCCTGGTCTATTGGGTACGCGTGGATCAGACACGCTGCCAGCAGCTTGCATAATGCGATTGGCTGAACGAACCGTTTTAGCGGTAGTGTCCCAATCCTGCACACCATAGCTGTCCGGGTGCAACTTGGTGTTAACCCGCGGATCAGCAACAGCAATGGCTCCTGATCCAAACCGTGTACCTGTTACGCATGGAGCTGGTTCGTCTGCAGGTACGATTCGGTACACTCCGGGGTGACGCCCTTCCCGGTTGGTGAGATTAGGGTCAGATATATTCGCCGCTCCCTGATTCGGCCCAGCAGATCCAGTAATGCATGTTGCTGGTTCGTTATTGAGCTGAACACGGAACAGATTTGTTTTTCCATCCCCATTGATCTGCAGGCGTGGGTCCGATATGGCCGCTACGCCATTACTCCGTCCAGGTCCCGCCGTGCTTGTAACTGCTCGGCTCGGCTTGTCCCAGTCTGCAACCTCGTAAGCACCGCGGCGCGGTTCATGAACAACTCGAAGGTTTTCCCAGTCAATTTTATTAAGATCACGCCAGTCTCCACCTGCAGGTATTAAGGCCAGCCGCATCCATGTTTTCCATTGAAGACGGGGTAACTTATGCAACGGCCCTCCCGCTACGATGTCACCCGGTTCTGGCAACTCCGCAAGTACGCTGCCGATCGACCGGAGCGGCTTTTTCTCAGGGTAATAAATAACGTTTGGAAGTTGGGCTTCATGTCTGGCCAGAATGAGAAACCGCACACGATTTTGGCCAAGACCGCCAATCTCACCAAGGTTGTGATCCGGACGGATGCTCACCGCATATCCATGTTTTTTAAGCAGCTTCTTGATCTTTGCCAGCAAGTGTTTCCCACGACTGGTGATCCGGGGCACATTTTCGAGTTGGATGATGGCCGGTACCGATCCGCCATATTCCAGACACGCGCGCAACGTCAGCTCCAATCCGTGAACCGTCAAATAGTTAAGTGCTTGGTATTTGTCAGATGCTGCCTTGCCTGCAGGTAGCAATCCACTCAGGCCTTTGCATGGCGGTGACAAGAACAAGAAGAACGGAACTTGTTCTTTAAAGGCCTGCCAGATGTCCCAAGCTGTTGCCTCTTGCCAGTCTTCTGGCGGTTCTTCTCCGTGCCAGGCTTCGTATTGCCACCGTTCGAATAAGTCCATACAGACCGATGTTTCCTCGCCTGTAATCAGATCGTGATTGCGGCACGCCACCGGATCGCTGTCGATCGCGCACAGAACCTTGAACTTGTACAGCTTGCCGCCGTATTCCACTTGGCTACGCATCGCCCCAGCGGTTGCCCCGCCGACTCCAGCAAAGAGGTAGGCAGACGTTTTATATTCAACATTGTTTAGCAATGCATTCATGTGGTTGCCCCTTCCTCACTGAGATCGTTTAACATTTTTGTTTGTTGCAAGGCTCTCAACGGGTGGTGAATCCATTTCCAAAGCGTAAAACTTAGCAGGGGCGTAATGTTTATATTCATCGTTCCAACCAATGTGTAACTCTTTGCCAATAGGTAATTTCAGTCCTTCGAGGTTCTCATCAACCCGTACTCTCCAACCAACCCAGTTGGGAGATTTTCCACTCTCGTCCTTTACGATGGTTACAATAGCTTTGTTGAATGGTTTTTCAATAAGAATGTATTGTTTGCCCACTTCGATTTGGTTCGCATTAAGCTCCATTTGAATGCTCCTCTCATTATCAAATTAGGATCATACATTCTGTTTGATGGGTGTAAGTGATCACCCCGGCCAACGTTCGACCGGGGATGCTACTATTTGAAGGTTTAGACTGCTACTCCATCCTGTATCATTTTAGTGACACGCTTTTTGTACACGTTCAACTTGGAGCTGATTTGTGAACTCGGGACTTTCATTTCCCGAGAGATTTCCAGCCACGTCTTTCCTTCGTTTTTCATTTGCAATAGTGCAGGAAAATCGGCAGGGGAGTCAGCCAACTTGATATCTTCAAAAATTGGACGTTGAGCAAGAATAAACTGTTCAAGTTCTTCCTTACTGATTTCAGCAGCATTATCTTTTTCGGAATCCGTTTGACCATTATCATTCTGATTTGCAGGCGGCTGCTGATCACCTTCTGAATCATCAGAGTTAAATTCCATTTCTCTAGAACCAGACTCATCTCCGCCTTCCTTCATCCAATCCGGAATATCATTGTCGTCGTTATCACCGTAAGGATCATCGTCGCTACCCGGATCATCGCCACCTGTTGGCGGAACAGTAAGTTGTTCTTTCTCATTATCCGATTCCTGACCGTCACCAGTTGGTTGCTCTTGATCAATCGGCGCCTCAGCTGGTCCAAACAACTGAGCTTGATTCTCGTCCTGATCAGGTTCACCTTGACCTTCGATCTTGGTGACTACTCCGGATGAATCTGTTGTCACGCGGCGACCACCGTCATAAGTACGGTACATTGGATCGCGATCCTCTTCATCTTCAAAGTTAAATGAGCCCTGCGGATCTCCGAGGTATACCATCACTTCTTTTTCTTGCATCTTCGCCAGTGATGACAACATCGACTCGACTGCAGCAAGCGGGATGAGCAACTTGATTGTGACCTCCTTCGTTCCAACGCTGATTCCTTTTGCTACCTCTGCCGTAAATTTCACCATATCAATTGTCATGATAAGTCATCTCCCTAAATTTATTTGGATAAGTCCTTGATTTTCACTTCGATTCGTGGTCGGAAACTATATCTTTTTTGGGCAAAAACCTCGACTACTTGGCTATCGTCTTTCCACATAACGCCCTTTAACGCATCCTTAACACCCTTGAGGTAATTGTCCACGTCTGGCTTGCTGACTGGCCTGATCTCCCCTGCCTCAGCCAGTGCCGCCTTTTTCTTGCTGAAAGATTTGGGAATCGGCCTGTACACCGTCAACATCATTCCGAGTGGGCCTAACAGCAACGCATTTGGCGCATGTTCAGCAGCTGCCAATCGGACATAATCCTTGTAGTCCTTCGACTTCTCCGGATCGTACATCCGGACGAATCCGCCCTGCGTTGATGCCCGGGGTCGTCCCTGCGCCACCGGTTCCCCGTAAACTGTAAAGGTAATCATTTGGCTTTCCGCCCTTTCGCACTTATCTTGCGCCGTTGGCGCGCCGGCAGCATGTCCCGCCGAATGACAAAAATCTCAGCCAGTTTCTGACCATCATCACCGCGAACAACGTAACTCAAATGTGTTTGGTGGTGCGGATCAATCAGTTTCCGCATGCTGCACACCTCCGGTACCGACAATTGCATCAAACTCAGCGATCCCTTCACGGAGCTCAGTTTGATCAATTCCCGCAAATTCTGCCTGCAGCTCGTCCCGATTAGGAACATGTCCCGTCCGGAGAAAACGGTGCTTCATGTACTCGTAGACACTCCATCGTGTCAGTTGACTGTCCATCATGCTCCCCGCTGGATGGTACGTTTCTTTAATCCTGACTTGCTAACGAGCACCATTTCAGAAGGGGTCTCCCGAACAACCAGCCAGTTCTCAGGAACAAGCTTCCACGCCTTCATTTCTTCTTTCTGCTTACGCGTTGGCCTTGCCGGCCGTGTTTGTTTGCCCATGTCCGTTCCTCCTTACGCCCATTGGCGTTGTTCAATATTTTTAGGCGCCTGCTGTGGAGGCGTTGGCCCGTATGAATCGTTATGAGTCCGCTCGTAATTCACAAATTTATTGAATTGCTTCAGGAAGACTAGCTCCACTGTTCCAACTGGACCATTACGTTGCTTCCCGATGATGATCTCGATAAGGTTTTTCTTCTCCGACTCCTGGTTGTAGTAGTCGTCCCGGTATAGGAACGATACGATGTCGGCATCTTGTTCAATGGATCCGGATTCCCGTAGATCGGACATCATGGGGCGCTTATCCTGCCGTTGCTCTACTGCCCGGCTGAGCTGAGACAATGCAATAACTGGAACGTCAAGTTCGCGCGCCAAGTGTTTCAACGTTCGGCTAATCATAGACACTTCCTGTTGACGATTCTCGCTAGCTTTACCACGTCCTCCAGCGACTTCGATCAGCTGCAGGTAATCGATCATGATCATTGCCAAGCCCTTTTCCTTTTTGAGACGACGACACTTGGAACATATGTCCTGAATGGTGATCCCTGCCGAATCATCCACGTAGATATTTGTTTCAGCCAAGGTTCCAATAGCTGTGGTCATATTGATCCAGTCCTGATCTTCCATTTCGCCCATCTTCATTGCAGTAGCTTCTACGTTGCCCTCTGAGCTGACCATCCGTTGCGCGAACTGTCCTGCAGACATTTCCAAGCTGAATACTGCTACAGCTTCTTTGGTACTTTTCGCAACGTTTTGAGTGATGTTTAAGGCAAACGCCGTCTTCCCCACGGAAGGACGAGCTGCCACAATGATTAGGTCGCTGCGCTGGAGTCCACCAGTGATACTGTCCAGATCAATAAACCCAGTATGAATACCATTGACAATGCCGTGCTTGACGTTGTATGCACGGGTCTCCACGTCATCGACGAGTTGCATCATGATACCTTTGATTGGCTTGAAGTCCTCTTTAGGCGCTGCACGATCAGCAATCTTTGCTTGAGCCGCCGACGCACTGGCAAGTAACTGTTGAACCTCTGTGCCGGCAATTGCCTGTTCGACTTGCAACAAACTTGTTTGGATGAACTCACGGCTTATTGCCAACTTCTTCAGCTCGCCGAAGTAATAACCTGCATTCGCAGTCGTTGGAACGCCATGAGCGAGTTTAGTCAAATAACTAACATTCCCAACGTCCTCCAACTCGCCTTTAGCCTTCAGCCGAGCCGCTACAGTTGAAAGATCAATCGGTTCTTGAGCATCGGCTAATTCAGTGATAGTACCGAAAATCAGGCGATGTGCCTTGTCGTAAAATGCATCAGATGTGAGAATTTCGAAATGTTCCATGACCTCATCAGCCTTGAGTATCAGTGCACCAAGGGCGGCCTGTTCAAATTCCATACTCACCGGCAGCCTGTCTTCAATCGATCCGAAGCTTTGCAAGTAAATCATCCTTCCATCCGGGCGGCGGCAGTGTAGCCTTCGTCCGACTTACTTCTCGTTGATCAAGATATGCCCTGGTTTCTGCCAGCTCACGTTCTCGCGCTGACTGATCGGCGGCAAATCCTCGTATTTCAGAAATCTTGGGGTAAAAACTGTTAATCTTGATGTGACGCTCGACATTTTGGACAGCTGTTTTAAAGGGAAAGTCCTTCAGTTCCCTGAGATGGCGGTCAACGTTCTCGTCACTGTCGTCGAAATTCGGGTATTCATCGGTGATGACCATGAACAAACGAATAACATCAGCCCTTTCCACGAGCCTCTTCCTCCCTTAGCCGTTGCTGTAGGCTGTCTCTCTTTTGTTGTTGCCTTGATGGTGGTTGGCGCCTACTGCTTGGCGTATACCCTGTTTGAGTCGAACCACCCTTATTTGCCTCAAAGGCAGCGTCTAAAGCTATAGCCGCTTCAAGCGTATAAGCACCCGACCTCAGGTAATCATTCAAAATCTTTGTTATAAGGGTGAACCTGTATCCTGTAGATGCCAATGCGGCTCGTTCCATTGCTCGTATGACCACTGCTTCATCAATCTTGTCTTCGTCGATGTAAACAATGAGTTGTTGTCCTTGGAATGGATTGCACTCGAATCCAAACACTCTCTTGTGAGCTGAGTAAAATGATTCATACTCCGGATCAGGTGGTCGCTCAATTCGAATCTCGTCTGCAGTAGCAGATGATGAAGCAGAAGAAGAAGAAAGAAGAAGATCTTTTAATACAGGGTCTAAAATTTGTTCCACTTTTTGTTCTACTTGCGGAAAGTGGTTTAATTTTTGTTCCACTTTCTCACCTACCCCGTCAAAGTGGTCTAAATTTTGTTCTACTTCCTGCCCTACTTCGTCTGAGTAGCTATCAGAGTGGTTCAAATTTTGTTCCACTCCGACACCCAGCAGGTCGAATTCGATGCTATAATCTCCCTTGGATTGCCCTCTTGGAGGTTGAATGTAACCAATCAATCCTGCATCAACGAGCTTCTTTCGATGAGCATTTAGCGTACCTTTGTTCGTAATTCCCGTTTGAACCATGAGATCCGTATTGGTCATTTTCCATGCCTTACGCCAACCAAGCTTTGCACTGCGTCGCCACAAGGCAACCATTATAGCTATACCTTCAGGCCCAAACTCTTCCGGCCCGCCAATGGCTTCAAATTGTTCCAGAAGCCCGGAAAGGGTCGGTCTGGCTGTCTCGGTCACTTGCGTCTCCCCCTCCCGTAGCAGCCGTGAATTTATTCATTTGCACAAATTAATATCTCTTTACTGCGTGAATCTCGGCATCGAGTTTGCATTTAATTCCATGCGTGGTGAGCATCCCGACTTCTACCCCACTACTCAACTCAGAGACGACAATGTTAATAAAATCCGGCATCTTATCACGTTCTCCTACTATGGCCATTTGAGCACCCAGCGCATATGCCACAGCTCTAAAATATTCAACTGTTGCACCTGGTCCTGCAGTTGTTGCTTCATCAAGTAACTTTTCCATGTTTTCGAAGACATTCAAACTTAACTGTTGTTGACTGCTCACTTTGGTTGCCCCTTCCCTAAACCGATTCGGACTTGCTCTTGTACCCTTGCCCAAGCATCCTCATAAGCGGCGCTTGAATCGTCTCCGTCATGTAACTCCATAACGATGTTTGCTTCCACCTTCACACTTTGGAAATTGCCGAGATTCTTTGTGAAGGAAGCCCCGACAGAGATTTGCTTTACCTTAGGCATTTTCAGTGCCCCTTTCTATGTTGCAAGAATACGTGCGGATACTTGGCCCGCTTGACCTCCCAATCCGGGTACCCGCGTTCAAAGTAAGCCCTTGTTTCCCGTTGAAATGCCGCCTTATCAGTGTCGAACAGCTGCCAGATCCGCTTACCCATCATGCTCTTGAGTAGCGGTTTGCCTGTCAGATCGTCCATACCATCACCTACCCGCTACATATACCAATTTGCCTGTGAGGGCCGCTATTTCGCGCTTGAACAGCGCTTCATCGGAATTGTTGTCCGATAGATGGAGCAAGTGAATCTCTTGCACCCGACGCATGTCGTTGGCTCTGATGAAGTCTTTCACGTTCTCCAGGCTAAAGTGAGAACGGAGCAGACGATTTTTGAGAACCGCCGGCACACGGCCAGCGGCAATATTTTGATTGAGTATATTGATTGAATAGTTGCACTCCACCATGATGTGGGTCAGACCTGTAAACCGATGCTTGATGTAATAAGTGTCTGTCGCGAACAGAAGCTTGTCTCCCGCCGTATTAGCCAGAAGGAAGCCCAAGGGCTCCGCGGCATCATGTTGCACGTCAAACGGTAGAATCGACCATGTGCCTATGGTGAATGGCTCAAGTGCCGATACACGTCGAATACGATGACTGTCTATCCCTAAAGCATCCGCAGTACCGGAACTGGTGTATATGTCCACGCCTGCTTTGATCAGATCCTTGACAGCGCCGCTATGGTCGCCATGTTCATGAGTTACCAAGCATCCGGCCAATGATGAAACCTGGAATGCAAGGCCGCGCTGAATTTCTTTGTAGCGAAGCCCTGCGTCCAGCAGGAGCGGGGTTTTCCCGTCCGTAATGCGGTAGGAATTGCCCGCACTGCTGGAGCCGAGAGAAGTAATCTCAATCATCAGAAACCCGGCCCATCGCTATCAGGCGAACCTTCATTACCAAATTCCATTTCTCGTTGTTCTTCGTGTTGATAGGAATCATTTTGATCATCAGAATTGCCATTCTCTTCAATTGGCTGGCTTGGTGGAGACGGAATGTCAATTGGTTCAGTGTTGGCGCGCTCAGCAATTTCTCGTTGAACTTCGTTGTATGATTCGTCCGTTGCTTCGGTGTATGACAACTCGACAAGCGCATTACCAAAGTCCTTAGGAATTTTCTTTACAACGTTGTTCCGCATCTTCCTGATGAGCATGGACTCGCGACTCTGCGGTTCGCTCCAAGCTGGGCTGATATACTGTTGAAGTTCAGGATCATCTAATGCTGCTATGCCCGCAGTTTTAGCTTTATTGAGGATTTCGGATTTCTTGGCTGCTATTGCTTTGCGTTGATCTGCAGTTGCTTTGTATCGATCAGCGCATACTCCGAATGTTTCATTCATCATGTTGTTGTTCATGTGTGCAAGAAGATTACGAACAACATCGTCTCGTTCCGCTATGTGAAATTCGATTGTTCCGTCATGTTTCATAATGGGATAAACCACCCTAATAACGTCGCCCTTACCTTTTGGTCGCCATGTCGGGGGAACAACGTCGAATCCGGTGTATTCCGGATAAGTAAAGTCATCACCCTCACGCACAAGCCAAAATTGGCCGACCTTCTTAACATCACGTCCGAAGCGGGCAAGAATGGCATCATTGCCATCCCCTTCAATCCCCATCTCGACTTGCTTCTTCCATGTGGTTGTATCCTTGCCATCCACCTTTTTCTTGACGGAGACATTCCGAGTTTGGAAGTAAACCTCCCGCGGACTTGCTGCCGCATTTAGCTTGAGAGAAGCCACTTGAAGCAAGATTTGAGTAATATTACTCTTGTCCAGATCGCTGTCATTCCAACTGATCCCTTTGGAATCCAACGCATTGTTAATCCCTGAAATCGCATTTAGCACACAGGATTTTGCATATTCATCCATCTTTACACCGTTCCCAATGAGTTGCCGCTCGATCATTGGGAAGTAGTTCTCATTTACTTTTGAAAGTGTTGTTGAAAAGTCGCTCAATTAAATCGCCTCCTGAATGTATTAATCACAGTAAGTTCTGTTGCAATGGGGGCACCCAGTAATCAGTTCGGAACCCGCTTTTTCGACAGTAATCCCACTGGTACGAGTACCGCCATTCCAAGCAGGTTTTTCGATTGGAGCGTAAATATTCTGATCACAACTCCAACAACGTCCAGTTTGTGGAGCAAAGTGTGGAGCCTTGTTATCCTCACAGTATTTTTTCTGTGCTTCGATACTTTTAGGGATGTCGTACATTCAAATAACCTCCTGGATGTCGTTATGTTCTAAACGAAGCTTTTTATCGTCCTCAGATACCACCAAACGAATCACTTGGGCATCCGTAGGAATCAATTGCGTTACAGCCTCGGCATTGTCCACGAAGATCGGAGCGCTGAACCCATAGTGCTGTCCCAACGTGTTGATGATGTCTAAGCCGACATTGATGCGGGCAGCATTGTTCAGCCCGCCCTCGTAAGGAACACCGTTATACAACGTCTTACAGACATCCTTCAGGCCGCCATTGATCTGCTCTTCGAACAACCGGAACCGTGCATATTTGAATTTGCTGTTGATCTTGGATTCCAACATGGATACCTTGGAGCGGGTGAATTCTTCCGTAAGGAACAACTCGTGTTCCAGCTTCTCAAACTCTCCCGCAAGCTTCCGTTCTTCCTCGCTCAACTCAGCAATGCGTTTCTCAGTAGCCGCTACGGTCGCCAGCTTTGCTTTATCTGCTTCCAGATCGTCCACTTGAGCACGAATCAGTCTAATCTCTGCTTGCACCTTACCGATCGCATCAGCAGAAGAAGAACGGAGCCGTTCAATTTCAGCACGTACTGTCTCAGCTTCACGTTGTTTAGCCTGGTACTCTTGATCATCAGCAGGATTAGCGACGTTCGATTGCAAGGTTTGCAATGTTGCTTCTGCTGCCATAGCCTCGCTGTGGTTGGCATCAAATTTCTCTTGCTGGATTTTAATGCTTTCTTCCAGATCAAACATAGAGTGTTTCAACGTTCTGACCTCATCAGCAGCCAACTTGCCATCAGCAGATATCCGCTCAAGTCGCTTTGACTTGTTAAGGTTAAAATCTGCCAAGGCTTTTTCCTTAGCAGCTTGCACCTGATCAACAGGAAGTGACTGTCCGCAGGATGGACAATTGTCGTCATGCTCGTGATCATGAACCGGAAACTCCAAGCCATTCGCAGCATGCCATTCCTCACGCAACCGTGTAGCTTGGCTTTCAGCACGAGTAATCTGCCTTTTGTATTGCTCAACTTCACGTTCGGAAGCAGATATCATTACTTTCAAATCAGCAGCTTCCCTACGAAGCTTCACGATATGAGTCTCTTGTTCATTGACCTTCCGCAAACCATCTTCTTGGATGCGATATTTTAATTCAGCCATGTCACTTTGAATTTCCCTCACTCGGAGCTCTTTAGAAGACAACTCACCACCGGATTGTATCCGTTGAAGCTCAGCGGTCTTGGCGTCCGCTCTGCCACGCATCGTATCGATGTCCTCTTGCAACAACTCGGCGTCCAGGTCGGACACATCTGGCATACTGCGGCGGGCTTCATCAATGCGAACCGGAATCTTATCCAGTTCCTTATTGATCTCGGTACGGCGGGCCGCAATTACCTTGCGGTGATCCTCAAGGCTGCGGTCGCCCAGGATGTCTGTCAGCGGCGCAAGTTGCTTATTGCCTGCAATAATCTCTTCATCCGTCATATCCCCACACACATCAAGCAACACCTTACGCCGTGCATCTGGTTTAAGAATCTCGTTAAAGTAAGCAGGATTGGTCAGCAACTTGAAGATATCTTCACTGATCAGTGCATCAATCTCAGCTTTGTATTGACCTTGTTTGACTGGAACACCATCCACGTAATAATCCGTTGTATGCCCCCCAAATTCAGCCGCTGCTTGCCCCCGTTTACGTGTCCACTTCTCAGCGAACACCTTCTTGAAAGAACGGCGGCGCCGATCAACCATCAGGATAGCTTCGACTTCATGTTGCAAGCCGTGTTCAACAACTTTCCCGTTCTCATCCAACCCTTTAATTTCGAAGTCTGTCCGGTTCTGGCTGTCTTTTCCGAACAGTGTCCATACAAACCCATCAAACAAAGTTGTCTTGCCTGTAGCATTGTCCCCGTAAGCGGAAATGTTCTTGCCTGCAGCATCCAATACAAAATCCCGAATACCCTTGAAATTGCGGAGGGTCAGGGATATCAATGTGATCTGTTTCATGCACTTACAACCCCTTTCGATTGAAAGTGTAGGTTGATGGCTTGTGCCATTGCCGCAAGCTGATCATCACCGGCCATAAATTCAACCGATCCAAATGAACCGGAAACGGTGAAGATAGCAGGGGTGTAATGCATCGCTGGTTTAACAGCAGCGTCAATGGTCTGAGCGGATAAGTCGAGAGTGATAGCAGTCGTTTTACTCATAACGTCCTCCTTGTTTGGAACGGCCACCCATGGTAAGATGACCGTGTATCCATATTTAGTTGTGAAAGATCAGTGATGACCGCCTAGCCCGCGGTCATTTTTCGTTTAATTCCTTTTGCAACTCGACAACTTCTTCTTGAATCTTCTCGTGTGCTTCTTCCAACTCTTCTGCTTGATCTCGGATCGCTTCCAGTTGGGTAATCAAATCGTTGAGCTCACCTTCAGTAAATTCCGCTAATCTGCGAAGAATGTAAGGTGTGTTATTAATGGCGTCATTTGTGTCATCTGCCAAACTACTAAGCAGGTTTAGAACCTTACTCACCGATTCGTGAAGTACCATATACTTGATTCCTCCCTTCATATGTATTGCGGTTACCCGCGACCATCGCCCCAAAGGGCTAGGTTTCGTCAGCTCCGCAGCGGACTCATCAGGCGGTAATTTGTTCTATTGCTATCACTGCACGGACCATGTACTCCGTTGGCAATTCTCTCAGACTAGTAGCTGCATTTTGCCAATTCAGGAACACATTCGATTGCTCAATTCGATAAGCATCAATGTTTCCAGCCGCTTCAATCGCTGGAACCGCGCTGCTGGCTCTCAAAGCGAGTGTAGAAGAAACATAATTGTCGATAATCTGACGTGCCAATTGGTCACTCATACCGATTCCCCCTTGCGCTTTTGCTCGGGAGACGATAAAATGAGCACCAGAAGAGACTTTAAACGAGTTCTCAGACCAAGTGTCCGCCGTGCCAGGCGGGCATTTTTCATTTCTACTTCCGCAAATCGAATCATCAGATTAAGATATCCCTCTGCGTTCTCCATTCGTCCAGGCAACATTCTGTCAGGTTCGTTCTGTATCAGTCGTAAGTTATGTAAAGAATGTTTCCCAGCTCGTAGCGCTTCAGCTGCCAATTGTTCACGAGTCATTCGTTTATCCCCCTATCAATCTTTGAATCATGCCGATCCCGTCCATGCCGTACAAAAATGTGACTATGACTTCCCTGGCTCCTGTAACCTCAGCCCAGTTCAACATTGTGTTCATATCTGGTACCTTGTGGTCCTTTTCAAATTTTGAAACGCAAGCCTGCGTACGATTCAGCTTGTCCGCTAATTGTTCTTGGGTAAGACCAGCCTTTTCTCTGCAAGCCCGCATGATTGCCCCAAACTTCATTTCCAACCAAGTTCACCTCCCCTCGAATTATTCCAAATTGGAATGGGAATACTGTTAACAACGGATTATGATTATTTCAAGAGCTACCCCGCTCATGATCCCTTCATCTCCCGCCAGCCGGTACAGCTCGGCGGGTTTCTTGTATCTTATGGAGTTGATCCTCTGCTTCACGTTTTAAGGATTTCAACTCTCTTTGAGAAATAAGATGTGGATTTTTGCACTGACGTTCAAGTGACAACGTGTGATCGATAGCCTGATCAATTGTCATTTTGCCAACATGAACTCGGATGGCGACAGCGGATATAAAGCATGCTCGGGATGTGGATTTGATCCAATGAAATTTCATTCCACTCACCTCTTAGCAGATTTTTTAGAGTTGAGTTTTTCTTTGTTGGCTTTAATCTCACGACAAGCACGTTCAAGGAGTTCGCGATCAAATACGCCAGTGTCAATGACAACCTTGTTCAAAATCGTTCCAGAAGTAGTTTTCATTAGCTCACCCCTTCAACGTTCCGTTTAGGAACTTTTGAGTCAAAAAAAAGAGCATCAACTTTAGCGCCAAGAGCATCAGCTATTCTTTTCATAACCTTTAGTGATGGATCTTTGCGATTTGCCTCAATGTTACTGTAGTATGCTCGTGATATTTCTGCTTTTGTTGCGACTTGTTCATGGGTAAGCCCTAGTTTTACACGCTTTTTAATAAGTTCATTTCTCATATTAGGTTCACCTCGTTCCGTTCCGTTTAGGAACATCTTATAAATTGGATTATAGTTCCTAAACGGAACTATGTCAATACATTTGTTCCTTTAATCTACGTTTCTTTTAGGAACAGAAAACTATAAAATAAACTTATAATGTTCCGGTGGTGATACAGTGGCAACCTTTTCAAAGCGTCTGAAGGAGTTAAGGGAAGAAAAAGGATGGAGTCAAGATCAATTGGCTGAACTTTTGGGTGTTCAACGGCCAACAGTGGCAGGGTACGAGTCAAAGAGTAAAAATAGAATTCCTCGAGATAAAACTTTGATGAAGATTGCTGAGCTCTTCAATACTTCAACAGATTATCTTTTAGGAAGATCAGATGAAAGAAATTATACAAAATTCAGTGGCAAAAAGGATTTGCCTCAGCAAGTAACAGAAAAAATTATAGGGGATCTAGTTAAAAAGTATAACTTGGATTTGACTGATCCCACCACAGCTGAGAAGTTAGAAACTATGATCAAGTTGGTGTATAAGGATCTTTAACATTAATTAGTTCTTCTTCAATTCTTAATTTGATGTAATTGTAAATTTCATTTTCATCTACATCATGCAATTGCTTTATTGTTGAAATGATCTGCTTCAATTCATCACTCATGATGTCACTTCCGTTCTTAATTTCTCTCCTAAAATGCGAACAAACGTTTCTCTTTAGCAATATACTAACATGTGTTCGCATGTTTGGTAAATCTATTACATTATTTTCTTAGCAAATTTTAAAGGAGTAGCGCGATGCGGTATGAACCGGATCGTTGCCAACTCAAGAAACTCTACAAGGAAACTGGCATAACTCAAAGGATGGTTCACATAATCACTGGAATACCTGAGAGTCAGTTAAGTGATTATGCACACAATCGAACCATAATGGGTTATGCCACAGCCGTAACCATCGCTAAAGCAATGAATCTTGAGAATAACGAACGGCTCTATACATGGCGAAAGATTGTAGAATCTTGAATTGGTATTAGGAGGTATCACCTCCCGATCCTGTTCAAAACTTCAAGATTTCTTGAAGTAGACTTCACGCTTATCTGCTACCTTTTATATAGATCACTCCTAACCTGTAACAACTCGTGTCATAATTCTATAGTCCTGATATTACCATCACCAATGTGCAAATACTGTCGAAAAAAAATTGACCAGTTACCCCCCGTAACTGGTCAAAGGCCCTTGAATTTATGGGCGTTTCGACGCGATACTTTTATTCCTTCAGTTTTACGTAATTTGTCGAAATATAGTGTTCGACTTTGTTCACAAAACGTCCATACTTTCTCAATGCTCACGATTGATGAGTTTGATGCTTTTTCAAAGCCAAACGGTGTAAACAAGCGTTCGTATTCTTGTAAACTTCTTAACGGTCTGCCACGTCTGGTGCGTGTACGTATTTCAATTTCATCACCCTGCACCACGACGGCCACTATCTCATCAAAACCGATAATAATAATATTGCCCCTTGGGCTAATAATTGGTAGCAACTCCATCACCTCGTGTTCCTATAATTAACCGGGTGAGAATTACATATACAGAAAGGAAATAGAAAATGAAAAAAACAGTTGTATTGCTCCTATCTCTGATACTCTTAGCCGGCTGTAACCAATCAACGAACAAGGACAATACAGACACTACAAGCAGCTCGACTAAACAAGAGACATCAACAGAAGCAGTAACCACCAACCTTGCAGAAACTCCAAGTGAAAGTAGTGAAGATGATCGTCCGGCCTTCGGAATGCTCAAAGAAGACCAAGGTAAACTCCCCCCGGTGGTCGACGGGGTTCTTACTGTACCAGGTCAAACCACAAAATTTGATTATGGTGGTGAAATGGAACTTTTAAAGATAGCAGATGGTGGTCAGTATTGGTTGGGCCCATTGGCAGTACAAGTAAATGATATCAAACTATTCAAAGTTACTGGTCTCCCCGAAGAAGCTCAAAATAAAATATCACGCATTTCAGGCAAAAAAGTGGGAGACGAATTCCAATATGTGCAAATCAGTTACGTTGTTGGTAATACATCAAAAGATAATATCCAATTCTTCGGTCTAGAAACTGTAGTCCTCGGAAAAAGCGAACAGATCATGACAACCCGGAATATATTCAAAGATTCGTTCGATTCTGATGTTTTTTATGGAGAATCTCAGCAATCGGGGCTCGCCACTCTTGTTTTTGACAAAGATGCTTCGTTGATAAATGAAATAAAACTTATCTTTAGTTCCGTTTGGAAAGCTGATGATTTAAGCCAAATTGAAAGTAGTGGGGAAGTCACAATAAAGTTCGAATAATTTCTAGCCCTTCGGGGCTTTTCTTTCACATCAATAACCGAACATATATTCTGAATGGAGTGTTTTACATGAAAGCAGCCTTATACATCCGTGTCAGTACCGACCGGCAAAATGAAGAAGGATTTTCCATGGAAGCTCAGCATGATATTCTCATGGAGCTACTTGAAAAGAAGGGGATGGAGTTGTACCGTGTTTATTCTGATCCCGGCATAAGCGGACGAACAATCAAAAAGAGGCCTGGCATACAACGGCTTATTGCTGATATGAAGGAAGGAAAGTTTGATGCAGTTCTGGTCCATAAGTTGGATCGTTTGAGTCGGAACCTAGGCGATCTATATGAATTCATTGCACTAATAAACAAGTTGAACAAACGGTTCGTCATAGCTTCTCTTGGGAGCGAAGAAATTGACACACAATCTCCGATGGGCAAAGCATTCCTTTATTTTAATGGTATCTTTGCCGAAATTTATTCCGATAACCTGCGTGAAGAAACTTTGAAGGGTCTAACTAAAAAGATGAAAAACGGCGGGCTGCATATGTCAAAGGCTCCCTTAGGATATGACATTGAAGTCATAGATGATGAACGCAAGCTTGTTATCAATGAATATGAAGCTGGGCTAATCAAAGAAGTATTTCGAATGTACCTTTCAGGCAAGGGGGTTGTGTCCATAGCAAAGCATATGAATGGCCACAGCCGAGGTAAAGAAGGTGGAGTATGGGACAGTAAATATGTAAGGATCGTATTGCAGAATCATACGTATACAGGGCACAACCATTTTAAACCTGTGCTATGGGAAGAAAGCAAACGAATCATTACACCTGGAGAACATGAGCCGATCATATCGATGGAAGACTTTTTAAAGGTCCGTAAGATGATGGAACGACGCGGAGAAGGTCACATGGCTAAACATAGTTATGATTACCCTTATGGAGGAATCGTTAAATGTGGGTTATGTGGAGCGACGTACATTGGCAATGCATCGAGACAGACACTTGCAGGGGGAACAGTCAGGGTGTACAGGAGTTACCGATGCCGGAACCAGTATTCAAACAAAACTTGTGACGCACCAGGAATATCCGAACATCAACTGCAGCAGCTCATCTTTGAGAAACTGCAAATCACTAATAAAAAGCTTCAGGATAAAAAAACAAGCGCACAAGCTAAAAGTGATCAGCGTTTGCTGCAGAAGGAGATAGAAGTATCCAATCGCCGTCGGAAGAACTGGATGCTTGCATTGGGAGACGGCAAACTCTCTGCTGATGATTATGCAAACCTTATCGATGAGGAAGAAGCAAGGATGAAAGCAATTACTGCTCAATACGAAGAAAAAGAGGACTATTACATCAACGAGCTGTCGACTGAGGAAATAAAAGAGATGATGGCCAACTTGAAAGAGAACTGGGTACTGATCGAACCAGAAACACAAAAATTGCTTGTTCAATCTATGTTCCGTCAAATTGTAATAAAAAAAGAATCAGCTCGGTGGACCATCCCTCAGATGCTCACCGTCTGATTCTTTTTTTCTTGGAGATTTTCTCTAAGCGCCTTCAACATGATACTTTTTCATTAAGTACCATCTTGGAGGCGAGGGGAGTCGAACCCCTGTCCGAAGATAACGACACATAAGCTTCTACGGGTGTAGTCACAGTTTTGATGTCACCCGAGTATCGCCCCGTAACCGGCTATACGTTGGGTCAGCCTGATTGTCTTCTTCAGCACACCCCAGGCGGAGATGTGACAGCGTATCCCACTACTTGTTAGCCCCTAGTCCTGTCACATGGGCGATGCAGGGTAGAAGCACGCACACAGTTTCTTAGGCTGCGAAAGCGTAGTTTGTTTGTTGTTTGCCGTTTAATAGGCTTTAGCGTTGATAAAGCGGACGCGTCCCCACTACCCGCTACCCATGCTCGAACTATCCCCGTCGAATCCATAAACGCCCCCTCATATAAGAAGGGCTCCAGGATTAATCCGTGAATACGGAGCAAAGGTGCTACACATCTAATCCCTCCAAGGTGAAAAGATGTTTCTTACATACTCGGCATTCCTGTCTGCTACATGAATAATCATATCACAGCCCGAATCACCGATATAGTGCAGATTGCTGGAAAGCAATCCATTGTATTGAGCATAGATGAAAGGTTATCCAAACTAGCCAGCTAACCATGCCATCAGGCTCAATCGTCTACATATTATACCGCGTGACTCATCGGAAGTAAAGTTTGCTCAGGCTACAACCGTTGGTTTAATTAATCTACCCACCGCTGTACAAACTTACGCAACCTACACAATAAAAAAGCCTCACACTCACCCGAACTCAGGCAAACTGCGAGGACTCTTTAATGTATTACACCATCGACCAGCTAATCTGTAGGCTTTACATCCCTACACCATTGTGAAGCGACGCGAATTAACGTTGACGAAACGTAGCTCTCTCTTAACGCGCAACCTTCTGCTTCTCGCGCAGTGCACGCTGGATATCACGTTGTGCATCCCGCTTCGCGGCAGTGTCACGTTTGTCATACTGCTTCTTACCTTTACCCAAGCCAAGTAACAGCTTCGCATAGCCATTACGGATATAGATCTTCAGCGGCACAATACTGTATCCATCTTGCTTGGACAGTCCAAGTAGCTTATGAATCTGCACCTTATGCATTAACAATTTACGTGTACGTGTAGGATCGAGCGGATTATACCGATTGCCTTGTTCAAAAGGACTAATATGCATATTGTGAATATGAATCTCACCGTTACGAATCGTTGCAAATGAGTCTCCAATGTTCGCACGACCATTACGGATAGACTTGATTTCCGTGCCGGTCAGCACCATGCCCGCTTCATACGTATCTTCAATGAAGTAGTCATGGGAAGCCTTTTTGTTCTGTGCAAGCACTTTATTCTGCCCATCATTCTTGCCCATGTCCTCACTCCTTCTTCGTAAAATAAACCCGTACCATGCTGTACCAGCATAGCATCCATGTTGCACTAATAAACCTGTGCCAGACCTTAATTGTAGCAAGGAAGGCTGTTAAAATCAAGAAAGAGGCGGCCTACGGCGCCCCTTCTGGCTTCTCACTTACTTCTTTTTCTTCCGAACAAAAGCGGCTGTACTGTTTCCAGCTCCGCCTTTGTTTTTCTTACGTTTACGGCGAGGTGCTCCGCCTTCTTGCGCGCCACCCGGTGTAGCATTTTCCCCGATAAAGATACCGCTAGGTGAGGTGTTCTTACGCTTTCCTCCGCCTTTGCCACCTTTACCGCTGCCGCCCTTACCGGATTTGAAGCTTCCTTCGCCACGGCCACTGCCATTTAGACTACTTCCTTGGCTACGATCACCTGATGCACTATCCTGACCCGCTGGGGATGAGTTATACCCGCCTTTGCCTGAGCCAAACCCAAAGCTCACGGCACCTTTACCACGACTGCTTGAAACACCTGCACCTGTACCTGCATCACTCGCACGACGTTCACCTTTCGGTCTGCCGCTGCCTTTACCAGCAAACCCACCCGCTGATGAGCCTGCATTTGCTCCGGCATTTGCCGCTCCGCCACGCCCACCGCGAGCACCTTTACCACTCTCTTCTGCCGGTCGGCCGCCGCGGTCACGTTTACCGCCTGCACCAGTACCGCCGCCTTTGCCGCCACGGCTTCCACCGAAGCCACCTTTGGCTACTCCTCGGCCGCCGCTACCAGGACGACCACCTTTACCACCGCGAGCACCACGATCGAAACCGCCGTCCCGTTCCCGGCGAGGTTTCATATCGACCATCTCAAAATCAATCGTGTACTCTTCCATACTCACACGTGCTACACGAATTTTCACTTCGTCACCAATACGGAATACTTTGGATGTTCGTTCACCAATCAAAGCCATATGTTGATCATCAAAATGGTAATAGTCATCTGTCAGCGCGCTAAGTCGAATTAGACCTTCTACCGTGTTCTCCAGCTCAATAAACATACCGAAGCTGGTCACGCTGCTGATGATGCCTTCGAACTCTTCGCCGACCTTGTCGAGCATGTACTCCGCCTTTTTCATTTTCTCCGTATCACGCTCTGCTTCCACTGCCACACGCTCGCGTTCCGAGGACTGCTGGGCGATATCGGACATCCGACTTGCCAGATACTCTTGGCGATTCTCCGGTAATGCACCATTATTCTCGATCACTTCACGAATGACCCGGTGAATGACCAGATCGGGATAACGGCGGATCGGGGATGTAAAGTGACTATAGAACTCTGCAGCCAGACCAAAGTGGCCAGACATTTCCGAGTCATACTTCGCTTGTTTCATCGAACGCAGCATCATTGTGCTGATGACCGTCTGCTCTTTCGTACCGTTAATATCCTCCAGCAGTGATTGAAGCGCCCTTGGATGAATGGAATTGCCACGTCCTTTGACCTGGTGTCCGAAATTCGCCGCAAAAGCGAGGAAATTTTGCAGTTTTTCCTGATCCGGGTCTTCATGCACACGATAGATGAACGGCACTTTAAGCCAGTGGAAATGCTCTGCTACTGTCTCATTGGCTGCAAGCATGAACTCTTCAATGATTTGTTCCGCAATGGAACGCTCCCGTTTCACAATATCCACCGGTTTACAGTTCTCATCGACAATAATTTTGGACTCTTCAAAATCAAAATCAACCGCTCCGCGGCGCATACGCATGGCACGCAGTTTCAACGCAATCTCTTTCATCAGGTGGAAATCATCCACCAAGTCTTTATAACGTTCAAGCAGCTCCGGCTCTTCGCCTTCCAGGATTTTGCGTACGTTAGTATAAGTCATACGTTCCTTCGTTTTGATAACACTCGTGAAAATGTCATGTTTAATAACCTTCATCTGGTCGTTAAACTCCATCTCACAAGACAACGTCAGACGATCCACCTGTGGGTGCAAACTACAAATTCCGTTCGACAGACGTTGTGGCAGCATCGGAATTACCCGGTCCACGAGATACACGCTACATCCACGGTTATATGCTTCCTGATCCAGTTTGGAATTCTCACGCACATAGTAACCCACATCGGCAATATGCACGCCCAGACGGTAGTTGCCGTTCGGCAGTTTTTCCACGTTAACCGCATCATCCAGGTCTTTCGCATCCTCACCATCAATCGTAACGATGTTCAGACCACGCAAGTCGCGGCGTCCCTGCTCAATAATCTCTTCATCCGTAATGGAATCCGGCGCTTTCTCCGCTTCTTGCATCACTTCATCCGGGAATGCTTCAGGCAGCTGATGCTTGCGAATGACGGATAAAATATCAATGCCCGGCTCATCCTTGTGACCCAAAATCTCGATAATCTCACCCTCAGCCGCTGCACGGCCTTCTGGATAACTGACAATCTTGGCAACAACCTTCTGTCCATCTACAGCACCAGCAAAATTCGTACGCGGGATAAAAATATCACGATTAATCCGTTTATCATCCGGAATGACAAATCCATACACTTCGTGGCTCTGGAAAACACCCACAACTTGTGTGATCGCACGCGTCACAATCCGTACAATCTCACCCTCCAGGCGACCGCCGGAAGGGCCTTGGGAAGTCACTTTTACAAGCACAATATCGCCATTCATTGCACTTTTCATATCATTGGCATGGATGTATACGTCCGGGTGCTCACGGTCTTCTGGAATCAGAAAAGCAAACCCCTTCGCATGCGCTTGCAGGCGCCCACGTACCAGATTCATACGTTCTGGCATACCGTAGCGATTGTTACTGGTCAGCAAAATTTGGCCGGATTCCTCCAGCGTATTCAGCATAATCAAAAAGGCTCGGAAATCAGCAGCATCTTCAATCTGAAAGTGCTGTTCCAACTCCTGATAAGTCATCGGTTTATAAGCGGTCTCCCGCATGAAGTCAAGCAATTGTTGTTCAGTTATCATTAGTTTTCACCTCGGGAAACGTAAGAGTATAGTCTGATCTCTTCTCTTTATGTATCGGAATTCGTACCGTATACGTACAGATGCCATATAGTAAAATGCGGATGATTACCTCGCCCTTACTATCTCATACCCTAGTATACACGAATTCAATCCAGCCCATCCGTAGCTACCCAAAAAAGCCCCTTGGTCTCTAAACGCTGCCAGTTAGCCGTTTGAGTATGCTCTCTCAAACAGTTTATGCAGTATGTGATATGCCTGATCTGATTTATATTAGCATTTAGAAAATAAGTTGCACCACAGATCTGATCTATACGTTAGAATATCAATCACAGGAATTTATATATCTCGCCATGGCATACCTGCCTGAAATGGGTCTCTAAAACAGTAAGGGGGAATCGAACAGAAGTTACAAGCAAAATGCAGTGTCCATCGATTTCAAGAAGGATTTGGTGGCTATATAGCAATATAATTGGCAAACTTTGGAGAAATAAATTTCTATTAAAAAACCTCCGTTTCTGCACGAAACGAAGGTTTATCCGTTAAGCCATTGGCTTCAGCTATTCGATTTGACTCGACGGTTTAAATCCAAATTACTTGGAAACCACCGTAACAACAATAGCCAAGATCATAAATCCTGCACCCAGTACGACTGTTGCACGTTGCAAGAAAAGATCCAATCCGCGCGCTTTCGTTTTACCGAAAAGATGTTCCGCACCACCGGAGATGGCACCCGCCAAACCAGCGCTTTTCCCGTGCTGCAGCAATACTACAGTGATTAGACCGATCGAGAAAACAACGAGCAGCAATTTCAAAGCAATATCCATTCTTTCCACCTCCTACCCATGTGGGCATAACATCTCACCATAAAAACAGTTACTTTAATTGTAGCACAGCTATGGTTGTACTACAAGTAGTACATGGCAAGCAATTTCTATTCATAAACCGCCATCTTACAATCTTTGAATGGCTTGCCCAATCAGAGTTATCCACGTAATAAGTCCGATCTACTCCTTCAACTACTTCTCTTATCTGTTGCACCATCCATCACCAAAAAAAGACAAGCCGGTTACCCGGCTTGCCCGAAAAGCTGTGTACACAGCTTATTTTTTGAGGTTGTAGAACCCTTTAAGACCATTGTATTGAGCAAGCTCATCCAATTGATCTTCGATGCGAAGCAACTGGTTGTATTTTGCGATACGGTCTGTACGGGAAGGAGCACCCGTTTTGATTTGGCCTGCGTTTGTTGCAACAGCGATGTCAGCGATTGTGCTGTCTTCGGACTCACCGGAACGGTGGGAGATTACAGCTGTGTATCCTGCACGTTTAGCCATTTCGATTGCATCGAATGTTTCAGTCAGTGTACCGATTTGGTTCACTTTGATCAGGATCGAGTTACCGATACCTTGCTCGATACCTCTAGCAAGACGCTCAGTGTTCGTTACGAACAAGTCGTCACCAACGAGTTGTACTTTGTCACCCAATTTTTCAGTGAGCAATTTCCAACCATCCCAGTCATCTTCGGACATACCGTCTTCAATCGTGATGATTGGGTACTTCTCAACCCATGAAGCCAGAAGGTCAACATACTCAGCGGAAGTGTAAGATTTACCTTCACCAGCCAAAGTGTATTTACCATCTTTGTAGAACTCAGTGGAAGCAACGTCCATACCCAGGAATACGTCAACACCTGGTTTGTAACCTGCTTTTTCGATTGCTTCGATGATTGTAGTGATTGCTTCCTCGTTAGAACCCAGGTTTGGTGCGAAACCACCTTCGTCACCTACAGCTGTGTTCAAACCTTTGGAGCTCAGTACGGATTTCAGGTTGTGGAAGATTTCTGCGCCTACGCGAAGAGCTTCTTTGAAGCTTGGTGCGCCAACTGGCAATACCATGAACTCTTGTACGTCGATGTTGTTGTCCGCGTGCTCACCACCGTTGATGATGTTCATCATTGGTACTGGCAATGCTTTCGCGTTGAATCCGCCCAGGTAAACATACAGTGGCAATTCCAGAGCATCAGCAGCTGCGCGAGCTACAGCCATGGATACTGCCAGGATTGCGTTTGCGCCCAATTTACCTTTGTTTGGCGTACCATCCAAAGCGATCATCAATTTGTCGATACCCAGTTGATCCAAAGCATCCATACCGATGACTTCTGGAGCAATGATTTCATTTACGTTTTTAACAGCTTGCAGAACGCCTTTGCCGAGGTAACGGGATTTGTCACCATCGCGAAGCTCAACTGCTTCGTGGGCACCAGTGGATGCACCAGATGGAACAATTGCGCGTCCGATTGCGCCGGACTCCAGGTATACTTCAACTTCAACTGTAGGGTTACCGCGGGAGTCGAGGACTTCGCGAGCGTACACGTCAGAAATAATAGTCATGAGTGATAATCTCCTTTTAATTTGAATTTATTTTTAATACGTTCAGAATAGCAAGAGTTTCACCGAGCCACTCCGCACGCAGTACCATCTTCCGATCGCTGTTATCCCCTGATTCCTTTGAACTTATTTTCATAAGTTGGAATCATGTGATAAAGGCGAACGCTAGCGCTTCTTCAGATCGGTTCTGCCCGCTTCGTTTTTAGGTTCCACTTTGTATTATTCAACAACCTATTAAAACTAATTATTTACGGGTAGCAATAACGGATGTTCCCGTCATTTCTGCCGGTTGTGGCAATTGCATCAGGTCAAGAATAGTTGGCGCGATATCCGCCAAAATTCCGCCTTCACGCAACGTTACATTTGGATCAGTCACGATAAATGGAACCGGGTTCGTTGTGTGAGCTGTGAACGGACGTCCTTGCTCATCAAACACCATATCCGCGTTACCGTGATCCGCAGTGATCAGCACCACGCCGCCTTTGGCAAGTACCGCGTCTACAACGCGACCCATGCACTCGTCCGTCACTTCAACCGCTTTGATCGTTGGCTCCAGCATACCGGAGTGACCAACCATGTCAGGGTTCGCAAAGTTCAGGATAATCGCATCGTGTTTATCCGCTTCAATCTCACGGACTGCTGCATCTGCTACTTCATAAGCGCTCATCTCTGGCTGCAGGTCATACGTTGCAACTTTAGGTGAGTTGATCAGCACGCGAGTTTCGCCCGGAAGCTCTACATCACGACCACCGCTGAAGAAGAAGGTTACGTGCGGGTATTTCTCTGTTTCAGCAATACGCAGTTGTTTTTTGTTGTTCTGTACCAGCACTTCACCCAGCGTATTATCGAGGTTCTTCGGCTCGTAAGCCACGTAACCTTCAACCGTTTCGCTGAACAACGTCAGGCACACAAAGTGCAAGCCCACTGGGAACTTCGGTCCCCGATCAAAACCGCGGAAATCGGAATTTGTGAATACTTGCGACAACTGGATTGCACGGTCAGGACGGAAGTTCAGGAAGATAACGGAATCGCCGCTCTCTACCAGACCTACCGGCTCACCATTTGCTTGAACGATAACCGTTGGTTCAACGAATTCGTCGAAAACGGATTTCTCATACGATTCTTCAACCGCTTTGAGTGGATCAGTGTATTTCGGTCCATCACCATAAACGATAGCGCGGTAGGATTTCTCCACACGCTCCCAACGTTTGTCACGGTCCATAGCATAGTAGCGGCCTTGAACCGTTGCAATTTTACCTACACCCACTTCATCAATCTTAGCGATCAGCTTCTGCATGAAGTCTTTACCGCTGTCCGGCATAACGTCACGGCCATCCAGGAAGGCATGAATATATACTTCGTTCATTTCTTCTTTTTTAGCCAGATCCAGCATAGCGAACAAGTGGTCAATGTGACTATGTACGCCACCATCGGACAACAAGCCGTAGAGATGAAGCTTTTTACCGTTCTGTTTCGCTTCGCGCACCGCTTTGACAAGTGTTTCATTGTCGTAGAACTCGCCGTCACGAATCGATTTGGAGATACGGGTCAAATCCTGATATACGATCCGGCCGGCACCAATGTTCAAGTGACCTACCTCGGAGTTCCCCATTTGGCCTTCCGGCAAACCTACAGCCTCACCGCATGCAGTCAAAGTTGTGTGTGGGAACTGGCTCATAAAACGGTCATAGTTCGGTTTTTTGGCTTGTGCTACCGCATTGCCTTCCACCGTGTTACGCAGACCGAAGCCATCCATAATGATCAGTGCTACAGGTTTTGGAGCTGTCATCTTACTTCGCCCCCTCAACAAGCGCGATGAACGAAGCCGGTTGCAAGCTGGCACCGCCAACAAGTGCGCCGTCGATGTCGCTTTGTCCGAGGTATTCTGTTACGTTTTCCGGTTTCACGCTGCCGCCGTATTGGATACGAACTGCATCTGCAACCTGCTCGTTGTACAGATCCTTCACCAATGTACGGATGTAAGCAATAACTTCATTCGCATCTTGGGATGTAGAGGATTTACCTGTACCAATCGCCCAGATTGGCTCATAAGCGATAACCACTTGAGCTGCTTGCTCAGCAGTCAGACCAGCCAGAGCTGCTTCAGTTTGTACTTTGCATACGTCTTTTGTTTGGTTTGCTTCGCGCTCTTCAAGCGTTTCACCAAGGCAGAAGATTGGAGTCAATCCATGACGGAATGCTGCATGCAATTTTTTATTGACAGTCTCATCGGTTTCCGCAAAGTACTGACGGCGCTCCGAGTGACCGATAATCACGTAATCAACACCCAGTTCTTTCAGCATAACACCACTGATTTCACCAGTGAATGCACCGTTGTCTTCGAAGTGAAGATTTTGTGCACCGATTTTGATGTTAGTGCCTTTCACAGCTTCTACCAGGGATGGCAGGTTTGTAAAAGGTGCGCAGATTACTGTTTCTACGCCTGCGACTTCCGCTTTTCCTTTAACTTCCTGAATGAAGTCATTGGATTCGGAAACCGTTTTGAACATTTTCCAGTTACCCGCGATAATTGGTGTTCTCATTGGTTTCAACTCCTTCATGCTATAGCTTAAAGCTTACTTGTCGTTCAATGCAACTACGCCTGGAAGCACTTTGCCTTCCATGAACTCGAGCGATGCACCGCCACCTGTGGAGATGTGGTCCATTTTGTCAGCCAATTTGAACTTCTCAGCTGCTGCTGCAGAGTCACCACCACCGATTACGGTGTATGCAGATGTTGTAGCGCAAGCTTCTGCTACTGCACGAGTACCGTGGGAGAATGGCTCGATTTCGAATACGCCCATTGGTCCGTTCCATACAACCAGTTTGGAGTTTTTAACAACGTCAGCATAGATCTCACGTGTTTTAGGACCAATGTCGATACCTTCCCAATCTGCAGGAATGTCGCCAACTTCAACGATTTTTGTGTTTGCGTTCGCACTGAAATCGTCAGAGATTACGATATCTACTGGCAGGTAGAAGTTTTTGCCCAGTTTTTTCGCTTTTTCAATAAAGCCAAGTGCTACATCCAATTTGGACTCATCCAGCAAGGATTGACCTACTTCGTGGCCTTGAGCCTTCATGAATGTGTAAGACAAACCACCACCGATGATTACGTTGTCTGCAATGTTGAGCAGGTTGTCGATCACATCGATTTTGTCTTTTACTTTGGAACCACCGATGATTGCTGTGAAAGGACGCTCAGGGTTGGAGATTGCTTTACCCAACACTTCAAGCTCTTTTTCCATCAACAAACCGGACACTGCTGGAAGCAAGTGAGCGATACCTTCTGTAGAAGCATGTGCTCTGTGAGCCGCACCAAACGCATCGTTAACGAATACGTCAGCCAGTTCAGCAAATTGTTTTGCCAGTTCCGGATCGTTTTTCTCTTCGCCTGCGTGGAAACGAACGTTCTCAAGCAACAATACGTCGCCATCGTTCATTGCCGCGATTTGAGCTTTAACCGCTTCACCAACGGAATCATCCGCTTTAGTAACCGGTTTGCCCAGCAATTCAGACAAACGCTCAGCAGCTGGCGTCAAACGCATGGATTCTACAACTTCACCTTTTGGACGTCCCATGTGGCTCGCCAAGATTACTTTTGCACCTTTTTCGATCAGGAAGTTAATCGTAGGCAATGTTGCACGAATACGTTTGTCATCTGTAATTTTACCATCTTCGAGCGGCACATTGAAATCTACACGGACGAATACCCGTTTTCCATTCAATTCGATATCACGTACACTTTTTTTGTTCATCTCTATTTCCTCCGCACCCATGTATTTGGTGAACCTTTCAAGAGCTAAATCCCTTGTCAGTCCTGGTGTTCATGAGAAATTAACTAAATATCCATATATAAAGAGCGGAAACAATAACAATCTGTTTCCGCTCTATGTTATTACAGATATTACTTGATCATTTTTGCAAAGTGCTCCAATGTGCGAACCAATTGAGCTGTGTAGGACATTTCGTTGTCATACCAAGCTACAGTTTTAACCAGTTGTTGGTCGCCAACAGTCAGAACTTTAGTTTGAGTTGCATCAAACAGGGAGCCGAAAGTGATTCCTTGGATATCGGAAGATACGATTTCGTCTTCAGTGTATCCGAAAGTTTGTGGATCGGAAGCTTCTTTCATAACTGCGTTAACTTCTTCAGCAGTAACTTTTTTGCCCAGAACAGTTACAAGCTCAGTCAGGGAACCAGTAGCTACTGGTACACGTTGAGCTGCACCATCCAATTTGCCTTGCAGTTCAGGGATAACCAGACCGATTGCTTTAGCAGCACCAGTTGTGTTAGGGATGATGTTTTCAGCTGCTGCGCGAGCACGACGGAAGTCACCTTTAGGGTGTGGAGCATCCAATGTGTTTTGGTCGCCAGTGTAAGCGTGAATTGTAGTCATCAAACCTTGAACGATTCCGAATTTGTCTTGCAGTGTTTTTGCCATAGGTGCCAGGCAGTTTGTTGTGCAAGATGCGCCGGAGATTACAGTTTCAGTACCGTCGAGAATTTCATGGTTTACGTTGTAAACGATGGTTTTCATGTCGCCAGTAGCTGGTGCGGAGATAACAACTTTCTTAGCTCCACCTTTCAAGTGTTTCTCAGCTGCTTCTTTCGTTGTGAAGAAACCAGTACATTCCAGAACGATGTCTACACCCAGGTCTCCCCAAGGCAGTTCTTCAGGGTTACGGTTAGCAAGTACTTTAACTTCTTTGCCGTTTACTTTGAAGAAACCATCATGTACTTCAACATCGCCATCGAAGCGACCTTGAGTTGTATCATATTTGAGCAAATGAGCCAGCATTTTAGCGTCAGTCAAGTCGTTGATTGCTACAACTTCAATGCCCTCTACATTTTGAATACGGCGGAATGCCAAACGACCGATACGTCCAAAACCGTTAATACCTACTTTAATCATGAGTAAGTTCCTCCCAAGTTTTGATTAGTTTTTTATGAAACTATATATTCAAGACAGACGGTGAAGTCCGTCAAGACAACAAGAGTTATGTTCAAAAATAAAACCATTTCATCTCTGGTAACGATGTTATTCCATTTCTGCAACGATGACTTCGGCCGCAGCCTCATCAATAATCAGAATATCCTCCTGCCCGAACCGCAGTACGGAATGGATGGCCGCTGCTTTGCTCTTACCACCTGCAATACCGATAACTACATCCGTGCGTTCAATATCCTGAAGTCGCATACCCAGTGTAAGCATGGTATGTACCACCTCACCCTGACCATTGAAGTAATACCCGAAGGACTCTGATACCGCTCCCTGCTCCTGAAGTTCATCGATGATCTCCGGTGCAAGCTTGCGTCTCTTCGCCATCTCCACAGCATCACCAATGCCATGAATGACGATGCGTGATTGCCTGATCAGCTGTAAAATCTCTTGAACACCCGGGTCCTGGATCAGCGATTCATAGGCATGGTCACTAAGCAAATCCGGTACATGCAGGAGTTTGTACTGAGCCCCTGTCCGTTTTGCCATTGTAGATGCAATCGTATTCGCCTGAATTTCCAGGCTCTCTCCCAATCCGCCGCGTGCCGGTACAAACCAGACACCCTTCATCGAAGTTGGTGGTGTGAGTTGCTCTGCGACTTCGGCCGTTGTTGATCCGCCTGTTACAGCGACAACGTCGTTGTCATTCATGATACTGCTGAGAGCCTTCGCTCCAGCTCTTCCAAGTTCCCTTTTGGCGTAAGGAGATACATCCGAATCGCCGGGAACTACAACTACCTTTTGCAGACCGTAGGCTTGCTTGATTCGTTCTTCCAGCTCGGATAATCCAAACAGCTCTTTCGCGACAGGCTCTAACTGCTGCAGCAGATTGTAACCCGCCTCGCTGATCTTCATCCCTGCACTGTCAATTTCGATAAGTCCCTGAGCCTTTAACAGATCGGTCTCAGCTCTCAGAACCCGCTCGGTCATCTGCATGGAATTGGCTAACGTTCTCCGTCCAATCACATCCGATAACATGATCTGGTGCAGAATCGTATAGCGTTTCTTCAAGACATCCATGAGATCGGGCAGAAGCTGCTTTTGCACTTCCAAGATCGTTCGCATGCTTTCCACTCCCGCAAGCTTTATGTTCCAAGCTTTCTGCATGGCCTTAAAATGTCCCGGGTTAACTTTTTAAGTCCCACGTTTATTCTACCTAAAACTGACGCGAGATGCAAGTGTTTCGATTGCTTATTTCGACAGGTTTACGGGCGTTTGTACGCGCCTATTTTCACAACCTCTATACGTTAAGATACGAAGGTGAGGATCTCACACCATATATAGAAGAAATCCGCAAATAGTATCTATATCTTGCTGTGTTTCATTTTCAGATGGCATGTCCAAAACTTCTTATAGCATGTACTGAAATACAAGCTTTATCCATTCTTCTTCATCATGATCATTTCCGAAGCAATTCAAACCACCTTGCGGAAAGCTCGAACCATTCATGGAAGGCAACGTGAATCCATCAGCCCTAAGCCACATGGGTACCATGTTGTCCCAAAGCAACTGCTTGCAATTCACCAGTGCATAAGCTATAATCATTATTGCTGTCACATAATATGCGCCCGTGGTCCAATGGATATGACGTAGGCCTCCGAAGCCTGAGATCCAAGTTCGATTCTTGGCGGGCGCGCCATTTCATTTTTAACAGTTCATAATGCATTTAACCAACGAAACCGGAAAGGTTTCTTTTTTTTCAAACTTAGTTTGACTTTCTTTGACTTTTTGTTTGAGATTGTTTATGATGTGGTTAATACGGTAACAGTTTAAGTATAAACACCCATTTAACATTTACATTTCCGAGGAGGTTTTTCACGTGAGTTATATTCCAATGGTCGTTGAACAGAGCAACCGGGGTGAACGCGCCTATGATATTTATTCCAGATTGCTGAAGGATCGTATCATTTTCCTTGGCAGCGACGTGAATGACGTTGTCGCGAATGCCATCATGGCACAGATGTTGTTCCTGGCAGCGGAAGATCCGGAGAAAGACATTCACCTATACATCAACAGCCCAGGCGGATCTATCACAGCGGGTATGGCGATCTACGATACAATGCAATTCATCAAACCGGATGTATCTACCATCTGTGTAGGTATGGCGGCTTCTATGGGTGCATTCTTGCTGAATGCCGGCGCTAAAGGTAAACGTTTTGCGTTGCCGAACAGTGAAATCATGATTCACCAACCACTTGGTGGTGCACAAGGTCAAGCGTCGGACATCGAAATCCGCGCACGCCGCATTCTGAAAATGCGTGACACGCTGAACCGCATCATCTCCGAGCGCACAGGTCAACCCCTGGAGCGTATCGAAAAAGATACAGATCGTGACTACTTCATGAGTGCTGCTGAAGCAGCCGATTACGGTATCATCGATAAAGTAATCCAAAACGTAGGTTCCCAAGGCATCTAAGCTTTAGTTGCCTGGAGACAACGAGAATAAGCACAGGGCAGGCATCACCTGAATATAGGTGAGCACGCCCTGCGCTTTTTATTTGCAAACAGGCAATATCACCACTGGGTAGTGGGGTGTATTGCCTGCATAAACCAGAAGCCCCCGTCATCTTTGCTTTGACGGAGGCTTCTGGTTTATTATTTTTCACGAATGAACGGTATAAGTGCTCTTGACTTTAATTTTGTTGATTTCATCTAGCTTAAGACAACTTACTTCTCAGAAGCTACGTTGCTGAATGGTGCACTACCTTTAGGCAAAATATCCTTGTATGCGAACTTGAATTCAGGGAAGCCCTCCGCATACGCTGTGTACTCATACAACTGGAAGAATACTACTGCACCTGCTCGCGTCACGTAGAAATCCTGATCTTTGTTCAGGCCTTTGTAGCCGCTCAGGTATCCCGTGTTCGCTTTCAGCTGCTCTCCAACCTTTTTGCTGATTGTTTCGCGCATGGATTTGCTGTTTGCAAGCACATCATCCAATGTTAGCTCTTTACCTGTATCCAGTGCGAACGTGTGACCTGTACGGTAAGTCATACCGTGGGCACCTGCATAGTCCTCATAACGTTGAGTGATCAGACCCAGTACGCCGTTCTCATTGTAAGTCACTACATACGAAGCTTCGAACGCATAAGGGCGTTTTGCCGTTGCTCCACCGAATTCAGACGTTTGTTTTTTGAAAGCAGCAACAGCCGTGTCCACTTCATCTTTGAGCACTTTGTTAATCGCGGCTTCTGCCTCTTTGCTCGCTAGTCCGCTCACTTGAGGATACTGCACATCCACCTCAGCATTTTTAACGGTCACGTTCGCTTTTGTCGATTTCACCTGTACGTTATTTTGTTTTACTTTACTCAGGGTTAGTGTTTTGGTTTTAGCATCCCAGCTACCCTGTACACCCAAATAATCTCTCATTGCGGAGAACGGAATATACAAACGGCCCTGGATCAATTTGGCTTCCACCTGAGGATAAAAACCATTAATATACACGTTTGGCTGTCCATCCATCAAACTAACGGTCATCGCATTGCTCGCTGCTGTTACGGTATACGACTTCGTTTTTGCATCATATTTCAATGTACCGCCCGCTACATCCTTGACCGCTGTCAGCGACACCCATGTAGATCCACCTTGAAGCAGCCCTTTTTGCGTTAGCGTTTTACCGCCTGCTTTTAACGTGACTTCAGCCGGTGCAGTTACTTTGGAAGATACGGATGCAGCTTGAACCGATTGATCCATCCACGCTGTGCTCCCCCCCATAATTACACCTGCTGCCAATAGTGCACTCGTCCACTTTTTCCATGTTTTCATCTATAAAACTCCTCTCTAAAATTCCATCAGGTTTATCGCGTATGTAAATATATATTAGATTTCATAGGGCCATACGCTTGCCTCTTTATTATAATTAACCCTTTTTCGGAAAGGTTTACAGCTCCAGTTACAATGTTGATGAAAATCGTACGATTTTAATCGCAGAAAATGAACGTTTTGTCACGAACAATGCTACAAAAACGACATGATTCGATTATCTCTTAGACAGGTAACACAACTATTTTCTGGCCCTTGCTTCCTCAAAGCCGGTTTGTGCAACAAAAAAACACTGCCTGATAAGACAGTGTTTTGTCATAATTTTAGATTCTTAATATTTAATCATTTTAGCTCACAATCAAGCAAGAATCCCTACTTCATTTCATATGTGATATTCAGAACGGTGCTCACTTTAACCTGACCAGCTTCGATCTGAGTACCTGCATCTGATTCACTCTTCGCTTGGGACATGAGCGACTCGGATGCATAGAACACAGGCACATTCGCATCTGGTTGACTTACCGAAAGAACCGTACCCAGCTGACGTTTAACCGCTTTAGCGATCGCTCCTGCTTTCACATCTGCATTAGCTACTGCCTTAGCAATCACATCAGATTCGTATTTCTCCGGATTCTCTACCGTAAAGCGTACATTTTCAATATTATTGGCTCCCGCCTGGGATGCGGCATCCAGCAGTTCACCAATCTTCTCCATATCACGATATGTTACTGTCAACGTGTGATGTGCTGTGTAACCTTTAATTTTCTGACCATCTTTTTCACTGTACGTGTAGTTTGGCTGCACGTAGAATTGACTGGTTTGAATATCATCTGCACTGATCTTCCATGTGTTTTTCAGCAGATTAGTAACCTTTTGAATCTTGGCTGCATTTGCCTTCTGAGCCGATGCCGCAGTATCAGCAGTACTGTTTACACCGATGGACAGATAGGCGATATCCGGCTTCACCTGAATCTCACCTTTACCTACGACATTGATTACATTTTGCTGTACGCCCTGAACTTCGGCAGCATAGGCATAGTTTCCTGGAGCAACATAAGCTGTTCCTCCGACCAGCAACGAACTTGCCACCAGCACTGCACCAAACGGTTTCATCCATTGTTTACCCATTACGAATAACCTCCTCATATGTTAACTTCTCAAACTTGAAGCGATTTGATACCTTAACAGACGGGACAAATTCCATAATGTTGCACTTGACGGCTCCGTTTATATGCAAATTTATATAAAATGCAAAAAAGCCCCTTGCGGGACTTCTTCAATTATTGAATTTAGTTCATCACACTTATTGGTTCTCAAGCTCTTCCTTGCTCACCAGGCTAACTAAAGCGTTTACAGCCTGATCGGCATCCGCGCCCTCTGCACTAATATGGATTTCCGTACCTGTGCTGATTGCAAGGCTCATGATCCCCATGATACTTTTAGCATTAACTTTTTTATCGTCCTTCTCGACGAACACTTCAGATGAGTACTTATTCGCTTCCTGAACGAACAGTGCCGCAGGTCTGGCATGGAGACCCGTTTTCAAACGGACAACTACCGGGTGCTTTGTCATAGAAACTTACCCCCTATTATGAAATCTGGACATTAAATACACAATTATATTTATACAACATTATACCATTAACCCGTGCAGGACACTAGAAGAAAAAACATGGCCCTCGGACTTAGACAGAAAGCTGACGCCGAGGTATCTTCTTCACCTACAGGATTAATCTACAACGACCTGTTAAGGTCATAACAAATCTTAAACCTAATTGATTCATTTCAACCTTTAACTATAACGTTCCGCGCGCACTTTCTCAGCAAGCTCATCAATCTTCCGAAGGCGATGGTTCACGCCTGATTTGCTCACCGTACCTTTTAGCAGTTCGCCAACTTCCTTCAGATTGATATCAGGATGGGCAAGCCTTACCTCGGCTACTTCACGCAGCTTATCTGGAAGAGATTCCAGACCTACTTCCTTTTGCAGTAAACGGATATTGTCGATTTGTCTGACCGCTGCTCCAATCGTTTTGTTCAGATTGGCTGTCTCACAATTAACGATCCGATTCACCGAGTTACGCATGTCCCGCATAATTCGCACGTCTTCAAACTTGAACAAGGCCTGGTGAGCACCAATGATGCTAAGCAACTCAATGATTTTCTCGCCTTCCTTAATGTATAGGATGAATCCTTTTTTCCTTTCTATACACCGGGCATTGAGATGAAATTCATTGGCCAGATCCACCAGCGCCTGACAATGCTCTTCATACATGGACGCAATCTCCAGATGATATGAGGAGCCCTCCGGGTTATTCACTGAGCCACCTGCCAAAAACGCACCGCGAAGATATGCCCGCTTACAACAGTTCTTCTCCAGCAACCCTTCGTTAATACCAGGCGTAAACAGAAATCCTTCGGAGACGATGTGCAGCTCCTTTAGAATCTCCTGAACCATAGACGGAACACGAACAATATACACATTGTTCTTCTTCAGCCGCATTTTTTTGCGAACCAACAATTCCGTATGCACTTGAAAATGCTTTTTAAGCAGAGAGTATGCCCTTCTTGCGATCGCAGCATTCTCTGTCGAAATATCCAAGATGACTTTTTTATTCGATAGCTGCACTGCACCAAGCATACGGATGAGGGCTGAAAGTTCCGCCTGTTCGCAGCACGCTTCACTTTCAATCATCGTTAACTCTTTTTTAGTCTGTGCTGCAAATGACATGGGACTTCACCTCTTCCGTAACATCCAATTTTGAACCAGTTGGTAAATATGATGGCTGAGCTTATCGGCATCATGGCGCAGATAGGTTTTGAACAAAACCAGTGTATCTGCGACAACTTGATAACCTGAACTTTTAAGCACATTCATATCAAGAACAACCGGTTTTGCTCCTTTTTCCGCATACTTATTCTGCACTTGTAGCGGAATATCACCGTTGTTCACGATCACGTAGTCAAAGAGCTGGTGACCAATATGCTCCTGCACCGCTTTAAGGTGATCGCTCACTGTATAATTATCGGTCTCGCCTGGCTGTGTCATCACGTTACAGATAAACATCTTCACCGCATCCGTTTCAACAACAGCCTCAGCCAGCTTAGGCACAAGCAGATTAGGAAGGATACTCGTATACAGACTACCCGGACCAATCAGAATCGCATCTGCTTGACGTATAGCCTCCACGGCTTCTGGCAACGGCTCCACGTGATCCGGTTCAAGGAAGACACGTTTAATACGCCCGCCTGCCTCAGGAATTTTGGACTCGCCTGAAATAATCGATCCATCCTCCATCTCAGCGTGTAACACAACAGCTTGGCCCGCTGCCGGAAGTACCTGACCCCTAACGGCAAACACGCGGCTAAGCTCCCGCACAGCGGTCACAAAGTCGCCTGATATATCGGTCATTGCAGCCAATATCAAATTGCCTAGGCTGTGGCCTGCAAGCCCCGCGCCTGTGTTGAAACGATATTTTAACATGTCCGAAAGCAGTGGTTCAACATCTGCCAGCGCGGTGAGCACGTTACGAATGTCGCCTGGAGGCGGCATTTGTAACTCACTGCGCAAGATCCCTGAACTTCCACCGTCATCAGCAACCGTAACAATTGCCGTGATATCCATCGGTTTTTCTTTTAAACCGCGTAACATCACGGATAATCCGGTTCCACCGCCCATAACAACGATTCTCGGACGTTCTCTCCGTGGTCCGGCCTCTTTCATCCCTTCACCCTCTTCAATGACGGTCCCGGTCAGCGTCGCGATGGCTTACGGTAACAGCTTCAGTCTCACTGCTTCCCAGCATTTTGCCCAAATATTCCGATATTGCTACCGAACGATGCTTGCCTCCGGTACAGCCGATTCCAATAATAACCTGGCTTTTGCCTTCCTTCCGGTATTGCGGAATCAGAAAATGCAGCATATCCAGCAGCTTGGTCAGAAACGCTTGCGTTTCAGGCCATTTCATAACATATTCGTACACTTCACTATTTTGTCCTGTATTCGGACGCAAATGATCAATATAATGTGGATTTGGTAAAAAACGAACATCAAATACGAGATCCGCATCAATCGGAATACCGTATTTAAATCCGAAGGACGTTATATTCACAGACAACATCTGGCTCTCCAAATGAGAGAAACGCGAGATAATGCGCTCCTTCAATTGAGCAGGCTTCATGGTGCTGGTATTGAGCACCTGAGTTGCTGAATTTTTAAGCTCCTCCAGCATCTTGCGCTCCAGCTTAATGCCATCCAGCGGCATACCTTCTGGTGCTAACGGATGTCTGCGTCTGCTCTCTTTGTATCGTTGAACCAGAACCGAATCGGTTGCATCCAAAAAAAGAATTTCGCAGTGAATCGTAAAATGATCCTTGATATAATTTAAAGACTCGGACAATGCTGTGAAAAATTCACGTCCCCGAAGATCGATGACCAGGGCTACCTTGCCGATCTTGCCATTCGACTGTTCAATCAACTCCGCGAATTTAGGAATTAGAACAGGCGGTAAATTATCTACGCAGAAAAACCCTAGATCTTCCAGGCTCTGCACAGCTATCGTTTTACCCGCTCCGGACATGCCCGTAATGATAATGAGCGTGGCGCCTGTGCCTGGTGAGCCTTCACCGTCAAGCATAAATGTCCCCTCCTTATCATATTGCTGTCGGATATATCGTGTTACAAAGTTACTACGAACGTAAGAGGAGACCTGCCGCGCCTACGATACCTGCATCATTACCCAGCGTAGCTTCCAAAATCTGAACACCTTGTTGCAGCGGTTCTGGAGTCAGTTGAGCAAACACAGTTCGAATCTCATCAAACAAGAAGTCGCCTGCCTTGGATACACCACCGCCAACAATGAATAATTCCGGGTTCAGTACAGCCGCTACGGTTGCCATGGATTTGCCCAAATAATAAGCCGCACGGTTTACAATGCGCAATGCCACTTCATCGCCCGCTTTAGCCGCATCAAATACTTCCTTGGCAGCGATTTTGTCTACCAAAGCAAGGGACGTATGATCACCACGCTCTACAGCATCCTTCGCCATACGAATGATGCCTGTTGCAGATGATACCGTCTCTACACATCCCATTTTACCACAACCACACTTGATCGCTTCCAGATCAGGCACAACACTGATGTGACCCAGTTCCCCTGCCATACCGGAAAACCCTTGATAGATTTTACCGTTCAGGATGAGACCGCCGCCAACGCCTGTACCGAGTGTGAAGCATACGCAATTGTCTACACCCTTGCCGGCTCCAGCCCAAGCTTCACCCAGAGCAGCAACGTTCGCATCATTATCTATTTTGACGGGCTTGCCCAGACGCTCTTCCAGAACCGAACGAATGGCTACATTCCGAAATCCGATGTTAGGAGCATGAACAATAATCCCCTCGCGTACATTCGTGAAACCGGCAACTCCTGCCCCGACACCCTCAAGCTGTTCCCAGCTGTACGGTGATTCGGCAACGATATGACGGACATACTTCTCGATGTTGGCGATAACCGTGTCAACGCCCTGATCCACTTCAGTCGGTCCTTCATACGTATGCATAAGCTGACCTTGATCATCACATATACCGACCTTGATTGCTGTTCCGCCGAGATCGACCCCAACGTAGATTTTCTCAGACATGCTGCAAGCCACCTTTATCTATCTAAAATAGTTTAAGTCCTACGTACCAACTATAATTGAAGGATACGCCGGGGTCAAGACGAGAAGACCTCATGCGCAACATGCTTTGGCAGGGTTGTGAACGACATCACACACCATTTTTGAATCCGCATACAACCTCCTCTTGATCTATTAAAACGCCATGCTCCCTCCTTCCCTGATAGAAAGGGTAGCCTCAACTCATGATATTTCATTATCACTCGTTCCATTCATACAAAATGACAATGGTCATCTGACATTCATGACATGTCTTACCAAATCACTCGTGATACCTTCACCTTAGGTGCGGGTATAACAAAAAAACGCCATCCAGCGAAGCACTGGAGGCGTTTATTCTTTTTTCCAACTGTTCAGTGAACTTTGGGAAATCAGTTACAGCTTTGTCTCAACGCGCACAGGCTCTTCGGTCTTCTCCATCTTGTTGACATCCAGAATGTCCAGCATGAAGACAAAGATCGGAATACCAATAATCAAGCCCCAGATACCGAGGAAATGCTGCGATAGAATCAGCACGATAAAGGTGTAAAACATCGGCAGCTTGGTCTTGTGCGCCATCAGCTTCGGATTCAGGAAATATGTTTCCAGCGCATGGATAATGATGATCATAATGATCACGATGATGGCCATCTGCAGTCCACCCATTTGATACCCGATCAGACAGAGTGGCACAAGGGAGATCATAACCCCCGCTACAGGCACCAGACTGAGCAAGAAGACCATAATTGTTAACGCGAACAGGTAAGGGTAACCTAATATCCACAATCCGAGCATCGTCAGCACCGTATTAAACACGGCGATGAGCAACTGTGCTTCAATAACTTTACCGAAAGAAGATACAAATTTATCGCCCAGGTATGCCACTTCATTATAAAACCAGCCGATTTTACTTGTTTTGAACTTGGACGTAAATTTATAGATTTCTTTTTTCTGTAACAGGAAGAACAAGCTCAAAATAATAACCAGCAGGATGAATTCCAGCCATTTGCTCAAGGCAAAGATGTATTTCAGCGCTTCGTTGGTATAATTTTTAATGTCGAAGGACTGCAGATAACCTGCGATCTTGGAGGCAAAATTATCACCATCCGCCGTGTCGAGAAACTTCATAATCTCGTTGGTTAACTGTACAACCTGATCCACAATCCGCGGTGAATATCTGGATATCCCGAGCACAATCCCGGCAATCACGATCATATACAGCAGAATGACCACAACTTTATAGTTGATAGGAAAAAATCGATTCAAACCTCTTGTGATGAGATGCTGCAGCCTGTTCATGACGTAAGTCACCAGGAACAACAGCAGAATCATATGAAGCATACTCCCCATACTGAACAAAATTAAACAGAACAACAGCAGGATCAAAAAACGCCTAACTGTCGCATTATGAAGCCACTCTTTTATCATTTCCCCCAACACCTTCACCTCACAGCTAATTTACCCCTTATGTATACGAAATCATGCCCGCCATCGTTTCAAAAAAGAGAAGCCCCCCGGCTTCTCTCAGTTCATGAGACTTCCCGTTGTCTCTTATGTTAATTTATTCCACGCTTTGAAACAGTCATGCTTATTACTTATCCAATGTTTCGCTCCAGTCGTGCACGATGCTTCCCTCCAGGAATTTTTCACAGTCCATCGCCGCCATACAACCCGATCCTGCCGCTGTAATGGCCTGGCGATATTTTGTATCCTGAACATCACCACAAGCAAACACACCTGGAATATTTGTTTCCGTTGTCCCTGGCTTCACCACAACGTACCCATGGTCATCCAGCGCAATGGCATTACCTAGGAACCCCGTGTTTGGCGTGTGACCAATGGCAACAAACACACCGTCTGCTTCAATCAGCTCTTCTTGTCCCGTTTCATTATTGCGTACTTTCAATCCTTTGACACCTAGTGCTTCAGGAACAACTTCAAGCGGTGTACGGTTCAAAGCCCACTTTACCTTCTCGTTGCTGCGCGCACGGTCCTGCATAATCTTGGATGCACGCAGCTCATCCCGGCGGTGAACCAGTGTAACGTCCGTGGCAAAACGAGTCAAAAAGCTCGCTTCTTCCATGGCGGAGTCGCCGCCGCCCACCACAACGATCTTCTTGCCGCGGAAGAAAAATCCGTCACATGTTGCACATGTACTTACTCCCCGCCCTACGTTTTCCTGCTCACCCGGAATACCGAGATAACGAGCCGAAGCACCCGTGGAGATAATGATGGAGTCTGCTTCCAACTCACCGATACCGCCCACACTTACTTTAAAAGGCTGCTTACTGAAATCAACTTCTTCCACCCAGCCGTTCTTGAATTCAGCGCCAAAACGCTCTGCTTGCTTGCGCATGTTGTCCATCAACTCAGGCCCCATAATACCTTGCGGAAAACCCGGGAAGTTCTCAACTTCTGTAGTCGTCGTCAATTGACCGCCCGGCTGAAGACCTTCAATCACCAGCGGTTTCAGATTCGCACGAGCCAGGTATATCGCTGCTGTCAGACCCGCAGGCCCAGTTCCGATCACAATCGTTCTGTATTTAGACATATAGATACAGCCTCCTTCATCAGGTTGAGATGTGTAATGGTCGCGAATAACTTGCCAAGATGGTATCTACAGGCATTTTGAGACCTATTCGTTAAGTTTACCCGTTTTTCCGGTTAATGTATCCTTCGCTTAGGGACAACCTTGCTTCAAGCTTGAATTTCAACGTTTTACCGAGTCTATATCTCTGAAGCTAGTGATTTGGCGGAGCTGCACTACAAATCTGGTTGAGCTGTCTCGCATATTTGCTTACGGTAGATGCAGATATACCGTAACGTTCAGCGATACTTTGATACGTAACGGGTCGGCTACGGTTTTTGGAAGCCAGATACTCCAGACCTGCAGCCCATCCTTCAATCTGTTTGGAACCAGACAGATCCGGGCATACCCTGGAGACATAGTCTGTCCAGATCCGCTCCATCTCGTGCTGTAGTTCGGCTCTCGCCTCTGACATCTGAAGCGCACGATCAACAACAACCTGCCAATGAGAAGTTGCTCCCGTTTCCGCATGATTCGCCGCGACATCCGCCTTACCCACTTTACGAAGAGATTTCAGAGTCTCCGGAGTGAGTGTTTGGGGTACTTTAGCATCCAATTCATGATGTTCAGCACGTTGCAGATCATGCAAAACGACCTGTGCTGCCTTGACCAGGGTAGACTCTTCACCAGGTTCATTAATGAACAATTGCAGGGCCTGTTGCACCTCGTAATCTCCAATCATGCCAAGCGCATGAATAACCTGCAACTTGGTTGCCTGATCCCCATGACGCAATGCCCAGAAGAACGATGAGCGAATCAACGGATCATTTTTCATCTCTTCCGGAATGCCGTTACCGTAATCCTCCCATTGCTTGAATTGCTCGTCAAAAGGAAGGTGGTAGTGATAGCTTAACTTATTCGGCTCCTGCATACCTTGAAGTACCGCCTCGAGGCCGTCCAAATAATAACGAGCCACCTCGGAACCTGGATCGAGCTTATTCACATGATGCCACAGTCGCTTCGCCATGTCATACCGTTCCGTGTTGAAGGCCGCAACTGCTGCGTAATGCGCCAGTGCCGGATCAGCAGCGGTCTCTTCACCCTTGAGCAACCGACGAAAATGAATATAAGCGGCGTCATGCTGGCCCAGAATCCCCATCGTCGTAGCCAGCTTGTACACCTGTTCGTGCTGGTACGGCACAATCACACGCAGTTTTTTAATCAACAATAGCACTTGATCTGTCCGATTCTCATTCTGGTAAAAGATCGCCAGATTACAAAGTGCGTGCAGATTGCCTGGTTCTTGTTCCAGCACTTCAGCAATGGTTTCTTTCGCTTTGGAGAACAGTCCCATATAATAATAGGCGAGAGCAAGATTGTTACGGGCAGCGAGATAATCCGGATAATCGGGCGACATGCCTTCGAGCAGTTCTGCGGCTTGGGCAAACTTCCCTTCTTCCAGTAACTCACGTGCCTGATCGTGCTCCACAACCCCCTGACGTGACTTGATTCGGTTTAATTTGGCTGGGCGATCCAGCTCATAATGCAAAAGCTCCATCATCTCTTCCGCTTCCGTCATGAACTGCCCCTGCGTGTCTTCCTCTAAATAGGTGACCAGCGCACGTTCGGCTTCCTCAAATTGATCCATGTTGGCATAATTGTTTGCCATATAGAAATAACATTCCGTCATCAACGGGTCAACCTCATCCAGCACATGAGCCAGAATGGCATTGGAAGCCTTATAGTCTCCCTTTTCTGATAAAATACCTGCCATATTACAATGATTCACCGGGTTTTCCGGCTCGTACTCAACAGCTTTACGAAAATATTTCAATGCCTTGTCGACATGATTACGGTCCAGCGAGCGGACAGCTCTTTCAAAAAAGAAAGAAGCATCCAAGTGAATCGGTATAATATTGGCAAGGTGACCCTCGGTCCGCACTAGCTTGCCCTTCATCTCGCAAGGCACCTCCTCTTTGTTTTCATTCATACTCTTCAGTATACCACATCTTTAGGCGCTCTTCGCTATATGTAGTTTCATGTCGTTTATGAAAAAAATACAAAAAATAAAGATGGCATTTCATCCGATTTATGAATGAAACACCATCTTTATTAAAGAGTATCAGCCAGCCGTGTCATCTACTTAAAGAATGAGATTTCCCCTCATACTAGTGACGGAGAAAGCGTTATATCTAATGTTTTATCGAATGGAGTCATGAAATTAACCAGTACAATTTTGCAATTCTCAGGCATTTTGGCTTCACGCACCGTTGCTGCCAGATGTCCCATCTCGCCTCCATCAATCTCAAGCCAATCTTCTCCGCAACTGTAACGTAGCTTGCCGCCTTTCCACAGAATACTACCATCAGTGGTTTCTATGCCATCGCCACAGCTAAGCTCTCCTTCACTTCCAAATACAAAGGATAACTGCATCATGATATCCTGTGGTTCCTCACCGGTCAGATGCATCGTCCAGCCGCGATCTGTCTGCATTACCTCGGCCCCAACACGGAATGTCTGCTCATGTGTAAGTGTACGAGTCTGATGAGGAAGCAAATACCACGGGCTGATGGATGAGGAAGCTGTGGCTGGTAGATCAGCCGAAGGAACAGGACCGTAATAGCCTTTCTTCTGTTCCCCAGTCAATCGATATCCCTGAGGCAGCCGCGTCATATTTTGCATCGGTACATATCCCGGATTGAAGTAAGACGCTAACTGAACCGCGAGCAGACGTACCTCACCGTGACGAAGTGCAAAAAATGGAGCTACCTCTGTCATGACAGTTACACTGGTCTCTCCATCACGGATTCGGGCGACAGGAGCGCCAAAATCCGTATGCATGCGGCTGTGCGAGATTCGTCCATGATGGCCTACGTTCTCCATTTGGCTCACATAACGTTCCCGTCCAAAATGCTCATTCATCATCACTTCATATTGACTCGGGAGCGCATCCGTTGTTCCAGTGGTCTGTTGAAGCTCAGGCTCCAGCAACAATCGCACAAGAGCATTCACCGAACACACGCCTGGATCTGTCAAATCGCTGTCTGCCCAAGCAGCCATACCTGCAAAAATCGGATCTTGATCCAGTTTGGCCATAATTGCATAGGGCAAATAATAGGATGACAAGCCATGTTTACTGCCCAGATCCTGGCGGCCTGAATAATCGGTCACAATTTCACCTGTAGGATGTACGAGATATACCATCATGCGAAGGTTCAAACGTACTGGCTCCAGCAATTCAGGACGGTTCAACAACCGCGCGGCATGAATCAACATAATATCACTCACCGCATTGTAGATCCCGTTGCTTCGTTCGGTCCACTCCCCATCAGGGGTAATATCAATCCCTTCTGCCAGCCATTGCTCCGCACGTTGCACCGCTTCCTCTATACCAAAGATCTCATGCAGAAACCCAAGTGCGGCACACAAAACCCAGCGGTGGTTTGGTGTGTGACAGCCTCCCGTTAACATGACTGGAATCGTCCGTTCCAGAAACAGTCGCATATTATCAAGCACAGGCTTCAGTGGTGCCCAATCCTGTTGGTTCAAAAGTTGATATAACTGCGAATACCCTACGACAACAAAAGCAGTATCTGGCGGAGAATGATAGTTGGTCCAACCAGGTGATATCGATCCATCACTGTGCTGATGACGGAGCACAAACTCACTCGCTAGCCGAAGTCTCTCTAACAGAGCCTCGTCACGATAATATGTTGAATCCGGATTAGAAAGAGCCGCTCCCCAAAAACACATATCTGTAGGTGTTCCCGTCGTATGGTTAACCCAAGCCACACCTGAAAAAGGATCAATTGTTCCACCATAGTAACGACTTTCCGGATCAAGAACCTGCCGCTCTACACCTCGTTCAGTGGCTCTGTCATTACTTTCTACCATTTCTCTATACATCTACATTCCCCCTCCGTCCCATCCATCAATAGCGTCAACTCATACAAATCCAGTCCTATTTAAAAGATAAGATCAGCAGGCTGTGCGCTTAACAGCCCAAGCCAACCGATCTTATCACTTTGTCTAAACTATGCTTCCAAACTCGCAAGTTTCTGCATCAGCAAATCATGACTTTCGTGAATTGCTTCCGGTTCACAAGCTGACTTCAGTTCATATACCTTCACCTGTGCTTTACGGATCATAGGGAGGTACGCATCATAAAAGTGCATATCCTTACTGTGCACATATGGGCACCAATGATCAGATAATCCCAGCGTTTCATGGATATGAACACCTACGATATCATCCATGAGCCCCTGCATCTCACCAACACTGTCGTAAAGTCCCAATCGATCCATCATAATCGCATGCCCTGTATCGTACCAGATGCCTACCGGAGCTCCTTTAAGAGCCTGAATGATCGTCTTCGCTTCGGCAAGTGTAGGAATTTGTTGCGGTCTGGAGCGAGTTTCGATCCCAAAACGGACATCCAGTCCCTTGGATACCGCCCGGTTGCAAACTTCATCCAGACTGATGATAATTTTCTCAATATACCCTGCACTCAGGGCATCCCGCCGCTCCATGAACTCCGCCCATTTGCTCTGATAATGCGGAGAGTCCGTGCCTTCCTCCCTGTAAAGCTTCTCCAGGTCCTTGCTGACATCATGCGGAAAGGGCACCTCACCTGGGTGCACAACGACTGCCTCTCCTCCATAACGATGTGCATATTCAGCCGATTCGACCAGCAGATCAATCGCCCGCTTGCGCTTCGCTTCATCCTCAAAGCCAAGCAACACGGAATCCGTCCCATAGTCAGGATCAGGATCATGAGGGAAGGTATTGTGTACACTGGACACTCCGATCTCTCCGCGCTCGATCATCGGCTCAATCGTTGCGAGCATTTCCTTTGTTACGTTATAGTTAAGTTCTACCCGGCGAAAGCCGAGCTCTGCGATCTCCCGAATCATGTCCTCACCTACAGGATGTCTCCTGATATTCCAGCATGTCGAGAATGAGTATTCTCCCTTGTCTCTTCCCTGCATATACTATTCCTTCTCCTTCCCCGATTGTGATGTTTGCGTGTATGGGGACTACGAATTAACCTTTAATTGCTCCTTGCATTGCGCCACTAACAAAATACTTTTGTAACCATGGATATACGAGCAGGATCGGTACTGTTGCAAAGACAACCGCTGCAGCTTTAAGACTCTCTGGTGTTAATCTTGTACGGCTAGCACCCTCCAGCAATGTGAGGTCAGTTATCATGTTGTTCTGCACCATTTGAAAGAGCTTTAATTGCAAAGGATATAACTTCGGATCTGTGATGTACATCAGGGAATCCTGGAAACCATTCCACCGTCCAACCGCATAGAACAGACCAAGTGTAGCAAGTACCGGCATAGACAGCGGCAAAATGATTTTGAAGAGCGTGTGCACATGAGAGCTTCCATCAATCTCGGCGGACTCTTCTAGGCTATCCGGTATTCCGCGGAAGAAGGAGATCAGGATAATCAAGTTAAATGGACTAACCAACCCTGGTAAAATCAATGCCCAAACCGAGTTCATCAAATGCAGGTCACGAATCAACAAATACTCAGGAATAATCCCGCCGCTGAAGAACATCGTAATAATAATGATGTACATAAACAGCTTGCGGCCCTTTAAATTTTTCTTCGTCAAAGGATACGCTGCAGCAATGGTAAACAACAGACAGAGTACCGTTGTTGCAATCGTAAGAAGCGCTGTAAATCCTAGTGAATACAACATGGAGTTATCCGAAAATACTTGACCATATGCATCCCAAGAGAACTCTTTTGGAAAAATCGTTACTTCACCTGACGTTATGGCCCGGTTTGAACTAAGTGATATCGCAATCGTGTGTAAGAACGGAGCAAGACAGAACAGTACAAACAATGAAATAAAGGTGACATTGACAATGTCAAAAATCCGGTTCGAGGTGCGGTCACTCATCTTTGCACAACTCCTTTACTGATGGTCTATACGTACAACAAGTCACTTGACGTACATTTCACTATTGTTCTGGAATTAGAGAATTCCTTCACCTGTTGTTTTCTTCGAGAGATAGTTGGAACCGAGAACAAAGATCAATCCGACAACCGCCTGGAATAAGCCGACAACGGTTGCAAGTGTGTATTGTCCAGACTGTAGACCAACTCTGTATACAAAGGTACTAAGTACATCGGAATATTCACGAACAGCCGTATTACCAATAACATAAGGCCGGTCAAAACCGATGCTGACCATATTTCCAAGGTTAAGAATAAGCAAGGTAACAATCGTTGGTTTAATACTTGGCAATGTAATATGCCAGATTCTCTTCAGCCGCGTTGCACCATCAATCTCAGCTGCCTCAAACAACTCCTTGTTCACGCCGGTTAATGCAGCCAGATATAAGATGGTTCCCCACCCAGCGCTTTGCCACACACCTGTGAACAGGTAAGTAACAAGCCATGGATTTTTTTCTGTCAAAAACGGGACGGAATCAAATCCCATGCTCTGCAGTAGACCGTTTACCATACCGGATTGATTGCCAAACAATTGGTACACAATCCCTCCGATGATAACCCAAGAGATAAAGTGAGGAATGTACAGAATGGTTTGTGAGATTTTCTTAAACCATTTGAATCTTACCTCATAGAGCATAATGGCCAGAATAATTGGAGCAGGGAATGAAACGATCAGATCAAGAAAATTCAGCATAAACGTATTGCGTAATGTGGTGTAGAAATCGGGCATTGCAAATACCTCGCGAAAAGCATCGAAACCGATCCATTCACTACCGTTGATACCCTGAAACAGGTTAAAATCTTTAAAGGCGATCTGGACACCGTACATCGGTCCGTAACGGAAGATTAAAAAGTAGATTATAGGCAGAGAAATCAATGCGTATAATTGCCAATATCTTTTCAAATATGTGAGGTTCAAGACGGTTTCCCCCTATCATAAGAAACGTTTGTGCCGCCTATCCGGCGGCACACGTTCTTTCTAATTCGAAACAGTTGTATGGTTATTTTAATATTATCCAAGCGTACTAGGTCTTACTTTCCACCCATACTCTGCAAAGCTTCTTCCAGCTCTTTCTTCAAATCGTTACCGCCCAAGGACATGTAATCAGCCATTTCCTTTTCATACACAGACTCGAAATCAGCTGGTTTTGCCATAGCGGTTTTTACGATAATGACATCAAGCTTGTCATTAAGTGTGGTTCCATACTTCATCTCGGCAGCAATCGGTTTATCAAAGATGATTGGTCCTACTGTATCTGTGTTTGCAATCTCAAGAGATTGCTTCAACAGCTCTTGGTTATTTTTAGGGTAACCCAGAATCCATGCTTTTTCGTTTGTAGCTTGATCTCCGATGTTTTTACCGTTGGAGATAATTGCAAAATCATTTGCGTTATAAAAACGATCTGCTGCTTCTTGAGCTGTATCTTCTTTTGCAACCGGGATACCGTCTACCAGATCATAGTTCTCGCCTTTCACACCGCTGATGATATCCATCAGATTGTTGTCAGACGCCATCCAATCCAGGTATTTAACTGCTTCCACGGCACGCTCACTGCTTTTCGGAATCATAATGAACAAACCATTTGAACCATAACGTGACTTGATGTGTTTGTTATCTGCGTTCGGGTTAGTGTACGCATCTAGTGGCAGAACTTTGCCGTCGCTTACATTTTTACGCATGAGATCCATTGTAGCCTCTTTACCGAACATAGCATCAGCATCTTCAGACCAGAAGCCTACATTACCATTTTGAATATCTTTATTCAGTTGCGTTTTGTCTTTATCCAAACTGAAATCTTTACTGATCAGACCTTCATTGTAAAGTTTATTCAGGAATTGCATGGACTCTTTGAATCCCTCGTGGAGCGGCAATTCATAACGTTGGCCGTATGTCTTGTCGCCACTTACAGGTTTGATAAAGGAATAGATCAGTGTCTCATACTGAGCTGGTGCAAGCGCAAAGCCCATAGGGATGTTTTTGCTTCCTCGGTTCGCCGGATCTTTTTCCTTGAATGCTTTCAATGTTGTGTACAACTCATCCGTCGTCTTAGGTGCTGGCATTCCAAGCTTATCTAACCAATCTTGACGGATATAAGAACTGTAACGGCCTGTGATGGCGCGTTTACCCGGAATAGCAAACTGCTTTCCTTCTAATTGTCCAAACTTTAGAGTATCTTCACCCAGGAATTTCTTCAGATTCGGTCCATACTGATTAATCAGATCACCTACATCTGTAAGACCTCCCTGCTGTGCATAACGGTAAAACACAGTAGAGTCGTAAACAAAGACAACATCTGGAACATCTGAGGCACTTGCCATCAGGACGTTCAGCTTCGTCACTTCCTCGGAACGTTGAACAGGAACAAATTGTACATCAATGTTGTTGGGATCGCCGAACTTCTCTTGAATCATCTTTGTGAGATAGCTGTTCGTGATCGTGTAAGGCGATGGGGTGTTACCACGGTCGAAAAGCTCCACCTTTAATGTGACGCGTTTTCCATCACCAGCTGCTCCGCCCTCTGCTGATTTGTTGTCTGAAGATCCGCACCCCGCAAGTAGTGAGACACCCATTACTGCTGTAAGTGCCAAACCCATTAACTTCTTTAGACTCCCTTTTCTTGTCATTCTGTTCATCCCCTTTGGCTTTACGTGAATGTTTTAAAGCTTGCTCTGAGTATTCCATACTATTGTGATCCCAGACAACTGACTAAATTCGGGTACATCAGTAAAAGAGTTTCGGTTTGCCTCCTACGCTTATTTTCGCAGACTGCCAAAATGCCCGAAAACCTTATGGTATCAGGCTTTAACAGCACTCTTCTACTCTTTATGTGTAAGGTATAGATAAACCATTTTCCCACACTGACTAAATTCGTAAATAACATGCCGATGTAATGGTGGAACATCTTCTGACATGGTGATGAAAGTATCATGTATATTTCAAAATTTTTCAAGCGCTTTCATTTTTGGCGATGTCAAATAAACAAAATAAGGTGAATCATTGCATGTGATATCTCCATAGATTCTGGAGACTCGTTGCAATAATTCACCCTGAATTTAGAAAACCTCTCTTTTGTCATGTAGGAAAAACTAACACAATCATTCGTTTTAACTCCTAGAATTTTGACCAAACTCACTCATCCGCTATCTTTGGATCTTTCTTCATCCGACGATAATCTCCAGGAGTAATCCCTGTGACCCGCTTGAACACACGACCGAGTGTAATCCCGTTCGCATAACCGACCTTCAAAGCAATATCCTGTAAGGAATAATCTGTTTCTAGCAACAACTTCTCTGTTTCTTTCATCCTAAGGTCGGTCACAAAGTCAACAAATTTCATGTTGAATTCGGTCTTAAACAAATAGCTGGCATGCTTTCCGGAAATCTGAAAACGGTCACTCAGATGTTTAAGCGACAGATCTGGATTGGTGAACTGCTCCTCGATATACTTTTTCATTTCATTAACCATCGCTTTGTAGCTCTTCGTTTCCGTAACCGCAACGTATGTCCGGAACAGATCGGTAAGACTATCGAATAACAGCACCTTAACATCATCCAGCGACTCTGCTTCTTCCATCGCTTTCAGCCAATTGTTGATGTTTTCTTCAGACAGCTCTTTCTGTAACCCTTCCGACATCATAGAAACTTCGCGGCTGAGCATTTGGAGCATCGCCTGAATCAGGGAACGGATCTCATCATCTGGCAGTTTATTTCGCTCAAACTCCTTAAAGATATCCTCCAATTGCTCTCTCCACTGTCCGCTCGACATTCTGAACCGTTTGACAAAGTCTGCAATCATCTGCAAATACGTGTAGGTCTCCAGCAATGGATGCTGCATCTCGCTTGCCTCTGCTTCACCCACATCACCATTCATCAGCAGCTTACGCTGCATCACCGCTTCAGCGGCTGTAAACGATTGATGGATCGCCCCAATTCCTTCTGCAACAGGTCCAATGCCAAAGCTGAGGGAAATTCGCAGATTCTGCTCTACCCAGGATTTACATTCCTCAGCAACCAATCGGATCTGTTTGGCTAAATCCTGCCCCTGCTGCGTTTCTTCCTTCGAAAAGAAAAGAATAGCAATCCGATCTGCACTGATCCATTCTGTCCAGCATTGGACTTTCGTATCCCGAGAAAGCTCCTGTAGTACATTCATCAGGGCAAACTTAAGTGTGTTTTGTTCACCTCTGGTAAACTTCTCCTGAAACCCCTTCTCATAGCGGTTAATATCCCCAACGACCACAATAAAACGGGAAGCCTCATGGGCTCCATCAAATGGAGATACCTCGTACAGTTGCCCAGCTGCATTATCCACGTGCTCACCTTGAAGCAAAGCGCTAAACAGCTTACTCCGCTGCATAAGCACATTTTCACGACTCTTTTTATCATAATCCATCATATGATTGATCAGATTTTCAAGTACACCATCAATCATCTTCATCTCATCCATACGAGCACCGGATTGTTCAAACGCCTTGATCTGTTGAGATTCAATCCGATTCATGATGATTTGAATTGGCTTGTAGTTCCGCCGGGTCACATACACGATATAGATAATTGCACAGATTACCGTCAAGATTGCAATGACTACCCAGACATAAGAAACAACAGACACCCAACCAAACAAATTACCTGCTTTGATGCCGCTAGTAAGTGTCCATCCCAATCGTTGCAAAGGTAGTTCGTTTAACTTGGTACCTTCGAGTGCACTCTCCTTATCGGAATGCGCATTATAGATAACCCTGCCCTCCTGATCGGTTATCGTCAAGAAGGAGAGCTTTCCATTGACCATGCTATCGACACTCTGCTTGATACTGCTCATCTTGATATTGATGACCAACACACCTTCTGAGCCAAAAGGCAGTGGCATTTCTTTATTTACCGTTAACACTTGGACAGGGGTCCTTTGGAATTCTTCCGGTTCCATCTCTCGGACATGCTGCCAGCCTTGACCCGTTGCTCCGCTTAGAATTCGATCGATCCATGCCTTATCCGAGAAGCTTCCTACGTCTCTTGAACCGCTTAGCGTTATAACCCGTTGATGCTCCTTGTCATATAAATATATGGACTGAATCCATGAAGAAGAATTAATCATTTCACGTAAGTTTTGGGCTATGGTATATACCGTATCCGAATTGTTTGGATTATTTTCGCTAAAATAAAGCCTGTACGCTGGCTCATACTGCACTTTCTCTGTCACAGCCAGTTCAATATCCCGAATCGTATGATCCAGCGTAGTCGCAAGATAACTGGAAGATATCTGATCAGCCTTCCGGGTTTCTTCTTTGGAAATATCATTAATAAAGACAAAAGCACTAAAAATGAGTATCGTCATCGTAAAGAAAAATATAGGAAAATACGAAAAGAGTAATCGGTAATACCACGTGCGCGACAATAGACCCCACTCCTCACTCCACGATGTCAGTATCCTACAGCCGTGGTTCTACTGTTTAGTATCCGTAACAAATTCATTCCAGATGCATCTAAAATAAAAACGCTATCATTTCTATATATTTATAGTTATTATATCACAAGCGATCACACAGCAAACACAGAATTGAATAGGTGGGGCCAAAACAAAAATACCGCGCTGAGCAGATTGCACTCAGACACGGAACATGAAAAAAAGATTGGGTTGAATGTACCCGTATATCGTACGAAAAAATCAAATACCGGAATCCTTAAACAGTGTGGCCATAGAGCCGCCATCAACAATAATGCGGATAGCTCGTGAGAGCATTGGCGCAACGGGTAATACTTTAAAACAATCCGGGTGATCCTCCGGCAACGCAATGGAGTCTGTTACCACAACCTCCGTAATGGATGGATGATTTAGTTTGCTTACTGCTCCATCCGAGAACAAGCCATGAGTTGCGCAAACATATGCATTCTCTGCACCGCGTTCCTTCAAACCTTCCACTACATTCACAATCGTTGTACCCGTATCGATCAGATCCTCGATAATAATCGGTGTTCGTCCCTCAACGTCACCAATGACATGTGTGATGATCGATTCATTATGACTTGGACGTTTCTTGATCATAATGGCAAAAGGTGAATCCAGACGATTCGCCAGCTTCTCCGCCATCGATGCCCGTCCTGCATCAGGAGAAACCACAACCGGGTTTTTGATCTCTTTGCTAAGCAGGTATTCGCTGATTAAGTCCAGTGACGTCATGTGATCCACTGGAATGTTGAAGAATCCCTGAATTGCAGCCGCATGCAGGTCAATTGTAACCACCCGGCTTGCTCCCGCTGTCGTTAATACATCTGCAACCATCTTGGCCGAGATGGGCTCACGTGGAGCCGACTTCCGTTCTTGACGGGCATAACCGTAATACGGAACGATAATATTTACCGTGCGCGCTGAAGCTCGTTTTGCCGCATCAATCATAACAAGCAACTCGACAAACAGTTCATTGATTGGATGAGACAAAGACTGTATCAAAAACACATCACAATTGCGGATTGTTTCTTCGTAATGAACGTATATTTCTCCGCTCTTGAACCGGGACAGTTTAATCTTACCCAGTTGTACTCCCAGCTTGTCACAGACCTGCTCTGCAAGCTTAGGGTTAGATGAACCGGAAAAAATACGTAACGAATGCTGCATAATGCCCTCCCGCGGGTTTATCCCCGATCATAATTCCTTGTATAGTTAAGTTGGAAAATCCAACTCGTATAAAAGGTTATTTTACCCTTATTATACTCCACTGTTGTCTACATTTAAAGGAATGAACGAACGCTGGCGGCCTTCAAACACAGCTACTTGCTTACAGCCGAGCTCATGTAGAAGTGCCTCCGCTTCAGGCAAATGATCTCCTAGTTTCAGTGGGTCATGTGCATCCGAGCCCAATGTAAGGGGAATGCCCAGACGAATTGCTTCTGTCAGCATTCTCTGGCTTGGAAACATCTCTGCACATGGCTTGGACAAGCCTGATGCATTCAGTTCCATAGCACAGCCACTTTTTGCAATAGCTTGCAGGGCCGCATCCTCCAGTGCAATGCGTTCCTCCTTTTGCTCAGGTGAAGGCTCATATCCAAAACGTTTGATCACGTCCGCATGTCCAATAATATCATACATCCGTGTTGCCGCCGCCTTGCTTACAGCATCATAATATTGACGGTACACTTCAAGAATATCCTTGCCTTCCCAATGATGGGTCTGCCGGAAATCAGTAATATCCCACTCCCCAAGGAAATGCACAGAGCCGATCACATAATCCCATGGATAACGTTCAATGATCGAGCGAATTTGTGATTCAAAGCCTTCAATATAATCCCCTTCAAGCCCGACACGGACATCAATCTGCCCGCGGTACCGTTCCTTCAAAGTGAAACATTCCTCGACATATCGTGGCAGTTCATCCATAGGCATAGCCATCTCCGGATAATATTGAGCGGGATCTACATGCAATAGCGGCATATGATCGGAAAGCCCAATCTGGGACAAACCGATCTCTATCCCGCGCTGTACGTATTCTTCAAGCTTGCCAACAGCATGTCCGCAACGTTCATGGTGGGTATGGTAGTCTATGCGCATGCAGTGTTCGCCTCCTAGTCGCGGCGCGGCCGTTCATGGCGGCGACTCAGTTCAGACATGATGTCATCCAGCGGCAACTTTCGCTCTTGGAGCAATACGAGCAAGTGATACATCAGGTCACTGACTTCAAGACGCAGCTCGTCATTGTCTTTATTTTTTGCAGCAATAATCGTCTCGGAAGCTTCCTCACCGATCTTTTTCAGGATTTTATCGACACCTTTATCAAACAGATACGTGGTATACGCACCTTCTGGGCGTTCGCGCTCACGCTCAGCAATGACGGATTCCAGTTCAGCCAGAACCTCAAATCGGCTTTCCGCGTTAGAGGGAGAGATCGTGCCGGAGTCTGCAGCGCTTCCTGTTTCTTTTTGGGTATCTTGTTCCGTTTCATTTGATGACAACCCGATAATTTCATTGTGAAAACAGGTCACCGCACCTGTATGACATGCCGGCCCCTTCGGTTTCACTTCAACCAGCAATGTATCGCCGTCACAGTCATATTTTAAGGAAACGATCTTCTGTACATTACCCGAAGTCGCTCCTTTATTCCATAGCTCCTGACGCGAACGTGACCAGAACCAAGTCTCACCGGATTCAAGTGATAACTTGAGGGATTCACGGTTCATATAGGCCATCATTAATACTTCACGGGTATCTACATCCTGTACAATCGCAGGAACCAATCCTTCATCCCAGCGGATGTGCTCCACAACTTGCTCCAAGGAGAGCTGTTCCTTGATTTCATCACTCACTTTAGTCACGGATTTCCACCCCTTGTTCTCTTAATTGTTGTTTTAATGCCGGTACGCCAATTTCTTTATAGTGAAAAATGGTTGCAGCCAGGCCTGCGTCCGCTTTGCCTGTTGTGAATACATCATAGAAGTGGGATTCCTTGCCTGCACCGCCTGATGCAATAACAGGAATGCTCACCGACTCCGAAACGGCTGCGGTCAGCTTCAGATCAAAACCGTCCTTTGTACCATCTGCATCCATACTGGTTAACAGAATTTCGCCTGCACCCAGTTCTTCGGCTTGTTTAACCCACTCCAGTGCTTTGATGCCAGATGGTTTCCGTCCGCCGTGGGTGTACACTTCCCACTCACCCCAAGCCTCGTTATATTTGGCATCAATAGCCACCACGATACATTGCGAGCCAAAGCGGCGTGCGCCATCCGCAATGATCTGTGGATTAAGTACGGCTGCTGTATTAACCGCGATTTTGTCCGCACCTGCACGCAAAATTCGCTTCATGTCCTCCACTTTGGAGATCCCGCCACCTACCGTAAACGGAATGGCAATTTCGCCTGCTGTCTGTCTTACGACTTCCTCCATCGTTTCACGGCCCTCCACCGATGCGGAGATATCGAGAAATACGAGTTCGTCCGCGCCTTCGCGGTCGTACAGTGCCGCCAGCTCTACCGGATCACCCGCATCGCGGAGATTGACGAAGTTCACGCCTTTAACGACCCGGCCGTCCTTCACGTCCAGACAGGGAATGATTCTTTTTGCCAGCATACTGTTTCTTCCTCTCTACTCGATTATCCGTTCTTGTTAACCAAACTCACCGCGTCAGCAAGATCAATACTGCCCGTATACAAAGCTTTACCTACAATGGCTCCGCCAACACCGTCATCTGCATGACGACTCAAACGAAGCAGGTCATCCATTACACTAACACCGCCAGAAGCAATAACTGTCCGTCCGCTCGCTTTGGCAAGAGAAACGATCGCCTCAACATTCGGTCCCTGCATCATACCGTCACGGGAAATGTCCGTAAAGATAAACGTTTCCGCTCCATAAGCAGCAAGTTCCTTCGCGAGCACTTCAGCCTGTACCTCAGAGGTTTCAAGCCATCCACGAGTGGCAACATATCCGCCCCGCGCATCGATACCAATCGCTACTTTATCTCCGTAACGTCCCAATACTTCTTCTGTAAAGGCACGATCCTCAATCGCCGCTGTGCCGATAATTAATCGGCTAACACCCAGTCCCAATAAACGCTCAACGTCAGTGACTGTACGAAGCCCGCCGCCAACCTGCACAGGTACATTCACTGCGGATGCAATGCGTCCAATCAGCTCATCGTTAACCGGGTGTCCTGCTTTGGCACCATCCAGATCCACCAGATGAACGTATGTACCGCCTTGCTTTTCCCAGTTAAGCGCAACCTGAACCGGGTCATCGTTGTACACGGTCTCTTGATTATAATCTCCCTGCACCAGTCTTACACATTTGCCGTCCCGGATATCGATTGCCGGGTATAAGATAAAAGATGACATACAAGTCCTCCTAAGTGTAGATTCGATTGAGATTCGGTTTAACTTTCATGTAACTTCAAGTTGAATAATATATTTAAACCTGATTTTGTTTTAGATAAATATAACAATACACGCAGCTTACTGGAATAACAGCGATAAGAATTAGACTTATATTGAAGTTATACTGATGCTTCCGTCAAAGACAGGAAATTGCCCAGCAGTTTCATGCCAAGTTCACCGCTCTTCTCAGGATGGAACTGCATGCCGAAGTTCGAGCCTCTACCTACAATCGCTGTAACGGGATGTCCGTAATCCGTAACGGCGAGCAGATCACCCTTGTTTTCGGTAAGTGCATGATACGAGTGTACAAAATAAACATGCCCTGCATCCAGACCCGCGAAGAGCGGATTTTCAGGATGTAAAAATTCCAAACGGTTCCACCCCATATGAGGAACCTTCAGTTCACTTCGTGAGAAACGCACTACTTTTCCCGGTAAAATGTCCAGTCCTTCATGCTCGCCATGCTCCTCACTGGAGCTGAATAGCAGCTGCATTCCCAGACAGATGCCAAGGAGCGGTTTTGTTCCAGCAGCCGCTTCTTTAACGACCACATCCAGACCCGTCTCCCGCAAATGCACCATCGCATCACCAAAAGCACCAACCCCCGGCAGAATAACGCCATCCGCGGCAAGAATAGCTTCTCGATCACCCGTGACTAGCGCTTCATAGCCAAGACGTTCGACCGCTTTGCCGACGCTGTGCAGGTTCCCCATACCGTAATCGACAATTGCAATCGCCATCGTCTACAGCACTCCCTTCGTGGAGGGCACGCCAGTTACCCGTGGATCGATCATCGTTGCTTCATCCAGTGCACGTCCGAGAGCTTTGAAGACTGCTTCGATCATGTGGTGTGTATTCTGACCATAGTGCACAATGACATGTAGTGTAATCCGCGCTTCGAGCGCCAGTTTCCACAGAAATTCATGCACCAGCTCTGTAGAAAAACTGCCTACTTGTTGTGACGGGTACTCAGCCCGGTATTCAAAGTGCGGACGGTTGCTTACATCAATGATAACCTGAGCGAGCGCTTCGTCCATCGGTACAAACACGCTGGCATAACGCTTAATACCACGTTTATCGCCCAGTGCCTGGTACAGCGTCTGCCCAAGACAAATCCCGATGTCTTCAACTGTATGGTGATCATCAATATCAATATCTCCGCGAGCTTGTACGTTAAGATCAAACTGTCCATGCTTTGTGAACAGATCGAGCATATGGTTCAGAAACGGTACATCCGTTTCAATATTTGATTGTCCTGAGCCATCTACGTTGAATGACAGCTGGATATTCGTTTCGTTCGTTTTGCGGTCAACCTCTGCTTGGCGAACTGCACCTTTATTTTGAAGCTCTACACCCTGTTCTGCACTCTTATTCTGATTATCCATTGTCCGATTCCGCCTTTCCTTCCTGTTCTAAGCGTACAGCGATTGCACGAGCGTGTCCTTCAAGTCCCTCATGACGGGCTAATTCGATAATAGCCGCTCCATTTTGCAAGAGTGCTTCTTTACTATAATAAATCAAGCTAGATTTTTTGATAAAATCGTCCACATCTACGGGTGAACTGAAACGGGCAGTTCCATTCGTTGGAATAATGTGATTCGGTCCAGCGAAATAATCGCCCACCGGTTCGGAGCTATACGGCCCGAGGAAGATGGCACCGGCATTCTCGATCCGGCCAGCGTAAGCCATCGGCTCTTGCACCATGATTTCCAGATGCTCTGGTGCAAGCCGGTTTACGACATCGATTCCCTCATCGATGGAATCGACCACAATAATCGCGCCATGCTGCTCCACGGAAGCAGAAGCGATATCGCGCCGCGGCAGCACATCCAGCTGCCGCTGTACCTCGGCCTGCACAGCTTCCGCCAGCGAGGCCGAATTCGTGACGAGAATGGCCGACGCCATCTCGTCGTGCTCCGCCTGCGACAACAAGTCCGCGGCGACATACACCGGGTTCGCCGTATCATCGGCGAGCACCACAATCTCGCTTGGCCCGGCGATACTGTCGATATCGACCGCCCCATATACCTCGCGCTTCGCGAGCGCCACGTAGATATTACCCGGTCCACAGATCTTGTCGACCGGGGCAATGCTCTCCGTGCCGTAAGCGAGGGCGGCGATCGCCTGTGCGCCGCCAACCCGGTACATCTCGTTCACGCCCGCTTCCGCGGCAGCCACGAGAATGTACGGGTCAATTCCTTCACCGCCGTTTGTCGCCGGCGGTGTAACAAGCACAATCTCCGGCACGCCCGCGACCTGTGCCGGAATGACATTCATCAGCACCGACGATGGATACGCTGCTTTCCCTCCAGGGACATACACGCCGACTCGCTTCAGCGGCCGAATAACCTGGCCGAGCAGACTGCCATCCGGCTGCCAGTCCATCCACGAATTGCGTTTCTGTTTCTCATGAAACGCACGAATGTTGACGGCGGCTTGGCGAATCGCCGTCACAAAAGATGGCTCAACGGCTGCATACGCTGCCTGGAGCTCCTCCTGCGGCACGCGCAGCTGCGCAGCCGTCAGCGTCGTGCGGTCCAGCTGCTCGGTATAACGCAGCAGGGCCGCATCACCTTCCCGGCGAATATCTGTGACAATTCGCCGTACCGATTCATTTTGCTCCGGTGTACCATACTCCACTTCCCGTTTCAGATCAAAGTCTCGTGCTGATACAATCTTCATCCGTACAACCTCCTCACGTATCTACTTTTTGTCTATAGTCAATGGACTTCTTATCTGTTCGCTATCTTCCCGCAGAAACCTCATTCCCACTTGGAATGACCGATTGAAGTGCATCACACAGCGCCTGAATACGTGCATTTTTCATCCGGTAGCTCACCCGATTCGCAATCAGACGACTGGTGATATCCAGAATTTCTATCATTTCCACAAGTCCATTCTCACGCAACGTCTGCCCGGTCTCCACCAGATCGACGATCCGATCAGCCAGTCCGATTAAAGGCGCAAGCTCAATTGACCCATTCAGCTTAATCACCTCAACCTGTTGCCCTTGCTCACGGAAGTACTGGGAAGCGATTCGTGGATACTTGGTCGCCACTCGCTGCTGGATACCTGCCTTCCAGTCCGGTAGCCCAATCACTGACATACGGCACTGGGCAATGCCCAGATTCAGCAGTTCATACACATCGCGATCCTCTTCAAGCAAGACGTCTTTCCCAACAATACCGATATCGGCTACGCCGTACTCTACATATGTCGGCACATCCACAGGTTTAGCCATAATGAATTCCATCCCGGCTTCTGGCACCTCGATCACCAGTCTGCGTGTATCGTCCACGTCCTCTGGAATGTCCAGACCTGCCTCACGGAACAATTTGGAGGCCTTTTTATAGATGCGGCCTTTAGGCATGGCCACCTTCAAAATATCCGACATCTTAGTTCCCTCCCTTTTTTGATCCATAGATGATGACCTGTTCATCCTGCTCCGCAGTCGTTTCGCTGGTTGCAGGTATCGTATCTGCCTTTTCATCAGCAATAAGAGATGTAACTACATTGTGACCCATATTCCGTAATCTCGCTGCTTCGGTCAATGCCTCAGCACGACGATCTGGGCTGTATTTAATACGTACCGGTCTCTTCTCTTCAATCGTAATGCCATGAACACCATCAATAATCCGGTTGGTTTTTAACGCAAATCCTGTAGCCGGAAGAGCCCGCCCGAACTGTTGCAACAGATTGTCATATCGGCCGCCGCTGCATACGGGTGATCCCAGCTCTGCCGCGTAACCTTCAAATGTCATGCCTGTATAATAGGAGAAATCCCCGATCATCGTCAGATCAATCAGCACATGCTCGGAGACACCGTAGGCCTCCAACACTTCAAACACTGCACACAGATGTGCGATGGATTGTGCCGCTTCAGCACTTGAGCTAAGTTCGCTCGCATGTGTGCAGATTTCTTTCCCGCCACGCAGACGCAAAATGGCTTCAAGCTGTTGTTTCTGCTTGGGTTCGAGGTTCAAGGCTTCAATGGACTGACGGTAGCCCACATAATCACGTCCTAAAAGCCCTTCCTTCAATTGCTCCTGCTCAGCCGTCTGACCCGGAATCACTTCTTCCAGCAGTCCATTCAGAAAACCCATATGACCCATTGCTATTTTAAAAGAAGACACCCCGGCTGCCTGCAATGAGGCAATCGCTAATGCAACCACTTCAGCATCCGCCTCAGGGGAATCGTCCCCTACAAGTTCAACACCTGTTTGGAAAAACTCAGCCTCACGTCCAGCTTCCTCTTCTATGGAACGAAATACATTCGCATGGTAGGACAGACGCAGCGGCAAAGCCTCATCTTTGAGCATCGATGATACTACACGCGCAATAGGAGCTGTCAGATCAGAACGCAGAACCAGTGTCGTTCCCCGGCTGTTCAGCAATTTAAATAATTTGCGATCCGAAGTAGAGCTAGCCACCCCTACTGTGTCGTAATACTCAATTGTTGGAGTTATGATCTGACGATAACCCCAGCGCTCCATGCACTCCAGTACATTTCTTTCAATTTTACGTAGCTTGGACACCACATGTGGTGTATAGTCACGGAAACCTGTTGGTTTTTCAAAGCCTTTTGGTTTGGACATGGAAATGATTCACCCCGAGTCATGGATTTGGATGGTTATATAAAGTTGCACTATAATATCTTCACATCTACTTCGATCAATGACAGAATTTGTCTCGTCATCTCTATCGTTTTAACGCTCTATCTCAAAAGGATTTATGTATGACAAATCCCCGTCCTATGTTAGTTACCCCTAAGTTACAGCAAAGCCGCATGTACTTTGGCTTGACGAAGGCTTCACCTTTTACATTAATAACCCGTTTTCTCTATAGAATGTTTATCACCTTTACTTCAATTACTTTCGTATGGTAAAGTGCTAACAAACTAAAGGATATGGGATATGATAACATGGATGCCGCTGAATCGTCAACAAACATAAACTATGACTGGTTCCTGACGACCTGCCTAGGCTAGGCGAGCCTGCTCCATCCGTTATGACTCCTTACCGTTTGCTTCAATTCCGGTTTTGTATACGAAAAAAGCTGCCCCTCAGCAGCTCTTCCCTCCATGCACTAGTTCATGCATTTAGTTCATAAATCATTTCAAGTATCCGTCATGTATCACTTCATACACGCTTTTTTAACCCTTATTCTTGCAAACGTGATAATCCCCGCGCTTAATGCAGCTTTCGCTGAGAAGGTTCCTCCGTTTTAAATGCCGTTTCTTCCGGCGAGTCTACCGAACGAGACAAATCACGCAAGGGATTGCCTCCAACAAAAGCTCCTGGAGCAACATCCTTATGAACCACTGCCCCGGCAGCAACTATGGCTCCGTCTCCAATCGTTACTCCAGGCAGAATGGTTGTATTTGCTCCAATCAGCACGTTGTCTCCGATAATGACATCGCCAAGTCTGTACTCCTTAATGAGATACTCGTGAGCCAATATCGTCGTGTTGTAACCAATCACTGAGTTTTCACCAATCGTTATTTTTTCCGGAAAAAACACATCCACCATCACCATTAGACCAAAAGCGGTGTGTTCCCCCACCTTCATACCGAGCATTCGTCGATAAATCCAGTTCTTAAGCGGCAGTACAGGACAGTACCGTGATAACTGAATCCAGATAAAATTACGAACGCCCTTCCACGGGCTCACTGTCTTGTAGATATGCCAAAGTGCATTTTGACTTTCTACCGGATAGCGGGTTACTTTTCTCATGAACGTCCCGTTCCCGTAAGAACCATATCCAGCAAATCCCTCATATCATGCAACATGTAATCCGGCTTATACCCGCTCAGCACCTGCTCCCCTTTAAGCGACCAGGCTACACCAGCGGAGAGAGCACCTGCATTTTGCGCCGATTGAATATCGACAGGACTGTCCCCGATCATCAGTGTGTGAGCTGGGTTCGATCCCAGTTCGGCCATCGCTTTTTGCACGGGTTCCGCATGAGGTTTAGGATGAGTTACATCCGTCACAGTCACAATGGACTTCATATATTTAAGCAAATCAAAGCGTTCCAGCACCTTTAATGTAGAAGGGCGGATTTTGGTCGTCACCACACCCATCGTAATCCCTGCCTGATCCAAAGCCTCAACCACCTCAATCACGTGTGGAAAAGGTCTGACCATTGCTTCATGGTGGATATCATTATAGGCACGATAACCTTTGACGTACTCCGATACCTCCTCCTGACCTGAAAAGGTTCGCATTTGTTGCTCCAATGTGCCTCCCATATGCGGAATAATCTGTTCCCTTGTCCATGGGGAAGCATGATCCCAGCCTTCCATTACATGCAGGAATGAGTTGATAATTAGCTCATTGGTATCAATAATCGTTCCATCCAGATCAAACAGTACCGTGTTAATCACGTTGCATTACTCCTTTTTATCTTCAACTTGCTTCGAGTCATCTTGAGCCTGAATTGGTGCCGTTGTTACCTTGTCCTCTTCAACAGCTACTGTTTCCGAATGTCCAATATCATCTGCAACCACTTTCGACGAGACAATCGGATCACTATAATGCGCACTTGCTTTCCCTGTCACTCTTCTCACAACAATAAACACAACAGCTACAACAATAATGCCAATCGCAAGCAGTTGTGAAATTCGCACATTACCATACGCTGGATCTAAATATCCTTGTTCGAAGCCCATTGCAGTCATTGGAGACCATAATCCGTTTACCAATGAAGCAACCCACTCCGGAGCCTGAAAACCAAGACTGTCTGTACGCAAAGCTTCAATAAAAAATCGCCCGATGGAATACCAGATAAAATAGGACATAAACAGTTCTCCTGCACGCATGAACTTCTGACGACGAAGCACTAGCAACAGGATGAGCCCTACGAAACTCCATACGGATTCATACAAAAAGGCAGGATGATGGAATACACCCTCTACATTCATTTGGTTCACAATAAAATCTGGCAGGTGTAGCTTGTCTCTTAAAAATGATTCCTCTACAGGACCGCCATACGCCTCCTGGTTCACAAAGTTACCCCAGCGTCCGATCATCTGTCCAACAATTAGTCCAGGTGCACAGATGTCGGCCATACGCCAGAAGTTATATCCTTTACGACGGAAGAAAATGACTGCACATATAATGGCACCAATTAATGCGCCGTAGATCGCAATACCGCCATTCCATATTTTAAAAACGTCCCAAAGGTTGTCCTTATAATCTTCCCACTTAAATGCCACGTAGTAGATTCGGGCTCCAATAATTGCAGAAGGCACACCTAGCAAAACCATATCCATGAACACTTCTTGCGGAATATTAAATCGTTTGCCCTCCCGAATGACGAGCAACAGACCCAAAAGTGCTGCAGCACCCAGGATAAGCCCATACCAGTGAACCTTTAAAGCGCCAATAGAGAACGCAATCGGGTTCAACAGTAATAATGTATCCATTCATTCACGCTCCTATCAATCAATTCACATCGGTAAGCATGACCGATTGGAGCCTGCTATCAACCTTCCTCTTTGAAGGCGTGCAGGCTCCAGATGCCATGCTTCATAAAAACTTTAATCTTTATATTTTTAGCCTGATGCCTGATATTTCCTTATCCTGCTATTCGAGCTAGTCGGTGAACCTTCCTTGACCCAAATTAGTCCATATCTTCCATATCTTCTGAAATCGTTGCAGTCAGTTTGTTCGTGAACTGAAGTGCAGCATTAAGCCCCATCTGTTTCAAGCGATAGTTCATGCCCGCCACTTCAATAATTACAGCCAGATTTCGTCCAGGACGAACCGGAATGGTAACCAAAGGTACATCGGTATCAATAATACGCGTTGTCTCTTCATCCAATCCCAGACGGTCATACTGTTTATCCTGTTGCCATGCTTCAAGACGTACAACCAATGTAATCCGTTTATTATTACGAACAGCCCCGGCGCCAAACAAAGTCATGACGTTGATAATACCGACACCTCGAATTTCAAGCAGGTGACGGATCAGTTCCGGTGCGGTACCGTGGAGTTGAAAATCGGAGGTTTGGCGAATTTCAACGGCATCATCGGCAATCAGACGGTGACCACGTTTTACAAGTTCAAGCGCGGTTTCACTCTTACCAATACCGCTGCTGCCAGTGATTAGCATACCTACACCATAGACATCACACAATACACCGTGAATGGTAGCTGTCGGTGCCAACTTACCTTCCAGAAAACCCGTAATACGGCTGGAAAGAATCGTTGTTGCCATATTGCTGCGAAGCACAGCTAGATTTTGTTCTTCACTGATATCGATCAGTTCCTGAGGAACTTCTAGTCCACGTGTAACCACAATACATGGAGTTTCCTCTGTGCATAGACGTTGCATACGTTCACGACGCTCATGTTCAGGCAACATCGCAAAAAAGGCCAGCTCAGTTCTTCCCAGCAGTTGCACCCGCTCTTTTGGATGATATTCAAAGTAACCAGCCATCTCCAGGCCAGGACGGTTAAGGTCATCTACCGTGATAAACCTTTTCAACCCCTGTGAACCCGAAACCACTTCCATCTGAAACTGCTGTACCAATTCGGATACTTTCACTTTTTTCGCCATTTGTCTCTTCCTTTCAGCATTCGCTGTGCCTCTATGTACCCATTCGTGTATCGTTTCTTTCATTATTAGCGTATTCACAACGTAATTCATAACCAGGTCGTTTCGCATGTAAAATATCGCTTTTTATACTCCAATATGCAACATTTTGAAGACAGACCTTCAAATAATCTTAAATGAATTTGAGATCGATTGCAATCGAAGACTCCCTGCTCTACCTGCACTATAGTTTCACCTGAACGGATTAACCGTCCCATACACTTTTGAAAAAAGCCCCTTCCTGCGAAAACGGAAGGGGCTCGATTTAGATTATATAATTGCGTTACTTCCAGATTTCATCGTAACCGAGGAGTCTCAGTAGAATTAGTCTTGAAGAAGTACGTTAACTTCGGATTCCTTGTCAAAGATATGAACTTTGTTCATGTCAATGGCCATTTTAACTGTAGAGCCATCACGAGTGTTAGAACGTCCGTCTACACGTGCGATTGTAGTGTCGTTACCTACACCGCTCAAGTAAAGGAGCATTTCGTGACCCAGGTTCTCTGTTACATCTACGTGAGTAGAGAATACAGAGTTCGGGGAAGCTTCCAAGAATACTGGCTCTTCGTGAATGTCTTCTGGACGAACACCCAGAATAACTTCTTTACCTACATATCCTCTGGATTTCAACACTTGTGCTTTACCTTGCGGGATTTCAACATCCACACCAGGAGCTACGAAGTGAAGACTTGCACCTTGCTCAGCCAATTTACCCGAGATGAAGTTCATTGTCGGGGAACCGATGAAACCAGCTACGAACAGGTTCGCCGGGTGGTTGTACAGTTCTTCAGGAGAAGCTGCTTGTTGGATGATACCATCCTTCATAACTACGATCCGGTCACCCATCGTCATTGCTTCGATCTGGTCATGCGTTACGTAGATAACAGTTGTTTCCAAACGTTTAGCCAGCTTTGTGATTTCTGCACGCATTTGTCCACGAAGTTTCGCATCCAAGTTGGAGAGCGGCTCATCCATCAAGAAGACTTGTGGATCACGGACAATCGCACGTCCCAAAGCGACACGTTGACGTTGACCACCGGACAATGCTTTAGGCTTACGCTCAAGCAAATGTTCGATATCGAGGATTTTAGCTGCTTCACGTACACGTTTATCGATCTCGTCTTTTTTAACTTTACGCAATTTCAAACCAAATGCCATGTTTTGATATACGCTCATATGCGGATACAAGGCATAGGATTGGAACACCATCGCGATATCACGGTCTTTAGGTGCAACATCATTAACGACACGGTCACCGATGTAGAGTTTACCTTCAGAAATTTCCTCAAGGCCTGCGATCATACGCAGTGTTGTTGATTTACCACAACCGGACGGACCTACCAGTACCAGAAACTCTTTATCTTTAATGTCCAGGTTAATGTCAACTACAGTTGCTTTATCAGAACCCGGGTATTTTTTGAAAATATGCTCTAAACGTACTCCTGCCATGATTGTTGCCTCCTCAGAGATCATTTTGTAATCGAATACAATTTGTAGTTTTATAATACCCTATCCCTTGGTTATCTGACTATTCGCAAACTGCACAAAAATATTAAGCCTTTTTCGTCACTTTGTACATCAGAAGTAAAAGTTGCACAATGATCGCACTTTTAAAGTGTCTTACATCATAACCAATCTCCTGTTTAATCTTATCCAGACGGTACACCAGCGTATTACGATGAATAAACAAACGCTTTGCTGTCTCGCTGACGTTACAGTCTAAACTAAAAAAGGTCTCCAATGTTGCCAACGTCTCGCTGTCATTAAAAAGAGTTGTACCCTTTCCCGTTTCCCGAATAAAACGTAGCCGCTGTTGCTCTGAAATACTAGCCACCAATTGCTCCAGTTGCAGATTCCATGGTAGGTGGATATGCTGTGTAACATGGAAGGAGCGACCAAGTTGCATACTTTCCTGAAGGAGGAATGTCACCTGAAGCAAAGCCTCCTTGGGAACACACGGCAGCGAGGCTGACAAGTGGAAAACACCTGCGAACTCACTAGCCACAAGCTCATATAGTCCCATACAAAAAGCATGGAGTGACTCTTTTCTTGCCTCCGCTGTATCTTCATCGGCCTCCCCAGTAACAATCTCTTCATCTCCCATGAAGAGCCATTCCTGTGCTCCAAGCGGAATTAATGTGATTTCTTCACCAAAATAGCTTTCCAGCAATTTATTAAGTACTTTAGAGTCTACCCGCTGAGAATCCGGAGTCTCACCCTGCAACAGAAAAAGAATTTTCTCCTCCTGAAATCCTGCAATAGAAGCGAACGAATCAGGCAGTGGATCGAAACTCCCCTTATCATGAGCTTTAATCTGCTCCTTAAGCCATATCCCCAGCGAAGATAACTGTTTATCAGTATCGTTTGTGAGTAACGATTCATCATCGCTTTGACTGGTATCGAACTTATTAAGAATCAGTAACTCAATTAGACGGCGAGTTTCCATTGTAATAGATGACGCTTCACATCCCCAACACCGAACGGTTTTTTCCTGCTCATTCATACCGACTTTGAAAAAAATACGCTCACCATGGTGTAAACTAAGAACATCAGAAGATCCTGAAGAACGTTCTAAAGAATCATGTTCACCTTTACCCGCTTGAATAAGAATATGCTGCGGTTTATTTTCGTCTAAGCCAATCAAATGTTCAATCGATTCTGTCCACTCATGCATCGTAATTTCATATTCATCCAATGTGGTGCTTATAATCACTTCAATTTGCTGTTTTAAATCAGGTATGAGCTTCATCTAATGAACTTCACCACTCTGCTTTATTTTTATTATCATTTTATCATATCTTGATGTATGACGCTCTGTATCGACTAGTCTGCAATATATCTGTCTAAACAAAAAGAGTGATTGATCAAATTAATGATCAATCACTCTTTATTTAAGATGAGTCATGAAGGATTCGAACCTTCGACACCCTGATTAAAAGTCAGGTGCTCTACCAACTGAGCTAATGACTCATAAAACTGGTGGAGGATGATGGATTCGAACCACCGAACCCGTACGGGAGCAGATTTACAGTCTGATGCGTTTGGCCACTTCGCTAATCCTCCAAGGATTAAAGGTGGCTCGGGACGGAATCGAACCGCCGACACGAGGATTTTCAGTCCTCTGCTCTACCGACTGAGCTACCGAGCCATATTTAATTTTAGATTAATGGCGGAACCGACGGGATTCGAACCCGCGATCTCCTGCGTGACAGGCAGGCATGTTAGGCCAACTACACCACGGTTCCAAGCATTAATGGTGCCGGCGAGAGGACTTGAACCCCCAACCTACTGATTACAAGTCAGTTGCTCTACCAGTTGAGCTACACCGGCGTATATGGTGGAGGCTGAGGGGATCGAACCCCCGACCCTCTGCTTGTAAGGCAGATGCTCTCCCAGCTGAGCTAAGCCTCCTGGGTAATATGGTAGCGGCGGAGGGGATCGAACCCCCGACCTTACGGGTATGAACCGTACGCTCTAGCCAGCTGAGCTACACCGCCATATTATACATGCTTTGATTGCTTGTCCATCCTTAGGTAAAGATGGCGGAGAGAGAGGGATTCGAACCCTCGCACCGATTACTCAGCCTAACCCCTTAGCAGAGGGTCCCCTTATAGCCACTTGGGTATCTCTCCAAAACAATCTCAACGTTGTTCAAGGATTGCTCCTTGAAAACTAGATTCGAAACGAAATTCACGCGATCAAAACTTGCTATTGGATAAGCCCTCGACCGATTAGTACTGGTCAGCTCCATGCATTACTGCACTTCCACCCCCAGCCTATCTACCTC
>NZ_JBNDJR010000013.1:0-196108 GCF_050435065.1 Paenibacillus sp. 4624
CCCGTCACTCCCGCGGCTCCGGTTATACCTGTCGCTCCTGTGCCACCAGTGGCTCCGGTCGCCCCCGTTACACCTGTTGTTCCCGTCAGTCCCGTAGCTCCAGTCACACCGGTTGCTCCTGTTTCACCAGTTAATCCGGTCACGCCTGTCACGCCTGTCGTTCCCGTCACTCCCGCGGCTCCGGTTATACCTGTCGCTCCTGTGCCACCAGTGGCTCCGGTCGCCCCCGTTACACCTGTTGTTCCCGTCAGTCCCGTGGCTCCAGTAACACCGGTTGCTCCGGTCGCACCTGTCGTGCCTGTTGTTCCCGTCACTCCCGTGGCTCCGGTCACCCCCGTCACACCTGTTGTTCCCGTCAGTCCCGTGGCTCCTGTCGCACCTGTTTCACCAGTAATCCCCGTAGCTCCAGTCACTCCAGTTACCCCGGTTTCACCAGTCACTCCAGTAGCACCTGTCACGCCTGTCGTTCCCGTTACTCCCGTGGCGCCAGTCACACCGGTTGCTCCTGTTTCACCAGTTGCTCCAGTTACACCCGTCGTACCTGTCGCTCCCGTAAGTCCCATAGCACCGGTCACACCGGTCGCTCCTGTTTCACCAGTCGATCCGGTTGCACCCGTGGCTCCCGTTACGCCCGAAAGGGCAATTTCGGCTCCAAGTAATTCCTGCGATACGAGACGATGGGCAGTGACAAGCTCTCCACTCTGATTTTTCCCCCAGACTGAAATCTGAACTTCCTCCACAGCAGCATCCCCTGTTGAAAAGACAAATTCAAACCCGTCCAAATCTGCATAAAAGTCTCTGGTTATTACCTGATTCGGGAGAACGTTGAACAGCTCTTCAACATATAACGTACGTGTGCCTGCCAAATAATAACCTTGAATTAAGACTGTATAAATGCTGATTGTATTCCGATTATCCAGTCTTACTGTAATTCTCTGGGTGGGGCGCCCACTTCCATCGACAACATTATTTTCGATCGGCCCCGTTGATAGAACAGCCATATTCGGATACCTACCTTTCTCCGTTCCCAATCGCCAGATCAACTTTATCTTATAAAGATATGCTTATCGCATGGCAACCGTGAAGTTTAACCACCACTTCTTTTAGGAATGGAGATTGGAAAATAACAATGAATAATGGGCCACCTCTGCATGCCCGCTGATCAAGACTGATCAGGCAGTTTCAGTTCCTTCGCCCATGCTTGAAGCTTCTCGAGCGTCCATGCCCCACTATCCCCCATCACCGAATAACGCAGGTCCTCCTCACTCCATGACAGATTCCGAATGATCGACATGTATGAGCCTTCCTTTTCTCGGACCGTTATTTTCTTTTCCTCTGGCAGAAGCTGTTCATCCATATTTTCATCTGTCGCCTTGAATATGGTCATACTGACCTCAGGCTTGTTATTCTTCACATAGTATAATGTCACTTCATCCCGGCTATGTTCACCCAAGGACGAGGTTAACTCGATTCTCGATAACTCCAGATCCTTCCCACCATATTGCAGGAAAGATTGGCCCACAGCCTGCTCTGCTTCTTCCAATGTAACCTCCTTGGTATTCATCACATCATTCATGTTTTTCACTTCAACGTCTGCAGGGATATCCAGTGTAAACGTCTGGTCCGTGAACTTAGGATTGTAATCGATCAGGTCGTACAAAACCTCGGATCTGGTATCCCCATACGTACTAGTAGCTTTAACAACCATCCATTTCTTGGGGTCCACCCAATACTGGGATGACATCACCAACGAATTGTTGTCCTTGGGGGTCAGTTCAATATGGATTACTTCATGACCTTGAAGCTCTTCCTGCCCCAACATCTTCACGTTATGGGTATCACGCATCCGCTCCAGTTGATCCACTAACATTTGCTTTTGGGTTTGGTTAGGCTCTTGTTGAAGCGAGGATGAGTCCATCGAAAATGCAGTCTTTGCCTCTTTCTCATAGATCAGAATCTCTGACCCGTTATGAACGGCATAGCTCACATTTCCATTGTCTTCTGTCTCAATCCGCTGTCGCCCGGTTTTTCCGTCCACCCATTCTTTCACTTGCATGGTGTTGGTGATCTCCTCATCCGTCCACATCTTTAACACACCTTCTGCATAGTAAGAAGCTGGCTCCGACTCGGCAGTAATAATTTTCTCAATCATGTCGTCCCCTGACATCCCAAGCAAACCCTTTTCTGCACAACCTGCAAACAGTGAACCCGCGATCAAAGCCGCTCCTATTAGCTTCCATCCATTTTTAATCATAACTATCATCCTTTCTTAGATAATGTCTGTGGATCATCGCCGTTTTCTAGTTCCAACAATCGGCATACAGCTGCAGTCCCTTGCTTTTCTGAAGACCACATACGTATATCCCCTCCATGTTTCAATGCAATTCTTCTGGCTATACTCAGTCCTAATCCAGAGCCTCCTGCGAAGCGGAGTATTTCCTGGTTTTGATACTGAACGTAAGGCTCGAATATTCGTTCCAGCTGTTCTGCCGGAATTGCTGAACCTTCATTTTGCACCACAATTATAGTCATCCCGCTTCTGTACATATCCAGTTCTGCTCTCAGTGACAAATCGATCCATTCAGGCAACTCCTCCAATGAGTCGATTACTGCAAGACCAATTTTTCCTTTGGGCGGAGTATAACGTAGTGCATTATGCACCAGATTATCAGTCAAACGCATCATTGATTCAGGGTGAACCCGGTAGAAATGATTGGTCCGTACAGACATCTGCATGTTGAGCTTTTCACGTTCCGCAAGTTCTCTGTAACTGCCAAGGAGCATTTCGAAAAATTCTCCCCCTTCTACCTCAACCATAGCGAGTTCCGAATCCTCGGAGCCCAGCGCGGTATACATCTCAAGCTCTCCAATCATCTGTTTCATACGCTCAACATTCCTAGCAATAACCTCTTTATACTCCTGTCTCTCTAATCGTTCAGAACGTACATCCATACTTAGTGCTTCTGCATAGGCACTGATGGACATCAGTGGTGTTTTCAGGTCATGGGAGAGAGAAGCCACAATCATCTCTTTTTCTTTTTGTTGCTTTTCCACTTCCATATGGGTTTGTCTTATGGTCTGCTGCATTGCATCAAACTGCTGTAACAACGTGCCCATCTCATCGCGGCGAATGGTGCCTCCTATATCACCGGGTTCTTCTCCACGGGCAAAGGTATGCATCCGATTCATCAACACTTTCATGGGAGAGATAAGCTTTCGAGACAGTAACCACAACACTGTTCCATACAACAGCACAAAGAATAGCACGGCTCCGCTAATGACCCAGGTTGTCCGAATAGAGATTCCGTCCAGCCAGTCTCGACGCAGCATCGTTATTTCGTAAATACCCGCCAGTTCTCCTTGATGCCAGACCGGTTTTTTCAGTGAAAACGTGCGGTGCCGAATCTGCAGTTGATATAGATTTCGATATAACTCTGAGCTTCTGATGGTATATCCGCTCGTTTTCCAGGCATCTCCGCCAGAAGTAAACACCCGAATACCCGAGGGCAAATACAGATTAAAACTTACTTGTTCGTTCGCAAGCTTAGAGAGGTTTAGATGATGCTCGGAAGACTGCAGCTGGTAAAGCGCTGGATCATCCAGAACCTGCTCAATAGGGGCGAGACGTTCGGATAACTCCACGTACTCAGCTACGGAACGCTGGTTTTCATAGTAGTTATACAAGGAAAATAAAGCCCAGCCTGCTGCCACAGGAAGCAGCATAACAATCAGGAATGCCACCATCAGCCAATATTTCAGCTTCATTTGATTCGTTCTCCGATGAAACGATAACCACTGCCCCAGACCGTTTGAATCCAGCGTGGCTGATGCGGCTCATCCCCCAGCTTCGCCCGCAAACTTTTGATGTGCACGGTAACTGTGCCTGAGCTTCCTTCAGCCGGTTGACCCCACACATGCTCGTAAATCTCTGTTTTCGTGAAGGCCCGATTCGGATGCGAAGCCAGCAGCATAAGCAGTGCTCCTTCTTTTCCCGTGAGCTGAAGCTCGACATCATGCAGCTTTACCTGCTGATTCAGCGGGTGGATCATTAAACCATCATTATATTGCTGAAGCACTGAATTGGACTGGCCACCTTGATATCTGCGGTATCTGTTCAGGTGAGCTTCGATCCGAGCCGTAAGCTCCGCCAGACTGAATGGTTTGGTGATATAATCATCTGCCCCCAAGCCGAGCCCTTTCAGCTTGCTTTCCTCCTGTGTGCGAGCACTCATGATCAATACCGGAACGTCACTGGTTAACCTGATATGTTTGCATACAGTGAAACCGTCCATCTCCGGCAGCATCAGATCAAGCAGGACAAGATGGTACTGTCCCTTCCTGAAATCTTCCCAGCTCTCCAGTCCGCTTGATGCCCAGGTTACTGCAAACCCTTCACGGCGTAGATGGTCCATTAAAATACGGGCAATTTCCGGGTCATCTTCGACCAGCAGGATTTTATCCTTGTCATTCATTGTGCTTTCCATCCTCCCATGTCTACAGTGTAGCGAAGATTACATATGATTCTGAAAAGTTAATACTTTCTTTATAACTGAGCATATTGAACATGCTCTCGCTTGCCATCCAAAACGCCAAATTCACGAATGTTTTATGAAGAAAATATATCCATAGAGATACATCAAGCCTCGCATTTTTTCCATTCATGGTCAATTCCAGAGGTCTCTCCGTATGTGTGGAAAAGCGATTATTGACTCAAAAGGTAAAGAGTGCTAATGTAAATTAAACACCGTTTTAAACATTGTTTAATTTATTGGAAAGGAAGCGGAAGAGTATACATATGAATAAAAGCAATGAAACCAAAGAAATCATTCTTCAAACTGCATTAGAGATGATCAAGCAGGATGGGTTTGAAAAGATCACGATCCGCAATATTGCAAAACATTCGAATACGAACGTTGCACTGGTGAACTATTACTTCGGCTCCAAGGATAAGCTGATCAGCGAAGTGGTACAGATCCTGCTGTCGGGTTTTCATGAATCGTTTGATGTGCTGGATGATCTGTCTCTGCCACCGAAGCATCGCTTGAAGGTTTTTCTGCTGCATTATGTACGGGGAGTGGAGCAGTATCCGGAGTTGTTGTCGCGAATAATTACAATGGGCACTGCTTTATTTGCGTCGCAGCAGGAATATGGGGAGTTTATGCGGAGGATCGGATTTGATAAAGTCAAGAGTCTTCTCAAGGAACTAACGAATGAACAGGATCAAGACATTCTCATGATGATGGTGACGCAAATTTTTGGGGCTGTGTTCATGCCTGCACTGATGAGACGGACTCTTGAAGCCGGGTCTGGCGTAGAAATGAAACCCGTCGAACGTCAGATTGACCTGCTGCTGCAACGTTATTTATAAAAATCTAAGGTGCTGAGGAGAGATAAATCATGAATGTATTGCGAAAATACTGGCCTGATCTGGGGATGCTGGTCGTGGCGGCAACCGTGATCGGAATCATGATGAATTATCGTTCCATGTCCGAACTAAGTATAATTTTGTGGCTCAGCTTCATTGCAATCCTGGTGCATCAATTTGAAGAATATCGTTGGCCTGGCTATTTTGGCGGGTTATTCAACATTGTTATATTTAAGAGTGAACAGCCCAAGCATTACCCGCTCAATCCGCATTCAGCGATGATCATTAATCTGGTCATAGCCTATATTTTTTATCTCCTTCCAGTCTTCTTCCCGAACCTCCTTTGGCTAGCACTGGCTCCTATCTTTATGGGATTTTTCCAGTTCATCTGGCATGGTATATTTGCCAATATCAAAGCCAAAACATGGTATAATCCCGGTTTGTTCGCTGTGCTGGTTTTCCATTTTCCGATTGGAGGATGGTATATGTACTACATCACGGTGCACAATCTGGCAAGCACAACCGACTGGATCATCGGGTTCGTATATTTTGTAGTCGCTGTATATTTCTTCATCATTAAAGGAAATATGTGGATGAAAGATATCCACTCACCATATCATTTCTCCGACAAACAGATGGGACCATATCTGACCAAATGACTATATGAAAACCAAACCCACTTCCCGGACCCTGCTCTTTCCTGGCATAGGAAAAATACCCTATAGAGAGACATTCTTAAGAAGTGTCTACTCCATAGGGTACAGTCTAAACCTACTCTAACCCATGTAACAATTAACCAAAACGCCCCATAATATATTCCTGCGTCAATCGGTTGTCCGGGTTGGTAAAAATATGCTCCGTCTCCCCATGCTCAACCAAACTGCCCAAATAAAAATAAGCTGTATAATCCGAGATACGGGCCGCCTGTTGCATGTTATGGGTAACAATAACAATCCGCAGCTCCTGTTTCAGCTCCGAGATCAGTTCTTCAACTTTACCTGTAGATACCGGGTCAAGGGCAGATGCGGGCTCATCAAGCAACAGAATCTGTGGATCAACAGACAACGCACGAGCGATGCAAAGACGCTGCTGCTGACCACCCGAAAGTGCCAAGGCTGAATCATGCAGCCTGTCTTTTACTTCGTCCCAGAGGGCAGCACGGCGCAAGCTTTTTTCCACAATTTCATCCAGTGCCTTCTTACTCTTCGTACCGCGGTAGCGGGGGCCAAATGCGATATTGTTGTAGATGGATTTATGAAAAGGGTTGGGCTTCTGCCATACCATGCCGATCTTTTGACGAAGCTTAATTACATCCGTCCCCGGTTCGTTGAGGTCATTGCCATCCATCCAGATGTGCCCTTCCGTGCGGGACCCGGCAATCTCATCATTCATCCGGTTCAATGATCGGAGAAATGTGGATTTCCCGCAACCGGACGGCCCAATCAAGGCCGTTACACTGGCTTCGGGGAAAGTCAGGCTGATCTGCTTCACGGCCTGAAAATGCCCATAATATATGCTTAACTGTTCCGTACCAAAAGGTATGGCCATGTGGATTTCCTCCTTATTTCGAAGCTGTCATACGGCGGTACACAACCCTGCCGATCCAGCGTGCACTCAGATTGAAAGCCAGTACCAGAATGACCAGCACGGCAGAAGCTCCTGCTGCAATTTCTTTGGAATCTGGTCCTATGCCTTCACTGTTGACTTTCCAGATGTGCACAGCGAGTGTTTCCGCAGGACGCAGCGGATTGATCGGTGATCTTGGACTTGTTGGATTCCAGTCCGTGAAGTCGAGCGGTGGGCTACTCATGCCCGCAGTAAACATCAGGGCTGCCGCCTCACCGAAGATCCGACCGGATGCCAGAATCGTTCCCGTAATCAAGCTTGGCAGTGCCACCGGTAGCAATATGGACGTAATGATCTTCCATTTGGACAAACCAAGAGCAAGTCCTGCTTCCTTCTGCTCTTTGGGAACAGCTCGGAAAGCTTGCTCTGTCGTCCGTACCATAAGTGGCAAGTTGAAAATCGCCAGTGCCATCGCACCCGATAAGAGTGAGAAGCCCAGGCCGAACTTATTTACAATCAGCAAAAGTCCGAACAAACCAATTACAATGGAAGGGAAAGATGACAAAACTTCGACAACCAGTCGAATGAAGCTTGTAATTCGACCCGGTTTGGCATATTCCGCCATATAAATTCCTCCGCCCCAGCCGAGCGGAATCGTAATAATCAACGTTAATACAAGCAAAAAGATAGAGTTAAAGAGCTGCGGTCCAATTCCGCCGCCACCTTTGAGCAATTGCGGTGCACTCGTCAGGAAGTGCCAGTTGATCTGACCGATCCCCCGGAAAAGAATAAATCCGAGTAAACCGAGCAAAAGCACAACAATGAATAGAGCCAGAACGACGATAACTACTGTTGCAATTTTATCCGCTGTTTTTGGCTTCATTCTCATACCCGGTTCCTCCTTTCAAGCAGGCGAACCAGAATGACAAAGACGAAGGTCATTACCAGCAGGACAAGCGCCATGCTCCACAATGCATTGTTATGAACGGAACCCATCGTGGTGTTACCCATACTCAGGGTGATTACACTTGTTAATGTTGAAGCCGACTCAAGCAGGGATGTCGGTACATGCGGCGCATTACCGATAACCATCTGTACAGCGAGTGCTTCACCAAATGCACGAGCCATACCGAGGACAATACCTGTCAGCAATGCAGGCAGCACCGTCGGAATGATTACACGATAAATCGTTTGCCAGCGTGTTGCGCCAAGCGCGTAAGAAGATTCACGCAAACCTTTAGGCAAAGCAGACAACGCATCTGCCATGATACTCGTAACTGTAGGCAGGATCATGACGGACAACACCAGACATCCGGCTGCAATCCCGATGCCGGGTCCTCCGAAGATACTGCGCAACATAGGAACAATTACGCTCAGGCCAATAAATCCGTACACAACGGATGGGATACCGGAAAGCAATTCAATCGCGGGTTGCAAAATCTTTTTACCTTTACCCGGTACAATCTCGGTCATAAAGAGCGCTGCACACAGACTAAGCGGACTCGCAATCAATGCTGCAAGCAAGGTGGTTGTAAAGGAACCCGTGATAAACGGTAATGCACCATAAACGCCAGGCTCACCTGTTGGATTCCACGTTTTCCCGAAAATGAACTCACGCAGGCTGACGCCGTCCTGGAAAAAGGTAGACAATCCTTTGGATGCGACAAAATATACGATGGAAAACATGACAACGATCAGGAAAACGACACATATCGACGTGTAAATCCGTCCCGTCCACTCTTCCCAGTAATGTTTCTCTCTCAAGGGCCGGCGTGGTTTCAGTTTATTGTTCATTACCGTTCCCCCTTCGGTCTGTTCCATAACAACCATCCTTCTATAGTAGAATTAGTGCAAAATATGGGATAATTTTTGAGCAAACCGCGCAAAGAGGCAGGACCTGGGTCCGCCTCTTTCGCAGTATGCGCAAGTTCAAAGAATGTTACTGAGTCACATTACCTGCTGCATCGCGTTTTACTTTCATGCCGGATACCGGAATGTAGCCCAGTTCCTTAACGTCATTTTGTTGAATTTCATCGCTGAGCATGTAATCGAGGAATGCTTTTGTTGCTGCATCCGGCTCACCTTTTGTATACATGTGCTGATATGCCCATACTGGATATTTTCCTGCTTCCACGTTCTCAACAGTAGCTTCAACACCGCCGTATTTCAGAACTTGCAAGCTGTCATCCAGGTAAGACAGAGCCAGGTAACCGATTGCTCCTGGAGTCTCAGATACAAGTTTCTTAACTGTACCCGAGGAATCTTCTTGGATCGAACCTTGGATATCTTCTACTTTCGTTCCCAGCGCAAAGTTCTCAAAAGTTGCACGCGTACCGGAGCTGCTTGGACGGTTAACGATAACGATGGCTTGATCTTTACCGCCAACATCTTTCCAGTTCTTGATTTTACCGGAGAAAATATCAACCAGTTGTTCCTTCGTCAAATCCGTTACACCTGCATCTTTATTGCTTACTGGTGCAATCGCTACGACTGCTACTTGGTGGTCAACCAATTCTTTAGCTTTTGCTTCGTCTTTCAACTTCTCTTCAGCAAATACGTCAGAGTTACCGATGGTAGCCTGTCCGTCAGATACTTGAGTCAGACCTGTACCACTACCGCCGCCTTGCACTTGTACTGTCACGTTCTTATATTGATCAACTGCCATAAATTTTTGTCCAGCTTGCTCTACCAGAGGCTGCAGTGCTGTTGATCCAACAGCCAGAATGTTACCGCTGAGTTCAGCAGCAGTACCTTCTCCTGATCCATTACTTGCAGCACCATTAGTAGTACCTGCGTCGTTTTTCGATCCGCATGCCGCAAGCACCAGTACGAACGTTAAGGTCATCAAAATAAACGGCAACTTTTTAAACATTTTTTGTTTTCCTCCCCCAATGTAGTGATGGCGTTTTGTGAATTTGTGTGATCACCATCAACTCTTTAATCATTGTAGTTTCGTTATGTCATCTGAAAATCAATGTTTTGTAAACGCAATGTTAAAAATATAGGCTGGAGATAAAATACGAAACATATTTTTGTGCGCTGGCAGCCGCTTCGGGAACGGACGTTGTTTCAATCGCTGTTCCCCCGGATATATTTGATTGTATATTTAAGAGGAATATATCCGGGGATAAAGGCGAACGCTCCGCTTTTCCACAATCGTTCCGTTCCCTCCGCTGAGTCGGCGCCTTATTTGGTTCCGAATGGTTAGAGATTATACTTTTCAAATGTACACATTCCGAGACAAAGGCGAGCGCTTCGCTTCTACAGAATCGATTCCGTCTCCTGCACTTGATCACTTTGTTGGAATTCCAAAAGCTTTGATTCCAGCTATGGGTGGTAGTAATAAAAGACCTGCCTCAAACAAGGCTGGCCTCGGAAATAGATATAGGATAATTAGCCTCTTTTATATAAGAGAAGAACGGACACGGTATTTATGATTGCAAACAAAAAAGGCCTTCTCAACGGATGTGTTTTACACATCTGATGAGAACAGCCTTTTTGAATCATAACTATTTTTTAAATTTAAGCTCGATGCTTATAATTATCCCAAAATCCACAGCCATAGTGCCAAGCCCGCCAACGTAATCAACAATGTTGGAATGGTTAGAACAAAGCCTGCCTTGAAATAATATCCCCATGTAATTTTAACGCCCTTGCGAGACAATACATGTAGCCATAACAAGGTTGCGAGCGACCCAATCGGCGTCATCTTTGGACCTAGATCAGAGCCAATGACATTGGCATAGATCATGGCTTCCTTAACAATACCCTCAGTGTGTGCACCTTGAATGGCGAGCAAATTGATTAATACCGTTGGTAAATTGTTCATTACGGATGATAATACCGCAGCGATCAGGCCCATACCTAGCGATGCTGCGAACAGACCGTAATCCGCTATAGCATCAAGCCAGCTACTCAGATGATCCGTTAATCCGGCATTGCGTAAACCATACACAACAATGTACATTCCTACCGAGAAGACAACAATAGACCAAGGTGCTTCCTTAACCACTCTTTTCAAATCCACCGCTTCGCTCTTGCGTGCAAGTATACCGAAAAGCAGGGCCACCGCACCTACAATAACGGAGACGGGAATCGGCAGAAATTCACTGGAGGCGTAAGCTACGAGCAACAGCCCCAGCATAAACCATGCAATCTTGAACACCCGTGGATCACGGATGGCTTCCTTGGGGTCACGAGCGGCAGTGACATCATACGTCTGCGGGATGCTTTTACGATAAAACAAAAACAGCATCGCCGTACTCGCTGCAATGGAGAACAGGTTGGGCACAATCATACGCACCGCATACTCTACAAACGTAATGCCAAAGAAATCGGCAGAAACAATATTCACCAGATTACTGACCACAAGTGGCAATGAGGTCGTATCCGCGATGAATCCACTTGCCATGACAAATGCCAGCACCATACGCTCATCAAACTTCAATGCACGAACCATTGCGAGAACTATTGGTGTCAGAATCAGCGCAGCGCCATCATTGGCAAACAAGGCAGACACTGCGGCCCCCAGAAAAATAGAATAAAGGAATAATTTACGTCCGTTACCTCCGGCCAGTCGGGCCATATGAAGGGCAGCCCACTCGAAGAATCCAGTCTCGTCCAAAATCAATGAAATCATAATAATGCCAACAAAGGCCAGCGTAGCATTCCATACAATTGAGGCCACATCCGAAGCATCATTGAAACTAACTACTCCTGCTGCCAGAGCAAGGATTGCTCCCCCTGAAGCGCTCCAGCCAATGCCGATGCCACGAGGCTGCCAGATCACCATCGTAATGGTCAAAACAAATATTAATATTGCTACATATACCATAGTTCCTCCTGCTGTCCTGACTCAATATGCTTATTGATCGTTACATATTTAAAATACATCGTACGATTGCCCGTAAGAACCAGACGATATATTTATACAGGGCTGCAGGGGGATTGTCTATATTTATTTTTTTCTATTATTTTAATAAGGGTTCGTTGACCCTTTGCGGTCAGGATTTGCTATTATCTTCTGCGGGATCATCCATCATTTTAAACATACCCAGCAATCCTTGTAACTGTTCAGCCATACTATTCAAATGTGCGGAGGACGACGCAATTTCCTCAACAGAAGCCAGTTGTTCCTGCGATGAAGCCGATACGGATTCGGTGCTCGCCGCAGATTCCTGAGTGACGTTTGAAATATCCGTCATCGTTTGAGCCACATGGGAGGCACCCTTCTCCAATTGTTTCGTCGTTTCAGATAGTTCATCCAGTGTATGAACGGCATCCTCCACCGCTTCACGGATTTGAGCGAAGGATTGTCCAGACGTATTTACAGCCTGTATCCCCTCACCGACACGGCTCTGGGCTGCATTCATCGCTATCAGCGCAGAATCCATGTCTTGACGAATATTATGCACAAGTTCACCGATCTGAGCCGCGGAGCTACCCGATTCTTCAGCCAGCTTGCGCACCTCTCCAGCTACGACTGCAAATCCACGTCCCGCATCCCCTGCTCTTGCTGCTTCAATAGATGCATTCAATGCAAGGAGATTAGTCTGTTTCGAGATGGACGCAATGACATCGACCATACTACCGATCTCGACCGAACGGGCGTTCAGGGACTGTACAACATCTCCTAACTGTTCTACCGTTTCCTGGATGATATTCATCTGTTCAACGGCTTCTCCCGCTGCTTCATTCCCTGAGGATGCTGCCCCGGATGTATTTCGCATCGCTGTGGTGATGGATTGAACACGCTCTGACATCAGACGAACATCTTCTGCCATACGGCTCATCTGTCCAGAGCCATCCTTCACACTATTCACTTGTAGCTCTGCACCCTCGGCCAGTTCTTGGATGGCCATAGTTGAATGCTCGATGGCTTTGGTCGTTTGGTCTGCACTTGCAGACAACTCTTGTGAAGAAGCGGATACTTGTTCTGCCGTTTCTTGCACACCCAGAATCATCATGCGTAAGTTATCCACCATACGTTCAAAGTACTTCGCGAGTTCACCCATTTCATCTTTACGTTTACTATCCATCTTCACGGTAAGGTCGCCTTTACTTACAGCTCTTGCATTTTCCTGCAACCGTTTAATCGGACGCAATAACGAACGAGTGAACCAGATAATAAAGATAAGGGCCAGGAACACAGAAGCCAAAAGGACAATGAGCGTAGCAAGCCTTATTTCCTTACTCGCGTCGGTAACTTCACTTTTGAACATCGTACCTGCAATTTTCCAGCCAGTTGCTTCATTGGTAGAGAAAATCATGGTTTTGGAGCGACCTTCGTAATCATAGTCAAATTGACCTTCCTTGCCATCATACATTTGATCCAACACGCCGCTTTTTTCCTGTGTACCTACTTCTTGTACAGGAGAAACAACAACATGTTTATCTTTATCCAGGATAATAACGTACCCTTCTTTACCAACCTTAATCGCGGCCTGATCCCGTAGTTCGGCCAAATCAAGTGACAAACCAATTACAGCAGATTGATCCTTAAGCGTTTTGGAGATAAAAACAACCGCTACCCCATCTGTATTTTTGGTGACAGGTGAGACAGCAACCGTACCCGGCTTATCCATCGCGAGTTTATACCACTCACGCTCCCTTGGATCAAAAGCCTCTCCTCGCTGGCTGCTCGCTGTCGGCTTGCCGCGAACCATGACTCCTTCTGTCGAACCTACAAAAATATTCAAAGCATCCGGATGCAACCCCAGATACTGAACAAGCTTGGCTTGAAGCTCCGTGCTATCATTTTCTCCTTTGATCAAGGAAGAATCGAGTGAATCCGAGAAGAAATTAATGTCAAAGATTTTGTTATTAACCTGACTTTCCACAATTTTATTAGCCGTACTTACGCTCTGCAGGGCACTGTCGTTCAATTGTCCTTGTACTGTATCTTCCGCGATATACAAAGATACTAAGCCAATTGCCAAACTCGGTACCAAGAGAACAACCAAAAACGAAACGAGCATTTTATTTCGGATATTCCAGACAAAAGCTTTCTTTTTACTTTTCTTTTTGTTTTTATTTTCTTTTGTTTTGACGGGTTTCTTCGTTTTTTCACGCTGGTATTCTTTAGTCTCTTTCAATCGGTTCTCCCCCTTTTATTATGTCACCATGCTCCCAGATATGTATGAACTTCTATTGGTCTATACTATATATCGGCTAATGACGGAGTTTTTTTGAATAGAAACAAAGTTCACAACAAACAAGTCACTTCAAGGGGAAAGTGACTTGTGCTGTAATGTTAATGTTGAATATTAGTGTTTAGTCCAAAGGTGAACGGTCGTTATCTCGCTGCTCTGTACGATGGATCTGAATATGGACCATCAAGAGGTTGTGCTGCGGGTTTACCAAAATAATATCCTTGTGCAAGTTCAATTCCAACCGATCGGCAGAAATCAAACTCCTCCATTCGTTCGATCCCCTCGGCAAGCACTTTGCCTCCAAATCGATTGGATAACTGAACAATGTTCTTGATCTTCTGCTGCTTCACTTCATCCTGATCACAATAGTCAATCAGGCTGCGATCAATTTTCACAAAATCAGGCTCTAAGCGGTTCATTAATTCGATCGTCGAAAATCCAGCGCCTACATCATCCAATGCTACGGACATACCGCGAGAACGATAAACTTCAAAAATATGCTGCAATGTAGACAATTGCTGGATCTGTTCAGTTTCCACGACTTCAAAAACGAAATCTTTCGGATCAAGCGAGAGACGTTCTATCGCCTCAAATGTATGTGTCAGGCAATATTCGGGGTTATAAATAGAGGAAGGCAGAAAATTAACAAAACGTTTCACACCGCGAGGCAAATATTTGGCGCTTGTTTCAATGGCCTTAATACGAGCAGTGCGATCCAGAAACGAATGCAGTCCCGTTTCGTGAGCTACTTCAAACAATTCATAGGAACTAAATGCTCTTCCATGTTCAGCCGGACGAAGCAAAAACTCATATCCGATAATGCACTCTGAGGCATCTACAATCGGTTGCATATAACTGGTAAACTGACGTTCTAAAATAGTAGAAACGATATCAGCATATTTGATTCTGGCATGCTGCATGGATAGACTAATCCACTCACCCTCTAGATCATCCGTGAACGGATCCGCAGCAGATTTTAACTGAACGGCCAGGGTGATCGCTAATACCTTCTCCATATCTATAATCTCTTCCATCCGATCCTGTAACTCCTGTACATCTGAAAAATGGAACCAAAGCATCTCTTTTGAATAATCAACATGCCTTCCCTTGGTTTGCAGCGCTTCCAGCAAAGCAGGGGAGACGGGACGCAGGTACACCGTACCTTGGCCCTCTATCGGATAGATTGGACTGCAGCCACTGCAATTCATGTAGAACCCCCTTGCCAGTTTATCAAGCTACATCATTAATGTTACCAAGTTTTATACCCAAAGTTTGTAAATAGTATATCATGGGTCCAGAAATTAATCTCTAATGTTTTAATGACTTCCTATATGATGTATACAGAAACATTTGTATTCTTTCTTGCCACAAAAAAGACCAGCAGTCTGATGACTGCCAGTCTTTCGACTATACCCTTTATTAGACTCTATGAAACAGGAATGACAATTTTTTGTCCAACTTTCAGGTTATACACATTGGTGATTTTGTTTGTTTTGACAAGGACACGCCAGTCCACACCATGTTTTAAACCGATGCGATACAGGTTGTCCCCTTTTTGCACCACATATACGACTTTATGGTTTGTAGCTGGTTTCTCCGGCTGTGGTTTTGGTGCTGGTGTAGGTTTTGGCGCCGGTGCCGGCGCTGGTGTTGGTTCTGGTTTAGGTGTCGGAGCCGGGCTTGGTTCAGGTTTTGGTGTCGCTGCTGCCTCACCTGTCAGTTTCAATCCGTACTCTGCGAACCCATCTTTATTGGTACCAATAAAGGACATGGCCGGATTCGCTTCTACCAGATCCTTCGCATCTGGGGAAGAAGCAAATACCACCTCAAGGTCATTCAGTGTTGCTGCTGTTACACCACCAGAAGGTTTAATTGGTGCCAGTGACCAGTTGCCATCCGCTGTCGGGTTAATCGTTTTGTTCTCACGGATATAGTCGATAATCACTTGACGGTTCTCATCCGGTGCAGCCAGAACGATACGTTTACCATCCGGGTTAGCCAATTTGGATGAAGAAGCACGATAGTTATTCGTTGCTACGATGAATTTTTGTGCTGGATCTACTGGCTTGCCTTCGAAGCTCAAGTTTTTAATCCGGCTGGCCGATGTATTAACAACTGTCGCTTTGCTATCGTACTTGGCTGGTTGTGTAACATCAATCTGGTAGGTTACACCATCAATAACATCAAAATTATACGTTGGGAAATCCATATTGATTAATTGCTGCTGGCCGCCTTTGGCTGGATCAATCTGGTTAAATTGTCCTGCTGACCATTCTAACCACTCTTTCAATTCAGCACCATTAACCATTACAGCATGTACCGTGTTTGGATACACATAAAGGTCTGCCACGTTTTTGATGGCAATTGTGCCTTTAGGAATGTTAGTGTAGTACGACGCACCGGAACGTCCACCTGCTTTGAAAGGTGCACCCGCAGACAAGACTGGAACGTTCTCATAGTCGGTGCCTTGCAGTTTCTTTTCCACGTACCATTTCTGTGCATTGGTTACGATCTGAATGGATGGGTCATCCTGCACCAGAGCGAAGAAGCTGTTGATTGGTGCTGTCGTTTCGCCAACCGGACCACGTACATATTCCAGTGTGCCCTCGTGTTCATCATGAACCGCATCTACAATCGCCTGATCCGCATCTACCAACGGTTTTTTGTTCGCTGTATCGTAGATGGGACGTGCTTCTGTTTTGGAATCAACCACTTTCCATTTGCCATCCACTTGCTCCAGATCCAAATCAATGATTCCGAGGTGATCACCCCAGAAGCCAGGCTCTACAGCAGGAACACCATTGATTGTACCCTTTTCCAGATCGACTCCTTTTTTACCTTTGAAATCAGCACTAGGGAATACTTTATGGGCATGTCCAAACAAAATGGCGTTAATGCCTTCCACCTGGCTCAGATACAGAACGGAGTTCTCCATCAGGTCGGTTTGGGGAATATCTTCAAATCCGGAGTGAGGAATCGCTACGATAATGTCCGCGCCTTCGTCTTTCATCTTCGGAATGAATTTTTTTGCCGTAGCAATGATATCCTTGGCAATAACCTTACCTTCAAGGTTGGCACTGTCCCATTGCATAATTTGCGGCGGCACAAAGCCGATCACACCCACTTTAATGGTATGCCCCTTGCCATTTTCATCCGTTACTTTTTTGTCCAAAATTTTATAAGGAGTGAAGTAGTTTTTGTCGTTTGTTTCATCCTTGTCACCATCGTCTACATAGACATTGGCATTGATGTAAGGGAAGTTTGCTCCCTCCAATGTCATGTCGAGGAAATCGAGACCATAGTTAAATTCATGGTTACCGATGTTGCCTGCATCATAATCGAGCAGATTCATCGCTTTATATACAGGGTGAGTCTCACCCTTTTTCAGAGGATCAATCTTCGCAACATAGTCTCCCATCGGGTTACCCTGGATCAAGTCACCATTGTCGAACAACAGGCTGTTCTTCGCTTCCTCACGGGCTTTCTTGATCAGCGTAGCCGTTTTGGCCAGTCCGTATTGATCCGTCGCTTTGTCTGAATAATAGTCATAGTTGATCAGGTTGTCATGAATGTCCGTTGTTTCCATGATCCGCAATTTGACTTTGGCCGCATCGGCAGCCGATACAGGTACTGGAAATACCGCAAGCACGTTAAATGCAACGAAAGCGGCAGTCAGGCTTGATAACAACTTCTTACTTTTCTTCAAAAATAACCCCTCCCGGTTTATGTACATTAAATCATGCCATACCGCAAACACAGGCACAGAAAATAATAGATTTCATGGGTTGTGCGTACTGATGATCCAATGAGCATTCATCGGTGTCTTCAGGTAAGTTTATCTCACATGAACATCTATTCATATCTGTGCGTGTATTTACATATCAAATCATAACGTAATGTTAAAACAATGAAAAGCATTAATTTTTACGTTATCCGCACATAACTAGTCTAATCTACGTTTTCATGCGTGATTTCGACATATTTTGCAGTATAAAAGGAAGGGTTTAGGGGATAATCACTCAAATTCACGTATGTTACATCACTGTTACATCGAGCTCATATCATGCCTTTTGGAATCTAATAAAAAACCGCGAAGCCTTAGAACAGGCATTCACGGTTGAACGTCCTCTATATTTTCGTCGTCTGACAACGAGGATTCGCTAAAATGATGTTGTGATTGGCGTTACCTTGAAACTACGCCTGAATTTATTGCTCCCACACATGATGCTCATGGTCTTTCCCTGTATATTCTATGCGAGCGGGGGTAATATCCAAGATTACATAGTTGGGATCATTAGGTCCATCGAACCATGCTTTCAACTCATCATTCCACACTTGCTCACGCAAGGATTCATTTTTAGTGACCTCACATGTTCCCTCGATCTCCACCACTTCCTTGGTGCCTCCGGCCTCGTAACCAAGCAGCAAACTAACATTGGGGTTGTTCTCCAGTTCCTCTACTTTGTGCGTCTGACGGTTAGTTGCCAGATGAATATTCAGCCCATCATTGAAAATAGCCATATAACGGGACTTCGGCTTGCCATTCTCTACGGTGGAGAAACTGCAATACGGGTTGTTTTCCAAAGCCTTCACAATGTTTTGTTCCAATTCGTTCTGGTTCATGGGGGTTGCTCCTTTCGGGATGGGGGAGTATTTGAGGAATCGTGCTGAAGCGTTACGAGTACGGATCGTTCTTTTGGTCGCTGTTATCCCCGGATTTATTATTGAATTTTTCTAATGGTAAATAATCCGGTGATAAAGGCGAACGCTTCGCTTCTTCAGAATCGATTCCGTTCTCTCCGCTACGCACAATTCCTCAAAATTAGAGTTAGAATTTAAAATTCAAAACAACAAGCTTTCAACTTACTTCTTCAGGATCGATTTCGTCCCTTCCACTACTGCTGCAATTCTTCCATCGGTAGAAGCGGTTCAAAGCCCAAAAGATTTTAAAAATCCTGCTTGGATTAATTGTAAAAGTCTTTATCTTTACATTGGACAAAGACACCGTAATGTAAGCCATACAGATATGTTTCCAAGAACCATTCCTTGTAACAAAAGCCTGTACTTATAGTGTACCCGCCTCACCCTTGATGAATCCCTAAACCAGAACGTAAGCGTGACAATTTTGGAAATGTTACTTATGTTATTTAATTAAGATCCCCGAGGTATATGCGCTGCTCTCCCTTTTTCAACAGCAATTCACCGATGGTTTTGGGATACAGACGGATGTTGCGCAGTTCCTCAAGCGTAATCCATTCTACAGCAACCTGATGATCATCCGGGTTAGAGCCTTCAAAGACTAAAGCTTTTGGATCAACAAGACTGCACTCAAAATAAAACTCCACCTGGTGGATATCTGCATCCCACTCAGCAAACTCATGATTGGCACCGATGTATTCCCGGATATGTAATAACTCACCTACCTGCACCGCCTGCCCAATCTCCTCCAGACACTCCCGTGCTACCGCATCTTTCAGTTCCTCACCCTTCTCCTGCCCACCGCCTGGAAAAACATAAGCATCACCATACTGATCTTGTAGACGAATCAGTAACAACCTTCCGTCCTGAACAATGATCGCTTTGGCCGAATTCCGTATGGGTTTCATGATATACACCTCTCCATTTTCCATCTTTATCTCGCTTGATAAGCGGTCAATGCAACACCCTCAGCTTCCAGCATGAGACGAATTTCTTGAGCAAACGTCAGAGCATGTGTGCCGTCACCATGGATGCAAACTGTATCTGCCATAATAGGAACTGCGGTTCCGTCCGTAGATACGACCACTCCGTCTTTAACCATCCGAATCACCTGGGCCAGTGCTTCATCGGACCGTTCTATAAGTGCACCTTCGTGACTGCGAGGCGTTAATCTGCCATCTGAAGTATACGTCCGATCTGCAAATACTTCATTCACGCCTCGCACACCAATTCGATTTGCTGCCACAATTAACTCACTGCCTGCCAAACCATATAAATACAGCTCAGGCTGCACTCGATAAACCGCTTCGGCTATGGCCTCAGCGAGCTTCGAATCTGTCGCCGCCATATTATAAAGTGCTCCATGTGGTTTCACATGATGCAGACGACCTCCGCTGGCACAGACACAAGCATGCAAAGCCCCAATCTGATACACCACCATATCATAGGCTTCCCGAGGAGTAATTTCCATATTTCTTCGTCCGAATCCTTGCAAATCAGGCAACCCGGGATGCGCGCCAATAGCTACCTGATGCACGATTGCACGTTCTACCGTCAGCCGCATGACGGAGGGATCACCCGCATGGAATCCGCAGGCAATATTCGCCGAAGTGATCAGTGGCAACATGGCTTCATCGGAACTTATCATCGTCTGATAAGCACCATAACTTTCACCAAGATCACAATTGATATCTAGTGAATATGAAACGCTCATGATATCACCTCCGTTTCTGCCATTCTCCTGCGAATCAGTTGATCCAGCAGTCGTAAATTCCGCTCTCGTTTTATGTAGAGATCACGTGCTTCTTCATGCGTAATCTCTGCAAAAGAAACGCGACTTCCAGGCCTGGCCTGAGCCAGAATGGGCAAATCAACCGCAGCTACCTGTGCAATCACAGGATATCCTCCAATGGTCTGGTGATCCGCCATCAATACGATAGGTTGCCCATCCGCAGGTACCTGCACCGTGCCTAAGGTGACCGCCTCGGATAAACGATGCAATGGCCGAACCAGTTTCAGCCGTGAACCCTGCATCCGATATCCCATACGATCAGATTGGGGAGAGATCACATAATCTTCAGTATAAAATCGTTTCAGGCTCTCTGCGCTGAATTCCGCATGGTCTTGACCTTGCATCACTCGAATGACAGATTTACCGTAATAGTTGGGTCTTTCCCGCTCTGATAATAGCCATGCCGGAGCGACCATGGATTTGTTTTCACCTAATTGCCCTTCCATACCACACATCCATTGTCGAACCTTGTCTTGGATGTCCGCCGTATCCAGTACATCCGCCGCACGCAGCGCCCTCCCATGAAAACCACCAAACCCGCTCTTAACATCCGTACTGCGGCTGCCCATCACTTCTGGTACATCGATCCCTCCAGCAAACGCCAAATATGCACGCAGGCCATGCCGGCATGCGCCAAATTTCAATACACTGCCAGCCCGCAACAGTACGGGTCGCCACAAAGGTACAGGCTGTCGATCTACCGTGGCACTGAGATCTGCACCGCATAGCGAAATCAGTTGATTGGTTTGCACTTGCAGTTCCGGCCCGGACATCGTAATCTCAAGTACTGCATCGTGCCGAGAGTTACCGACAAGTACATTGGCTGCTCGGGCCGCGAACATGTCCATTGAACCGCCTACCGGCACACCATAACGGCGATACCCGAATCTACCTTCATCCTGGACGGTTGTTAACAAGCCAGGACGAATGATCTGTATACTCATCCCTTCCCCTCCTTCCGCGCCAGTTGCAAGTATTCTTGCATTGTAATGGGCTTGAAGCGAACAAAGTTCCCCGCTTCAAGCAAACTTGGAGGATTCATTCCCGGACGGAAAAGACAGATGGGTGTCCGTCCTATACATTGCCACCCCCCCGGTGTCGTTATCGGATAAATCCCCGTCTGAGAACCACCTATGCCCACCGTTCCTGCCTCTACTTGAAGCCTCGGCGTTGCTCTTCTTGGCGTGGCTATTTGTTCAGGCAGCCCTCCCAAATAAGGGAAGCCGGGGGCAAATCCAATCATATGTACGAGGTAATCAACGGATGAATGGATCATAATGACTTCCTCTATTGTCAGGCCATGTTCGTTAGCCACATATTCCAAATCCGGCCCGAACTCTCCGCCGTAACATACCGGAATAGTCACAATTCTAGGGGGAGTCCCCATCTCAATGGACTCCGAAGCATTAGATTCGCTCCATTGATTTGATGGGTTCAGTTCATTTGGTTTCATATCTAGTTCATTCAGCTCGTTTGGCTGCAACTTTTCATTGAGTTGTCGCAAATGTTGTAGCAGAATCCTACTTGTTTCCTCATAAGACGATATCCAAGGATCGTAAAACAACGTAACAGACAAATAAGAAGGTACCCACTCCACCACAGCTGTCACAGATTCCTTTTCCAAGAGAGCACATACTGACATCACTCTCTGATGCACCACCTCAGACAGCTCATCGCCGCAGCGAATTATAATTCCACGCTCTCCTAGTGGAGATAACATGTCCGCTGTCCAGTTATAGGAGATTGTGTTCATGGCCTTCCCTCACTCCAGATGCGTGCTGCAATTGTACAATTCACACTGCCATGCCTGATCCTGATGAACCATTCGTGTAATTGATGTGTTCCCCAGCTTTACGCTGATATCCAGTTCCGGTACCAGTGCCCGCATTGTATTACGAAGCACAGCCCCATGACTCACGACGATGACTCGTCCATTCGGATGTTGCTGAAGAATATCTTCTAGTGCCGCTTTCCCTCGGGAAGCCCCTGCGTCCGAGTGTTCTTTTCCCAAATCGAGTGAACTCCAATCTGCTCCCCATTTCGCGACACGTTCCTCTTCTGTTGTGCCCTCCACCTGACCTCCGCCCATTTCGCGTAATCTCGGGTCGAGATGGATCTCCTGAATCCCAAGCCGATCTGCGATAACACGAGCCGTTTCACTTGCCCGCACCAAGTCACTGGCATAGATGGCATCCCAGGATTCCTCCGCCAGCCTCGCCGCCAGCAAAGCCGCCTGTTCTCTGCCCTCCTGATCGAGCGGGTTGTCCGTCTGTCCCTGCGACCGCTTTTCTTTATTCCACGCCGTACTGCCGTGACGTATCAACGCAATTTGTGTCATCGTGCTCGTTCCCTCTTTTCTCTAAAGCTCATTTTAGCTCGTCCTCTGTAAAATGTTTTCTGGTCTTTGGTTTCAAAAACTTGCCTTCGTTATAAGTATTTGACCCGTTTCTGGGGATAGAAAGACTATCCCACGATGTTTCTTTTAACATTTTGGCCGTGTGAACAATCTGTCCCACATGATATGGATAATGCGCCAACTGCCGCATAATCGCCTCCATAATGGTATGACCCTCATTCCGAATATATATGATCTGAGACATGTGATCCGGAGTAAACGAACGCAGCGCTCCCAGCAGACAGTCCCAGCCCTCTTCCCATTTAGCAAGCAGCTCTTCCCTGGTATGAAAATCACCCACGAATTCGGCATCACGCTCACGCCATGGTTTCTCACCATCCGTTGTCAGCACATCCGTCCAGCGGGATCGCATATTGCCCCACAAATGCTTTACAATGACTGCAATGCTGTTGGTGTCTTCGTTCCATGTCTGGAACAATTGGTCCGTCTCCAATTGCTCCATTGCGCGTTCACCAAGCTGCTTATAGTAAAGGAACTGTTTCTCTGCCGTTTCCAAAAAAGCCTTATTCATGTCCATCCGTCTTACCCCCATTTCAAAAAGTTATGCCGGGAAAGAAAACGTGCCGTCTTCATTCGGTTCAAAGTTCAGGACCTTACTTACAGCATCCAGATTTAACTCTCCATAGATGTGCGGAAATAACTCGTTCAATTCATATAAATCTTCATAGACCAGCTCCGCCTTCAACGTCCTCTCTTCGATCCCGAGCAGCAACAGGTCGGTACGTCCTGCATAATACTGTCCAGCTACCCACGGAATCTGCTCTGCGGTAGAGCAGTGAATAAAGCCATCCGTTTCTAAACTCTCTGGTGCATATGTGTCTCCTTTGGATACTTCCTCCCACACTGAACGGGAAATAATGCTGTAGATCATAGAGTCTTCCTCCTTGGTCGTCACTGTAAGACAGCTCGTATTAAACAACTATTATAGATCATCCCGGATGCGGGCGTACAATTTCTGGTCGGTAAACACACCTTTAATTTTCAACTGTTTGCGTAGCACCCCTTCCTGCACCATGCCCAGCTTTTCCATCACACGCGCAGAGCCGATGTTGCCCGCATTACATTTTCCTTCCAGCCGGTTGCAGTCCAGCTGCTCGAAGCAGTAATCAACGATAGGTTGCATGGCTTCCGCGGCAAGCCCCTTGCCCCAATAGGCGCTACCAATGGCGTACCCCAGTTCCCCACTCTGCATGAATTCATCCAGATGGAAAATGCCGCCTCTTCCAATCAGCGTGCCCGTTTCTTTCAGCACAAAAGCCCAGAGATATACCGTTTTCTGCTCATAGTTTCGCAGCACGCGCTCCAGATAACCGATGGAGTCATCCTTGCTCTGGTGGCACTGCCACAAGCTTTGCTTACTAACTTTCGGGTCAGACGCAAACGCATAATACTCATCGAGATCGTCCATCGTAAGACGTCTGAGGTACAACCGTTCGGTTTCAAACTCAGGGGATGCTGCAAAAAGTTTATCGATATTCATTCCACGTACCTCCTATCTATGAATTGATGCGATAGCGCATTAGTCGAGTCAGGATAAATCGGTCTATAAGATAAACACATAAAATGCCAATTAGGTATCGGATGAGATCAATGACTAGAAATCCACGGCCCAAAATGAGCGCGCCCCATAAGGTAGAACGTAGTTCATTCAACCAAGGTACCTGAATCATCTGAGAGAATTCAACGCCCCAACTGAACATAACACTGATCCAGACTGCCCTGGCTCGGCTCAAGTGGATGAATACCATACGTACGCCAAAATAGATCATGCCAGCCCATAGCGCATCTCCAAAATGCTCGTACACCCAGTACGGCAAAACCGCTCCATATGTTCTGGAAGCTAGTCCTGCTGCCATCGTGATGATCACGGCGATGAAGTAGACCCATCTGTTCTTAATGAACAGCCCGTGCTGATGCTTCACAGCCGTCCGTCCAGAACCTTTAAGATGAATTCCGTTTTGGCAGTGGTATAGGATTCTCTGTCGTCTTTATTCTCATCTGCAAGCTTGATTTTCAGTTCGGCGTAGTCCTTCACCAAATCCGGTCGAGATCTCAGTACATCACGAAACCAGATCTGCCGCTCCCAACGTTCCTCACCTGGACGCATAAGATGCAGATGTACAGCTCGTTTCCCATCTTTAACTTTGACCCAGAACCGTCTGTATTCCCGGCCATCCAGCTCAGGGGGGACATAATTCCAGCCTAGAGGGTTCAACTGCACAGCAATTTGCCCCATATCATCCCAGGACTGCACTTCCCCCATCAGATCAATAATTGGCTTGGCAGACAAACCAGGTATGGATGTGCTCCCAATATGTTCGAATGTATGTATATCCAGGTGTTTCAAAAGTTCTCTTAACTGCGCAATTTCTTCCTCAGCCTGCTTACTCCAAGCGGAGTTAGCTTCTACAACTTCTACAGGTTCCGTGGCCCATGCAGGCCAATTCTCCGGGTTCATGGGATCGTTCATTTCCATAATCACTCCTTGAAGCTGGATTCTATGTTCAAAAAAGGAGACGCATAAGTACGCCTCCCTCATAGTATACATGGATTCAATTCGATCTGATCAACACTTATATGGAAAAAGGGAACATTATTTTACCGTCACAGGTATCGTCACTTTTTTATTGCCCCACTTCGCGGTGATGCTTGTTTTACCTTTGGCTACAGCAACGATTCTGCCATTCGTTACGGTGGCGACATTCGGCTTGGAACTGCTCCACACCGCGCCTCCCGTCACCATCAACGTTTTCCCTGTATCATACTGAGCCATTACCCCTAGCGCCCAGCTGGACTGCGGAGACAAAACCAAACTTTTCTGACCCATAATCAGCTTCTGGAGCGTAGGCACCACGTTGACTACAGCAGTGACAGTCTGACCCTGATACGTACCAGTCAAGGTGGCTTGTCCTTCACTCAGCCCTTTGACCGTACCATTTTTCACTGCAGCCACGCCAGGATTGGATGACGTCCATATCACCGATCTGGAAAGGTTGACTGTTTTGCCACTGGAGTACGCCCCCATCACCTTAAGTGGGGTAGATTTTTTGATCGTTAACTGGATTGTTGCAGGCTTAACCTCTATCTTGCTAATGATGTCTGTCACCGTTATCGGCACTTTAACGAGAGTTGACCCGTACTTCCCTTGCAATATCACTTTGCCAGGAGTAACGCCTTTGATCTTTCCGTTTTCAATCACAGCCAGGTTACTGGACACCGTCCATACAATATCGGATGTGACCTCCTCTTCCTTGCCATTAGCACGCGTAATGCTGACTTTCGGGAGCGTGCCTTCGTTTCCTTTTACAAACGTATACGCATTAGGTGAAGCCTTGATGCTTTTGATTTTATCCTGCACCTGAACAACCACCTGTGCTTTAACCCCGCTCACTTGAGCAACAATCGTAGCTTCGCCTGCAGCGATCGCTTTGACTTTACCTTTTGTGATTGTCACCACAGCAGTATTGCTAGTGGACCAGGTTACTCCGCCGGTAACATCCTGTTTATGATCCGCGCCTTCCACCGTCGCGAGCACCTGATAGGATGTAGTCTCTCCCACATTCATCTTCCGCGGACTGCTGCCTGGAATCTCAATGGAGATGACATCACCTGCTGCCGCCCAAACTGATGCAGGTACAACAACCGTGAGTGCAATAATCAGAGCAAGCATACCCCGTAACGACCATTTGATTCTATTCTTGTCCATGTCCAGCCTCATTCTCCCATCATGCAACCGTTTAATTTCTTCTTTCGCCTAATATTTTACTGTCTATTATACTTTATATCGGACATTGGATGGTTAAAGTTAAATGACAAGTACAAGGATAGGTAGAACCATTTTATGATTTTCATTGTATAATATATATAAGCGACGAAATACTGTTCTAATAAAGCTGACCAAGTGAGGTGAGGCATGTATGATCGAAAAGAATCTGCTGGACGTGGTCGCTGTCACCAATAATCGCAAACGCATGAGAACCATTTCCACTTCAACATCCACGAAGGTACGCTCAGAAGATGAGATGGTCTTACTGATGAGAACGGCCCGCAATCGTTTTGAAAAGGCATTGCAATCCGGAAAAATCGAAATTATTAACGAGCTTGAATGGAAGCTGCGTTAAGAATACAGGTGAATCATGGATCGTATAAAAACACCAGAAATTCAGAAAAAAATTCAATGGGCTAAAGAAAAGCTTATTGAACTTGCAGGCGATGTATCCAGAAGAGAACTTAAAGAATTCTATGTCATGGGGATCATAACTCCTATACTTGATGAACTAGATGCAGATCCAGCAATCATTGTTGGTGGACATGCCGTTGAACTATATACATCTGGAAGCTATAAGACAGCTGATGTTGATCTTGTAATGATCCGAGATGATTTAGCACGAGCCCTATTTGATGAACTAGGTTTCGTCCGAGAAGGAAGGCATTACTATGTATCTGAGATGGATATACCAATTGAAATCCCTTCGGATACACTTGAGGGTTCGAAAGAAAAAATAATCAAATTAAACACACCAGAAGGTTATTGTTATGTGATTGGAATAGATGATCTGATCCTAGATCGATTAAGAGCAGCCGAGTTCTGGTCTGATGCCCGTAGCCTGGAATGGGCTCGTTACCTCATGTATAGCCAATTCGATAACATTGACCTGACATATATAAGGAATACGGTAAACATAGAAAATATCAAATTGGCATCCCGGTTTGAAAAAGAATATCAATGGGTTATTGACCATATGTTTGAATAAAGAGGAACCCGATGCGGGCTCCTCTTTATTTGCTCCTTTCATTTCATTAAGTTGAAACCACTGTATTTCTTCTATTTACCCTGCTCATGCTCTGGCAAAATCAGGCGTTCGGCCCCTGCCATATATGGACGCAAAGCTGCCGGAATATAAATGCTGCCATCTGCCTGCTGATGGTTCTCCAGTAACGGGATCAAAATACGCGGCGAAGCTACGGCTGTATTGTTGAGCGTGTGGCAGTAGACCAACTTGTCGTCTTCATCACGGCAGCGAATGTTCGAACGGCGAGCCTGAAAATCATGCAAATTCGACGACGAATGAGTTTCGCCATATGCTTCGCGGCTTGGCATCCATGTTTCGATGTCATACTGTTTGTACGTTTTCTGCGACATATCACCCGTACATACCGCCACTACACGATAAGGCAATTCAAGCTGTTGCAGCAATTCCTCCGCATGTCCCGTAATTTCCTGCAGCATCCGTTCCGATTCAGCCGCATCCGGCGCACACAGGATGACCTGCTCTACTTTGGCAAATTGATGTACACGGTACAAGCCTCGTACATCCCGTCCTCCCGAGCCTACTTCACTGCGGAAACACGTCGATACTGCGGCCAGCTTCACGGGTTCTTTCACATCAATTACTTCATCTGCGTAATACGAAACCAGCGGTACTTCCGATGTGCCAACCAGCCATTTGTTCTCTCCTTGCAACTCATACACCTGATCCCGGCCTGTCGGGAAAAATCCGGTGTTCACCAAAGTACCCTCCCTGACCATGAGCGGAACCTCCAGCGGGGTGAATCCCTGCTTCAGCAACAGGTCCAGTGCAAGTTGCTGTACCGCCCGGTGTAACAGCAAACCTGCTCCCTTCAATACATAGCTTCGCGTTCCACCGATTTTCACGCCGCGTGGAATGTCGATCAGTTCGTGCATCTCCCCCAGCTCGACATGATCTCTGAACTGGTAGTCAAACACAGGTAGCTCCCCAACTCGCCTTAGCTCTACATTATCTTCATCCGACAAGCCCACAGGTGTATCTGGCGACACAATATTGGGTACCAGCCATTGTAGTCTGGTCACTTCCTCCTGCACTGATGCCAGCTTTGCTTCCTCTTGCTCCAGCTGTTCATTCAATTGTTTTACCTGTGCCCGCATCTTCTCTGCTTGCTCACGCTCACCCGACTGCATTAGCTTCCCGATCTCAGCCGACAGCGTATTGCGCAGACGACGCGCTTCTTCCGTTTGTTGCAAAAGCAATTTACGCTCGTCATCCCGCTGTAGTAACACAGCAATATCAACCTTAATCTTCTTCCCGTCTGCCGCCGCCTGTACCTCTTCTGCATGTGCCCGAACCCACTTCATGTCTAACATGGTCACCGTCTCCTTTGGCTAAAAAAATACAAAGAGCGCCCTCATCCCTTGGGACGAGGAGCGCTCTGCTCGCGGTGCCACCCAACTTGCCGAATCGGTTCAAATCTCCTGATTCAGCCTCTTGGTCCGCGATAACGGGCGGTTCCGGTTAACTTGGGAAAGTTTTAATTCGCTCCCTGGCGAAAACGCCTCCGAGTTGGATTCTCTTCAACGGCATGATCCGATCTGTAATTGTGTTTCTCAGTATATACGAAGACGGAACAACATTGCAACTGCTAGATGCCCAATTTTAATAAAAAATGAAGCTTCCTTTTTTATCACGTTTGTCCAAACTCTAAGCCGTTACAGTTCCCTCTTACGTATCTTTCCAAAGCTGGATCAAGTAAAATTGAAATAACTTCTAAGACAACAAGGAGTGATTGCATGTTTTACTTCATCATCTTTCTGCTCATTAGCATATTCGGGTTCGTCTTTGGAACCAGGGCCCTGCTCATACCGAATTCTTGGCCATTCAATCGTAATAAAGGCGATTTACTTCAATCGGACATCGTCAGTATTAAATTTAGAGGTGTTCTCCTTCTTGCGATTAGCATCGTGATGGCTTTAGCCTCGATTAAACAATTAGTCGAGTAATCATTTATCAAGATTTACAGTGTCTCAGTAAACAGAACGCACTATGGTAAAATCAGTATATTGAAGGGAGGGGTTGCTTCATGAATATGGAACCCAACCAACTGAATACACCCCAAGGCGAAGCCGCCAAACAAAGAGCAGATGAACTTGCCCGCCAAGCTCAGCGAGGCACATGGTTGAGTGGAGTTTTCACCACGATCATTATTGCTGCTGTGATTATTGGTATTTTATTTTGGATCGCTTACGGTAGAACTTCTTAAATCATAGGATTGCCCAGGAAATACTTTTGTCATAATGGACTGCGATACGATGATTTAAACCGACACAACGGCTGCTGGTCCCTTGAACAACTTGCCAAATACATAACGCACTAGCGGCCCTAATACAATCAACTGATACGGCAATGCCAGACCGAAGTTACGTACAATCGTATGAAGATAAGCGTTGATTACGGAATCTCCTTCTAGCTGACCTGCAGTATAGGCAGTAATGATGCCATATAAAGACATAAGCAAAACCATGCCGATCACCATGAAAAAGGACATCGTAACTACACCTTTGATTTTACTCGACCTCGCAAATGAGAAGGAAAATGTAATTTTTCTCGCTATCGGCCCCACGATAAACGATTCCACAAAAAAGGCAATAACAAAACAAAGCACAAATTGGAGAAATAGCTGCATGACGGACATCTGACCTAGCATGCCTGTATGCCATAGATTGAAGGTCATCATTACTACGACCATTCCTGTACACATCATAAGTCCAAAAACAACTTGTTCTTTCTTGCTAACTGGCAATATACTCATCCTTTCTGTAACTTGGATCATTATAGACAATCGGGCTCCCCTCACATAAGTGAACATTTTGTGAAAACTTTTTTAGTCCAACTCATGTAGACACAATCCTGTCCCTGGCCTATAATTACATCTAGTAATGCCCGTAACTTCATAGTTTCCCAGGGGAGTCGGAATTGGCCGGCTGAGAGTGTATCCCATCAAGATACTAACCCTTAGACCTGATCTGGATCATGCCAGCGTAGGAATCGGAGTATATTGGAACGGCACAGCTATAAGCTGAATGCCACTCTCTCACGCCTGCACGCGTCCCGGATTACGGGGCGCTTTTTTTGTTTTCTTTTGACAAGCAGAAACAGAAAAATGACGTTATTCGGATAACCCGCGAGTATAAATCTGTCGATTTATGCAAAAGGATTGGATATGAAGCCAAGGAGTACCCCGTGCCATCCGGCCGGACATAACGAAGGAGAGAATCACGATGAATTGGCGTAAAACGATGGGAATGTTGCTCATGTGTGTGCTACTAGTTACCGTGGCTGCATGTGGTGGCAAAGAAGCCGCTCCAGCAGAGCAGCAAGGTGCGACTGGTTCGGCGCAAACCAATGAGGAGAGCAGCACTGCACTGAAAGATGTGAAGGTTGTGCTCGACTGGACTCCAAATACGAATCATACCGGTCTGTATGCAGCGGTGGACCAAGGTTTTTATAAAGCAGCAGGTTTAAATGTGGAGATTGTACAGCCAGGAGCCGGTGGTGCAGATACGATGGTTGCCTCGGGTGAGGTACCGTTTGGCGTCAGTTATCAGGAAAGTGTCACTCAGGCACGTACGCAGGACGTTCCACTTGTGTCGATTGCCGCAGTTATTCAGCATAATACTTCTGGTTTTGCCGCTCCAGTAGATCGCAAGATCAAATCACCTAAAGACTTTGAAGGTAAAACTTATGGCGGCTGGGGTTCCCCGGTAGAAGAAGCGGTGATGCAATCCATTATGGAGGGCGAAGGTGCTGACGTATCCAAAGTCAAAAAGATTAACATGGGCGATGCCGACTTCTTCACAGCTGTGAAACGGGACATCGACTTTGCCTGGATTTTCTATGCCTGGACGGGAATTGAGGCGGAATTACGCGGAGAACCGATTGACATGTTATATGTAAAAGATTATGCCAAAGCGCTGGACTATTACACCCCTGTACTTGTGACCAATGAACAGACGATTCAGAAAGACCCTGAACTGGTGAAAGCTTTCCTAAAGGCCACTTCTGAAGGATATCAATATGCGATAGATCACCCTGAAGAAGCAGCGAACATTTTGCTCAAAGCTGTTCCCGATCTGGACAAAGAATTAGTAATCGCAAGCCAAAAGTGGCTCAGCCCGAAATACAAAGATGATGCACCACGCTGGGGTGAACAAAAGGAAGAGGTATGGAAGAACTACACCGACTGGATGTTCAGCAAGAAACTGCTGGATAAAGAGATCGATGTAACGAAAGCCTACACCAACGAATTTTTACCTCAGTAATATTAAATCTAAATGTAACCATGAAATTTGTTATTTACACGTTTTGAAAGAAGAGGGCAGGAAAAAATTGGAGCGAAGCAATCACTCATAAGGTTTTCAATGGAAAGCTACCCCAGAAGCACGCTTTCTCCTGAATTTTCTTCCCACAATTCAATGGATAAGTTAACTTTTTGTACACAAGAATCGGAGAGGGCAGAACCCCTCTACAGAAGCGAAGCAGTCGCCCGCATCCCCGAATTTACTCGTCTTGATAATTAAACTATTTATTTACACAAAAACGGAGGGGACAGAAAAAACCTGAAAAAGCGGAGCTAAAAGCTTTCTGAAAGAAAGCTAGCATCGGAAGCATACGCTTCGCCTTTATCACCGGATCTTCCCCTTTGAAAAAGGGAATCAAAAAAATCTGGGGATAACAGCGATTGAAAGGTTATTCTGTCATCGAAGTGTCCGTGTAAACATTGAAAAATTTTTATAAGATGGACTTAAAAATTCGGGGATAACAGCGATCTAAAGAGGGGACTGCAATCAAAGTGGTAACGTGTGCAATGGCGTATCAACTTATCCACCCACACCCGAAAGGAGCATGGATCTCTCATGGCAAGTACATTACTCAGCATACAGGTTATTCCCAAAACACCACACGGCGAGAGCTCCTATCCTTACGTAGACCGCGCCATTGAAGTCATTCAGCAATCCGGCCTAAAATATCAGGTTAACGCACTGGATACCACCATGGAAGGCGAACTGGATGAACTGCTGGAGGTTGTCCGCAAAATGCACGAGGTGCTTGTAGAAGCAGGCAGTCCAAGCATCATCTCCCAAATCAAAATCGCACATAGCCCGGACGGATTCAGCATGGATACACTAACGGAGAAATATCGCTAATGTCTACCTATTTCAAAAGTGTATGGCCGCCCCTCGTGGCGGTTATTCTCTTTATTGCGATTTGGCAAGGGGCCGTCTCCCTATTCCACATTGAGAAATGGATGTTGCCTGCGCCGTCCGATATTGCTCGCGAAGCAGCTTCCCAGGCTGACCGTTTGGGTATGCACGCCTCTGCAACGATTCAGCTGACCCTCATTGGATTTGTTGCCGGGACAGCGGTCGGTCTGTTCATTGCGATGGTACTGCATCTGATCCCTTTTCTCAAATCGGCCTTGTATCCACTGCTTATTCTTAGTCAAAATATCCCGACCATCGCACTCGCACCACTCCTGCTGATCTGGTTCGGCTTTGGCCTGCTGCCCAAATTGATTACCATCGTTCTTGTCTGCTTCTTCCCGGTAGCGGTCGCTGCCATGGATGGTCTAACACGCACGGATGCGGCGATGATGAACTATATGCGCATGGCAGGTGCGAATCGCCGTCATATCTTTTGGAAACTGGAGCTTCCGCATGCCCTGCCATCCATATTTTCCGGTATCAAAATTGCCGCCACCTACAGTGTCATGGGTGCTATCATTGCGGAATGGATTGGTGCCGACAAAGGCATCGGCTATTATATGATGCTACAGAAATCAGCTTACCGTACGGATCGCCTTTTTGTCGCCATCATGATCATCGTGGCGCTCAGCCTGCTGCTTTTCCTGCTCATTGCGCTATTAGAGAAGCTTCTCATTCGCTGGCGCCCACAGAAGCGTTAGTTCTGCATATCAGAGGTTAACGTAATATGTACATTAGGATGTGATTCCCTATGAAAAGATACCCGAAGGAACTGGAGCAATCCGCACAAGCTAAAAGCACACCATTCGGAGATGCCAACGCAGCTTCCGTATCTGCTCAGGCTTCCATAGCGGGATCTGCACCGCCCGCAGTATCTTCTTCCGTTTCCACATTGACGGACAGTGAAACGATCGATTCGCCTTTACGTCTGACTCACACTAAAACGAATGGTCCGGATTCCATCTCGGTTCCACCTGCGCTAGACATCGTTAACGTGCATATGTCCTTCAAGGAAAGAAGGCGGAAACTTCCTGTGTTGAACGGCTTATCCCTTACGGTGCAAAAAGGGGAGTTTGTTGCCATCGTCGGCCCTTCCGGCTGCGGCAAAAGCACCCTGTTCCACATCATCGGCGGTTTGCTCCGTCCTCAGAATGGCGAAGTGATTATGAACGGCAAGCAGGTTACGGGACAACGCGGACATATCAGCTACATGCCGCAACAACCTGCCCTTTTCCCATGGCGAACCATTGAAGACAATGTGCTGCTCGCAGGCGAGATCGCTTCTGCTACAGCGCATACCGCCCCCGTTGCTCCACGTGCCGAAGCGCTCGCCGAGGCAAGGCAGTGGCTGGGCAGCGTTGGCCTTGCAGGCTTCGAGCGGGCATACCCTCATCAGCTCTCAGGTGGAATGCAACAGCGCGTTGCTTTCCTGCGTGCATTGCTCAGCCCGCAGGAACTGATGTTACTTGATGAGCCATTTAGCGCGCTTGATGCTCTGACGCGGAGCGACATGCAGCGCTGGCTGCTGGATATCTGGGAACAGAATCGCCGCTCTGTGCTGTTCATCACCCATAATATCGAGGAAGCACTGTTGCTGGCGGACCGGGTCTATGTGTTATCCAATCGACCGGCGGCTGTGCTGCACGAGGTTCATGTTCCTTTTGATCGCCCAAGACGAGATGAAATAACAGAAGAGCCTGCCTTTCTCGAACGCAAACGGCAAATTGCCCAGTGGATGAAAGAAGAACAGCAGAAAACCCGCCTATCTTGATAGTGCGGGTTTTTTAGTTATATTTTTCCTGATATGGGTGATCCAACACCATGAACTCGGCGTTATATATATATGAATACCTACGATATAAGGAGGCTCTCCCCCATGCATTCTCCAACGTTTGCACCGTTAATCGATGCCCACATTCATTTTGATAAATACACACCGGAGGAACAGGAGAAGATGTTGCTAAGCTTACCGTCGCATCAGGTCGAAGCGGTCATTACAGTTTCCATGAACCTGGCTTCTGCTCAGGCCAATCTGGAACTTGCTAAAAAGCATGCGCGTTACATCTACCCGGCGTTTGGCTATCATCCCGAACAGCAGCTCCCCTCCCTCAACGAGCAGGAAAAGTTCTTTCTTTGGATTGAAGAACACATTGGACATGCTATTGCCATCGGTGAGATAGGCTTGCCTTATTACAGCCGTGAAGAAGCAGGGCATGCAGGCCTTAGCTTTGACCAAAGCGGATATATTGATCTGCTGGAGCAGTTCATCATACTCGCCAAAAAACACCATAAACCCATCATCCTGCATGCTGTGTATGAGGATGCCGATATAGCCTGCGAACTGCTGGAGAAACATCAGTTTACACGCGCCCATTTCCACTGGTTCAAAGGATCAAAGCAGACCATTCGGCGTATGGCAAACAACGGGTATTACATCTCCTTCACACCCGATATTCTATACGAGACGGAGATCCGTGAGCTTGCAAGGCAATATCCGGCAGAGCAAGTGATGGCCGAGACCGATGGACCTTGGCCCTTCGAAGGGCCGTTTCAAGGCAAGATGACACATCCGGCTATGACACGTCAGGTGATTCAGGCCTGGAGTGAGATTACCGGTATGGGAATCGAGCGAGCTGCACGTCTTTTTTACCGAAACACCAAGCGCTTTTATCGCCTGCCGGAGTAAGAGAAGAAGAAACATGATATTTTATAGATCTTCGTATGCAATTATTAAACCTCATTGCAAGCATAACCCACTGTGTAGGTCATCACCTTCCATAGTGGGTTTATTTTTTACATTAGCTTCGTTTGAAAATAAGATCAAAATTGTGCAAGAAATCAGCATTTTTTATACCATATATGCTTTAATTTGCACTGTTAAACCAAGTGAAAGGAGCAATTCATACTAGTTTTTAAAATATATTCAAATCTTTTTCGTTCATTTTCTACAAATTTCGTCAAAGATTCTTTGATCATACTGACAAAAAAATTGAACATATAGGTATTTTTTCTCTTTTTCTACACCGTGTATTGATAAATTTTGGATTTTAACCTATATTCTACTTTGTAAATACAACACATTCAACAGGAGGAAAAACTTATGGCTTTTTATCGCAATAAATTGTTTTGCTCTTTTTTAGTATTTTTGTTTGTATTATCTCCAATTATCTCTGTCTCACCAGTAAACGCTGCTACTGTTCAAGAGATTGATTTGAGATCAGAAGGGTATCCTGGTAATTATAAAGAAAACTCAAGAAGTAGTGATAAATTTGTTACTTTATCTCCAACAGTTACGAGTTATAGGCTCCATTTTAATAGAATTGCTTTAGCTAACGGAGATCGAGTATCCGTATCTTCTTCTTACAGTAAGACAACTCAAGAAGCTGGTACTATCTACTACTCTGCTGGCGGAGGATACACCACTGATGTTTGGACACCTTGGATAACGGGACCAGCTTACGTAAACCTCATTGTAAACAATGATGGTCAAACAAGCACCGGTTATCTTATTGACAAAATTGAGTTCAATGGGTCATCATCACCACTCACTAATTCAAGTGCATTTTTCCCTAACTCATTCACTTCTGTGAGTAATATTTCCGTTTACCAGTCACCTTCGGTCTCTACGTATGGGTATTCTTCCTATGTCTCAACAGCATTAAACCAGCTGAAAAATATATCAAATGCAAACATTGGTTTCACTAACTCATCATCTACTGCAGCCCAAGTCAGGATTTCTGCAAACAATAGCCGTGATATAGATTACTTTGCAATTGTGCAAGCATACGATTCAAGTGGAAAACCCATAGATGAATTGGGGACAAAAACTTGGAGCTACGCAACAATGGTTCTTAATCATGGCGTCATGACAGCTTGGGGATTTAATGCAAATAACAAACAAGGAACGGTAACTCACGAAACAGGGCATCTTGTTTCTATGAAGCACCAGGAAAACTATGATGTAAATTCCATCATGCAAAAAGGGAAGAAGAATATTACATCATTCACTCCACTCGATATTGCCAATATTCAATACAGATGGTAAGGAGGAATTAAATATGAATATTAATAAAAGTATAAAGATAACTATTCTTTTCACGTTGGTTGCTTTTACAGTTGTGGCTTATACGCTTTATGCTCCAGAAAATAGTGAGGCAGCTACAGCTGTTCAAAGTGAGAAAAAGGTTTATTCAGCTCATGCAGACTACCCTGTTGTCAATAACGTGAATGAGCTCGAAGAACATGCAGATCTTATTGTTTCTGGAAAGTACACTGGTAACCGAAACGAATACTTCCAAACTGACGATCAAGGTGAAGTCGTTGTTAAGGCGAGCAAATCAGAATTTCAAATCGAGCAAGTTTACAAGGGAAAACAACCAGAGAGTGTCATCACCGTAGTGGAGCCTGCTTATGAAGATGAAGAGGCTGTATACACAATCGAAGGATATAACTTAATGAACAATCTTGATAACTATGTTCTTTTCCTAGCTGCTACTGATACTGGAACTTATCGGATCGTAGGAATGTATCAAGGTCAGTATCAAATTGATACCAATTCTAGTGTACAGAGCCTTGCTAGAAACAGTATTGAAACAGTTCATTTTGAAGATGAACAAATAGATCATTACTCTTCCTTAAAAAAACAAGTATTTGAATTTTTAATAGAGGAGAATAATCAATCTACTAGTGCTCAATAATTTTCATTAATAACATAGGTAAACAGAAGCTCTCTGTTTAAAATATTGAAGGGTGAGTTTCAAGTACTTGCCATAGAGAGAACAAAAAAACAGCGAACACTGGTAATCCTGATGTTCGCTGTTTTTTTAATTATTTCGTGATCGTTCGAATCGTAGATCCTTGCTTGCGCACCCATATAACCAACAGGAATCTCCTCAGAAGAATTTTTTCTAGCAATTGTGGTGTAAGCATAATATGGGGCAGATGAAGAGTCGCTAGACTGAGAATAGTTCTTGTTTGTCTGAGTTGGCCGCACTTGCGTAGGGTAAGTTTAATGAACCAACTAAACAAACTGTTAGGAGCACCCTAGAAAATCCGACGAATAAATTTTTCAGAAGATTCTCTCCATTCAAAAGTAAGATACTAGTAGGATTGTTACGATGTATACAAATAAGTATGAAGTATGTCTATTACGCAGATTCTCTAGGATGTAAAAACTATTCAGTTGTTGTAATCTCAAATTGACCAATAACTGTTTTGCCATCTTTGTCATACAGGGGTATTCGTTGATTACCTTTTTCTTTTTCCATCTGATGTTTCACTGCCTCCTCATAAATTTAATAGGAATTACATTCGATATATACCAGTGTAAGAGATGGTGGTTCCACTAAATACTCAGAATGATTACCGCTTCATAAACCCTCTGCGTTCAAGGAATGCTCTCACCTGCAAACGTGCTGGCTCGGTAAGACGTTTCGCCATGAGTTCAGACCACGGGGTTGTACGCTCACCGTGGGTACGTTCTTTCAAGTATTCTGTCGTGGTCACATCATACTCTTGAACACCTTCCAAGGTCTGGGCAGGCTGGTAGCGGTTATGATGTAATACGGCTTTCATTGGAAGACGTGGCCGAATGCCCGTTTCCTGATCTGCAACCCCAATACACATCCCGTATACCGGATATACACCATCCGGTAATTCGAGTAGGTCTGCCACTTCTTCAATCCGAGTACGAAGTCCGCCGATATATACAATGCCAAAACCGAGCGATTCGGCAGCAAGAGCAGCATTCTGAGAAGCCAGTGCAGCATCAATCGTAGCAACCATAAAATTCTCGGTGGAGTCCGCATAAGACTCCTTCTCTGGAAGGTGACGTGCCGCTGCATCCTTCAATCGAAACAGGTCAGCACACCATACGAGAAAGACCGGACATTCATTGACGTAAGCCTGGCCCCCGGCAAGTTCAGCCAGTTTGGCTTTCTGCTCTTGATCTGTCACAGCGATCACGGAATACGCCTGTACGTTGCTTGAAGAGGATGCCATCTGTCCCGCCGCAACAATAGCTGCGAGTTGCTCCTCACTGACCGGGTCTGGCTTGAATTTGCGTACAGAGCGGTGTCTCATCATCAGTTCAATCGTTTCATTCATGGCTGTTCACTCCTAATCCTCGAAGTACGAACTCCACCGTCTCTTCGGCAAGTTCCTCTGTATTCATATCCTGATAATCAAAACCAAAACGCGAGTGCTTGGCCCGCTTATGCGCAAGCGCTACGCCCATAACCTGAAGCATGGCATAGGATGAGGATTCGATCTTGAACAGTCCCTCATCTTTACCTTGCTGTAGATACTCTCTCACTTTATTCCAGACGGGATCTAGATATTGAAACACCGTTGCCGTCCGATGAGTACGCAGCGTAATCTCCAACTGTACAATGTCACTCATCTCGCGATCTGTCATCGTAAACCTCACGACTTCACCAACAATTCGGCGGATACCTTCTACAGGGGACATCGATTCTGTAGCCAGCTTACTCAGAATATGTTCGGGGAAAAAGTGCTCAAATAGTGCATCGAACACTTTCTCTTTACCGCCAAAATGATAAGACACCAGCGACACGTTCGCACCTGCCTCATCACAGATTTGACGAACACTCGTCCCATCATACCCTTGTAATGCAAAAAGTTTCTTCGCTGCAAGCAATATCCTTGTTTTGATATCCAATTCCGGTTCCGTCATTTGTTTCTCTCCTCTTATCCGTTCGTGTCAGTTGCTGCAGCATTTTCCCCGGACTGCAGCCCTCACTTCATCCCATCTATTATATTACACCAAGCACCCCGATGAAAATCATCGGGGTGCTTGGTACAAACGATGAAGCTTCGTAACGACTACATATATTAGCTGTTTGCTGGAGCCGGGCTTGGCATCCCAGCCGGTTTGCGACCTTTTTTGAGCAGCGTCACAACGAGGGACAATGCAACAGCAATGAGCAGTACAACAACGATGGAACCTGCGGCAGACTGCACGCCTGGGCCACCCAGTTGCACACTTAGAATACCCTGAACCGCATAGGTTGCAGGCAAGTATTGACCAATTCCGCTGTAGAAGCTGTTCAACAATTCACGCGGCACCATCGCACCGGATGACACCAGTTGCAGGGATAGCGAGATGATGTTAAACACACTTCCTGCTGGTCCAAAGCAGATCAGGAAAAACTGGGAGAAGAACATGAAGGTACACAGGAACAGTGCCTGGAACAACCAGAAGGCCACAAACCCTTGTGCAATCTGTCCACCCAGAGCCACAATCAGAGAAGATCCCAGCAAGGAAACAACCAGCGCAGAACCTACATTAATGATGACCCGGGCACCGAACAAAGTCAGGCGAGAATACATCGAAGACAACATGCCCATAGCTACCTGAAGATTCATGCCCATAATCATGGCACCTACATAAGAGGCAAGTACCATCATCATCGGCACCATCTGATTGTTCATGCCGTTCACCGGGTTAATGGATGTCGTTTTTCCTTCTACACGGTTGGTCAGGTTCGCAGCGGCCTGAGCAGCCTGTTCCGCAGGAGCACCTGAAGCAGTCAAAACAGTTTGTACGCCTTGCGCGGAAGCTTGTTTGTTAATCGTGTTGGTCACGCTCTGTGAGACACCCTGCATCATGCTTTTAATCGTTACCGGATTGGCTTCATTAATCGTATATTTGATCTCGGCAGTGGCGCCAGCTGTTTGAAGAGCAACATTAAATCCTGCCGGAATGTCCAGCACCATGTGCACTTGATGATGGTTCAATTGATCCAGCGCTTCAGTCGCACTTAAATTCGATACGGTGTGGAAAGGCAATGTCTCTGCCAACCGATCCGCAATACCTTTGGACAGTTCACCATCTTCGTTCACAATAGCCACCGTTAATTCTTTCGTCCGGTCATTTACACCGGAATATGCAGTCATCCAGATTACACTAAAAATAACCTGAAACATCAGTGCAGTAACAATGCCTATGATCACTGGTGGTTTTTTAAACAATGTACGTAGAGCTTGCAGCATATAATTATGTTCCTCCATTTTCAAAATAGTTCAAATTTGATTTAAACATCCGTTTGAATCAAACGATCGTTTAAATTTTAAAGGCATATGTCTATATTGTCAACATACTTTCGTAATATTCAGAAAAGTTCAACGTATTTTCATGAATGAAGCTGGGTTTATTTTCATGAATGTCAATCTTGGTTGGCTTATGACCACTTTTGCGTAAAAAATACGCGGTTCGCCGTGAAGCGAGCCGCGCATTTAACGGATCATTCATTGATCTATTACATAGCTCTTCTTACCCATATGTTAGTCTCTTATCTTATGACTTCGTTCGAGCAAGCTTCATCCGCTGCAAACGCAGGGCATTCAGTACCACCGAAACCGAGCTGAATGCCATTGCAGCACCTGCCAGCCACGGAGCCAGAAATCCTGCGGCTGCGATCGGTATGCCAATCACATTATATCCAAGCGCCCAGAACAGGTTCTGCTTGATATTGCCCATCGTGCGGCGGCTCATCTCGATTGCATCTGCAATGCTGTTCAAGTCACCACGCATCAACGTAATATCTGCCGCTTCCATCGCTACGTCGGTTCCGGTTCCAATCGCCATGCCGATATCGGCTGTAGCCAGTGCCGGGGCATCGTTGATACCGTCTCCGACCATCGCCACCTTTCGGCCACTCTCTTGCAACTTTTTCACTTCGGATGCCTTGCCTTCCGGGAGAACTTCTGCCAAAACGTTCTGGATGCCCGCTTGCTCTGCTACCGCACGAGCTGTCCGTTCATTGTCTCCCGTAATCATAATGACATCGATCCCCATAGATTGAAGCCGTCCAATGGCCTCCCGAGAAGTATCCTTAATCGTATCTGCTACCGCAATGATACCCGCCCACTGGCCTTGAGCAGCAACCAGCATGGCCGTACGTCCCTGTTCCTCCAAAGCGTTCATCTGCTGTATGCTTTCCTCCGGTACATCTACGTTCGCATCTGCCAGCAAGCGGCGCGTTCCCACGAGAATCTCTTCACCAGATACCGTTGCACGAACACCGTAACCAGGGATATTCTCAAACGATTCTGTCGGTTCCAAAAGTAGACCTTTCTCCCGAATACCGCTCACAACCGCCTCGGCTAACGGATGCTCGGAGCCCTGCTCTGCCGCTCCAACACGTTTAAGCAACTCTGATTCTGTCCAGCCGGGTGCAGCAATAACATCAGTTAATACAGGCTTGCCTTGGGTAACGGTTCCTGTTTTGTCGAGCACAACCGTCTGAATCTGCTGAGCAGACTCCAGATGTTCACCGCCTTTAAACAGAATGCCATATTCCGCCGCACGACCTGATCCAGCCATGACAGAGGTCGGTGTCGCCAGCCCAAGCGCACACGGACAGGCGATAACGAGTACAGCTATCGCTTTTTCCAATGATCCGGCGAAATCTCCCGGACTTGCAAACAGATACCAAATCAAGAAGGTTAGTACGGCAATCCCCACCACAATAGGGACAAATATACCCGAGATCACATCGGCAATCCGCTGAATAGGTGCTTTTGATCCCTGCGCCTGTTCGACCACTTTAATAATTTGCGATAGAGCCGTATCTGAGCCAACTCGGGTCGCCTGAATACGAAGAACACCGTTTTTGTTCAGCGTTGCACCTGTGACCGGGTCGCCAGGCTTTTTATCTACAGGTAGACTTTCACCGCTCAGCATGGATTCATCGACAGAGGATTGACCCTCTTCTACGATACCGTCCACCGGAATGCTATCCCCAGGTTTCACCAAAACCAGATCACCAACGGCTACATAGGAAGCCGGAATCAAAACTTCCTGTCCGTCACGGATAACACGCGCTTCACGGGGAGCGAGTTCGATCAAGCTTTTGATCGCCTGTGAAGAGCGCCCTTTCGCCACAGCCTCAAACCATTTTCCAAGTAAAATCAACGTAATCAGAATCGCACTTGTCTCATAGTACAGCTCCACCATCGGCATAGCGGTAACTCCTGCAGCAGTTCCTACATCCGTTCCCATTGCACCATGATCCATACTCTGACCCATACTGGCATCAGGTAAATACCCGCTCGTGAGCGTCAGATACAGGCTGTAGAAAAAGGCGGCGCTTGTTCCAAGTGCCACAAGTACGTCCATGTTAGCACTACCATTGCGAAGCGCCTTATATGCACCTACATAGAACTGCCAACCAATCACAAATTGGACTGGTGTCGCCAGTAACAGCTGAAACCATGGGTTCAAAAACAGCTCAGGTACATAAATGCCCGAGGTAAAGGAGAAATGGGCAACCATTGCCCACAATAGCGGAATGGACAAGAGTGCGGAGATCATCCATTTCCATTTCTTACGCTGTATCTCCCGTTCCCGAACAGAGGTCGATTCCTCCTGGGTTAATTGCAATGTAGCGCCATAGCCTAGCTGCTTGATTTTGGCTGTAATATCGGACGGTTTGAGGGTACCCGCTGCATATTCAATATGCCCTGTCTCCAGCGCGAGATTAACGTTAGCTTGGGAGACACCCGGCAACCGCGACAGCCCTTTCTCAATACGTGCAGAACAGGCCGCACAGGTCATGCCCGTAATATCCAGATCGACGGATTCCGTCACTGTACCGTAGCCAAGTGCCGCGACTTTGTCCCGCAATGCGCCTACACTTGTCGTTTTGGGATCATAAGAGATGGTTGCCTGTTCGATGGCAAGGTTCACATTCGCCTGATGTACGCCTTCCATCCGGGATAACCCCTTCTCCACACGCGTAGAACATGCGGCACAGGTCATACCCGTGATGTGCAAGGTTGTCTTGAGACCCGAATTCTCCATAGGTACAGGAGTTTGTGCAGGTTCTATATTTTCAGATGCGCTCGATGTCATCATGTCAGCTCCTTTCAAATGAATTTTATACCCTATAGGGGTATATTCAGGACGGAAAATCAGGCTTAAACCGTCCCTTGTATAATCAAGTCCAACTGAGAATCAAGAGGGCTAAGCCTTTACTGCTATCATTTGTTAATGAACAATGCCTCGGATCAATTAAACGACGTCGTATCCTTGATCTTCGATTGCGGCTTTGATCTGATCCACGGTAACAGCCTGCTCATTATATTCTACAGCTACCGTACCGGCTGCCAGATCCACCTGACCATTTGCTCCTGCATTTTTCACCGCTTCTTCAACGGACTTTACACAGTGATTGCAAGACATTCCTTTGACATTCAACGTAACATTAGACATGTTCTATTCCTCCTTAGTTAAATATGTTCGTAAATGGGTATGTCTTTACCAGGTCTTATCCTTGTCGTACTACTTCATCAACTTTCTAACAGTAACCAGTAATTCATCCACGACTTCGTGTTCGCCCGCCTGAATACGTTCCACAATACAGCTCTTCATATGTCCTTCCAGCAAAAGCTTGCCTACCGAATTAAGCGCGGACTGTGCTGCAGCGATCTGGGTTAACACATCATCACAGTATGTGTCCTTATCAATCAGCCCTTTGATGCCGCGAATCTGGCCTTCCACCCGGTTCAACCTGGAGATGAGATTGCCCTTCATCTCCTGGGAATGGTGGCTTTTACGGACAGTTTTGCCGTCCTTATCTAAGTTCAAAGCATGGCATGAATCCGCTTGTTGCTCGGACTGCTGTTCCGCAGTCTGTACAGACTCTTCGGGATGGCTGTGATCTTCCATCATAACACCCCTTTTCTTACGTTCTTCTTCCAGATTAACATACCCCCATGGGGTATTCAAGGGTTTATTTTCTTTTATTATCGAACGTTTTGTGTATGTAGTCTTGATGAACAGACTTATTTCACTACTCGGCTTACAATTACAATGGGAACTCCATTCTGCTGCTACGCACCCTTAGCCCCATCTGTTCATAAAAAGCCTGTGCATGCGAGTTGAATGTAGAAACCGTTAATTCTATGTGGTCTGCCTGAAGCTCTCTCCCCAGATCCAGCATGGTCTGCATTAACCGTTTACCTGTTCCATGTCCTTGGTGGCTTGAATCCACCACAAGTTCGTGAATGTATAACATCCTGCGATCCGCAAAAAGCGAATGATCCTGAATGGCGCTCAGCTGTGCGCTGCTAAAGCCTACAATCTTCCCAGCCTCTACATGTTCCGCTACATAGAGGTAACGGTCATCCTTCGCAAGCCAATCGGCATATTCCTTTTCCCCAAGCCTTGGGTGCAGAGGTTTGTAAATGTCCGGTCTTGCCTGTACATGTAACTCATGTAATTGATCCAATAACGTGGCTACACCAGGATAGTCAGCAAGCTGTGCATCTCGGATCTGTATGTTATTTTTCATATTTCTCCCCTCCACTCTTCCTTATGCTGTATTTACAACATTATACAAGGACGAAAAAGCAGATACCATACGGTATCCGCTCTGTCGATCAATCCTATTTTTTAGAGGATGTATTGATTTCTTCGTTAAAAGCAACCGGAGATGGTTTAGCTGCCCAATCATCCGCCTGTGGCTCAATGTCCACGCCATTCAAGATCTTCTTTTTCTCCATCAAGGAGTCGCCATCTTCATCCAGTTTATTGCGGAGTTTTGCTTCATCCTGAGGTTGATTGTTCTGTGTCATCGTGTAAGTCCTCCTTTTGTAATCTCATGTTGGATTCTGTTCCTGTATATAATTACCCAATGATTTCAAAATCATTCGAAGTTGATCCATGCAAACCGATGACTCTTCTCATTCGAGGTAAAACACTTTTTCTAAAATTAGTATGGATAAGTGTCACAAAAGCGCCACCTCAACCAGTTATATAAGTAGATAGACTAATTATTTGACTTGGAGGTATCTTATCGTGAAACCCATGTATAAAGTAATCAACTCCATTGCTCTGGCAGGAATGATCGGCACAATGTCCATTGCTTCTTATCCCACTCCAGCGAGCGCTGCCAAAACCAAAGCTGAAGTATCCACGACAGCTGACACTGCATCAACAAAATCAAATAAAAACACAAAGGCGTCAGCTGCGGTTGTTAAAAAAGTAGAACAAACACTCAAAAAACTGACCAAAAAAGCGTACAAGCTCGATAAAGGCAGTTATATTGACGACTACGGCTGGGATTTCAACATCCTTGGCACACCTTTCCCAAGCCAACTGCTGGTGGACTTGAAGGGGAATATTCAATCCGGACATATACAAGAAGAACATATCACCTTTTACATTGAAAACAACAAAATAAGCTACACTCAACAGAACATAGACATGAATGACGTTGCCGAACAAGACATTCAAGCAGCCGAAGAAGTGTTCAGCAAACTAGATTTACCATCGGGAGAACTGGATGGTGCTGTGTTACAGCACAAAGGAAAGAAACAAATCATTGAATTGATGTACACGAACGATAAGTACGGAACCTGGATTGGGGTAGACAAAGCCACGCATATAGTTGTTGCGGTTAATGCCAGGGCTCTGGCAGATGATTATTTTAACAAAGGACAGGAAGCTGTTGATGAGTATCATAAAAAAATAAAGGCTATCACGGCAAGACAATTACAGGATAGCGGTGTGGCACAAGCCGAGCTGCTGTTCGGAATAGATCTGAATGGTCATATGGTGGAAAAAAAAGCATTCCCTTCTGATCTTGCCTTGTTTACGAAAAAAGGAGCTCCTACCGTGGAGGGCCGCTTCAACTCCGATGGGTCTTTCTACTCCATGCATATTGTCTATAAATAACTGTGACGATCCTCTCTTTTAAAACGACAACATAAAATGGCGTCCCTGGTGGTCAAGTTATGACCTTTCGGGACGCCATTTTGTGTACTCTATTCCATTATTGCCTATGCCTGATCCTGGCGAGCAAGGGCAGCGAGCGCACGAAGCGCAGCTTCGATCTCGTGCTCTACTGCCTTAGCGACCGCATCGGTATGCGGATCATACTCAGCCGCAAGATCACTGTCTGCGAAGCCGTCAATGGCCACAATGGCTCCAGCTCGCGCACCACGCAACGTACTGACGATATAGAGCGCAGCGATCTCCATCTCGGCGGCAAGCGCTCCAGCCTGTTTGTATTTACGGTGAGGAATCTCTTCTACCCCTGTGAAAAAGGCATCCAAAGTTACCGTGATACCCACGCCAACTTTGGCAACCTCACTTATGCCACGATCTGTCTGCCGTGCAGCAGCAACCAATGCGCTGGTTACATCAATATCGGCTACCGCAGGGAAACCATCGGGTACTAGCTGACGCGTCAGTCCATCGGAGCGTACAGCCGCAGTGCTGACAATAACGCTGCCTGCTGGATAATCGGCTGTATATGAGCCTGCTGTGCCTACTCGAATCAGGGTTTTCACTCCTGCGCGAATCAGTTCCTCGAAGCACACCGCTGCGCCCGGTGAACCTACGCCATGACTGACCACCGCCATCTGAACCCCTTCATACTCTCCTACAAATGTGCGATATTCGCGGCTGAACGCCAGCTCTCTGGCATTCTCCAGCTTGCGGGAAATTTTCTCCGCACGAGCCGGGTCGCCACACACGATAGCATAAGCTGGCATATCTTCCGAATGAATCTGCAATATCGGCATCAACATATTAATCAAACTCCTTTTTCGTCCACTCATCCTCAGGAATCGGCAGATCTTCACCCGAGAAGCGTTGCTCCTTAAACGGATCGGCAAAATGGTGGAAGCCATTGCTTTCCCAGAAGCCGTTGCGATCCTCTGTCATAAACTCCAGTCCACGCACCCACTTTGCACTCTTCCAGAAATACAGCTGTGGCACAACCAGTCGCAATGGGAACCCATGCTTCGGCGTGAGCGGCTCACCATTATATTTAAACGCAAGCAATACATCATCATGCATCAGTTCTTCAAGTGGCACATTGGTCTCGTAATCATGGTCCGCGTGAATCATGACGTACTTCGCTTCTGGTTTAACCCCGAGCAGCTTCATGAATTCGGAGAAGCGAATACCCTCCCAAGGTGTGTCAAATTTCGACCAGCGCGTAACACAGTGAATATCACTAACCATGTTCACCTGCGGCATCGCCTGAAGCTCAGCCAGAGAGAACACCTTCTCTTCTTCGACTTCACCAAAAACCTTCAAATCCCAAGTGGAAAGGTCATACTCCGGCACCTCCCCTTCATGCAAAATCGGGAATTTCTCCGTCAGCACCTGACCTGGCGGCAACCGATCTCCGTAATCGGCACCAGCTTTCGGTAGTGGTGTTTTGGTTTTTTTCAAACGCTCAGCTTTGTTATGCACGTCCCTGATTCCTCCTTTGTTCACGATGTCACTATGCAACTGAAACCGTTACTCACATATCTATCCTATCATAGCTAGGGTTCACAACAGGATTAACGTGAGCTTCCGCCCGCTTTCAATGCATCCTGTGCATACGTCCGGTCTTTGAAAAAGAACATCGCCACCAGTGTTACAATATACGGCAACATCATGGTGAAATGGGTTGGCAGAGAGAAGCCTTGCAGACGAATACTAAGTGCTTCCATGAATCCAAACAACACGCTAGACCCCATCACCCCAAGCGGGTTGGCTTGTCCAAGCATCGTAGCAACCAAAGCGATGAAGCCCCGACCTGCGGTCATGCCTTCGGTAAACATCGTCACCTGACCAAGCGACAGCTGCGCTCCAGCCAGTGCACACAGTACACCGCACATCAGTACAGCACCATACTGAATGCCGCGTACCTTGATGCCGATGCTCTGTGCTGCAATCGGATTCTCACCCACGGAACGCAGACGGAAGCCGGATACACTTTTAAATAGATAGAACTGTAGAGCAATGACAATAATAATGCCGAGATATACGAGCGGACTATGGCCTGAGAACACCGTGCCCACCCAAGGAATATCCTTGATCAGCGGAATGTCCCATTTCGGGAGTCCCACCATATCCTTATCGTAGTATGCACCTTTTACATCGAAGATCGCCCGCAGGGCAAAGGTCGTGAGTCCCGCCGCCAGAAAGTTCAACGATATACCGACGACAATGGCATTAGCCTTTAGATTAATACTTATAAATGCAAATAGCGCCGAGAACAGCATCACGATAATAATGGAAAACAGCACTGCCAAGAGTACGTTACCGAATAGGTAGTTGCCCACAATCGCGGAGAATGCCCCGATCAGCACCAGTCCTTCCAAACCCACGTTAAACAGACCTACGCGCGAACATAAGGCCCCACCAAGTGCTGCGAGCAGAATCGGCGTCATAATCCGCAAGGTTGAGCCAAACATGGCTGCATCAAACAGTTGTTGCATTGGACTTTTTCTCCTTTCTCCGCTTCAGGAAGGAATAACCGATCTGTGCCGAGACAAACAGTGTCAACACTGCCTGAATTACACTGCCAACTTCCAGAGGGACATCCGTGTTGCGCTCCATGCCCATTGCACCTGTCTGTAATGCCGCGAGCAGAATGGCCGCTACAGCTGTGCCCAGTGGATGTGAGCGTGCAAGCAGTGTAGCCATGATGCCACTCCACGCATAACTAGCCGAGGATAGCGAGCCATCCAGGAAGCGGTACTGTGTACCGAGCACTTCGCCAGCACCAGCAAGACCCGCAAGCCCACCACTGATCACCATGGACAGCATCATCATACGAATTCGGCGAACACCCCCATAAGCCGCAAAAGACGGATTGCTGCCCAGCATACGAATTTCATAACCCGTTACCGTTTTGTGCGTAAACCAGTAGATCAGCATCGCCGCTACAATCGCTATAATGAAGCCTGCGTGCAGTCCCATGCCCTGAAACAGCTTCGGTAGCCAGATACTCTGATCAATCATTGGTGTCTGCGCCATCGCTGCCGATCCCGTTCGATCTTTAAATGGATACGAAACCATGTAACCGCCAAAATACGTCGCAATATAGTTAAGCAGTAGTGTGGTAATCAAAAGGTTCATCCCAAAGCGTGCATCCAGCCAGCCTGCAAAAAGGGACCACACCCCGCCGGCGATAATTCCCGCCAGAATGGCAGCAATACATACGAACCAGCCCGGCCCTGGCAGATAAAGAGCTGTGAGCGCCGCACTGAGTCCGCCCAGAATCATCTGACCTTCCGCACCCATATTGAAAAATCCGGCACGGAATGCCAGTGCCACACCGAGTCCCGCCAAAATAATCGGTGTGGCACGAGCCAATGTATTGGTGAAGAAGTAGAAGTTGCCGAAGGCACCCTTCCACATCTCGGCATACGTATCCACGACATTGCCGCCAACGACCAGAATGGCGATCGCCCCGGCGAGTAAGCCGATCAATACGGCAAGCAGCGGCTGTACAAGTCCGCGAAGTGTTTCTTTTAACCGATTCATACCCGCTCTTTCCCTCCTGCCATCAACAAGCTGATCTGTTCTTCTGTCGCTTCCGCTGCCGGAAGTTCTCCGGCAATCTCGCCTTCATACATCACAATAATGCGATCCGATAATTGCAAAATTTCTGACAACTCGGATGAGATCAGCAAGATACCTGCTCCCTCATTCCGTTTGCGCAACAATTCCGCATGGATGGTCTCCATCGCACCGATATCCACCCCACGTGTAGGCTCTGCTGCGATCAGGAACGGTGTATCCTGCGCAAATTCACGTGCTGCAATCAGCTTCTGCAGATTACCACCTGATAGAAATTGGGCTTTCGTTTCCGCCGAGCCTGTCTTGATGCTAAACTGCTTGATCCAGCTCTCCACCATTGCTTTGGCTGCTCTGGCTTTGATCATGCCCCGCTTCTGCATACGATGATGGTGCCCCATCAGTCCGTTCTCCTTCACACTGGCATCCTTCGCTGCTCCCCACATGTAACGGTCTTCCGGAATATGCGCCAGTCCATGCTCACGAATGCGGCGTACCGGCCAGTTGGTCGTGTCCTGCCCGGATAAGAGCACGCGTCCTCCATCCGGCTTCCGCAGCCCGGCAATCACTTGAATCAATTCGGATTGACCGTTGCCGGAAATACCCGCAATCCCGACGACTTCACCTTTTCGGACTTGCATATGAATGTCTTTGAGGGCAGACCGATCTTTAGCTCCCGAGAGATGAATGCCTTCCACCTGGAGCACCGCTTCACCCGGAACAGATGACGGTTTATCCATACGCACCAGTTCACGTCCCACCATCAGGCGAGACAGTTCCTCTACATTAGTATCCTTTGCTTCCAATATACCTGTGACTTGTCCATCCCGCAGTACGGTGATTCGATCCGCGACATCCATCACCTCTTGCAGCTTGTGTGTGATGATGACAAAGGTTTTGCCTAGCTTCGCGAGCGATTTCATATTCGCCAGCAGTTCTTTCACTTCGAGCGGAGTTAGCACCGCAGAAGGTTCATCCAATATAATAATGTCCGCTCCCTGATGAAGCACTTTGAGAATTTCTACACGTTGCTGCATACCCAGAGGACATTCGGCAACTTTTTTCCACGGGTCGACCGGCATACCGTATTGTCTGCCCAATTCATGGACCTGAGCTGCCGCTTTTTTTCGATCAAATACCCCTGCCGCCGCAGGCTCACGTCCAATGACAATATTCTCCGCTACCGTAAAGGATGGAAACAGCATGAAATGCTGGTGCACCATGCCGATCCCGCTCGCCATAGCCTGGGATGGTGTTGCAAAGTTCACCTCGCGCCCACGGACTTTAATCGTGCCAGTTGTCGGCTGCTCCATCCCGTATAGCATACGCATTAGCGTCGTTTTCCCTGCTCCATTCTCCCCGACAAGAGCATGAATCTCCCCCTCGCGCAGATTAAAATGGATCTCCTTGTTCGCCGTGAAGTTGCCGTATTTCTTCGTAATTTGCTCCATCTCCAACAGCATATCTTGCGTTCGCTCCTCTCGGGTGATGTAAGTTCAACGTGAAATGGTTACACTGGACACTCCGATGACAGAACAACCTTTCGATCGCTGTTATCCCCGGATTTTTTTGAACTCCCTTTTATAAGGGGAAAATCCGGTGATAAGCGTATGCTTACCATGTAGCTTTCTTGCAGAAAGCTTTTAGGCAACCGCTCCGCTTCTCCAGGTTTCTTCTGTCCTATCCGTTATCGTGTAAACGTTACGTTCAACATATAAGGTCACTGTAAACAGTAGCAAAACCGGCTGCCTGGTTGGGCAGCCGGCTTACTAGATTGATTACACATCCATCAATTCATTGCTCTTCTTCATATGAAACTTTTCAGATCATTCTCAAGATATGATTTTCTAGGTCTACTATTGTTGCAATGGATCTTTCACTACAATTTTACCAGAGATGATATCATCTTTGATCGCTTTTACTTTGTCGATAACTTCTTGACCAACAAATGCATTCAGCGGAGACTCACTGTCACGCGTAACGTATGTCAGACCAACACCGTCTTCTTTCAGGCCGTAGTTCACTGCACCTGCTTTGAATGTACCTTCTGCAAAGTCCTTCACCGTTTCGTACGCAACCGTATCCGTAGATTTCAACTGGGAAAGTACGATATGCTCCGGATCTTCTACCGTACGGTCTGTATCTTGTCCAGAAGTATAGAAGCCTTTTTCTTTGGCTGCTTCGAACACACCAAGGTCACCTACAGCAGATGCCCCTGCGATAAAGTCAGCACCCTTACCGAATTGCACCAGTGCCAATTCTTTCGCTTTAGCCGGGTCATTGAAACCACCAACATAGTTCACCAGGAATTCTGCTTTTGGATTAACCGATTCCAGACCCGCTTTGAAACCTTCTGTATACTTCTTGATCAAAGGTACGTCCATTGCAGCGATCATGCCCACTTTGTCTGTTTTCGTGGAGAGTCCAGCGGCAGCACCCAGCAGGTACGCTCCTTCATACTCACGGAAACCAACACTGCGAACGTTAGGCAAATCTACAGTTGTGTCCACAATAGCAAATGATTTGTTTGGATTCTCGGCAGCGACCTTTTTCAGTGCATCTTCTGCCTGGAACGTTGCTGTAATAATCAGGTCGTAATTCTCAGCAACAGCTGCACGCAGGTTTTGCTCGAATGCTGCAGGGTCTGTTGATTCGATCGTTTTGGTATCCACCTTAAACTCTTTACCTGCTTTTTTGAAACCTTCATCCATTTGTACAAAGAAAGGGTTGACCCCTATTTTTTCAGGTAGTACTAATGCCATCCGCAGGGATTTTCCAGAATCGCCGCCTTGAGCGGATTGTTCGTCTTTAGTAGCTGAATTCCCACAAGCAGCCAGCAAAATAGCGACCATAACAATTGATAAGACGAACGATAAACCTCTTTTCATTTTGAAAATTCCCCTTTTCAATAATCTTTTTTTATATCCTATCGGATAATGTCGATCCTTGTCAATAAAACTTTCAGCGTATACACTCATATGGAAGATCATCGTAACAACACTGACTTCCAGACTCTGGAATCCGCATTACGGCTGGCTTTTTTTCGTTGACATTTGGCGCGACTCCGTGCTAAAGTCAATCCAATTATTCTATTCTGATAGGATTTGTCAGGATTATATTGCATTCACCTATCATTTTCAACCCTATTTTAAGGAGGCCTTTCATTTGAAAAAAATCACCCAGATCACGCTGGCGGCTCTGCTCGCCGCTCCGGTAACTCTCGGCAGTCTTAGTTTGCCCGCTTCTGCTTCTGCAGCATCCGCAACGCCAGTTGCTCCTAAAACGTTGAATGTGAGCTCCCCTGCAGTAAAAACACCAGCTGTCTACACAGAGAGTGCAGCAGATTTCGCTCAATTCCTGCAAGCCAAGTACAGCATCCAATTGCCACAGCAAGCATCCAAGGGTGATTTTATCAAAGCCATAGCAGCTATTACGGAAGCAAGTTCCGCTACCACTACAAGTACGGATGCCGCAAAGGCGCCTGCCTTCAGCGACCTGAAATCGGGTGACGATGCCTACGAGGCAGCTGTTGCTCTGTTCAATAACGGTGTTTTAACATCAACGGAGGTACGTGCGAATGATCAACTGAGCATTTACACAGCAGTATTCCTCGCAGTCAAAGCAGCTGGATTCAAAGAACTCGCTTACACCTACCCTGCGGACAAAACAGCGAAAGCCCTTGCCAAAGCGGGCATCAAGCCAAATCGTTTGCAAGGACAAGCTGGGCAAGAACTGGCTGCGGCCATTGATACAGGACTGGTTCCGGAGAGTCTGTATCCTATCCTGGTTAAGGGCGGCGCAGCAAGCAAGGATGCAGCGAACATACTGCTTGGACGTGTGTTGATCAGCCAAGGTAAATATAAAAATGAAATTGGACGCTCCAATGATGCAGATATCTACGCCAAGCTATATGCTGCATATCGCACAGCAGATCTGATTGAAGCTCCTGAACTCAGAAAAATTGTGGATCAGGCACTGCGGGAAGATCTGGTTACAGGGTACAACCTGAAAGACAGCCGTTTCGACTCCAACTTTATCGATGAACTGACGTTAACTTATGGTCATGACAGCATTAATCATGCAGTACAGCTGATTGGCCTGCTTCGCAGCGAAGGCATTGATGCCGATGTGCAATTCCAGCCGAAGACATCTGCTTTTATCTATTTGAAAGAGTGGGGCGAGCCGAAGGAAACACCAGACTACAAAGTTACACAGATTGAGAATGGCAACTATATCGCTTATGCGAAGGAATATGACATTCAGTTTGAATTTAACAATACGGCTGACAAAGCCCGTTTCAACGACATCGTTCTGAAATTTGCCAAAAAGAACAGCAACAGTCAATCTCCACTGATTATCAACTCTTGGTGGCAGCCGCTGTATTATTCGCCAACCGCACTGGCTAACTTCCCAGTGATTACGAACAATAAAATTACACTTGGTCATTATTATGCCCAATCTTTCTCGCTGAAAGAAAATGCCAAGGCTATTCAGGAAGGATTCCGCAATCTCGCTCCTGAAGCCAATATCACCTCATACAACTTCTGGGTGGATCAGCCTTTCTTTAATTACTTGAATGGCGGTTCGGAGTAAATATCGTTTAGATAACCACTTGACTGAAATGATCATTTTTTAGCAAAATATAAAGCCGTTTTCACCGATTCGGATTCAGGTTTCGACCTCTATTTTTCGGGAAGACGGCTTTTATGTATACAATTACAAAATTCTTCTTAAAAATCATTTTAACCATGCAGGAATTGCCAATATCAGGTCGAATTTCTTATGTACACAAACACGCAAGTATTGTTGCGCACATCCGCAAGAACAGGGGTTAATCATGGTATACGACGGTATTCTGATCGGCTTGATTGTTGGTCTGTTCAGGGGTGGAGTCCGTTATGGGCTCAACCAGTTTGCAACACTCCAGCTGCGCGGCGGCTGGATCTTTCCGCTGCTGTTACTTTTCCAGTTTGGCATTTTCTATATGCAGGAGCGGTTGAGCTGGGTAGCATCCATTAATGGTTATCTGTTTGCCGCTGTGTATATTACCGGCCTCATCTTTTTATGGCTCAACAGACATCATCGGGGTTTCACGCTGATCTGGATCGGGGTGCTTCTCAACTTCATCGTGATGGCTTTTAATGGTGGTCGCATGCCCGTTTCGGTGGAAGCCTCTGCTGTGCTCGGTCCTTATTATGTCGATCTGCTTCGGGAAGGCGGCGCTGTATCCAAGCATTATATGATGGACGCGTCTACTCACCTCTCTTTTCTCGGTGACATCATCCCGCTATCGAGTCCTTATCCGCGTACACAGGTCATCAGCATTGGTGATGTCGTGATGAATGTTGGCATATTCCTGTTTATCCAGTACATGATGGTGAATCGGGGCAAAGAAGATGTATCGTCCGCAGAAACATACCAAACCCAGTGAGAATAGGGTAAGCATCGGACCAGACTCCAAGGAAGGGAGGTCTTTTCCATGAAGAAATTCGAGGGTATCAAATATTCCCGCATTGTCATCAACGCCATCATCGTAGCGTCTGTCGTTGTAGCACTTACTTCGGGATACAAGCTCGGCGGTTAGGTTCTGCCGCCACACCAGACAAACAGGCTGCGAGCGGCCTGTTTTTTCTTGCTGGATTTTTGCAAGCGATCTTGTTATGTTAAAAAAAATATAGTATATACCTATACAAGAATAACCAATATAAATGCATCGAGCAGGAGTCTGTTATCTTCAAAAAAGACGTGATACTGCATCGTTGGTTTATACTTAACATCACGAGTTGACTAAATCCAAGCAGGAGATTTTCTATGAACTTTATTCGTAACCTTATCCGCAAAGCAGATCGAAGCATGATGTATGTTTTATTGCTTAGCTGCACCGGGATTGGCGTTTTTATCTATATGAACCAGTGGTCTTATATACATCTGACTACAACCGATTGGGTCATGGTTTACACCATGCTGGGAGCCGCGCTCATCCTCGACTATTTTACATTCCAGATTCCCCCGAAGGGTAACCAGCAATCGATGGACTCCTCTGTGTATCTGGCCTGCATATTTATGTTTGGCGGGGCATTCAGCCTCTCGGTGTTGTTGCCCATTTCTATCATTCTATTAATTAAAGACCGCAAGCTTACCTGGTGGAAACATGTCGTCAATTTCAGTATCTATAGTCTCATGATTACCGGGGCTGCTACTGTGTTCGAATGGACAGGTGGTCAGACCGGTGCAATTGATAGCTATAACCTGATTCCTTATGTTGCAGCCCTGGCTGCCTATTTCATTATTAATACCATTACGCTAGGATTGTTCTTTCATTTCTCAACCAAAGATGCATTGCAACAGATGAAACGGGCATTCGTAACCGAATCCCTTCTGGTCTATCTCTGTACGCTTATTTTGGCGCTTGTGCTCACCATTCTGGTTGTACATAACGGTGTGCTCGGTCTATTTTTGTATCTCAGTCTCAGCATCTTGTTGTCCCATGCGTTCAAACAGCTGTTCATCATGTACCAGTCCATCGAAGAGAAGGCGAATTCGGATCAGCGTACAGGATTGTTCAACCATAGCTATTTCGAAAGCATGCTGGAAACTGAGCTAAACAAAGCTCGAACGCAAGGAACGCCCCTCTGTCTAGGATTGCTTGATATTGATGATTTCAAAAAATATAACGATCAGTTTGGTCACCTTCAAGGCGATAGCCTGCTGGCATTGCTCGGGGATTTTCTCATCCGGAAGACGGAAGGCACATCGGTTACCGCTTTTCGATATGGTGGAGAAGAATTCACGTTGCTGATGCCAGGCATGGAACTCGATGAGGCCTACAGATTTATGAACAAGTTACGTAAACAGCTGAATGATACCCCTTTTGAAGGTGTCGAGGTATTACCGCATGGCTGTCTCTCTTTCTCTGCCGGAATTGCTGCATACCAAGTGGATATGTATAACAAGTCTCAACTGGTGGATCAGGCAGACAAAGCGCTTTACTATGCCAAAAAGCAGGGCAAAAACAATGTGCACCGCCATGGCAGCAATGACGGTATGGAGCACGAGATCGATCTGGTTCAAGACGTCCGCGACATTGAGCAGCAGCTGAACCTGTTTCAATACAAGGATATGGATACGTTCAAACATTCCAAACGGGTCTATAAATACGCGCTCGATATTAGCGAAGTGCTCAGACTAGACAATGCAGAAAAGCGGCGTTTCGTGCTTGGGGCGCTGATTCACGATATTGGCAAGCTGGAGATTCCCTGGTCCATATTGAACAAAAGAGACAAGCTGACATGTGAGGAATGGGATACCATCAAGGGTCATGTGACTTGGGGCAAAAAAATGGTGATGACGAACGATCGCTTCGCCGATCTGATTCCGTATATTGAATTGCATCATGAGCGCTATGACGGGCATGGTTATCCCTACGGTTTAAAGGGTCATGAAATTCCGAAGCTGTGCCGGATGCTGACCGTGATCGATTCTTTTGATGCCATGACCACCGAGAGACCCTATCAGAAAACCAAAAACGTGGATGAGGCTATAGAGGAGTTACGGGCATGCTCAGGTACGCAATTTGATCCGGAACTGGCGGAGTTGTTCATTCGGTATATCGAAAAACGAGCGGCTCATCAACTATTGCAGTAGTCTGATATGTGAATAAACACCAAAGCGCTACCCCATGAGGGATAGCGCCATTTTCATTTTCATCGTGATGTGAAGCGTGATTTGATGCATCGGATGCATCAGGGGCATGTTCAGTCTTGTGAAGACTCTTCGTTACTCATCGTATTCAGTTCATGTGAAGTCTGATGTAACTCTTTGATCATCTGCTGCAAAAACATGTTGTCTTGGCGACTGATCCCGTGCTGATTGTCTTGAATAAGCATCTGGTGAATGTTTTTCTTGAGCAATTCACTGCGACGTTCCAATACTTCTTGACTCATGTTGCTGCGTCACTCCTTAACATGTTTTGTAATGATTTTGCGTTCTATATAAGTATAGATGACCTTACTCCATAGCGAAAACGGGCAGAGCCCTCCTGAGCAGAGTACATCAACCCTCACCTAGCATGACAGCATTTCACCCCTTCGTGTTCTTAGATATCCTTCTAAATACTCCATGATGCTCCCCCGTTTCTTGTAAACAGCCCGGACTAGGGTCTTGGACAAGGTTGCGTTATAATGATCCCATTACCCTCTTTCCATTCATAAGTTGAAGGAAGGATTCTACACGAACAATTGTGTGAATAAATGGTTCAACTCATTAAGATCATCTATTCTCAAAGGAGTTATGTATATATGTCCTACAAACAGATTAAATGGATGATCCTGCTGATTCCCACCATCACCGTGGGGCTCTGGGAATATATTCGCCACCAGTTTCTGATGCCGTATCTATCGATGGATGCCGGAAACTGGTTGACACCTGTGATCGTTTATCTTGTCAGTGTGACACTGCTTAGCCGTTTGTTCCTCATGTTAGAAGGGGCGCGAGCTGCCCTCGAACAAGAGCGAGCATCCAAAACCGCGCTTGAAGCGCGTGACCAGCTTGCTCGGGAACTGCATGACGGCATTTCACAATCGCTATTCCTGCTATCGGTAAAGACAGACAAAGCAGGGCGCAGTCTTGCAGGTACCAGCCATGAGCAGGACCTGCGCGAAATTCAAAAAACGGTGCACGAGGTCAATACATATGTAAGGCAAGCCATTGCCCAATTGCGTTATGTACCTTCACCCACTGCTGATCCCGAAGCGGTTGCTTTGCAGGCTCAGGTCGAATCCATCGTGAGTGATACCGTTCCGGAAGCAGATGTAGAATGGAATCTGACCGAAGTTTCCTTCTCAGCTAAAGAACAGGTAGAACTGCTTGCTTGTATTCGGGAAGCACTGCTTAACGTGCGCAAACATGCCCAAGCCACCAAGGTGGCAGTATACGCTGAAGGCAATCCCTCTCTCTGGTCTGTTCATATCCGTGACAATGGTATTGGAATTCAGGGTGACCCGATGCAGTTCAAGGATCGGTACGGTTTACGAATCACAAAAGAACGAGCCGAGCAGATGGGATGGACATTCCAGCTTGATTCGGCACCAGGTGATACACAAATGATCATTGGAAAGGGGCAGACTTGATGGAACTGGTACGTGTACTGGTCGTGGACGATCATGCGCATGCGCGCGAGGCGATATGCACCATTTTATCCGAGGATAGCCTGTTTGAAGTCATTGGTACAGCCAAAAATGGGCAGGAAGCGATTGAACTAACCGAACACTGGATGCCCGACCTGATTCTGATGGATGTACAGATGCCCGATATGGATGGACTCGAAGCAACAAGGCAGATTAAACTCCGTTTCCCATACGTCATGATTGTAATGGTCACCGTATCGGATGATGTCACTTACCTCTTTGAAGCATTGAAACAAGGAGCTCAAGGTTATCTGCGCAAAAATTTGTCTCCTTCTACTTGGCTGGAATACCTTCGCGCCATTGTTAGTGACGATGCACCGCTCAGCAAAGAGCTAGCGTACCGAATATTGCAGGAATTCCCCGCTCCTCGCAGTGAAGATGTACAGGAAAATCCGCTAACAGCCCGCGAACTGGAGATCCTGCAATGGGTATCTGCCGGGTATACCAATCGTGAAATTGCCGAGCAGCTGGGCATCTCGGATCAGACCGTTAAGAACCATCTGAAGAACATCCTGCAGAAGCTGCAGCTGGAGAACCGGGTGCAGCTCACTCGCTATGCATTAGAGAGTGGGCTCGCCGGCCGCAAGCCTCGCAAATAAAATAGGTTTCAGAGGGAATAGAATAGGGAATTTTATCACAAAACGATCCACTTCTGATATGCGCTATGTCATAGCACCGCATATGAACGTGCACTATTTCAAGCATTTGTCACAAATATGCAGTAATCCATGATTTTTTATAGCCCTATGTAGTCATACGCCTTCATTTTGGACAAAGTTATAATGGTATAGATTATGTGTGAACGATGAATTATGGATAATTGTAAATCTATAACCCAAGGGTGATGATTTTTTTGAGAGTAAGAAGCTTAGCCCTGCGTTGGAGCAAACGTCACTGGGCGCTACTCACCAGCCTGTTCCTGGTGTTCTTCCTTGTGATGCCGCAATGGGCATCTGCCCATGCTTATATTGTGAAGGCTTCTCCTGAAGAGAATGAACTGCTCGTTACCGCACCGCAGCGGCTGACGTTGGAGTTCAATGAAACACTGCAGACGGCCTTTTATGATATTAAAATTACCGGACCTGACGGAAATCAAGCGGACGATGGTAACGTCCAGATTGACTCAGAACGCCCGCACATTCTGGAAACGGGTCTGAAGCAAGGCCTTGCTGACGGGACATATCTCGTCAACTGGAAGGCCGTATCTGCCGATGGTCATCCAATCTCTGGAGCGTATGTGTTCCATATCGGCGAGCCTACCGGAGCACCTGCTGGATTGAAGGATCTGGCATCCGGTTCGGGTGCCACCGGCGGCCCATTGAAATGGATCGTGTCATTCACGGACTGGATTCAATATCTCGGTCTGTCCGTCATTCTGGGTACGCTCGCCTTCCTGCTGCTGCGAATTGCGCCAGCTTCACTGCTACGGGAACCGATGGAGGCACCGGGTAGCTACAAATTGCTATGGATCAGCTATGCTGCTGCTTCTTTTGCCGCATTAATAAGCCTTCCGCTGAACACACTCTATGAGTCAGGTGTCTCTCTCGACGAATTCAGTTGGGCCTTATTAGGCAGTGCGCTCAAACTGACCTCCTTCGGTCAGATCTGGATGCTGCAGATGCTGATTGCCATGCTGCTCGCCGTCACTCTTCTATCCGGCTATGATCTGGATCGATCCATACGTGTGCGCATCTGGTCGTCTTACGGATCATTGCTGCTTGCGCTAGGCTGGCTGCTTACCCATGCCATGACAGGACATCCTGCTGCTGCGGAGCAGCGTGTGTTAGCTGTCACGATGGACTTTGTACACCTGGTCGCTGCCGCATTCTGGATTGGGGCTCTCACCGCTATGGCGGTGTGCCTGCCACCGCTCACCGACCGATTACCCGCAAAACTGCGAGGTGAGGTCTACTGGGCTGCGTTAAGGAGATTTACCGCTTGGGGGATTGGTGCTGTAGCCGTTCTGGTCGCTACGGGGATCTACAGCAGTCTGGTCATCCTGCCCGATCCGCTGCTGAACTCCTTGTTCACGACAGCATACGGCCTGGTTCTGATCGGTAAAATCCTGTTGCTTATTGTGATGATTGGTTTCGCGCTGATTCATGCCAAACGGGCAAGAGCCGCTACGGGTAAGCAGCTGTCTCGCAGTTTAAAGGCTGAACTTGCTACAGGTGCCATCATTCTTGCGCTCGCGGCTGTATTGACTCATCTGTCCCCAGGTCAGCCAGCACCCGTCGGTCCTTATAAGGGCACACAGACAACAGAAGATGGCTCCGTGATAACACTTCAGGTAAGTCCAAACGCAGTGGGAGAAAATCAGTTCGAAGTCAGCATAAAGCGAGCAGATGGCAATATCGTCAAGGATCTCGAACAGGTGACGTTGTCCCTGATCCATCTGGATATGGATATGGGCATCTATGAAATCACCATTCCGAAGAACGATACGGGTATATATAAGGCAGAGGACTACATCTCTATGCCGGGCAAATGGAACATTAAAGTCCATGCCCTAACTCGGTCACTTGACGCCCTAGATGCCGAGTTCAAGATTGAGGCAGTAAAGCCGTAGTAAACAACAAAACATCTTTAAAAGAGTGAAGTGTATCTAAAAACGATTTGCATAAGAATGAGAGGGGTTATCATTTTGAAGAAGACAACATGGGTATCCAAACTAACATCCGCTATGGCAACAGGGGCAGCAGCGTTCCTGCTGTTCTCCGGTTTGGCCAGCGCTCACGTCACAGTAAATCCATCCGTTGCACAAACTAGTGCATGGCAGACGTATACGATTAAAGTACCGTCCGAGAAAGAGCTGCCAACAACTAAAATTACACTCAAAATTCCAGAGGGTGTTGCATTTAAGCAATATCAGCCGCTGGCTGGGTGGAAGATCACAACCGAGAAAAACGATTCTAAAGAAGTAACCTCGATCACTTGGGAGATTGATGGAGATAACCAAGGGATTCTGGCTGGACAGTTCCAACAGTTTAACTTTGTTGCACAAAACCCAAAGACAGAAACAGAAGTGGCATGGGATGCCTTCCAATATTACAGTGATGGCAGCATTGTCGAGTGGACAGGCCAGCCGGGGGCGAACTCGCCTCACAGCATTACAACCATCAGCGAAGATCCTGCAACTACTGGCAATGCCGCAGCAGGTGGCACAAGTAATGGGCATGACAGTGCAGGTACTGCTGGCACCGCGACAGGTGACAAAGCTTCTGACACTGCGACTGATGGCAAAAAAGGAAATGATGACACTACTCTCGGCGATGCGCTCTCCGATACAGTAACTGGTCAACCGAATAACACGGATTCCGATGCAGGTACGTTGAAGCTGCAACAAGCAACGTTAATCGTATCGATCCTGGCTCTGATCATGTCCTTCCTGGGCATCGCACTAGCCACTCGCCGCAAAAAGCGTTAATTCGCAGTTCTCTTACCCGGGGTCACCCGAAGAGAATATTGTAATAAGATGCACAAAGGAGTTTGCAGCAAACGGGATAACCCCGTTCATGCTACAAACTCCTTTTTTTGGTTAACACATATTCAGAATTCAGATGACTTGCCTTACATACTACATGTGCCATCCGCATATGGCACACAGCTGCTTTTTAACGTTGCTGATCCGTTTGAATCATAAATTCAATGTACTGGATCAGACTTTTTTTCTGCATTTCGATGGATTGGATACGCTTGGCGAGACCTGCGAAAAACTCTTCAATCTGTTGCCTCGTATGATCCGCAGATTGCCCTTTCCAATCGTTCAGACGGCTGTACAGCGCTCTTGCCTCCTGCTCATCCGCTTGCATGCGAACCAGTAGCTGTGACAGCTCTTTTTCCGCAATCCGCAGGTCATTCAATTCCACCAGCAATTGTCCGCTCATCCGTGGTTCCCTCCCCCTCAGTGCACGTTCTCACCTTGAATGCTCATTGCTATCTCTCCAGCCTGCCATTTATAACTAGTTAAAATGTACCGGACTCTCATCCGCTTGCCGGAAAGCCTCTGCCTTTTCCTCAATAAAGTTCAGGAACTGACTCGTATGCTTCATATGCCACGTGCTCAGCTCCTGGATGGATGCATCCAAGTGGGTCACAATAGGCTCCAGTCTGCGACTGCGGCTTGAATGTAAATATTGAGCCATACGTGTCCGCACCTGATTCAGCTCGGCATTGCATTGCTGGGCATTTTGTTTCCAGCGAGAAGCCACACTTTTCAGCTCTTCCGGGGTAACCTGGATTAGACCCGATCCCAGTGCTGCGGCCGCGCCTCTGCCTGCACCGCCTCTCAGTCCCATCGGACCTACCGCTTTGCTAAGTGGCCCCAGATTCTCCATAAGTCTTGGCGAATAACGAACCCGCTCACCCGTGATCGGATCATACAATTCGTTGGAAATATAACCATTCTTGAAGTCATACTGATCCAGGCTGTGGTAGTTTTCTCCGCCAAATGTATTCTTAATTTTATCAATCAGACTTACACCATTATTGGCATCTGCGTAATTCGAATCAATATAATACGTAGAACCTACATGACGATCATATCCGCCTAACGTTCCGCTAGCGACCAGATCACCCGGACTCGCATAGTTCGTCACTTGCCCATCCAACTCACCGGCCTCAACCCGCCGACGCATCTCAGGAGTCAAGTTGCCCATCACTGAAGGTGCACTGAATGTAACCGCAGGAAGACCTGTATAAGCGGAAGCATATTGTGCATCCCCACCTCCAAGAGAATGTCCTGTCAGAGAGAAATTCAGATCGCCATACTTTTCTTTCATATGGTTCGCATAATCTTCCGACTGATACATCTGGTTAGCCCAGCCCGTAGGCGAATAGGTCTTTTCAATATCCTTTACGCGATCGCCCGTCCAGTTTTGTACATCTCTTACCCGGTCGCCAGCCCAGTTCTCCACTTTGGAAATACCTGTGGAATCTTTGATATTCTGAACGCCTCTGTCCAGCCAATCCGGTGTCAGGTTGTCTACAAATTGTGCCGTGTCTTGTTGCCCCTTGCGGATCAACTCTCCGCCCCCGATGCGTGCATCCATCACGAAATCGGGCACCGAGCGATCCAGAGATGCACTTCCCTCGGTTCCTCGGTAGGCAATGACCGCCTCCTTGGTCTCGGGATTATAGAATGTCACGGCGTCGAAGCCGGAAAATTTATTGCTCTCTGTGCCCTCCAGCACTTGCCAGCCGGGAAGCTCCGTTAAACGGTCACCTGCCTTTTGATCCTGATAGGCTAACTCCGATAAGGTTTTGTACGTTTCATCATCGATGTTCCTGCCGTTACTCAATCACTGCACCTCCCCTTTTATTTGGCGTATGGATCATGTCCTTTAGCCTTAATGACTTCCTCGAGCTCGGGACTAATCACGAGATTTTTAGTGATTTTTTTCTTGTAATCGTACGATATGCCAAAGCTCTGATCCTCATGATCCTTCACATGCCCTTTCAGTCCGATCTGCGACATCGCCATCTCTGGCAGCAGTTCCTTGCTCGTCACGACCACATCCAGTTCAAACTTTTCTTTGAAGTGCTGCACCACAACCTTCTCAGCCTCCTGGTACAACGCCTGTTTCTCACTCTCCGTCATCTTCTGACACCCTCCCAGCAATATAGTGAACACCATCATCAGTGCAAATAAACTTCTCATCCATTTCGTGCGCGGAATAGCAATTCCCCCTTTTGGCTCAAACCTTTGTAAGTAAAGAGCGCCCCCTTCACCTGTTACATGCATCATAGTACAAAATCAACATAAGACACATCCGCTCACAGGAGCGTTTTCCTGAAACTTTTCTCCTAGTTGATTCATGCCTATATTTGGGTGTATATTACCCGACCCTAAGACTGTTGTACCAATTAGGCCCTAACTTTTCCTTATAAAAAGCAAAAAAACTTTCTTCCGAACACCGGCTGGTGTCAAAAAGAAAGCTTGATTATACGTGACACACCTCTTATCCAGGCCCAGCGAAGCAGTGCCATCCTCATAAATAACATGCTCTATCCATATTGTCTGAGCTGGGCCTCATTCAGCTGCTCACCTACGAGTCTCTGATACGCATCACACCTTGCAACCAGTTCTTCATGTGTTCCGGCATCGACAAGTTCTCCTTGATCCAGCACATAGATCGTGTCCGCATTTCGAATTGTGCTCAGCCTGTGAGCAATAATAATTTGAGTACATTTCAACATGCTTAGGTTCCCGGCAATCGTAGATTCCGTTAACGTATCCAGTGCACTGGTTGCCTCATCCAAAAGCAGAATTTTGGGCCTGCTCACGAGCGCCCGCGCAAGAGCTACCCGTTGTTTCTGTCCCCCGGACAGATTAGAGCCTGCCTCCGAAATCAGCGTGTTATATTTCATCGGCATGCGCTCGATATCTGAATGAATATCGGCAAGTTTTGCAGCAAACATCACCTCTTCTGCAGTTGCTTCTTCCGCATGCAGCTTGATGTTATCGTAAACGGTATTATTAAACACGAAGTTATCCTGAAGAACAATGCTAACTTGATCACGAATATGTTGAGGATCTAATTCCTCCGCATGGATGCCATCGAAATAAATATTTCCATGTGTAGGGGTGTACAACCCCACTAGCAATTTAGCGAGAGTACTTTTACCTGAGCCTGATCTGCCAACGAGAGCAACCTTCTGTCCCGCTTTAATGGTCATGCTGATGCCATTTAGTACAGGATTACTGTATTCCGTATATTTGAAGCTCACATGGTCAATCGTGATATCACCCTGAAGCTCGGCAACATGCACCATCTCCGTTGATTTCTTCTGAAAAGACCGACCCTTTTCTGCCAAAATCACATCATAAATCCGATCCAGCAACGCATCCGCCATCACGAACTCGTTCAGCATCAAGGCAAGTGAATTAAGCGGCCCCAGAAACAGTGCAGCCAGAGACTGGAATGAAACAAGCATACCTAACGTCATATTGCCCTGCATAATCTGGTACAAACCCACGAGCAAAATGAGCATCGGTGTCATAAAATTCAACGTGTTTGTTATCGTGTTAACTCGAGTTTGAAAAATAGCCTTTTCCTTCACCGTGGCAAGCTGGCGTTTGAATAACTCCCGCCATTTTTCTTCCGTGCGCTGCTCGATACCCAGCGATTTAATCGTTGAAATTCCTTCCAACACTTCGGTCATAAAAGATCCTGCCAAGCTCTGAGCTACAATCTGAGTTTGCGTCAGTTTTTTGAACCTGCTGCGCGTGTATACAAAAATAAGAACCTGTGTTATTCCTATACCTAGCAACGTGAACGCAATAATGCGTGATTGAATGACAATGTAGGTAAACGTCACCACGATTAAAAATAAATTGATGAACGTGGAAATCATTTTTTGCGACAAAATTTCCCGGATGGTAACATTGCTGTTGATTCGCATCATCAGATCTCCGCGAGAGCGAATCTCAAAATATTGATACGGGAGCTTCAACATGTGGGACACAAAATTGGTGGTTAACTGCGAATCCAGGACTTCCTGAAGACGCACGATACACATATCCTTCACGTATCCAAAACCGATCTGAAACAAGGTTAACAAGGCCACACTGGTGATCAGCACGGGAAAAATGGAGTATCCCTCATTGCCCGTTACCGCATCAATCGAAACCTGCATCAGGAACGGAAAAAGCACCGATACAAGCTGTAATCCCAAAGCAAGCAATACGGCCCACACAAAATACTTTTTGTTGCTGCGAATCAAATCTTTGAAATACGCTACTTTGCTCATCTTTTTATCTGAAAAAGGGACAAACGCCTCATCCGGGTATACCAGCAGAAAAATACCTGAATATTTCTCTTCGAACTCCTGTTTAGTGATGGTGATTCTTCCCATGGCAGGATCAACAATGGTATATAACTTGCCAGCCTTAATCTCCTCAAGCACAATAAAATGTCGCTGCTCCCAGAAACAGATGACCGGCAAGAAATCATTGCTGAGCGAAGGCACAGGTGCCTTTTTGGCTACACCTTTCAGATGATAGGTTTCGGCTACCTCCTTCATTTTCAACATGGAGCTTCCGTCACGACCGCTTCCCAGCATGGCAAACCGTTCCTTCAGATCGGTAAAATCGGCTTCATAGCCGTAGTACGAAAGCAACATATGCAAGCAGCTGGGCCCGCAGTCATATTGATTCATCTGCAATTTAACAGGAACTTTTCGCTGTGTCTTGCCACGCAGACGGCTAAATACGGAACGTTTAGGCATAAGACTGTCCCGGTTCAGATGACGGCTCTGCCGTATACCCCTGCTGTCTGGTAAAAGCCATCTCTACCCTATCCTGCTGCGTGACCTGCTTTACATCCTTCGGTTCATGGCTTACTGGCCCTTCCATCATAAGCACAGAAGGCAGTGTCCGATTATACAGCCGCAGTAATTGGTATCCGATTCCGGCTAGACCCAGCATAAGTCCTGGTATTTGTTGGCGACTCGGAATGCCGCATCTCCAGTGACCGTTATCCTGTCTAACCTTGGTCATGATATAATCAGCCATTTGATAAGCGTATGCTTCCAACGTTTCATCCTGCCAATAGTCGGCTGCGAGCAAGATCAGCTCCAAATTCCCCATATCTCCGTGACATAGTGAATAACTGACTTCTGTAAAACCATCTTCCATGGTCTTGCTCACCGCTCGGCGAATGTCTTTTTCCAGGGCCTCTATAGGCCCACGGAAGCTTAACTCCTGTGCTGTTCCTACGCGGGCAATGCCCAAACCAGGTGCACCGTTACACCAATACATGACATAATGTTCTTCCGACATATTGCCATCCGTAAACCGGAGATCCTTCCAGTTATTCACCTCGTAACTGTAGATCGCTTCCTCATATTTAATTCCTTCCAAACAAGCTTCAAAATAAGGTTGGTGACCTGTAACACGGTACAGACGGGCAAGACTCAGACATATGCCTGCGTTTCCATGTGAAATGCCGCTAAGGGGCACTTTATTGATCGCCGATGTCACCCACGCCATGCCTTGTTCCATCGGCTGAGCCAGCTCAAGTAGCCGATCTGCGCATCGTGTAGCTGTATCCAGTGCTTTAGGCAGGTGGAACATCGTATACAGATCCACACATGCCATCAATGTGCCTGCACAACCTGAGATGACATCCAGCCGCTCATCTTCCTCAATCATCTCATCCAGTATATCCAACAGTTCAAGCAGTTCCGGATGAACATCCTGTTCGGAGGATACCTTCGCTTTATGCACCAACAAATAGAGAAGTGATCCGTAACCTGTAAACAGCGAGATATTTCTGTCCATGTTTTTGCGAATCATCTCCCAAGCTGTCTGGATACACAAATCGACCATCTCCGTATACTTCCCGTCACCCGTCTCTTGACCCAGATAAAGATAGAAATAGGCGATGCCAGTGACCCCATTGTATAAACCAAGTTCGGAGGATTTATAGATTAGTTTCTCGTCCGCGTCCATGCCCATGCTGATCCAGGATACGGTGCTACCCTCATCTCCCGTAATAGCGATATCCTTAATATAATCACCAATTCTTACGGCTTCACGTAAATAATCGGCTCGGGTCGTGGAGATTGGATGCCCATTCAACGCCTCTGGCCTTACACGCTCTGTACTCTTCTCCATAGCGAATGAGCGCTCCAGTACATACTTCGTTTGCAGTGTGCGTTCCGTAAATTCCCACTGCATATCCATATCATCTTCATTCATGGCCCGAACCTTCGTCTCCGTCTGGGTCAAGATATCCGAGTCATATACACCTTCAATGGCTTCATTATCCGAATGATGAAACAGCACCTTCTCACCAATCAACGTTTTGAACATAGGTACATCTCCGTGCAACAGATCATGGCATTCATAGCTGACCAGTTTCTCACGGTTACGATCCTGCCGGACGATGGCCCACATCATGTCAAACAGCAGACTTTTGTCCAGCCCATTGCGTAAATATTTAGGATGGGAGCTGGCTTCGATTAATGTAAAATAGGTCACCGTCGGCCGAACGATCGTCCGCACAGCACATCCATGAAAATGGTGGCGTACCGCCATGATGAAACGGTCTTTTTGCTCCATGATGGAACGATAAGTGCGATAAAACCCTTCTTTCAAACGATGAATATGGCGTTCGGGTTGTATCGGCGATTGATTGTAAGAAGGCAGGTGACTGAACCGACTTACAGCAATCTTGCTTCGTTTGATCCTCATCATATCTGTGTTTTTATCGTGAACCTCGTAGGTATTGAGAATCTGTTCCACATCTCCGGCAAGCCCGCTCAGATCGCTATGATACAAGGCGTTGGAGTCCAGCGTAGGGAGCATGCTTGTTTTTAATACGGAATCATTCAATATCGAAATGGTCTTCTCCAGTGCCGTATATTGCTCCTTCTCATCCATATACTTGAAGGGTTGATTGTGCAGCAAAGACTCCAGATCAACGAAGAACGGATGCTCTCCTTGGGCAACGATATTTTCCATGTGCATATCCGTTGCGTTTAATGCATATAGAATCGCTAAATATTGTCCCTGTCTCTCAAAAAAGCGTTCTGCCTCTTCGTGAAGGGTTACTTCCTCGTAAGAAATATATTGCTGCCAGCCATACTCGGAACGGTCCAGCGTTTTGGTAATCCGGAAAGGCAATCCAATCTCCTGTTCATTAAACCACTGTAGTATACCAGCAAATGCAGTATCAATTGCCATGTCTCTCGGCTTGTACATGACATTAACGTCCCCGGTAAATTTCAACCGCAGCACGCTGGCTCCGCCATTGTGGGAATCTCCCAGAAATACGATATCCTCCAGCCTGTCCAGTGTAAAATCAAACAAAGATTCCAGTTCATGACGGTCGGCCGTCAATCGCTCCAGAACCCGAATCATATTCTGATTGATCCGCAACGTGTGCTCGGCAATGCCTCGGGCAAGAACCGGATATTCCAGTAACAGATTGAGAATTTGTTCTCTGGACTGAATTTTCTCGCTTACAAAATGCAAATACCTCTGCCGGGAATCTTCACCTATCAACTCCTCCTGGAGCCGAGCTTTATTTAGTTCATAGATGAGTGTCTTCGCAGACAAGTGAAACACTTTATCCGAGACAGTCTTCAGTACAAGCCCGATGACACGGCGCCGATCCAGCCACTCATATCCTTCTGACAGACCTTCTGTCATGATCTGAATAGATCGTTGCAGAAAAGGTTGTGAAAATTCAAAAAAAGGGATTTCCTCTGTATTGCCCTCGATGAAATATGTAATATCCTCATGCTCATTCTCAAGAAACGTTTTCCGAAGCTCCTGATGCCAGCCCATATCTGTAAACGCGTACTGGAAACCTGGAGTTTGAAATAGACTATTCACCTTATTCATTTCCATAGATTCAGCCTGAAATCGATCCGCTAATTGCTCTTGATCCTGAAAGAACTGATCCAGCCACAACTTCATTCTTACATCGTTTGAGGATAGTGCGGCTCCATGAGCGGAAGGCTCGGCAGCAACTCCAGGTTCAAACTGCTTGTATTTCTCTGTCAAATATAAAGCATCACCCCAGCGGGAGTTATTCAACTGCTCCTGTATGCTCATCGTTTTCTCTCCCTTTCTAATCAATGGTTGTAAACAGGAAAACGCCATATAAATACTTCAAGCACATAACTGAGATCAGCTATGTGCTTGAAGAAAATCGAAGCAGAATTAACAACAAGTCAACCAGGAAGAAGGTGAAACAGAATTATAATGGCACTCATGGCTCACTGTGCAAAATACACCGCCGCTTTTCTTATCCTCGATTGCGGCTAACGCCCCTGTAACCACCATCAGTTCATCATCACTGATGTCTTCGATTGCTGCCAATGCTTCGAGATTGAATTGTTTCATTGAAAAAACCTCCATTCAATTTTTTGTATATGTATAGCTTAAATAAGCTAAACACCGGAGTTTATTCAAACAAAACATATATTTACATTAAATATAAAATATGTAATTCATTTCTGTCTTCACTCTATCATACTTTGCTAGATTTTGTAAATCCTTATTTTTCCTTCTCTGGATCATCCCAAAAATCGACTAGATCATACTTCAATTTCAAACTCTTCATATTACGTTGTTATACGCATATGCTTGTAAAGAACCTGTCCTGAGACAGGCAACTCTCACACCGTTACAGGCAATTGTAATACCGCTTGAAGCCCTCCTTGGTTGTTACGCTGGAGCAGGAGTTTCCCCCGATGGGCTTGAGCAATCCGTGATACCATCGGAAGTCCGAGACCATGCCCATGACGTGGAGGTCTTATGCGACCTGCCGTATAAGGAAGAACCAATACATCATGCAGATCTTCCTCCGGAATTCCCTTCCCATCATCGGAAACTATGAATTGTGCGTAACCACTTCGTACTTCACGCTTGATCATCAATTCGATTGCACACCCCTCTGGATTATGTCTGATGCTGTTCTGCACCAGATTGGTTACCGCTCGGTATAACAATCGTTCATCCCCTTGCACATACAGACTTTCGTCTTGAACATCCAGCGATATCGGATAACGCTCGTCCAGACCATTATTTAAAAAATCAGATACAACTTGCCTTGCCAGAACAGACAATCGAATGGATCTCATCTGCAAGGGCTGCATTTCATACTCCAGCATGGATACCAGATTCAAATCACTGACGAGTGATCGCAGACGCTCCCCCTGACGCCGAATAATGGATGCCTGTTGCTTTTGTTCGGTTGTTAGATCCGCTTGCTCCTCCAGTTCACTGGCATATCCCAAAATCATGGATAATGGCGTCCGTATATCATGCGATATCCCTGATATCCAGTTGGATCGTGCCTCATCCCTTGCCTTTAGCGCATCATTTTTCTCCTGTAGCATATGGGAGGTCGAGTTGATGCTTTCAGACAAATCATTGAATATGCCCTTGGTTTCAACCTGCACCGGCTCTCCTTTAGCAAGTGCATGAATGCCATCGATCAACGGGCGAATGCTTCGTATGACACGGGTTCCGATTAGCAGAGAGATAAGTAGCGCAAGTGCCACATTACATATCAATAACAGTACAATCCTTAGCGGTAGAGACTTGAGCCAATCCGCCAAAAAATCGAACTGGTATTTTCCATACGTATTTTTGGGATACCCCAACACCAGAAGTCCATCTTCCCGTTCCCACACATATACCGGGTACTCTTTAAGATAGTATCGAGAAAATTTAGCAACATCAGTCACACTATAAGTACGGGGGATTTCTACTGGAAGACGCTCACTCCACTGTACCCTGCCCTCCTGATTCAAAAGCATCGCCCAGGCTTGATGTTCAGCGAGAATCTCCACCCCTTTACTCTGTAACGTGTAGTCCCCCTGCTCGCTCTTGCTCAAACTGCCTGCGACCTGTTTGACAACAGCACTGGGGGAAGGACCTTCGTGAATTTCCTTGAAGATCAATGAACCCAGCAATACGAGATTAAATAAAAGCAGTACAACAGATACAAGAATGGTAGAACCGACAAATCTTCTTAGAATGCGAACCAAACCATCCATTATCGAGTCTCCTGAGTCATCAGTTTATAACCAAGCCCACGGACGGTTAACAGATACGCTGGTTTAGACGGGTCCTCTTCGATTTTCTCCCGAATCCGCCGAACATGAACCATTAGGGTGTTCTCATATCCGTAACTCTCATCTCCCCAAACGGCCTGACATAGTGCATCACTGGTTACAATCCGGTTCTGATTCTCATAAAGTTTGACCAGTATAGCGTGCTCCTTGGCTGTCAGTGGAAGTTCTGTTTCCTTCCCATGAACGACAGCGCTCTCCAAATCAATGGTTAATCCACCTAGACGAAATACAGGCAATCTCTCTATCGTATTGGAAGCGTATACCCTTTTCAAAATGCCCATGAGCCGAAGAATCAGCTCTCTTGGAAGAAAAGGTTTGACCATATAATCATCTGCTCCCAAACCTAAACCGAGTAAACGATCCTCATCCTCCCCTCGCGCTGACAAAAATAGCACAGGCATGTCCGAGAAGGAACGGATAGAAGACAATAAAGAGAATCCGTCTCCATCTGGCAACATGATATCCAGGATGGCTGCATCCGGCTTCTCTATTCTGCACATCGCCAGAGCATGGGCCACATTACCTGCGGTATAGACTCTGAAAAAGCCCTCCTTACGCAAAAAGCGTTCAATCATCTCGCGGATTTCCGGTTCATCATCTACAATCAGTATTTTCTTGTTTTTCATTATGTCCATTCGTATCACCCTTTTCATTATACATCAGGACACGAATACAATCCTATATTTTCCAATTCTATTTAAGGTAAATGTAAGGTTATCTTCAGCCAAGAGCAAGACGTCTGATCTATATTGAACTTAACAGAGATCACCGTGAAATGGAGATGAAATCAATGATAAACACTTCCCCCATTGTCGAAACGCATAATCTGTCCAAATCATACGGCGGTATGAATCGTGTGCATCAAGTGAATTTGTCGGTCGAGAAGGGGCAGATTTTTGGATTTCTAGGCCCGAACGGAGCAGGAAAAACGACCACGTTAAAAATGTTGCTAGGGTTGATCAAACCTAGTGAAGGTACGGTCAAGGTCTTTGGGAAAGACCTGACCACACATCGACCTGCCATTCTGAGCCAAACCGGTTCATTGATTGAATCCCCCTCGTATTATGGTCACTTGACCGGTCTTGAAAATATGAAGGTGATGCAGCGGCTGCGAAATGTACCAAGCAAAAATATCGATGAAGCCTTAAAAATTGTAAGACTGGAAAATCAGAAACATAAACAGGCCGATCAGTATTCACTCGGTATGAAACAACGGCTGGGCATTGCCATGGCTTTACTTGCTTTTCCCAACTTGCTTGTTCTGGATGAACCTACGAATGGGCTTGACCCTGCCGGTATCGGTGAAATCAGAGAATTGATCAAGTCCCTGCCTGGTCAATATGGCATCACCGTTCTGCTCTCCAGCCATTTGTTATCCGAGATCGAACAGATCGCGACCTCCGTGGGCATTATCAGTGATGGCAAATTGTTGTTTCAAGGTACCATGCAGAGTCTTCAGGCTAATAATCAGGCCACGATCCGTTTTCAGACCCCCGAGCCGGCAAAAGCAGAAAAGCTTCTATTAACGCATGGCTACATGCCACAAGTTCATGGAAATCAGCTCATATTTAAGTATCTTCGCGACGAAGAAGTATCGAAGCTGAATAAAGCGCTTGTGGAACAGAGCATTCCGGTCACTCGCATTGAGGAGCACAAAAAGAGTCTGGAAGACATTTTCCTTGACCTGACTGGAAAGGAGAGAAGCCTGTAATGAAAGCTCTATCTCTGGAGTATTACAAAATCCGGCGCAAAAAGATTTGGATCATGATTACCCTGTTCCTTGCTGCAGAGATGATCTGGGCCGCCATGTCCATGAGCATATCGATCTCTCGAAGCGCGAGTAATGCCAGCTGGGAAGCACTCATCTTCAGCATCGCTTCGATGAATGGTCTGTTTCTGCCAATCATTTCGGCGATCGTGGTGTCCCGCATCTGTGATATGGAGCATAAGGGAAACACATGGAAGATGTTAATGGCAACCAATACGGGACGAAATCATGTGTACACCGCCAAATATATTTGTGCAAACAGTCTGATCCTGTATGGCATCATAGCGCAGGCCGTTTTTATCGTGGGCTTTGGTCTATTCAAAAACATTTCTGGTTCCATCCCACTCTCCCTGCTTGTGCAATTTGTTGTTGGGACGTTATTAACTACACTTGCCATTACAGCACTCCAGCAATGGTTGTCGCTGACCGTCCGTAATCAGGCGTTTGCTTTGTGTCTGGGCATGCTGGGAGGATTCATTGGAACCACATCCGGTTTGTTCCCAGCCGCAATTCGTCACTTGTTTATCTGGTCTTATTATCTGGATTTGAACCCGGTCACTTACATTTACAGCGCATCTTCAGGGACCTATGTATCTGGAATGTTGCCCGTCGGCCTATTGTTAGCGGCCCTGTGCATGACGATCATCTTCTATCTTGCTGGCAATTTTCATGCCTCGAGACAAGAAATCTAAGGAGGGAACTATATGCTGAGGAGTATTTCTGCCGAATGGCTTAAACTTCGGCGTTCCCGGATCGGTCTGGTACTGGCAATCCTGCCTATTATCAGCCTGCTCATCGGATGTTTTAACTTTTATTTTAATCAGGCCGCTTTGCAAAATGGGTGGTTCAGCTTGTGGACACAGGTCAGTTTATTTTACGGGGAATTCTTTCTGCCTATTCTGATCGCCATCTGTTGTGCCTTTGTATGCCGTCTGGAGCATAGCAACCGCAACTGGAACATGGTTCTGGCTTCGCCGTTAAGTGTCACCAGTCTGTTTGTTGCCAAATTGGTCATTGTTGGTCTATTAATCTTTTTCGCACAAGCCTTTTTCATGCTGATGTATTGGGCAGCGGGCAAGATGTTCAATATTCCGGGCGAGTTTCCAACAGAAATCCTGGTCTGGAGCCTACGAGGGTGGTTTGCTTCTCTTTCCATCGCCTCACTTCAACTTGGGTTATCCATTCGGATACGCAGTTTTGCTACACCTATCGGTATCAGCCTGTGCGCAGTCTTTTTTGGATTAGGCATGTATGTATTGAAGATTGGCATGTTATTCCCGTTTTCCCTGCTCACGATCGGTATGGGTGTGCTTAGTCAGAAAGGGCTGACTACCTCAGAGAATATGGTATTTCTATTGATGAACAGCTTGTTCATTCTTCTATTCGCCATCTGGTCGATTCGCCGCCTGAAATACAAAGATATTGCATCATCCTGAATTCCAATCTGCAAAGGAGTGCACTATGATGAAAAAATCACTCAGTATTCTCGCATTAGTGCTTGTGATTCTGACCTGCCTGTGGCTTATTTTCATGGACCCGGCTAAACTGACACCTGATAATCCGGCAGGCAAAACAACCTATTATACGGTTGTGAATCAGACTGAAGTAAACAAGGATGAAAATGGACGATACAGCTACGAACTAGTCGGTTATACGGATGAGGGGAAATCCAAAACATTGAACTTTTCTACCGGAAAATTACTCAAAAGTGGTGCATATTTGAAGCTCTATGTTGCCTCAATACGTGGTGTAACGCACTGGGAAGAAGTTACGGCAGATGAACTGCCCGCACAAGCAAAGCAGCTAACTTCCAAATAATCCACCTCTCATCCCAAGCCAACGACAAAATAACAAACCACATCATTACGATGACACTAAAAAAAGAGCCTGCTCTACAAACGAGCGGCTCTTCTTGTTTTCCGGCAAGATCAGCCCGGCCTTCTCTGTTATTCCAGCACCATCCGCAGTGCGGTCAGTACAATCCCGATAATAAATCCGGTCACTGCACCGTTAATCCGAATCCATTGCAGATCCTGGCCCACCTTATCTTCAATCAGCGAGATGAGTGAAGCATTATCCATTTTATCTACATTTTCACGCACGAGATTTCCGATTTTGGAGTGATTTTTCTCCAGCAGTGTGGTGACACCTTCTACAATCTTGCCATTCATGCTTGTCATTAACGCATCATCTGCACGCAGATCTGCTAGAACCTTCTCTATCGCAGGCAGCGCATACGTATCTACGTAACGACCATCCTCCATCGCCACCAGTGCTTTATCCCGCAGCTCTGTGAGTTTGTTGAGTACAGTCTCCTCAGCGTCCCAGCCATCCAGCAGGTTATTTTTCCATCCGTTCAGGCCATCCTGAACAGCTTCGCTCACCGCAAGTCGCATGGCCTGTGTGCGCAGGGTGCTCAGTACTTTGTAACGAAGTGCACTGCCTTCCCGTTTCATATCCTCTACCCGGTCAAAAAGATATCCTTGAATAATGCCGCCCAGACGGTCTTCATTCAAATACCCCATGAACGCATTCATCGCAAACTGCATGAGTCCATTCATCTGGATACCACTAATGGCTTTCATGCCACTTTCACCCAGAAACAGAATCGTTTCCGGTTTGACCAGCCACTCCTCCGCCTGTTTCAACGCATAATCCAAAGCCTGGGCATCATACCCTCGCTCCGTTACCTGTACAGCGGCCCGTTCGAGAATCGGCCCCAAGTCAAAAGCTCCCGCCTGTGACTTGATCTCTTTGGCAACCATCGGAGCGATCTGCTCCAGCGGAAGCCCGGCCAAAATACGTTTACACAGCGTATCGATCATGGTTTTGATGCCATCACTATACAGCTCCCGCCCCAATGTATCCAGCACAATCTCAGCTGCTTTGAAGCCAGCAATTTTTTCCGTAATGCTATCCTTGTTGAGCAGATTATTCTCCACAGCGGAGACCAGACCTTCCGTCATCTTATCCCGGTTCTTCGGCAGTAACGCCGTATGGGGAATCGGAATACCTAGTGGATGGCGGAATAGCGCAGTTACCGCGAACCAGTCCGCCAGTCCACCCACAAGTCCTGCTTCAAACGAACCTACCAGCAGTTTACCTACCGGCACTCCCTGGAAGGGCAATGATGCTGCAAAACCCGCTCCCATAATAACGAGAGACCAGGCTGCTGCCGTTTTGGTTTGTTTAGGTTTAGCCATGATTATCTTGCTCCTTTATTGTTAATCGCACGACCGGGCTTGTCATACGGCTTAGCCGTGCTTTATTGGGTTAGATTATGTAAAAGCATACGACTTCATGGTTTGGATAAGATTCCTCCTAGAGTAACCTTCCAATAATCATGATCAAGATCCACTATTCATGCTACACCTCGTTCGGTTTTCGTATATCTCATCTTATCACCCACAAACGTCAAAACCAAACCTTCATTTTTATCCCCGATAAAATCGAAGAACCCCTCTATAGATATAGAAGGGTCGTGTAATACACTGAACATACTATCTTGCAGAGGCTCTTTGTTCAAACCATGCTAATGTCTCTAATATGGCCTCGTCATGTGAAGTTACATTCTTCTTAAATTTTCTTTCGTATTTTTCTGTATCTACAACAAAAGGAGCTTCATACAGATATAACATTTCTTTGAGCTCCTTCATATCAGAATTGAAAAAGGACATCACGTTCACAAAAAATTTAGGGGCTACACGAAACTTCGGCTCCTGATGTTTCAATCTATAGATACGCGTGATTATATCCCTTGTCGTCGTTGTCTCTGCACCCGGGATGTGCCATATCTGTCCATATGACTCGTTGTCCTCTGCCAACTCCACAAGTCCCTTTGCAAAATCCTTAATGTAAATATAAGTATGAGGCAAATCTATATTTCCTAGCACCTCTGAAGGCTTACCATTAAGGACAGCTCCAAAGACACGTTCCCCCAGAGCAGAATCCAACACTCCTGGACCGTAAAAGTCCGATGCTCTACCTATCACAGCTTTCACTTTTCCTTTGTTATGTGCATCCATTAATGTCTCTGCCATTTTAGCACGAGTCACGCCTTTACGTCCTGTAGCTCGATTAGGTAAGTCCTCAGATATTTGGGATTGCGTCTGTCCATACATGTACAAGTTATCTGCATATACAACTCTCGCATTCTCAGTTTGAGCTGCATGTATCACTCCATCCATAATTGGCGGAAACTTCTCAGGCCATTCCTTATATGGAGCCTTGGCACAATGATAGATCACAGAAGCCCCCGAACAAGCCTCGCTGAACTCTAATTCATCGGTCGCATCTCCTCTAACTACTTCTACATTAGCCGATGAATCAATCTCGCCACTTCGGTTAACCATTCGCACTTTCTTGTTTCTTAATAATAACTGTTCCATGACTGCCATCCCTAATGGTCCTGTACCTACTACAACGTGCAATTCGCTCGTTTCCGTTATCAACAACTCCCTTTATCCATAATTATGTATTCTATACAAATTATATACATCACTCACACCTAAGTAAATATATAGAAATAGTTACATCTAAATCTTATTTTTTGTGACAGTCCTTCATAAAAAAACTAGACCCACTATCATTTATGCATTAGTGAGCCCAGTTTACCCATAATTACTTTTTATTCATGTACTTTTCTATTTTTTTCTTCTCCCATTCAGCACCAAATATAGATCCACCACCCCAGACGGTAAACCCATGTGCGATCACTCCAATTCCCCATCCCAACAACGTATATATAAACCATATGCTATCCGGATAAAATACTAGGTTATATATTATTAATCCAGTATTCACCAGAATATATACCACCAGATGAATATAAAAATCCTTAAGGGCTTTAACCCGTTTTAGTGCCTGTTCATACTCTTCATTATTTTTTTCCAAAGTTATACCTACCTTCTCAAATTTATAGGGACGTTGCTTACAAGCAAAATAGACTTCACTGAAGGCCTGAGATTACTTCGTTTCACTTCGTAATTTTCGATAATGGAACACCTCATAAAGAGTGGGGATAATAAACAACGTAAGAATAGTCGATGTAATTAATCCACCAATGACCACGACAGCCAATCCTTTGGAAACCAGAGAACCACCTTCGCCTACACCAATGACAAGCGGCAATAACGCTGCAATCGTAGTGACTGTAGTAATGATTATTGGACGAACTCGCACTTTACTCGAATGAATTAAAGCTTCACGAATGGTTAAGCCTGACGCGCGTTCTTGTTGAACTCGATCTACCAGTACGATAGCATTAGTCACAACAATACCAATAAGCATTAACAAACCAATTAAACTAGCTATAGAGATCGGCTGGCCTGCCAGTACAGTACCAAGTATCGCTCCGGTAAAAGCTAAAGGAAACGAGAACAAAATCGTAAAAGGTATTTTCCCCCCTCCAAATGTTACTACCATAGCCATATACACAAGTCCTACAGCAATAATGATAGCGAGTACCATATCTGTAATCATTTCTTCAACCTGTTTACTACTTCCTCCTTGCACAAGATCTACATTATCCGGAAACTGGATCAAGCTTAGTTTTTCTTTAATCTTTGAATTAATCTCACTGCTATTTTCAGCAATAATCTGCCCTGTAATTACAGAAAATTGCTCATCATTTTGGTATTGAATTAATCCCAGATGTTCAACTTCCTTAATATCAGCAATTTCTTTTGCTGTAATCCATTGACCAGTCGGTGATAGAATAGGAAGATTTCTTAACTCATTTATGGAGTAATTCTTTTTGTCATACTGTACAACAATATCAGAAGCATTCTCTTGATTCCCCAGTTTGCCCACAGTATTTTGAGAGAAAATGGGATTAATCAATTCCCATGCCTGTCCGGTTGTAAGCCCATATTTCAATGCATCCTCTGCGCGAATGTTGATGTCAACCGCTTTGGTGTAATCAGAAATACTACCTGCGATATTTGCTGTTCCTTCAATTCCTTCTAACGCAGCAATGACTTGTTCAGTCGAGGATTTGATATCCTTCAAATCTGACCCGTTAATTACAATTGAAATATCAGGCCCTTGGGGTCCATCGATAATCTCTCTAATCTCTAAATTATTTCCGCTGACATACTCTTTTAATTGATCTTTCGTATTCGCAATAAAGCTCTGAATGTCTGTATCATTTTGGAGCGCAATAAACCATTCGGCCTTATTACCAGTGCTGGCTAAATACGTATTAGGATCAAGTTCACCTGGAAGTGAACCAGAGGTTACAACGGCTTTTTTCACATCTGATGACTGGTTAATCAAAGTATCAATTTCCTGTGCTTTCGAGTCTACTTCAGGAAGGCTCACACCTTTGGGAAGGTTATATATTAACTTAATATATTTACCACTCTTTTGCGGAAAAAATGTAATTTCTGTTAATTTCACCAAAGGAATACTAAGTAAAATGAATACTAGAGCTCCAATAAGCACAGTTTTTTTGTGCGTAATGAACCACTTAAGACATCTGACATAACTTCTAATAAGGAGCCCCTCTTCTTTGTGTTGCTCAACTTTAGCGTTTCGAAGAAGTACAAAGCTCAACATAGGTACTACTGTTAGCGAAACTATTAAAGAAGCAACCAGAGCGACAATGACACTTAACGAGAACGGAGCAAATATTTTGCCAATATATCCGCTGACCACACTTAGCGGTAAGAAAACAGCAACAGTTGTAACCGTCGAGGCTGTAACTGCCTTACCAACTTCCTTTGTAGCTTCAACGACAAGATCTTTCGTTATTTTCTCGTTTCTAGATCTTCTTATTATATTTTCAATCACAACAATACTATCATCAACAACTCTACCAATAGCAACGGTTATACCACCAAGAGTTAACACATTCATCGTAATATCCGTAAAGTACTTCAGAAAAGCTAATGTGATCAATATCGACAATGGAATAGAAACAATCGCGATTAACGTAGCCCTTGCATTTCTTAGGAAAATAAATATAAATAATGAAGCAAATATAGCAGCAAGTATGGCTTCACGAGTTAATCCACCAACCGACTTTCTTACATCCGTTGCACTGTCATAGATAATTTCCATTTTAACTTTACCTGAGTCAAATTCATCGGAAATTTTTTGTATTTGATCAGATATTTCAACAACATTCGCATTGGCATCTTTCATAATGTGTATCAAGCTGCCCGTTGCCCCACCCTGTCTAGTGATTGTGTCTTGTTGAGCAAAACCTTCACTTATCACTGCTACATCGCTAAGTCTTAATTGCCCTGAGGGTTCAAGTGCAAATTTTTTCAATTCTTCGATAGTATCAAAATTACCGCTTATCTGTATCTCTGTCGAAGAGTTATTTAACATAATGGTGCCAAATGGAATTGTTGTGTTGGTTGCCCTCAGTAACTGGATCACTTGTTGGGGAGCAATTTTATTAGCTTCTAACTTAATGGGATCAAGCTTGACGTAAACATTTTTAGATGCGAGCCCATACACTTTTAATTGACTTATACCACTAACATTCTCTAATTTAGGCATTAACTCATCTGCTATGACTTGTTGAAACTCACTGTCCTGAATATCATTTTGCTTACTGAGAGACAGATACATAATCGGCTTATCATCAATCGTAAATTTACTGGTCTGTGGTTTGTCTGCGCCAGCCGGAAGAGTAACCGACCTTAACACTTCCTCAACCTGCTTCAGCTTTTCATTCATATCCTCTTTAAATCCAAATTCCATCGTTATATCAGAAAAATTTGCTGCAGAGGTGGATTGAGATACCTTTATACCCTCAACGTTTTTTAACGCACGATTGATAGGTACTGTGATTTCATTTTGTACCTCTTGTGAAGATGCCCCGCCATATACTGTAGTCACGTGTAAGTATGGTATCTCAACATATGGTAGAGACTCCTGTTTATATCGAGGGACAGAATAAATCCCAGCAACAACAATCAAAATAATTACAATACATATGGCAACCGGATTATTGACACTAAATCTTGAAAGAAAGGACATGGCTCTACTCCTCTTATTACGATTGTTTGACACTAGACAACACAATTTTCCTCATTACCTTATAAATCTCAGAAACAAGTAACTCCTCTGAGCTATGTAAAAAGAAATGATCACCTGGCAGGAACTTCGCATGAAATTCTGACATCGTATGCTTTTCCCATGCTTTAATACTATCTTCACTGATCTCAGGATCTCTTGTTCCACCAAAAGCATATACTGGGATGTTTAATAAGGGATAATCTTGATAACTGTAACATTCGCATAATTCAAGATCTGCCTTGATCGTTGGCAGTGAAAGTTTAACCAGTTCAGGCTCGTTAAAAAACCAGTCAGGAGTCCCGTTTAATTCTTTTAACCTCATCAATAATTCATCATCGGGCAAATTATAATATATAGAATTATCTTTTCTAGGTAGATAGGGAGCACGATGAGCAGAAACGAACAGCGCCTCCGGCTCGATCTGATGATGTTTTTTTAGATATTGCGTAAATTCGAAGGCCAATAACGCACCCATACTGTGACCAAAAAAAACGAATGGTATCCCCTTTGCAAAATCAAGAAAACATTCACCTAACTTCTCCATTATTACAGGGAGCGAGGAGATTGGAGACTCCAGCAAACGGTCACCTCTTCCAGGAAGCTGGATACAGCAAACCTCAATATCTTCTGGGAAATAATCTCCCCAGTCTTTGTAAGCAATGGCATTCCCCCCGGCGTAGGGGAAACAAAAAATACGAAGCCGGGGGGTTGCTACAGGATAGAAACTTACAATCCATGAATTATACTTTTTCATAGAAACTCTATTCAAAAATCAGCAGCCCCTTCTGTGGAGAATTTAACTATTTTATTTTTCAATGCCATATTTCTGGTTCAAACATATAGCAAGCTTCTCTATTGTCGGGTTCTGTAATAGTTCTCCCACAAGCAAATCAATACTATAGTATTCTCTTAACTTCGTAAGAAGCTTGACTAATTGTAGCGAATCCCCTCCTAACTCATAAAAAGTATCTCTTACCCCAGGAAGAGGGAGCTGGAGTATATTGGATATCATTGCGGCAATACTTTTTTCCAACGCTGTAGAAGGAGCCTGATAGTTATTGATTATGTGCAACTTCCAGTCTACTCCGTCCCTCAGAGAATCATAATCAATCTTGTTATTTGCATTAAGTGGATACGATTCTACCCTTACAAAAGCTACAGGGATCATATATTTCGGCAATTTCAACGCCAAAAAGCTTCTTAATTCATCACTAATATTGTTGGGATTTTCAGTTGCTCGATAGTAGGCTACTAACTTCTGATAAGCTTTTGGCTCACCCACTGATAATACAACCGCATCATCTACTAAAGGATGTTTTAGCAGTTGATAACATATCTCATTGGGATTTATTCGATATCCTTGAATTTTCAGTTGCATATCTGCTCTACCCAGAAATTCAACATTTCCATCCGGTAAGTATCTTCCTAAATCTCCCGTTCGATAGATGTGCTCATTGGCGTGATAAAGAAAACTCGACTTGGTTGCTTCCTCATTTTTGAAGTACCCTTTAGCCAACCCGACTCCTCCGATATAGATTTGTCCTGTGACCCAGTCAGGGCAGGGTTCAAGTGCATCACTTAACACATAAATTTTCTGTCCCGATAGCGCTTTCCCATAGGGTATGCTTTTCCAATCTGGCTCCACTTCATTAATTCTGTAGAAGATTGACCATATTGAAGCTTCTGTTGCTCCCCCCAAACTGACAATATCCTCCACTTTTGATACAGATCTAATTTGACTTGGTAAAGATAGAGGAATCCAGTCGCCACTAAGCAACGTTAATCGCAGTGTCGTTGAACTTTTATTGTGGTTTCTTAAATGCTCCACATACATCGCCATTAGCGAAGGCACAGAGTTCCAGATGGTCACTCCGTTTTGTTTTATGGTATCTTCCCAATGTGCTGGCTCCAGTAGCCTATGATGATCTGGAATGATGATTGTAGCCCCTGCTGCCAAGCTTCCAAAAATATCATACACAGAGAGATCAAAGTGAAATGCTGATAGAGCAAGCACCTTATCGTTATGATCTACGGCAAATCTTCTGTTAACATCCATAATCGTATTAACAGCCCCTGCATGATCGATCATTACACCTTTTGGTTTACCAGAAGTGCCTGATGTAAAGATGGTATACGCAAGGTCACTTGAAGCCTGCACCGAATCTAGAGGTTCATCCGACCAACTTTTTAGCGATTCTTCACTAATAGCCACTGCAAAAACACTAGGTAAGTTCCGTAGTTTTTCCAATAGTTCATTCGTAGTTAGGACATATTTTATATCTGTGAATTCAAATAATTCTCTCAATCTTTCTTCAGGGAGATCTGGATCAATCGGCAAATAAGCTGCACCAGCTTGCATAACCCCCAGAACGCCTGCGACTTGCTCCCAGCCCTTATTCATGTATATTGCCACCAGATGATTCGGCAGAATGTCATACGAACGAAGCTGTCTACCAATCTGATTCGATATTCTAAAAAGTTCATCATAGGTCAGTATGTTATGAGAACTAATAATGGCAGGATGATTAGGATAAATAAGTGCACTCTTATTAAATAATGTGTGTAATAGCTCAGCGCATTGCAACTGCTGTTGGGGATCAGTTTCGTTCCTTCTTTCTAATTGCTTCATAGGAACTAATGGAATACACCGCTGGTTCCAGACTTCGTCATTTTCTGCAAGCCGCTTCACTAACGACCAGAATACATGAAACATTTCCTTAATAAAGCCTGGGGGGTACATTTCTTCTACGACATCCCAGTTGCAATAGAGACCATTACGATCATCCCATACTCCACAATCCAGCCAAACTTGTGAAGTTTGGGTTACTCCCAAGCTTTCTACAGGTTTGATAGGGAAAGGCATCTCTTTCTCGTCCGGGATTGGAACGACAAGGGCACTGGTAAACACTACAGGCATCTTTGCTTGATTGCCTCCGCCATGAATAGCATTCAACTCTCTGATTAAATCTACGCCACTAATGTAATTGTTCTCGAGATCATTCCATAAATGGTTTTGAATTTGTCTAGCACGCTCAATGAAAGTGGATGTTCTATTGTTTTTCACCTCAAATAATAGAACCGAAGTAAATTCTCCAACAATTTGATTAATTTGAGCATGAGATGAATTTCGATTTAAAAAGGTTAGATTCAATGAGAAATCAGGATTCTTACTCCATTTTCGAATGACCTCTGCAAAAGCAGTTAATAAGATCCCTGTTGTTGTGATACCAATTTTCATTGCTTTGGTTTTCAAGCGAGTCCATGATTCAATGTCCAGTTTTTCATGGTAGCGAACAAATTTAGGTTTTATAATCTCTGTCGGATTTCGTGATAAGGGTAGTTCAGGTGACGGAGGCATTGTAGGTACTCGAGTTTTCCAGTACTCAAAAGCTTCCTTGTATTGCTTTGACTTCTTAAATTCTTGTTGAGCCATCACATAATCCCGGAATGAAATTTCTAAAGGACTAAGTTCCGATTCTTTCCCTGTATATATCAAAACAAGTTCTCTCATTAATATAACAAAACTCCATACATCCCACATTATGGCATCTGTACTAAAATGAATCTGTGACTTTTGATCTTCCAACAAAGTGATCCGAATATCAAAAACAGGCCATTGATGTGGATTCAACATTTGATGCGACATTTCTTGTCTCGTTGTATCAATTGAATTTTTAATTTCTTCTTGTTTTTTACCTCGAAGATCTGTAACTTTCACTTGGTAGAACGGAACTTCTGAAAGAACCTTCTGCATCCCTTCGGATGTAACTACAGTTCTTAACATGTCATGGCGCTTGATTAACACATTCCAAGCATTCTCAAATTTCTCTATATCCAGAAATTGCGCTTCATACTCATCATAGCTATGTGTGGAAACATTTCCGAGTTCGTAACTTTCGTTGCGACCGATCCAATAGGCATGTTGAATGTCAGTAAGCGGGAAAGGCTTATATTTATTTATAGGATCAGCATGGATCATAAGCATTAAATCTGTATTTGTCTTACTTATATTTGTCGAATGACTATTAAGAAGTGATGCTACCGTCTCCGCAAGCCCTTCTACAGTAGGGGCTTGAAATAAAGCTTGCAAGGGTAGTTCAACCTGAGTAGCCTTACGGATCTGGGCAACAATCTTCATAGCCAACAAGGAATATCCGCCAAGCTCGAAGAAGTCATCTTGAATGCCAACTCGCGAAACCCCAAAAACATCCTTCCAGATTCCACTTATGATTTCTTCTAGTTCTGTTCGAGGTTGCACATACATTGTATCTACACTCATATCAAAAACAGTTGGCGTTGGAAGAAGTAATCTATTTACCTTCCCATTACTTGTTAATGGGAATTCTTCTAACACAACAACAGAAGAGGGTACCATGTAATCAGGCAATTGTTTTTTCAAATAGTCTCGTACATCTTTACTCGTGGCGACCGCTTCTTTTCCACAAATTATATATCCAACCAGATATTTTAATTCATGTTTATCCTCTTTGACAACGACCACACATTGGCTGACACCTGGTACATGTAGAATATTTTTTTCGATCTCGCTAATCTCGATTCTATACCCACGTATTTTCACCTGGAAATCAGAACGTCCTACTAATTCAATATTCCCATCAGCTAGATATCTGGCTAAATCACCAGTTTTGTAAACAGACAATGTTTGTCTGATTCCTGTGGAAATTGTCAAGAAACGTTCTTTGCTTAAGTTAGACTTATGGATATAGCCTTTTGCTACCCCATCACCAGCAATGTATAATTCACCAGTAATACCAATCGGGACCTCTTGTCTATGTCTGTCTAGAATAAGTAATTGTGTATTGGGAAATGGCTTCCCTATCGGAACAGTCTCATTAAAATGAGCAGAATCGTTCTGATACTCATAATAAGAGCTGTCTATTGTAGCTTCTGTTAGCCCATAGGAACTAATCAATCGAGCATCATTCGCACAGAAACTCCTTAATTTAGAATACTCCTCCATGGTCCATGTATCCGAACCAACAATGATTAACTTCATAAAGTCAAGATCTTGATTACTCTCATCAAGGTATTGCATAAGCCCTCTGATCACTGCGGGTACAAACTCTGCACAATCTACTTTTTCTTGATAGAGCAATTTATACAATCTAGAGGGTTCCAACAACAAATCAGAAGGGCATAAAACTAATTTTGAACCCGACCCAAGGGCTCTGACCACATCACCTACAAATACATCAAAGGATAAACTGGCCATTTGTAAATGAGAAGTCGTTTCAGTAGATAAACGATATTCGTGTTCCCAACCCCGATAAGCATGAATTAGATTACGATGAGTCACCATCGTGCCTTTAGGCAGCCCAGTAGAACCAGATGTGTATATCACATAAGCAAGATCATCGCCTGAAACCATACGAGTACAACTGTTAGTTGATATTTGTAAAACCGCTTCTTCAATCAAGACTTTCTCTACATCGCAAGAGCCGAAATCTAGGCAACTAACATCATTTCTCGTGACCACGAGTTCCATCTTTGAATCCACCACCATGTGTTCTAAACGACTGGTAGGATACGAAGGATCCATGGGTAGAAAAGCCGCTCCCGCTTTAAGAATCCCCATGACAGCAACAATGAATTCTATGGACTTAGGTAGACATATACCGATTACACTTCCAGCCTCCACTGGTTTATCGATTAGATATGTGGACAGTTTGCTGGAACGTTCATGTAATTCACGATAAGTAACTTGTTCACCATTAAAACTTAAAGCAATGGAATCCCCTTTATACATAGCGTTTTTCTCAAACAATGTACAAAAATTATCATTCTCCGAATAATTAATCGTAGTACCTTGCCAAAACTTAAGTTTATTTATCTCCTCAGGAGTTAGATATGTAAATTGCCCCAGAAGAGCATCAGGATCGGCTGAGATTCTCTCCAACAAAATCTCAAAATGACTAGCCATACGTTTCATAAACGAGAAATCAAACAGATCAGTATTGTATTCAAAGATACATTTAGGTGGATATTGATTCCCACCATCCAAAATGTCTAGTGATAAGTCAAACTTTGAAGTACCTCCATCAATAGGCTGATAGTTCATTAGAACATGATCTAGCTGAAAATTGGGCACTGCCTTTTGATATGTAAAAAGCACCTGACACAATGAATTCATACTTGCACTTCGATTAGGCTGCACCGCCTGAACAATATCCTCAAAAGGTATATCCTGATTAGAAAATGCTTCTAAAGAGTTCATCTTGATTGTTCTAAGTAGCGTTCTAAAACTCATTTCTTCCGAAAAAACAGTTCGAATCGGGAGTGTGTTAACAAAAACTCCGATCAGTTGCTGAAACTGACGTTCATTTCGGCCAGAAACAGGAACACCTAATGTGATATCTGACTGCTCCGTATATCGATATAATAAGGTTTTGAATATTGCAAGGGTGACCATGAATGGTGTTGCTTCCTCAGAAACACACAAATTTTTAAGCTTCTCATTTAATTCCTTTGACAATTCCAGAACGTATGAAGCTCCATTGAAGGTTTGTAGAGAAGGACGTACATATGTAGTAGGCAATTCAAGAACGGATGCCGCCCCTTCCAAGTAATCTGACCAATATTTTAATTGTTTCTGCAAGACCTGTTCCGATTTATGATGTTTCTGCCAAGTAACATAATCTGAATATTGAACTGTCAATGGTTCCAGAGGTGAGGACAATTGTTTATTAAACGCAGTATAAAGCGCACTTAACTCCTGAAGCATCAATGTAACTGACCATCCATCAAAGATCAGATGATGCATCGTAATGACAAGATAATGCTCATCCTGATTCAGACGTATCAATAACAACCGCCACAGAACGGATGAAGAAGTTGGAGAGATCGGTTTCCCGATCTCCTCCTGTACAATTCGAGTTCTTTCTTTCCGTTGGTCATCTCTTGACATGTCCGTTAGATCTACAACCGGAATCGTTACCTCTACATTAGACAGCTGATTACGTCTAGGCTCACCTTCTGTATTAACAACGATATTTGTACGTAATATTTCATGCCTCTCTACTAATTCGTAAAAGCAACGCTCTAATATATGTGGATTCAAATCCCCCAATAACAAAAATGCAGAAGGAATATTATATGCTGCACTCTCCACATCCAATTGACTCTGAAACCAGAGGCGCTTTTGCGAAAAGGACAATGTTTCATGATCAACATCCAATTTAAGCTCTTGCACTTCAGCTTCCTGATGTAATTTTGACTGAAGCTTCAGCTTCAATAAAGCCTTTTGTTCTTCAGACAGGGCTGAAATGCGATCATTGAGATTTCCCAACTTGTTCACTCCCGGCTGCAATTTGGCTAAGCATTTCATGTAACATATCTTCTGGCAACTCTTCCATCTCAGATAATAGTTCTTCTACCGTTTGGTCAGACTGACCAGCTTGTTTTTCAATCAGCATTTCCATGATACTAATAGCCAAATCTTCAGTGGTTACTCCTCTTAAAAGATCAACTACTGCGACACTAACCTGTAACCCAGATTCGATAGCTCCTTTGAGCTCCATAGCCATCATTGAATCTAGCCCAAAAGAATTGAGCGGAGAAGACGCCTCAATACTGGATCTATTCATTCGAAGTACAGTACTTGAAACATCCAAAAGATAAGATACAAGCATTTCCAACCTTTCTTCGGGCTCAGTAACGGACATTAACTCCTCGACAAAATTTACTGTATGCTGACCTTCAGAATCAGATTGAGCTTGCAGAGCTCTATGTTTCGATACAAGAGATGCAATCAATGGCGGTACATTACCTAAAGGATAGTTTTTATCCGCAACTCTTGGCCAATCAGCTCCTAACACAGTGAACTGCGCTCGAGTCTGACATAGAATATGGTTGAGGGCTTCGAGACCTTGGCTATTGGTCATTGCAAACAATCCACGCGTGTCAAAAAAGTTAAGTAAATCCAACTGTGTTGCCATACCTGATTCAAGCCAAGGCCCCCAGTTGATACTTAATCCATGCATCCCTCGTGCTCTGCGATAATGCGCAAGTGCATCCAGGAATGAATTGCCTGCACTATAGTTTGCTTGCCCGCTCATAACCACTATAGATGCGACCGAAGAGAATAAAATAAAGAAATCGAGAGGATCATCTTTAAATTGTTCATGCAAATTCCAGCCCCCTAGCACCTTAGGGCGCAAGACATTAATGAAGTCGTGTTGCTTCATCTGATACAGTAATTGAGGTCTTGCAACTCCAGCAGCATGAATGACACCACGTATTTCCGGCCAGCCAGCTTCATTATATTCATGAACAGCACGTTCAATTTCTTCCTTATTGCATACATCAGCCTTGGCAAAATGAATCGTCGCACCCAGTTTCTCCAATTCTTTTACAGCAGCAATTCTCTTTCCCTGTACAGAGTCAGGGTCTATATCCCTCCAACTCTTACGTTCTGGAAATTCCGCTCTCCCCATCAGGATCAAGCGTCGTGCCCCATGCTCAATCATCCATTTGGAAGTCAGCAGTCCCAATCCACCGAAACCACCAGTAATAAGGTAACTCACATCGCCACGGAATTTGGCAGGAATGGAACTATTCAATGTAATATCTTCTTCCAATCGGAGGATATACCGCTGTCCCATTCTATAAGCTAGGTGATCTTCTCCATCCGTATGCCATACTTCCTCAAATAAATTGGATGAATTGTCCTCAGCTGAAGAATTATCATCCAAATCAATAATTCCTCCCCATTGATCCATATACTCCTGATGACCGATCGCTTTAGCCAATCCCCAAATCGGAGATTGAGAAATCTGACTTAGAGGAGCAGCATCCACGACCTGTTGTGCTCCTTTGGTCACCACCCATACACGAATTTTATCTTGAAGTCGATTATGTGTTATGGCCTGCATTAAATAGAGGATACCGATGCTGCCCAATTGTTCTGCTTCATTTAAAGATTCCGAATTTATCATACTGCCCTCAGAAATATCTAAGGCCCAGTTATATATTATCCCTTTTAACCGTTTGCCTTCAGAGGTTACACTTTGAAGTAAACTAACAAAATCTTCAGACCTGGAAGAATTTAAGATGAAGTTCTCACCGTTTCTCCCATAGGTTGAACCGTGACTTACACGATAACAATATTCGCCTTTCCCCTCTAATTTTTCAATGAGCATAGAACTAATAGATTGCATATCAGAAAACACGATCCATGCACCTTGCTCTTTATGATTCACAGGTGCATAATCAATTGGATTATGCCTAGGCTCCAAAATCCACTGGGTTTCATAGATACTTTGAGGTACTTTGACAGAGTTTGAAGCAGTATCATCCTTCAATGACATAGCTTCACACCCTAAAATTTCCATAATAGTCTTACCATCAGAATCCATGAGGAAGATATCACCTTTAAGTAGAGTTTCACTTTTTTCTGTGATAGATGCATATATCCACATATTGGATTTTAACGGTGCATGAAGCGCACCTTTAGAAACCCCAACAGGCATGTACACTGAAGAATTTTCGTCTTCTTGCTGAAAAGGGAGTGCAGCAGCAAGAACCTGAAAACATTGATCCAATACAGCCGGATGAATCTGGAATTTGTCCAATTCAGACTGTATACAGTCAGGCACCAAAATCTGAGCAAGTGCACAATGTTCTCCTTGCCACAACCTTTCGATCCCTTGGAAGCCTTCCCCGTACTCTAGTCCAAACTTTCTAAACTGTAAGTAGCATTTTTCTTTGAATATCTCTAACTCACACTGCTCTTTCAAACTTGCAAGCTCGTAACCAGGTTTATTTGTTCCAGCGTCTGTTCGAATTGAACCTGTGGCATGCAAAGTCCACCCTTCGGATGCCCCTAGTTTTTGGCTATAAATTTCAACTTCTGAAGTTTGCTCAACATAAATCAATCTGAGTTTAATTATTTCGGATGGAGACAAGAAGAGTGCTTTTCTAAACTTGACATCTTCACCATAGATATACCTTGTATCCCCAAATAATTCCTTAGCAGCAGCTAGCATCATTTCGACATAAGCTGCTCCCGGATAGACAATCGTACCCTGAATCTGATGATCTTCCAGAAATGGAGAGCACCACAAGTCCAATTCGTTCTCCCAAGTAGGATCAGGTGTATTCAATCTTCTTCCTAGTAAAGTATGCGAGGGGCTAATAACCCGTTCTTCTTCCGAGATTTTTGATTCCTGCCAGTAACGTTCTCTTTGCCAAGGATAAATAGGCATAGCTATCATTTCTGTTGATTCCGAATATATCGCAGGCCAGTTTATGTTATAACCTTTACTATATATTGCTCCCAATGAATCAATTAATGTCTTTCTATCATTTGCCTTTCTGCGCAAGGATGTGAATGTCTCACCCTTAGAGTTATGCAGACTCAAACATTCTTTTAAAGAACTTGCTAACACAGGATGAGGGCCAATTTCTATAAAATTCAAAATACCAGACTTGATCATATTTCCTGCAGCCTCTGCAAAAAGAACAGAGTCTCTTACGTTTTTCCACCAATATTGGGTTGAAAAATCTCCTTCACTCATTATTTTCCCAGTAACAGTGGAGTATAGCGGTGTATGCCCCTCCATAACATGGATATCTTTTAACCCACGAATCAAATCATCTTCCAATGGATCCATGTAATGACTGTGATATGGCACGTTAACATGTAAATATTTATAAAAAATCTTTTTGTTATCCAATGACTGAATAACTTTTTCCAACGATTCTGGTGTTCCTGCTAGTGTGACCGAGTTTGGACTATTAATGGCCGCTATGGATATCTGGTCCATATCATGGATCGCAATCTTTGCTTCCTCGTGGGATAAACCAACCGCTGCCATACGTCCACATCCTGTTGTTCTCTGCTGAAGATGGCTTCGGTAATAGACAACCTTGATGGCATCCTCTAAACTCAGTACACCTGCACAATATGCAGCAGCTACTTCACCAGCACTATGTCCTACGATCGCATCAGGTTCAATGCCCCATGCCTTCCATCGCTCCACAAGGCCAACCTGTAAGAGAAAGTTGGCGGGTTGAGAGACTTCCGTATCTTCCATACGGGAATGCATTTCATCCGCATTCATAGCATCAATTAAAGACCAACCTGATAATTTCATAAATAATTCATCACATTTTTTAGCAAAATTCTGAAATACCACATCTTCGTTTAATAATTCTCTTCCCATAGCCCACCATTGAGGACCCATACCTGTAAATACGAAAGCTAACGGTTGCTTATGCTTCCCATAAGAAATTGCAGAACTGATTCCATCACCAATATCTCCATTTAGAAATTGATCAATTTTCTCGTTTAAGTCATTAATGGATACAGCAGAGATAGACAATCTATGATCATGATGATTCCTTTTGCGAGCTAAACTGTATCCTATATCTTGAAGACTATATGTAGATCCGGCGAATTTTTCTTTAAAAGCAAGTACTAAATCTCTAAGTGCATCCTGGCTACGTGCCGAAATTACAATGGGACAGATCACATTTTCAGGTGTTGAATCTCCCTTATCTTTAATTATTGAATTCTTCGCATCTTGTGGCTTATCATTGTACTCTTGCAAAATCACATGAGCATTCGTTCCCCCGAAGCCAAAGGAATTGACACTCGCCATAGCTGGTTCATGTTCCCTAGTCGGCCATTCGGTCAGTTTTGTCGGTATCTTTATCCCTAATGCCTCTAAGTCAATATCCTTATTCGGATTCTCAAAATGCAGATGTGCAGGAATCTGTTTATTTTTAAGACATAGCATTGCTTTGATCAACCCTGCTATACCCGCAGCAGCTTCTGTATGTCCGATATTTGTTTTGACTGATCCTATATAACATTGTTGGCCTTCAGCCTGATTTCCAAAAATACTGCCAAGTGCATTAGCTTCAATTGGATCTCCCACTGGAGTACCCGTCCCATGAGCTTCTACATATTTTACGTTCTGAGGATTAACTCCGCTTCTGCTATAAACTTCCTGAATCAACTGCTTCTGCGAATCACCCCTTGGCACAGTAATTCCCGGTGTATTTCCATCTTGATTGCTACCAGTTCCTCGAATTACAGCATGTATAGGATCTCCATCTTTCAAAGCTTTTGATAAGGGTTTAAGTAGAATTACTCCTGCCCCCTCCCCACGAACGTAACCGTTAGCTCTTGAATCAAACGCTCTGGAGCGACCATCTGGTGACAACATCCCTGCTTTTGATTCCGCAATATAATATTCAGGTTTTACAATTACATTTACTCCCCCTGCAAACGCCATGGAGCTTTCGCCATTCCAAAGACTTTGACAGGCCAGATGTACAGCAACAAGTGAAGAAGAGCAAGCAGTATCTACTGTTAAACTAGGCCCACGAAAATCATAGACATATGAGATTCTATTGGCTAACAAAGTCATCATTGCTCCGGTAGCCGAATGTGCATCAACAAGGTGTCTGTTTGATTCTGAAAACTGTAGTAGTTTGTAGTCCAATGTAAAAGCACCAATAAACACGCCTACATCGGTACCTGCCATTTTCTCCTGAACCTGAAGCCCATCCTCCATTGCTTCCCAACAAATTTCCAGCAGCAACCTTTGTTGCGGATCCATCAAAGCCGCTTCTCTTGGAGAAATACCAAAAAAAGCAGCATCGAAATGATCCACTCTATCTAAAAATCCACCCCACTTAGATTGTGTCTTACCCATATTTTCCTTCTTAGGATTGTAGTATGTATTCTTGTTCCAACGATCCTCTGGCACTTCAGAAATAGTGTCAACTCCATCTACAAGCAACTTCCAATATGACTCAGTAGAATGCACACCACCCGGATAACGACACCCCACACCAATAATTGCAATAGGCTCATTCTTATGCTCAGCAAAACCACTCATATCACTTACCTCCATTGTTATATGAACACAGAAATATTAAATCGTGACATACTCATCAACATGCATCATGAAATGTTTTTTACGACAAACGAGATCTGAGGCAATTCAACTTTAACCATCATCCCTTCCCCAAGCCATTTTGGGGTAATCCCCCTATTATGAATGCGCGATTGTGAATATGGAGATTACAATATAGGTTATATATACCAAGTTTACTATATCATAGTTTTTTGGAACCATAAACCATTTTGTTGTAAATAGTTACTTTTATTTAAATAACTAGTCCAACATAACTATATATGTCTCAAAGTAATAATTATTAAAATTTAACTATCTCTTTTTAACAAATCCTATTTCGAAAATTAGACCAATTGCTTATATCGTAGTACTCTATATATAGGAAATTCACAGATGAATCAGAGGAGGAATGACCGATCATGAAACACGTTCAGGACACAACCACACTAAATAATGGAGTTAAGATGCCATGGCTTGGCTTTGGCGTATTTAAAGTGAAAGACGGAGATGAGGTTGTAAGTGCCGTCAAAACAGCGATAGAAGCTGGATACCGTAGCATCGATACCGCCAAAGTATATAATAACGAATCCGGTGTCGCTCTAGGCATTCGTGAATCTGGCATTGCTCGTGAAGATTTGTTTATCACAACAAAAGTATGGAACAGTGACCAGGGCTACGAGAGCACACTTGCTGCCTTCGAAGAGAGCATGAAACGTCTGGAGCTTGAATATCTCGATCTCTATCTGATCCACTGGCCTGTTAAAGGCAAATATAAAGATACATGGAGAGCGCTGGAAAAGCTCTATAAGGAAGGGCGTGTTCGGGCCATCGGCGTGAGCAACTTCCAGACTCATCACCTGGAAGATCTCTTGATGGATGCCACCGTCAAACCTGCGGTCAATCAGGTTGAGCTGCACCCGCTCCTGACTCAGAAGGAACTGCGCGACTATTGCAGTACACATGAGATTCAGATTGAAGCCTGGTCTCCACTTGGACAGGGTAATCTGATGGAGCATCCTTTGCTCCAGGACATCGCTGCCAAATACGGCAAGTCACCGGCACAAGTCATATTACGCTGGGATCTGCAAAACGGCATCGTGACCATCCCGAAATCCGTAACACCTGAGCGCATTCATGCCAATACCGAGCTATATGATTTCGAGTTAACAGCTGAGGAGATTGAACAGATTAACGGTCTGAACGAGAATAAGCGTTTCGGTTCCGATCCGGACAATTTTAACTTTTAAGAGCGTTATCCCGTCCAGATCAGATCCGGCAACTTCAAACAGTGTCTGGGACATCCTACCAACATAATTAACAAAAAAGGACGAAGCAGGATTATTCCCCTGCCTCGTCCCTTTTGTTATGCAATCCTGATTAACATTCTTATCCTTTGGACACCAGCTTGAAGTCATCGAAGTGAAAACCTGGCGCTACGACGCAAGTGACCAGAACCGGCTCATCGCCCAGTGGCCGTGCCGTCTGCCATACACCTGCGGGCACAAGTACCTGCGGAGATTGTCCTGCCTCGATATCCATGCCGAGAATCAGCACTTCCTCATTCTCCGGGTTTTCTCCGTTGCCACCCAATTTCAATTCAATTGGACTGCCGCTGTGCCATAACCACAGCTCATCCGAAAGCACCGTGTGCCACTCGGAAATTTCATGAGCATGAAGCAAGAAATACGTTGAACTTGCCGAGAAGCGTGGACCAGAGTAAGCATCTGGCAATACGGATTGCGGGATTTGATAAGATGCTTTCCAAACTTCCTTATACCAACCACCCTCAACGTGAGGCTGCATATCCAGCGCAGCTACGAGAGGTGATAATTCATGTGTTGTCATAACTTGTTTCCTTCCTTCCAATTCATTTTCGGGGATACTCCCAAACTGGAGCATGACCTCGCCCTCCTTACTCTAAAACAACATGTCCGTTTTGTCACCTTTACAACGGATAACCTTTCATTTTGTCCACCTTTTCCACAGTATCTCTCTATCCCTAACAGTTGATATCTATCTAGCCAAAAAACAATCTCACTCTAAATGATAGCGTTTACAAAAATATCTACTTTCCGTTATGATATGAGTATCAACGCCAAGCTGAAGTTGAGAGGAGTTGCCTAATGAGTCTCATTGAGGATCGAATCGGACCCAAGTATCGAATTGGTGATTATGCCTTTACCATAGAATATATGCGAAGACATGACGGAAGTGCGATGCCGCAGCCTCATGCTCACCCCTTTTACGAATTATATTACCTGCTCGAAGGTGAACGGGTATACTCCATGAATGGACAGATTTTGCCTGCTCGAAAAGGTGACCTGGTTCTCATCAACCCGCATGATGTACACACCACTTCCAAAGGCAACAAACCCGGCTTCGAACGCATTCTCATTGGTTTTTCGCCTGCTTTTGCCACTGGTATGGAGCTAGGCATCTGTGGCCTGTTGCCATTCAAATGCTCCAGCCTTCTTCGCCTTCCCGAGTCGGACCAACCTGAGATTGAGCGCATCCTGTGGCAGATGCTCCAGGAATGCAAAGAACGACGCCCTCACTATGAGATCGCTGTACGTAGTCTTCTGGCTCAGCTTCTGATTCATGTTCACCGGGCACAGGAGGTTATCCGGGAATCCAATCCAGGCTCGCTGCACCCGATGCAGGACAAGATCAGTGAGATCGTAACCTATGTCAATAAACACTATACTGAACCGCTCACTTTGGAAGGTGCAGCAGCCCGCTTTTATATCAGCCCGTCTTATCTCAGCCGAATGTTCAGCAGGCTTACCGGATTTCGCTTCAGCGAATACTTGCGTATCGTTCGAGTTCGAGAGGCACAGCGAAGATTACTTTCGACACAAGAGCGAGTTCAATTTATCGCAGAAAAGGTCGGATTTGAACATACCGCTCATTTTAACAAAACCTTTAAACAGATCACAGGCACAACGCCGCTGCGTTATCGCAAAGAGCATCGATGAATGTAACATGTTGTCCTGGCCTATTCTACCTATACAAAGCCAATTGGGCAGCCGTGCTCCAGCTCCAGTTATGTGCCCTTCTCTATCTCAGGAAAAGTTCAGGCGATAACTGGACTGCATACATAGCTGCCCTACTACACTTCTATTAGGTTACTTACTTCTTGTGTTATTTTAAAAGGCTGGCAAAGTACTCACCACGAAAAAATCACACCGTTTATCTACGAATGATAACTCCATTTCGGACTTCTGGACTTACCGATATCTGTCGCCCTTCTATGTCTGCATCCGTTTCCCGACATACGATCCCCGCAGATTCAAGTCCAGTGACTTTCAGCAGCTTCCCATCCGCACCCACACCTTTTATGTCCTCCAGTGTAGCGCCTTTGCAGTTGTGAAGATGAATGAGCGGACCTTCGGTGATCTGTGCCTGAAGGCCTGTAATCTGTAAATGTTTCGCCTGAGCACACTGAATGCCTGTACGAGCTTCCACGCCGAAACGTTCAATACTCACGCTGTCCAGGGGCATCTCAGGTAAACCGCTAACAAATAATGCCGTATCGGCTCCCGCGCAGACCACATCCGAGATGCGAATATCGCGGAACACCGGCGTTTCTTCGCTGACCTCTTTTGCAAGATCCCCACCGCGGGCAGACCCCTCCATATTGGCATAGAAAAAGGAAAACGAAATAGCTTCCATAATGATATCCTTCATATAAATGCGCTCAATCTGAATATCTTCTACAACACCACCACGTCCGCGTGCGCTCTTGAAACGCAAACCAATATCCGTGCCGATAAATGTACAATCCGTTACCCGTACATGCCGTACACCGCCCGACATCTCACTGCCGATTACAAAGCCGCCGTGACCATGATACACCGTGCAATCCCGAATCGTAACGTACTCCGATGGCATCCCAAGTTCACGCCCCTCGGCATCTTTACCTGACTTCATACAGATCGCATCGTCACCGACATCAAACATACTCTGCTCAACCAGAACATGACGACATGACTCAATATCCAGCCCGTCTCCATTCTGGGAGAACCAAGGGTTTCGCACATTCACTTTACGAATTGTCACATGCTCACATGCCCAGGGATGCAGGTTCCAGGCCGGCGAGTTCTGGAATGTAGGCCCTTCCAGCAGAACCCGTTTGCATCGGCGCAAGCTAACCATGTTCGGCCGCAAGAAATCCCGGATCTCTTCATGCGCAGTGAGATCACGTACTTTTTCCTGGTAGAGCTTCTCGGCAATGGCACTGCCGTCCATCGCAGATTGGGAAGGCCACCAGATCTGTTCATCCGTCGTATTCGACTCTTCTACAACACCACCAGAGGCAAGCAGTCGCTTCCACTGAGCCGCTGTCATTTTGGAACGTTTCACCGGACGCCAGGCTTCACCGCCGCCATCCCAGATGCCTTCACCTGTAATCGCAATATCTTCGAGCCCGTCTGCATCAATCGGAGACTGACAACGCACAACCTGCCAACCCTCGAAGCTTGATGCAATAAGAGAATATTTGTTGAAATCCTGACTGAATGTCACCAGCGCACCGGCTTGTACATGCAGTTCAATTCGGCTGCGAAGCACGATCGGTCCAGTGAGCCATACTCCGGCAGGAATGATGATCCTGCCTCCACCCGCGTCTGCACATGCGGCAATAACCAGCCGGAAAGCCTCTGTATTATCTGTCAAACCGTCTCCAACGGCACCATACTCAGTAATATGAAAATCATTGTCAGGAATAACGGGCAGATCCACTTCGTATGCTTGAAGTTCAGCTGCGCTGCCTGACCCTGCAGATAATGGGGAGCGATAAATATTCATGGTACGCAGTCATCCTCTCTACTCGATTCTCTCGTTTCATCATATCAACGGTACTGTAGTGACGGGTTAAGCTTTTTTGCCATGTACGGAGTGAACTTGATGTTATTTGTTATTTATATTTTGTTAGCCCGTTTATAAAAACAGGACACCAATTCCAGTTTACAACATACATCAATTCCAGTCATTGTAAATAAACTAGGAGTATCGAATCATTTTTCTGTCAGCATTCGTCACAATAAAATTAACTATATAACATATATATAACGTAAATTTGGGCTTCAGCCCTATTAAACCCATTACTTATGTCACGTTTTATTACAGACCAATTGCTATTAGCAGGATGTCTATGTATGATTAAATAACCACTTTGCAATAATACCTTTTTATTCCATTTATACTCTCCATTGCAGAAAGGGTGTGTGTTCTTGATTGAATTTAAACGTGTGCAAAAGCATTTCGGTCATTTCCATGTCCTCAAGGATATTCATCTTCGTATCGAAGAAGGAGAAGTGGTCGTTATTGTCGGACCTTCGGGCTCTGGCAAAAGTACGCTGCTCCGCTGTATTAACCGCCTGGAGACCATCAGTGAAGGTGAGCTCGTTGTCAGCGGCGTTCCTCTGCATCAGAAAAAGGTGGACATCAACCTCTTCCGCCGCGACATCGGCATGGTTTTTCAACATTTCAATCTGTATCCCCACAAAAAAGTCATCGACAACATCACTCTTGCACCCGTCAAGGTGCGTAAACAACCTAAAGCCCAAGCCGTAGCGACCGCTATGAAATACCTGGAGCGGGTCGGCATTGCCGATAAAGCAGACAGTTACCCTTCCCAGTTGTCCGGTGGACAACAGCAGCGTGTAGCCATTGCGAGAGGACTCGCCATGGAGCCGAAGATTATGCTTTTTGACGAACCGACGTCCGCCCTTGATCCCGAGATGATCGGAGAGGTTCTGGATGTGATGCGCTCCCTTGCCCACAATGGCATGACCATGGTGGTCGTTACCCACGAGATGGGCTTTGCCCGCGAGGTGGCAGACCGGGTCATTTTCATGGACGAGGGCCGTATCGTAGAAGAGGCATCCGCAGTAGATTTTTTTGACAACCCCCGAGAAGAAAGAGCACAACAGTTTCTTAGCCGCCTGATCCATCATTAGATTAGCACCATATTTCTTTCATCCAGATGCATAACTACCATGGCTAATGAGCAATGGTTAGGCTTAACTCCAATCAACACTCCTAAACTCACATCAGATCAACCACCACGAAGTAAACACAGGTAAGCCTTAAACTCAGGAAAAATAAAGCTTGGCTTTACAGATAAAAGCTATTCTCACTTAGACGTTAATCAATCATTTATGCTCACTCCACATTTTGAAAGGGGTCTTAAATTGATGAAAAATATGATGAAGTTCCCGTCTTTAACCTTAGTGTTGGTGCTTATGCTATCACTCGTATTATCTGGCTGTAACTCCACTGGTACAAATACACCTTCCGCGAGCGGTGGGGGCGACGCAGAAGCACAAGGAACGATTGAACGGATTAAGGAACGCGGCAAGCTGATTGCTGGCGTGAAATATGACACGAAGTTATTTGGACTCAAAGACCCGGCAAGCGGAGATGTGGAAGGCTTCGATATCGATATTGCCAAGGCACTCGCCAAGCAGATTCTGGGAGATGAAACGAAGGTTGAACTGAAAGAAGTGACGTCCAAAACACGGATACCGATGCTGCAAAACGGAGATATCGACATCATCATTGCTACGATGACCATTACGGATGAGCGGAAAGAGCAAGTGGATTTCAGTGATGTGTACTTCGAAGCAGGCCAATCCCTTCTGGTGAAAAATGATAGTGCCATCGCTGGTCTGGAGAGCCTGGATGGTGTGAAGGTGCTTGCCGTGAAAGGCTCTACGTCTGCACAGAACATTCGGGAGAAAGCACCGAAAGCCGAAGTGCTGGAGTTTGATAATTATCAAGATGCGTTTACAGCGCTGAAAGCAGGCAAAGGTGAAGCGCTGACGACCGATAACATCATCCTCATTGGCATGCAACAGACGGACAACAACTACAAGCTGGTTGGCGGCAACTTCACAAGCGAGCCTTATGGCATGGCGATTCGCAAGGGCGATACGGCTTTTGTAGAAGAAGTGAACAAGATGCTGAAATCCCTGAAGGATAGCGGTGAGTATGACACGTTGCATGAAAAGTGGCTGGGCAGCAAGCCTGAATAACGTTTAACAGACTACTTAAAGTGGCGCGGTGTATTGAGGGCTTGTTGTGAGTTATTCTATGCGTCTGATGACGCGAAGTATAGACCCTGATGACAAAGCAGTTTATGCAACTAACGATGGAATAGTCCATGTACCTGATGATGGAATAGTCCACCGTCGGCTAAACATTCCATATGTACTGCAAGCATCTACTGTATGTGAGAGATTCGCATACAGCAGATGCGCTGTTGTTTTATTTTCACACCTGGAGAACGGGGGCTCTTGTTATGGGCACATTGGATTTCAGCGTACTTTTCAGACACTCCGATCGCTTTATGGAAGGATTTCTGAATACGATTCAAGTGAGCGTGATGGCTCTGATTGGCAGCTTTGTGCTGGGGGCCATTCTGGCGATCTTTCGAATCTCACCGGTCAAACCGTTGAACTGGTTTGGTACGGCCTTTGTGGAGTTTATCCGCAACATTCCGTTGCTGCTGGTGGTGTTTTTTTTCTATCTTGGACTGCCCTCGCTGGGTATTTCGCTGGATGGATTTGTCGCAGGCACACTGGGACTAACCATCTATACGGCCGTTTTCATCGCGGAAGCGATTCGGGCAGGCATTCAAACTGTACCTCGCGGTCAACTGGAGGCGGCACGTTCATCGGGACTGTCTTATGTACAGGCCATGAACCTGATCATCCTGCCGCAAGCGATCAAAATTGTATTGCCTTCCATTGGCAACCAATTTATTAATCTGGTCAAAAACTCATCCATCCTGGCCGTTGTGGCGGGCATGGACTTGATGTATTTTGCCGACATTGTGAACTCCGATACGTTCCAGCCCCTAAGCGTCTACACCATCGTTGCCCTATTCTATCTGACACTGACCTTACCGCTCAGCTTCCTGGTGCATTATATGGAACGCAGATTTGGACAGAGTGATGCAGAAGCACGCAAACCCAAAGGGAAACCGAAGAAAAACAAACCTGCCGGGCAGGTTACGATGTAGGGCATATCTAATCCAGTCACATGTGGTGATTCCCCAAGACCAGCCTTAAACAAGGCTCCACATGCCGTTTGGAATGCTCTATATTCTATGCTCCGTCTCCATGTTGCATATGTTTCGTCTTGAACATGTACCACAGCCTACGCGCATCACGCATTGAACATATATTGCTCACCGAAGGAGGCATCGGATGTATGGACTTTAGCGGGGCCTATGAATGGCCTAACCTTCGTTTCCTGTTGCAAGGATTTTGGGTGACCCTGCAGGTCGCGGGCTTATCCATTGTGTTCAGCTTTGTGCTGGGCACGCTGCTCGGTACCATACGATTTACACGAATCCCCGTCCTCTCCCAGATTGTGGCGGTCATCGTAGACACCATTCGTAACCTGCCGCTGCTGCTCATCATCTTTTTTATCCATATCGTGCTGCCACAGCTTGGCATTAAAATGCCACCCTTTTGGTCCACGGTGGTGGGATTAAGTTTGTTTGAAGGCGCCATGATCGCTGAAATCGTGCGAAGCGGCCTTAAGTCTGTAGAACGTGGTCAAGTGGAAGCAGCCCGCTCCTCTGGCCTAAGCTACATGCAGACGCTCAGCGGCATCATCATGCCACAGGCTCTGCGCCGCATGTCTCCGCCCATGGTAAGCCAGTTCATCTCACTGCTGAAGGATACGTCACTGGCAATCATCATCTCCTTGCCGGAGCTAATGCGCAATGTGCAGATCCTCGGCGGTCAAAGCTTCGATTACATCATCCCGGCGTTGTTGCTCGCTGCTGCACTGTATTTCATCATCAACTACTCCCTCTCGATCGTTGCCAGAAGACTTGAGGCACGCATGAACTAGGGAGGTGAAGCGTTGTTTTGTTCCAGTCGCTTGTGGCAAGGTTCGAAGGGAGGCTGCTCTATTGCTCCATGTTGAACAGTTTGAGGCAACCGCTACGGTTGCTCGCGATTCAACTTTCCAGCTTCAATACTCGAAGTGGAACCGCCCAAAATATGAGCTAAGCAAAGCAACGGTTCGAAGTTTAAAAGCTCCAGTTCCACATTTTTCATGGAATCGGAGCTTTTGAATTCTAACGATCTCAGATGAGCTTATTTAGCCATTTTTGAGGCATTTTCAATTCTAACGATCCGTAGGAAGCTTATTTTGCTGATTCCGATCATTTTCCGCCCCATTCGGAGCAATCTCGGCAAAATAGCGTCACTGGGGATCGTTAGAATGTTTATGACTACTTTTTTGCCCGAATAAGGCTTCTGGGGATCGTTAGAATTTCAACACTGTGCGGTTACGCTAATCTTATACTTAATGTTTTAGGCGAGTATCACTCTCCTTCGTTGTCGTCATACCTCGCTTTCCCCCTGTTCCCTTACCCTCACTTCAACGCTCATTCTCCCCCGACTCTTTGCTCAGACCGTAGCATCATTTGCCCTCACTTCCCTGTTCCACTCCAATTGCCACACCATTTTGGCGCAACTCTGCTTGCAACAGTGATACAGGAAGATTCGCAGGCGCAAGTTTCAGCTTTACTGCCATAGCCGCAGCTGTTCCCGCAGCTTCTCCCGTTGCCATACAGCTTGGAGTCAGTCTGGTTGTAGCGTGAGCCTCATGTGTCGTGGAGATACAGCGTCCGGCAGCCAGCAAGTTGCTGATATTTTGCGAGAGCAGAGAACGATAGGGAATATCATACGCACCATCACCCTGAATAAAAGCTGCCGTCACGCCTTGTCCAGATGGATCATGAATGTCAACAGGATAGCCACTTCTGGCGATCACATCTTCGAACTTCCGCCCTGCAACTACATCGTCCTGAGTCAACGCATAAAGCCCAATGACACGTCTGGATTCACGAATACCGATCTGTGGGGCTACAGCCGAGATCGAAGCTCGTTCGAAACCCGGCACATCGTTCCGCAGAAATTCGGCAATCATCAGCACCTGCTTTCGTCCTTCCTGTTCAGCTTCGGTTAAATCCACAGCATTGGTGGCATCAAGCCCCTGCACCCGGGTACAGTTAATCAGCACTTCATCTGCCGCCGGTCCGGTAAAAAATAACACCTGATCGCGTTGAATCGGCACCGCCGCTTTCTTCCAGTGTGAATAGAAGCCGCTCACGCCCGTCAACGGAATCGTATCCAATTCGGCAAACGGTGTTTTCTCATAAAAATCCTCCGGATGCTCCTGCATATACTGCTTCACACGCCCGAGATCCACGCCGCGCATACGGAACTTCATCGTCATGGGCTGAGACTGGCTGTCTTCCTCCCGTCCCTTCGCTATAGCAGCCCCAGCCAGATAAGCCACATCCGCATCACCGCTCGCATCGACAAATACGTTCGCCTGAATCTCCAGCTGACCGGATTTGTTCGTCACTCGCACTGCCTCTACTCGGTCACCTATCGTAGCAACACCATCTACGAAGCTGTGCAGCAACAGCCGAACACCCGCCTCTTTCAACATCGCTGCCGCAACCACCTGATAGACGGCCGGATCGTACGGTGTCACGCTATGCACAAATCCAACCGTATCACGTAGATGTCCAGGTGAACCGCCGCGTGCCTGCAAGCGATCCACAATCTCCTGTGCAATCCCCCGAATGACCTGCTCACCCTGCTCGGTATGAAACGTCATCCACGGGTAGACCATAGCAGCCGTTGACATCCCGCCAACGAATCCGTAGCGTTCCACTAGCACCACGCGAGCACCCTGCCTCCCTGCTGCAATCGCCGCCGCTATGCCTGCAGGACCGCCTCCGACGATGACAACATCCGCCGTTTCCCTTTTGACATTCGCCACTTCATTCAAATGAGCCCTCTCCCTTCCATACGATACGCTGCTCTTCCATATGAATAATGGATTGAATCCCTCTACCTACTCTCGCCCGATCCTCTTGCGCTCATCCCGCTCTCACCGTACTAAATCCATCCTTCTGTTACCTTTCAGTTCTCTCTCACTCTCCCCTTCCCTCCCAGTAGCTACACAATCTCCTCACTCCACCACAACCCTTTTCCCAAACCGTTACAAATGTTCACACCCCCTCATATTCATTGCATCCCCCGCTTCTCCATCCCGACTACTCCTTCAATCCCGTCATCGCCACACCCTCAATGAAACGCCGCTGCGCCAGGAAAAAGACGATCAATAGAGGCACCGTCGCCATCACGGTTGCACTCATCAAATACTGCCAGGCTGTGCCCACCTCATCCGTGAACAGGGACAATCCCAGCGGTAACGTCATCAGCTCTCTCGAATTGATAAAAATCAACGGATCAAAGAATTCATTCCAGCTCGTCACAAATGTAAAAATAGTCAGAGTCGCCATGCCCGGCTTGGCAAGGGGAAGCATAATCTGCCAATAAATCCGAAACCGGCTGCAGCCGTCAATCATCGCCGCTTCCTCCAGCTCAGTCGGCACCGTAATGAAGAACTGCCGCATCACAAAGATGCCAAACACACCGCCCGCGCCAAAGATCGGCAGTAAAATCAGCGGAAGATGCGTATCGATCCACCCCAGCTGCCGCATAAACAGAAACATCGGAATCGCTGTGACTTCATGTGGAATCATCATCGCGCTCAGCAAAATGAGAAAAACCACATTCCTTCCCGTAAACGGAATCTTGGCAAAGGCATAACCCGCAAGCGAAGCAAAAAACACTGTGCCAAGCACCACCAACGCAGAGATATACACACTGTTCCCATAAAAACGATGAAACGGAATCAATCGAAACACATCGATATAATTCTGAAATTGCAAGCTGTCCGGTATCCACTGTGGTGGATAGGTAAATATGCTCTGCGGTTCCTTGAGGGATGTCGAGACCATCCAGATCAACGGAACAATCATGATCAGCGAAACTGCCGTCAGTATCAAATAGGTGCCAACAGCAGTCCCGAACCTCCGGCCTGTCAATCTAGGCATCGCCTTCACCAAATACCCACCTCTTTCGGAGCTGCCATTGCAGCAGCGTCAGAATCAGCACAATCAGGAACAGCACGTATGCAAGGGATGAAGCATAGCCGAACTGAAACAGCTTAAATGCTTTTTCCCAGATGTAATAGACCAGAACTTTCGTGCTGTTGCTCGGCCCGCCTTGGGTCATGACATAGATCTGTCCAAATACTTTGAGCGACCCAATGACGGTCATCACCACGGTCAGAAATACGGTCGGCGTAATCATAGGCAGGGTGACGTTGAAAAAAGAAGCCCTTCTGCCCGCGCCATCCAGTGTCGCCGCTTCGTACAGGGAACGCGGTACCTGCTGAAGTGCTGCAATGAACAGCACCATATTCAGACCGACATTTTTCAGCACACTCGTCACAATAACGGCAGGCATCGCCAGATCCGGATCGTACAGCCAAGCAGGACCTTTAATGCCCATCATCAATAGTAGCTGATTGATTAACCCCGACTCCGTTGCATACATCAGCTTCCACACGATGGCCCAAACAATTAATGATGTCATAACCGGGACAAAAATGGCCGTTCTGAAAAGGCCGATCCCTCGAATGCTTTTGGATAAGAGCAGGGCGAGCAGCAAAGCGAGTACGATATTCAGCGGCACCAGACCTGCCGTAAAGTAAACCGTATTGCCAAGCACTTCCCAGAACATGGCATCCGTCATAATATCCCGGTAATTGTCTAGTCCGATAAAATGGTGCTCCCCAAGCAGCGGCCAATCCGTCAGGCTCATATAAAACGCAAGCCCCATTGGGAACAGAAGCAGCAAAGTAAAGCCCAGCACCATCGGTGAAATAAACAACCAGCCAGCAATCTGCGCTTCCCTGGCGAGCGGCCCTCCACGTCTCCGCTTTTTGGATCGGCTCACGAGCCATCCCTCCCTGAACCCAAACCATCTAAAAGTTCCGTAGGATCGGGAGGGTCAGAATGTCCAGTCGCAGATGATTCCGGAACATCCCGTTCCGAGCCCAAAGGCTCCTTTTGCCCCAGACGGTCAATCGCATTGCGAAAGCTATTCACCGCTCTGCGCAGTTGATCCTCCGTTTTACCTGTAACCATTGCCCCGAGCATAATAGCTTTAATGCCACTGTGATGAAGCACGGGAACATCCTCCGGTACCAACTTACGCTGGGAAGGAACAAGTACCGGTACTCCGGCCTGCAAGACCAGCTGCCGATAATGAAGCACGTCCGCAAAGCTGAGCGGGGTGCCGTATTCTTTGCCGGGTACAATCGAAGCCTCCAGTGCAGTAAAACCGAAATGTGCAGCAGATGCCACCAGAGACACATCATACTCGTTGTTAATCGCAAACGTAGATTCCAGCCCATGGTCTTGCAACATAAAAGAAGGCAGATGATGCGCATAGATCGAGTAGAAATCAAAGCCTAGATCCGCCAGGCGCTCCACATCTTCTCTCCGTGTCCCTTCGATACTCCCGGATGGCACAACGCCGAATGGACCAGCGAACTCCGAGCGGATCGCCCGAAATACCTCGGTGTATTCATCCAGCGAACCAAAATGGTTGCCGCTTGCGCGATGGCCCACATTAAAGTGCACCTTCAGAGCATCCGCACCTTCCTCCCGTGCCGCCTGAGCCAGTGCGAGATCATTCCCGGGCAGACTGACGATGAGCGACAGCGGTTTTTGCTCCAGCATAGCTTGCAGTTGACCTGTCTTTGGCGTATTTTGCTTAGTCCAAAGTTGACCGGCTTCATATAAACATTCCAGCTTCTGCACCCCCTGCGGATGATGTATCTGTTGTGACTCCTGTGTCTGTTCCGTCCTCTGTGACCGCTGCTGCATCTGCTCCGTCTGCTGACCCTTCTTCATATCATCCACCTGTTTCATCCCCTCACTTCTCTCACTCTTCATACGCCTCATTTCCTATCATTTTCCTTTTTTTCGTCATTTTTCTTTACGTCATTTTCCTGTCCTCCCTACGCTCTATTCTCATTTACTCTTCATCTCCCGCACTCCTTCACTCTCTCCCTCTCGTCAGGGCTGCAATATGCGCTGCACTTCCGTCTGCATTTGTTTCAAATTATCCTCTGGCGAGGCTGTACGGGCGAATAATCGGTCAAACCCCTGCAGTACCGCGTTATCAATATCCTGCCAGCGGATATGTCCCGGAATCAGACGGGCTTTCGGCATTTCATCAATGACCGCCTGCACGATATGCTCTTTGCTCGGGTTATTCGGCTGCTCGATAAAGGCGTCGGAGTTCAGCACCGAAGTACGCGCAGGCACAAAGTACGTTGCGGTTGCTTGCGTTCCCTGTTCACTCGCAAAATACTTCAGCAATTTCTTCGTTTCCTCCGGGTATTTGCTATCCTTAAACATCGCATAACCTGCCTGCCCCAACATCGGTACGCTGCCCTGTGAGCCGGACGGCATAGGTGCAATACTCCATTCAAAATCCTTGATCTCCCTTGCTTTGGACACATAGCTGTAGTTATCGAAGAACATGCCCACATTGCCTGCATCAAAGCTCACCTGCTCGCCCGCTTTCGGGTGGGATTCATCGGTAAACATCATGCGCTCCAGCATGGCAAAGGTCTGTATTCCGTACTCATCATTCCAGGTAAACGCTGTCATATCTTCGTTGAACGGCCCGCTTCCGTTAGACCAGGAATATGAAGAAAGCACGGCCCAGGTCTTCCAGTCCCGAAAAAAGTTAGCCCCATAGATGCGATTCGCCGCATCCTTGCTGGTTATTGCTTTGGCAGAAGCCTCGAACTGCTCCCACGTCCACTCGCCTTTGGCAGCCAACGTATTCGGATCGGTCAGCCCGGCCTTGTCGAAGAGCGTATGATTATAAAACATCACCACAGGCGGTGTGGAAAACGGCAAGCCTAACAGTTGATCTCCCTCACGGAAGAGATCCAGCGTGCTGGGAATGTAATCGTCCAGCTTAAATTGTGCATCATCCTTGAACGCCGACACGTCGGCCAGGATGTGATTGGACTTGAACTGCGGTATCATGCGTTCCGATACCCAGGCCAGATCAGGGAGCGAGCCGCCAGCGGCAAGCACCGATATTTTCTGCTGATAATCGGCAAAGGGTACCGATTCCATCGTTACCTTGATGCCCGGATTTTCTTTGGTAAAGCCATCAATCAGCTTGTTGTACACATCAATGTGTGCCTGATTACCCCACATCATGAATTTCAGTTCTACCTTGTCGTTCTCTCCGCCAGAGGCGTTAGAAGCCCCGCCCGTATTGCTGCTTGTGCATCCAATTAAAGCTGTAATCATAAGCGCGAGAATCAGCATCAGTCCTGCCTTTTTCATGGAAATCCCCCCTTATGGACGTTATGGTATTCCTGTGCCACCTCAGTATATCGAAAGCGCTCTTTGCTCCTAAATCACGTCAGTTGCAGAAATGGTACGTTTTTTAAAGAGGTTTTTTCGAACTGTATCCATCACGATACTCCCCTGCCGTACACCCCATCTGCTGTTTAAAAACCAACATGAAATGTTTCGGACTCTGATATCCGGATAACCGGGCAACGTCATAGATTTTGAGTCCGGTGTTGGCCAGCAGCCACTTGGCCCGCTCCATTCGTGCCTCCGCGATATATTCGGAATAGTTGATGCCTGTCTCGGTTTTGAACAACTGGCTCAGATACGTCGGGTTCAGATTGACCAGTGAAGCAACCGTCTGGAGCCGCAGATCGCCATCGGGATGCTGATGGATATGCTCTTTCACGCTGCGAATAATTTTGCGTGGTTCCCCGTGTTCCGGGTTGGCTGCGCCAGAGGTTTCGGGGATAGGAAGTGTAGAGAGACCGGTTCTGCGGTCCAGCAGCAATTGCATTTTTTGCAAACATTTCACCAGTTCATGACGTTCGATTGGCTTCAAAAGATAACTTAATACCCCGTGTTCCATCGCCCTGCGTGCATATTCGAACTCTCCGTACCCGCTAATGATAAGCATCAGCAGATCAGGGTACATCTCTCTTGCTAATGAAACCAACGTCAATCCATCCATCTCGCGCATACGGATATCCGTGATTAATACATCCGGCACTTCACAACGCAGTACCTCCAGTGCCTCGGCTCCGCTTGCCGCTTCCCCCACCACCTGAAACTGAGGGGACGCCTGTACAATCAACTCTCGTAATCCCTGACGAATTACCGTTTCATCCTCCACCAGCAGCACTTTATACATGCGTATCAATCCCCTTTCCGTTGAAGGTGAATGGATAAGGTAACAACCAGCCCTTGCCCGGGGCTGCCATCAACACTTAGTCCGCTGTCTTTTCCATACACCAGATGCAGCCTTTGAGCGATATTGTGCAGGCCCAGGCTCTCCCCGGCACGACGATGCAGAATGGGATTAGCGGGTGAGTGCACGTTTTGTCCAGAAAAGGTCTGTCCAGAGATAGAAGCATTTAACCGATCCAGCTCCTCCTGTTCCATTCCTTTGCCGTTGTCCCTAACACTGATGAGCAGTTCCTGATCGAATAAAACGGCAGATACCCAGATCATACCTCCCGTGCCGCCGCCTGCTAGCCGTCCTTCAATCCCATGGCAGATCGCATTTTCCACCAGCGGCTGCAGGATCAGCTTGGGAACAAGACAGTCGTTAACTTCTTCCTCCATGTCATAGATGATCTCCAGTTCACCGTTGTAACGCACTTGCTGAATTCGCACATAAGAATCGACAAACGCCAGCTCTTCCCGCAGCGTCACCATGCGATCTGCCTTATCAATGGTATATCGCAGTAGCCTGCCAAGCGCTGTCACCATTGCAGATACTTCGGCATGCCTCTGGCGGACAGCCATCATGTTGATCGACTCCAGTGTGTTGTATATAAAATGAGGGTTCATCTGGCTCTGTAGCGCCGACAGCTCTGCTTCCCGTTCCTGAATTTCGAGCATATACACCTCATGAAACAGGCGGTGAATCTCCTCCATCATGCGGTTAAATCCTCTGCTGATCTGCCCCAGTTCATCACTGCTGTATTGAGTAACCCGCTGGCTGAAATCACCCTGTTCCACCCGAATCATATGATGTTTCAGACGAATAAGCGGACGCGTGACTCTATAAGATACGAGTACGGCAAGGGTCGCTACAGCCGCCATACAGAGAAGAGCAAGTCCCATCGTAAAGGTCAGCATCTCCCCCGACTCCTTTTGAATGACCGTAATTGGCGTCAGGCTGATCACGGACAACCCCGAATATCCCGAATGATGCCTTACATGGAGGTAGGAACGTCCATCCAGTTCTATCTTCTGATTGTCTGCATAATCCTGAAGCTTTCCATGGGATAACAAAGGAGCATAAGCGGATAACCCGTCTGTAGACGTTTTTTCAAAAATAAGACGATGCTGGCTATCCACGATCATCAGACTTGCCTTTTGCTCAAAATTCAGATTGGATAATAGCTGTCCAAAGGCCTCCAGCCGGATATCGATCAAAATGTACCCCAGCCGCTGGAGCGTCCCCGGATCACGTAGCTCTCTGCCCACGGTGATGTATTCCGCTTCCTGACCACTTACGTAGTAGCCGGGAATATGCGGGGGAAGCAAGTGCCATATGCCTTCGGTGCTCCTCAATTCGGAAAACCATTTCTCTTGGCTGCCGTCCCAGACGGGTTTGACCGCAAGGGAGTCCAGATTGGAGAACAGGATACCGCTGTTGCTGATCAGATGAATGCCTCGAATCTCTGGCCGATCATAGGCTTGAGCTGACGTATACAGCTTCATTCTCTGATAATCATCCGACTTCGCCCACGTCCCTGAACCCATCGAACCATCGTACTTCCTCAGGATGCCAAGAACGGTCTGGTCATAGAGCGGCAAGAGCGACAACCGCTCAAAATCCTTGAGCATTCGGTTCAGATTGGTGTTGATCTGCCGCACCATATCAATGGTGAATTGCTCTGTCTTGCGATCCAGTGTCTGCGAAAAATGGGCGTAGCTCATCACCCCCTGCAAGCTAAGCGGCAAGAGAGTCAATGCCAGAAAAAGCACTAGCAGCTTGGAGCGCAGGTTTATGCTTTTTCGGATTGAACGAACAAAGTTCAACGTCCTTTCTGCCATTCACTTGTCCCCCTCCTTCGTTTCATTGTATGAGACCTCGCTGTTGTTCGATGAGACGGTTCAATCCGTTGGAACCAACAGATGCATCCATTCCGGATGAATTGAGGTCATCATATCCAGTTTAGAGATGTCGTGACGATCCTGTAAGCTATGGATTTAGTACGGAATTTAAAGAGGAAGAGGCTTGAGCGCTGTTATCAGGGGAATTGGCGGGAGCGTGATTTAACTTTCGGAAAACATTAAAAAGCCGACTTCAGCATTGCGGTCGACTTCTTTTTGGTCACAATAAAAAACCGACTGCATTAAGCAATCGGTTGTCTCTGCATCATATGTTTTTTATATTGGAAACGATAATATTCATTGATTAGCTCATCCAACACCATGGACTGTTCGAGGACTTTGTTATCCTGCATGCCATGATTCTCCGCCAACCGACGTAACTTCTGCCTATCCCGTTCAATTCGATCTTTGATCTGCTTCGGTTCACCCATAGCATGCACCCCCTCGTTTTACATCATTTTAGGATACATTGCCAAAAAATTCATATTTTATTCCTTTGCAAAATCAAATGATTGTTTGCAAAGGTTTAGTTTCATAAGTTCAGTATTTTTTAAAATGTCCATTAATTAAAAACACATACAACATATGGATGCGCGGTCTTATGTTTTATCCACATATCGTGATCCATCCACATTTCACAGAAACGCCAAGTCAGGATTCACCCCATCACCCATTTTAATAAATGTCTCATATGATCCGCTAAAGGTGATTTTACCTTGATGAATGAAATGCAGAACAATCGGAATACAGGAAGAAACGAAAGAGGTCTTTGGCCTTCAAAGTTAGAGGAAATAACAAACCCTGTAGTTGTTAGATAATCCCCTTCTCATCAGGAATACCTTGTATTTCTGGCGGACGTTTAATCAACATTTGCGATCAGATCAAGTCGTTTTGCCAGACCCATTTTTTTGTTGCTACAATTTAGAAAACAGGGCTGTCCCTAGCCAATTTTATGACTTATGGGACAGCCCCTGCCTTATTTATTTCGTAATGAATTTGCTAAATACAACATTAACATCCCTATAAATATCAATAATATTCCTTCAATTTTATACGACCAAATCTCTGAGTTTATAAAACTACCAAAGATATCAGAGGTATCAGACTTTACATTTTGGTATTCTGCCAAAACCAACATAGCTTTGTCCATACCCCAATCAGTACTTTGAGCAATAAACTGAAATCCAATAACAAATAATACAATAGAACAGATAAGGGGAACTAAGAAATTCATTTTACTTTTCAAATTTAAATTCTCCTTTAGTAATATAATATTGCTATTGTATGCGTTATTAAATTACCAAAATTGTGAAATCAAGTCTAGTCATCAACCAATAGTATCTTGCCAGTAAAAGTATAACCCCGTTGGTTCTTTACATTCATAAGTACCACTAATATGAGTAAGATATATATTTTGCTAATGACTACAGTGCTTTTTATAACATATTATGCTTTGCATAATATTGTAAAAATAATTCTTTAGAAAAAGCATTACATTCTTCCTTTTCTAGGATGGAAAATAAAAAATAGCTTTTCCCCTCCCCACCCTCGGTTCAAATTAAAAATGAGTAACTGCGTTTTTTGAAAATGCAACACTTCTCCCTACTTCACCTGCTCCAAAAACGCTAAGTCAGGATTCACTCCATCTCCCATTTCAATAAATGTCTCATATAACCCACTAAAGGTTATTTTGCCTTGATGAATAAAATGCAGAACACACTGGATATTGGCAATATCCTGCAAGTGATGGTTCGAGACCAGCACAGTGCACTCATTATGGAGTGCCAGCTTTTCGATCCTTTTTAAAATATGATAACGCATTTCAGGATCGATACCCGCCAATGGTTCATCGAAGATGTACAGTTTTCTCTTCATTAATGTGATCGCCAGAATACATAGATAGCGCCTCTCCCCAACAGATAGCTGTCCAAACTCCATATTCCATACACGCTGTACCAAATCCACCTCAACTGGACTCATATCTTCATCTACATAAGGTTCATTATTCACTGCAATACGGTTGGAGTGATCAGAGTACAGGAAAAAACGAAAGAGGTCTTTAGCCTTCAAAGTTAGAGGAAACAACAGACCCTGCAGCTGGTAGATAATCTCCTTCTCATCAGGAATACCTTGTATTTCTGGCGGACGTTTAATCACATTCGCGATCAGATCAAATAAAGTCGTTTTGCCAGAACCATTTTTGCCAATGATCATATTAACGGTCTGTTCGGGAAACTCCACATGTAAATGATCCAGATTTTTGCGAGAGGCTTTAGGATAAGAAAAGCTCAAATCTTCAATTTTAATCATAGATCCTCCTGCTATGTCCGATGTGTTCTGGATACGACTTTCACAAACTTGAGTGCGATAAGTCCGCAGGTAACATAACAAAGTGTGATGAAGCTCATGTTGATCAGACTCAAATGTGGGAACGGGCTATCCATAAACCATTCTGCTAATAGAAAAGTTAGATTTCTTACGTATTCCATAGGGTTGATGAACACCAGAAGTAGACCATAATCTGTTGAATACGCCAGTCCCTTTGCTGATAGAAAAAACATGACCAGTAAACTCATACTGACCACCGCATTCAGCGAATCCTGCCTTACGGGAAGAAGCATGAGGATAAGCGTTAATAAAATGACCATGACAGATCCCAATATACAGCTTGTTAAAGACACGGCGAGAAACAAAGCAACCTGCCCAAAGCTATCCAGGAATATCACTCCCGTTACTAGCGAGAACAGAAGAATGGTCACGAACAGAAAACCAATCTGATTCAGAGCCTTCCCCCAAATGATGGGGTACTTACTACCCGAGATAAATTTGAACATCTTGAAAAAACCGCTCTCCCTTAAAGAGATCAGATTGGTCGTCACATCGATGGACATGACAAAGATAATATATGAAACAAATACACTCGTTTGGATGTAGAACTCATTGATCTCAGGCCCCTGAGTAAGCCATTGATAATTAAAGATAAAAAAAGCAATGAGGGGAAATAACAAATACCATACGAATGCTACTTTGTTGCTTAACATCATTTTAGTAAACAGACGGAAGTATTCACGAGTTATTTTCAAAATACAACCTCCAATTGATCCATTGTTACATGCTGTATTGAGAATAACACACAAAAATATATTCCAATTATACAATATTTTGTTAATAATTTTAACAGCTATTTTTATTACCCATTTTGACTTAAGTATAGGCTACTTTATTTACAATTGGATTTTGTTTAACATTAATCCCACATATAACCCTATCTCCTTGAACCATTTTCAAATATATGTTAATTTAACTACATAGAATTACATAGTAGGTGGTGTATCAGTTGAAAAATGAAATGATTAAGGGATATATCGACGGTATTGTGCTGTCTATTTTGAGTCAAAGAGATGCTTATGGTTACGAAATATCTCAACACATTAATCAAGTAACCGATGGGGCATTCCTGCTCAAGGAAGGTACGCTATATCCTGCATTAAAGAGGCTGGAAGCTAATACTTACATTGAAGGCTACTGGGGTGAACAAGAAGGTGGGCCTAGACGAAAATATTACAGGATAACAGATGATGGCCAACTTCGACTTGAATCGATCAAAACCTCATGGGAACAAAATACACATATCATTAATATTTTTTTAGGAGGAACGGCGAATGGACATTCAATCCTATTTGGACCAAGTTTTTAAGAAATCATTCTTATCTAAACGAGAGCGTAGCGATTTAGCCGAAGAAATGGCTGCTCATATACACTCCTCCAAAGAGCATCATATCAATGAGGGATGCACTGAAGAACAAGCCACCACCAAAGCTATAGCGTCTTTTGGCGATCCGATCAGCATCAGAACTAAATTGACTCAAGAGACTTACGGTCTATCAAGTAAACTGATTCTACAGTTTATAATCATGAGCTTCATCCTGTATTTTAGCTCCCTGTTCACAGGAGTGGCTCTTCATTATTATGATGTTCATAACAGTGTGTTCGAACTTTTCCCTATAGCCTTCATTACACTATGTGCCTTGAGCAGTGCTCTGTTGCTGACTCGCAAAAACACTGATCGTTGGTGTCTATTGTCCGTTCCTATTTTATTTGGATTAGGATATTTGCAGGCATATCTGGGCCTTTTTAAAAATATTTTTGGTGGCCTCGATTCATTTACGCTTTTTGAGAATTTATTTTTCAGCGGCGCTTATGATTTTTCAGGGCGCAATAGCTTCATGCTTATTGGTGGTCTGATCCTAGCTGTTCAAACACTCATATTGTTTGTTATCAGTAAAAATATCTACATCTCTTTGATGCCCTTCGCCTTCTCTATCTTGTATACAGTTTCTCATATGGTCATTTTCGGATCATATTATCTGTTCTTTGGGGATCATTTTAGTTCAGCTGTCACCAATGGATACAACGTTTTCGCCGCTGGCAACATTCAACGCCTCTCAGATATCGGTGTGAAATTAGGTATGTGTCTTGTATTGTTTTTCACTTTAAGTTCATTCAAGAAGCTGATCTTTAAATCTAAGCTTCAGGCTGGATGAGTTGGAATGACATATAAGATTGATTAAAAATAAGCCGCTTGTAATTATAAGAGCTGGCTTATTCTTATTTTTAAACTTCCAGCCCAATTGTATGCTGTGACAATCCATCTGTTCAAAAAAGAGCCTATCTTAGAAAAGGCTAATTCATGTTAATTTAAGAATATCGCCGTCTAAAAGACCTCTATGGCATGAGAGTCCTTTGTTTCTTTAAAGCAATCCATGTTACTAACAGGAAAAACAATGTATACGCTAAGGTAAACAGCATGCTTGTCGTTACAGAATAAATGTCAGGCATATCGTAGAATGATACAATTCCTCCATAAGCCGTATCTCTAAATAAAATAGGGAGCATTGATTTTTGAATAAATAAAGGTAAGTACTGTCCTATAGACCAGCTATGGAACACTGATGATTCAAGGGTTGGGTAGATAAAACCAACGATGATGCCCGCCATTAAACTTTTGCTCAAAACGGTGATGCAACCTGCAAACATCCCCCACAATAATAGACTTATAATAGAACCTAACATTTGTAGAGAATAATCTTTAATCGTTATTACTTTCGTGTTTACTAAATCCATCGGAAGATCAAAAACAGCTGGAGTGACATAGCTAAACACAATGCCCACTAGTATTGTCAGCAGCATAAACAAAAGTATAAATGTAAATATAGCCATCACTTTTGCAAGCAGCACTTCTACACGCGTCAAGCCTTTAACCCATAATTGTCTGAGCGTAAAGCTACGGTATTCTATTCCAAATATCAGCGCACCAATGATCGAGATTACGATCGGTCCTAGGGCATTTATAGAAGCCAGTGAATAGGCTATTGCCATTTTAGGACTCAAGATAAATAACATCGCGGATAAAGAACTGCCGGAAGGATCTGTACCACTGATAAATTGATATGTTTGCTCCAGAGAATATCCGCTATTATCCATAAATGCTTGGAAGGAGTTTTGAAAATTTGATCCGACACTTAAATATGTGTATATAACAAATACCAGGAAGATCATAGTTGACCATATACTGAACGGGTGTTTCATAAGCTTAATGCATTCATTCGTATAGGATTTAATCATGATTTCCCCCCTCTACAAGCTGATTGTAAATATATTCCCATTCTTGTACAGGATTCAAAGTAATCCATTCGTTAATCGAAACATTTTTTTGGCGTAATGCATCTTGAAAAGCCTCAAATGTACAATTTTTATCAAGCGTAATTTTCCAAGAAAAACGATCTAACCTGTTTACATTCAGTACTCCATCTAGTTCCAAAAGTTCATTCGTGCTAAACTCTGCATTTACTTTGATTTGAATTAATTTGGGTTGCACACCATCATTATAATCAGATATATCCAATTCTTTTTCAATTCGTCCATTAATTATCATACCAAGTCTATTACAGCAATGTTCTATTACATCCCACTCATGACTCGCTATAACAAAACAACATTCTTGATGTGACATATCTTGAATTACTTCAACCAACCTATTATAGGAGTAATGATCGAGTCCATTTGTTGGTTCATCCAAAAGATAAACTTTCGCATTCTTCGAAAGAGCAATAGCTATCCCTAGTCGTTGTTTCTGACCAAAAGATAGCGTCTTCACTTTCTTTTTCATTATTTGTGGTGTAGTCAGATCCAGTTTTTTTAATATTTTCAATGCTCTTTGGGGATCAGGAGATAATAATCGTACATTATCGTTACCCGTTAAATGGGAGTAGAAAGAAGTGGGTTGGAATGACATACTCGTTTGGTTAAATTGATTTAATTTCTCTTCAATAAAAATATTTCCTGAGGTTGGTGAGAGGAGTCCAGCTAAGCTGGATAATAAAGTCGTTTTGCCAGAACCATTGATTCCGACCAATGCATAAACATCACCAGCATTGAGAGAAAGAGAAATATTATTTAGGATCAGATCATTTTTAAATTTGATCTTCAAGTTATCTACTTTCAGAATTCTGTTCATATTAGCTCCTTTCGACTCTCATCCTTTATACCAACAAATACTTGGATAAGGTCATTATATACCCATCCAAGTATTTGTATTTTTCATATGTTGTCTAACTTATTGAGCAGTTGAGCTGCCAGTCGAAGAAACATTAATTAGAATACGACTTGTAAATTCTGATCCTCCTGCGTGACCCCATGGTGTAGGAATTCCGCTCTCAGACAATACGCCTTGGTTCGTTTGACCCGTTGAAGTATATTTATAATTCCATTTGTTCTCTTCGTCTTTGAAACCGTAGAGCGGAGCAGTAGAATTATTTTGCCACAAATTACCGAAGTTTGTTATTTTACCGTCATCCCAAGTCCATTGAGCGAACGCTTCTTGGGTTGCAACTGTAATTCCATACAAATTTTTATAGCTTTTCAGCCAAGAATGAGTTGAAACTGTCGCAAATGTTGAAAATCCATCGTTATTCGCCCCTGGCACTGGGGCTACATATGATTCAGAACCAATAATTGAAGTATCCGGAATTTCCACGTTCTCCGCTGCGAATGTTGGAGCAATACTACCAAATGCTAATCCTGTACTCATAACAGCGACAGACAACATTTTTAAGAATGAATTTTTTTTCATTTTGAAATTCTCCTTTTTTTTGGACTGAAAAACGTTAAAGATCAACCAGCAACACTTCAAAAATTACGCATCTATATATCGTTCACCTCCGTTTCCAGAAAAAGAATAAAGAACGTCAATCTTTTTATAAAACTGAAGTACAATATAATTGACCCCCATAAGAATCTTAAAATATTTTGCAAAAAATACTAAAAAAATCTTCTTATGAATAAATACCCAAAAATAAAAATAGAGTAAGCGAGGAAACTTTAGTTCTACCTTTACCTATGACTTAACATCTTTCGGAATTGTCTTAAAATCAGTATGTGTATTGTATTTTACTTTTTAATATTCATATTCATTCCTAAAGTAAATCGATTATACTCATTAATTAGCTCATCCAACGCCATAGACTGCTCAAGTACTTTCACATTCGGGATTCCATATTGATCTACCAAGCGACTCAACTCTTGCCGACCTTGCTCGATTTGGTCTTTCAAGATACTTAGTTCTCTCATGGCATGTACCTCTCTAGGACATTCTAGAAAAACATTCAATATGAGTAAGCTATTAGTTTCGCTCATGACTACAAGTGCTTTTTAGAACATATTATGTTTTGCATAATATTGTAAAAAGAATTCTTTAGAAAAGGCCTTGCGCTCTATCTTTCCAAGGAAATAAAAATAAAAAATAACCTACTGATTGCAGTAGGCTAAACTATAAACTCGCTTCTATATAAATATTATCTATTAGTAGTTTATATTTATCATGATCTTGATTAGTTAAATGCTCCTTAAACTGCCCATAAAGGTTTACACATTTTGAGATCAGAACGTCATCTTTGACAAAAATACTTAACTCTAAACTTATTAACAGAGAAACAGCTCCGAGTTCAAACCTCTTCTTGTTAAAGTAGTAGAAGGCCAATTCGTAGAATAGCACCACTCTTCGATAATACCAACTCTGTACAGTATATCTTCCTTGTGAACGTACGTCACTGAATTTAGCGTCAATTTGAGCTTTAAATCTAATCAACACCTCATCTATATCATATTGATATCTATTTGCTGATTGAAGAATTTTGACCATTGCAGGGAGAATTTCCTCTTCACTATGTTCAATGTAAGTGATGTATTCAGGGATGACCTCTTTTCTTCCCATCATGACTTTATACAAACATTTGTTGAATTTCGCCCATTCTCTAAATTTATGAAGAACTTCAATATCTGCATAAACTTTCGCTTCATTCTCAATGATTTTCTCATATATATCAGTGTACTTTAAGGCTTCTTTGTAATTTTTAGCATAATCACAATAGTTAGAAAAAAGTAAGTTGGCGTAGGCTTTGTATACGAAGAAGGGATATTGAGATTTAGATACACGCTTTTTAGTTTGTTTCATAGCCAGGTTAGCTCGTCTCTCAAGTTCTTGCGATAAATCCTTCATTTTATTCCACTCATGCAATCCCCAGTAAGCATTCGCCAAATCCTTAATTGCATCCAATTGATAGTCCTGATCTAATCGCTCTATAAAAGGTTCAAACTTTGAAATAATTCTTCTGTTTTCTTTTTGGTCAAAACCCATACTTATCAGAAATATACGATACTGACACATAGCCAATCGTTCAGAGTGCTGATATTTTTCGCATTCAGACACACATTCATACAAAATAAGTGCTGCTTGCTTCATTCCTTTGTTATACAAATCTTCGGCTACTTCAAACAACTCATCTATATATGAATGATCATCTGTCACATGAGTAATGACTTGTTGTATAATATCTAGCTTACCAAGTTCAGCGCAACGATATATAAACGGTTCTAATCGCCTCCAATGGGGCGCAGATTCAATAAAACATTCAACTCCATACATTTCATAAAAATACCCCTGTTCCAAACCTATTGCAGAGGTAATCTGGTCTAGTTGGTTCATTGAAATAAGTCTGCTTCCTTTGATGATCGCACTTAATGTACCCACATTAATGTCAGCGATTTCTGAAAACTGCTGTAGTTTATATCCTTTATCCTTTAAGTGATTTTCAATATAGGAACGTACATTGGACATTTTCTTCACCGTCCCTTCTTAGATATTTCATTATCAAAAAGTCGGCAAACTTAACTTTTCTACTACATTTTTGTACTTTCTGATCTGTGTTTCATTGGCTTCGCTCCTATACTCCCCGTACAAATCCAAACATTTAATACACATCAGGTCATCTTTACTTGAAGAAGAGAGATCTAAACACATGAGTAAGGCATCAATCCCAAGTAAGTAATTACGTTGTTTCATTTGATAATATCCCAATTCATAGTAAAAATCTTGATACCCGTGGTTTAACATTTGATCGTTATAACCACCTTTAAAGTGCATGTCTGTATTAAACAATTTGATCTGGTTCTTAAATCTATCTAGAGCAAAGTCAATGTTAAAAGAATACTGATTAGCTGCTTGCAAAATATTAACGAATCCAGCTAATATTTCTGATGGGTTGTTTTCGATATAATTCAAATAAGAATCGATTACATTTTCTTGACCAAGCATTAATTGGGAGGCATATTGATTCCCTTCTCCCCATATTCGGAACAAATCTATTATTTGTTGATCTTCTTGTGTAGGATTCTCAACTTCAACTATTTCCAAGTATTTTTCTGTATACTTTAGGACATTTTCATATTCCTTACGGGCATCATAAACGCTTGCTATTAATAAGTGTGCATAGGCTACATATGTAAAAAGAGGATAGGCTGTTAGCCTTCTTTTATTTTTTCGCCTACGGGATTGAATTTTTAATTGGAATTCTGCTTTCCGTTCCAGTTCCCGTGCCCATGCATCAACCTTGTCCCACAAATGTATCGTCATATACACGTTAGCCAAGTCTTTAATTGCATCCAATTGCACTTCTTCATTTAATTTATCAATATACGGTTCGAACTTTACCGCTGCATTGAGATTATCAAACTTACTCAGTGTTTTATGCAACAAGAAAATGCGGTACTGGCAAAGGGCCAACCGCTCCGAATGTTGATACTTCTCACTATCGGCCACACATTCATATAAAATGAGTGCCGCTTCATTCATGCTTTTATTATAGAGACTCTCTGCTACATTAAATAACTCATCAATATAGGATTGATCATCTGTCACATGAGTAATGACTTCTTGAATAATATCCAGCTTACCAAGCTCAGCACAACGATATATAAACGGTTCTAATCGCCTCCAATGGGGTGAAGATTCAATAAAACATTCAACTCCATACATTTCATAAAAGTAACCCTGTTCCAAACCCATTGCTGATGTGATTTGGTCTAGTTGATTCATTGACATCAGTCTGGTTCCTTTGATGATCGCACTTAATGTACCCACATTAATGTCAACAATTTCTGAAAACTGTTGTAGTTTATACCCATTGTCTTTCAAGTGATTTTCAATATAGGAACGTATATTGGACATTTTCTTCACCGTCCCTTCTTAGATATTTCACGATCGAAAAGTCGGTACACCTAATTTATCTATTAGTTTTGTATACTGCTCTTCCTGGGTCTTACTGGCGCGATCTCTATATTTTCCGTATAAGTCAATGCATTTGATACACATCATGTCATCATTGCTTGAGACACACCGTTGGAGACTAGTGATTAGATCATTAATCCCTCGATCAACCTGGTTTTGATTTAATCTGTATTTTGCTAGTTCGTAGAATAGGCGTATATATCTAAAATTTGATGCCTGTTCGTTATATGCTCTTTTTACTTTTACATATTTCTTTGTTCTAATCTCGTTTATCTGATTTTTGAATCTATTCAGTGTATAGTCAATATTGTAAGAGTACTGATTGGCAGCTTGTATAATATATACGAATGCTGTTGAAATTTCCTCATGATTAACATCTAGGTAATCCAGATAATCATTCAAGACCTCAAAATCACCTGATAGTACCTTGTATAAATGTCGATTCCCCTCCGCCCAACCCTTGAACAGTTCTATTAGTTCTTGTTCTTCTCCAGTTGGATCGTTAACTTTGTTCACTATATCCTCATAAATACCTGTATACTCTAAAGCTTTTATATATTGCCTACGTTCTCCAGATACATGCGCCTTGTGTAGAATGGCATAGGCTTTATAAGTGAAAAGAGGATAACAGGCAACTCTAGTTTTCCTTTTCCGTCTCAAGGATTGAAGATGAATTTGTAAGTCAGTTCTCCGAATCAACTCCTCAGCCAACTCAAAAACTTTATCCCATAGATTCATTGTGCTATATAAGTTAGCTAAATCTTTAAGCGCATCCAGTTGCATTTCCTCATTCAATTTATCAATATAGGGTTCAAACTTTACTGCGGCATTCAGGTTAGTGAGTTTATTCAATGTTTTCTGAAGCAAAAAAATACGGTACTGACATAAGGCCAACCGCTCCGAGTGTTGATATTTCTCACTGTCTGCCACACATTCATACAGAATAAGAGCTGCTTCTTTTAATCCTTTAGCAAAAAAGCTCTCAGCTACATCAAATAACTCTTCTATATAGGATCGATCATCCGTTACATGAGTGATCACTTGTTGTATACATTGCAATTTACCTAGTTCAGCACACTCGTGTAGGTACGGTTCCAAACGTCTCCAGTGAGGCGATGATTCAATGAAGGATTCTACTCCGTAAGTTTCATAAAAATAGCCCTTTTCTAATCCCATTGCAGAAGTGATCTGATTCAGTTGGTTCATAGACATCGGTCTGCTACCTTTAAGAATGGCACTTAATGTCCCAACATTAATCCCAGTAATATCGGAAAAATGCTGCAACTTGAGATCGTTCTCTCTCATGTAATTCTCAATATGTATTGTTATCGTAGTTACCGATTCCACGATTTCACCTCCATCATTCGAATAACTTATAATTCAATTAGATATAATAAATGTTATTTTAATCCTGTATTTTACATTGGTCAATCTATGAAAGTGAAAATACAAAAAAGCTTACTCTCGTTACTTGAAAGTAAACCTTTTTGAAAATTTAATGTACTTTAGCTGTTATAGTCCTCCTTCGCCATGCGTTATAGACATTATTTGTGTAATAACATCACCATCCAAATTAGCTAATTGATTTATATTAATAATCATTATGCTAAGCAAAATTACATAGAAGATCTTCTTTTTTTTCATAAGATTTCTGAACCTCCATCATGATAAGTTTATACTGATACTCGATTTCAGTCGTACCCATGTTTTTGTACTTCTCATATAGAGAAATACAATGAATGATATCTGTTTGATTGTTAAATCGTACAGACTCTCTCAGACAACACATAAGTTGCTTCAAACCCTCTGAATATTCATGGCGATTTAAGTGGTAGAGAGAACGTTCCAACAAGAATGCTGCATAAATTTCATTTTTCATCTGCTCAGTGTACCCTTTTAAACCATTAATTTCGGAGTTAATCCGATCGCTGAACCTATTCAAAATATCATCAATATTTCTATCAAACTTATTAGCTGCCTCCAAAATATTAATGATCGCAGGTAAAATTTCCTCCTCATTTCTTTCAATAAATTCCACATATGCAGGTAAAACGTTTTGGTCACCCATCATCAATTTATATAAATAAGTATTGGCTTCCGCCCAACCAGCAAACTTATCAATGTAGATCTGATCCTCTTCATCCGGTTCAGGGACTTTAGCAAGCTTGGCATAGACTTCTGTATAGAGCAAAGCTTCTTCATAACGTCCCTGCTTCTCACATGCCGATGATTTAAGCAAATTGGAATAAGCTCTATATACGAATAAAGGATAGGCAGTGAGTCTATCACATTTATCTATTTTCTTCTTTGTATACGATTGTAAAATTTTTGTTTTCTGATCTAATTCTTCAGCCAGATCAAACGCCTTGTCCCGATATCGAAGTGAAGCATACGTATTCGCCAAGTCCTTAATCGCATCCAACTGCCTCTCCTCATCCAGCCGATTAATATATGGCTCGAAGTGCACGGCGGCCCGGAGGTTATCATGTTGATTCTGACCGAGCGAGAGGGTGAAGATGCGATACTGGCAGAGGGCCAGGCGCTCGGAATGCTGGTATTTCTCGCACTCGGCTACGCATTCGTATAACATGCGGGCTGCTTTTTGTTGTCCGCGCTCCAGCATATCCTCGGCCATTTCGAACAGTTCCGAGATATAGGAACGATCGTCCGTTACCTGCTGAATGACCCGCTGGATGCAGTCCAGCTTGTCCAATTCTGCACAGCGCTGCAGGAAAGGCTCAAGCCTTCGCCAGTGGGGAGCCGATTCCACGAAGCACTCCGCACCGTACGTCTCGTAGAAATAGCCTTCCTCCAGATTCATGCCCTGGGTAATCAGATCAAGCTGCGCCATGGCGATGGGACGAGTTCCCTTAATGATTGCACTTAGCGTCCCGGCATTCACTCCTGATATATCTGCAAAATATTGAAGGGTATATCCCTGTTTCCTGATGTAATCCTCAATCGTTGAGCGTATCGTAGTTGCAGGTTCCATGTATCCCACCTCCACAATTAAAATCCAGAAATTTGAATTTATATGATTACACCAATTTTAATCCTAAATTTTACAGTGGTCAATAAAAATCGTGGCAATTATTTTACAATTTTATCCTATATAGGTCGAACTATTCATTTACACGTGAACGGAGAGGATAGAAAAAACCTGAAAAAGCGGAGCTAAAAGCTTTCTGCAAGAAAGCTACATCGGAAGCATAGGCTTCGCCTTTATCACCGGATTTTCCCCTTTGAAAAAAGGGAATCCAAAAAATCTGGGGATAACAGCGTTGGAAGGTTGTTCTGTCATCGGAGTGGATTGTGTAAAATCTTTAGTTCAACTTATATAGTAGAAGGTCCTTCTCCATTTCCGGATTGGCTTAGTCCCCAATTGCTTATAGAAAAAATCCATTAGAAGAATGAGCAGGAACATGATACAGTTATTCCAACTTCAATATCCTACTATTTCAATAGGATTATACAACACGGGCAGACACTTTTATACAAGCAAGAAAGTACATTCAATGAAATTTGCCTTGTTTAGCCTCATGATGAATCTACCTAATGCCGTCACAGGGGAAGTTTTGACGACTCAGCAGAAATTCCATAACATCCTGCAGCAAGCTCAGCTCGCTGAGCGACTGGGATTCGATGCCTACGGCATCGGTGAGCGACACGGCGCACCTTTTCTGTCTTCATCGCCGCCCGTTGTGTTAACAGCGATTGCTGCCGCCACCTCACGGATTCGTCTGCTGACCACAGTTACGGTTCTCAGCATCCTTGATCCGGTTCGGGTTGCCGAGGATTACGCTACGCTGGATCAGTTATCGGGTGGACGGCTGGAGCTGATTATCGGCAAAGGCAATGATCCGCGTCATTATCCGCTGTTTGGCATTCGCGAGGAGCAGCAGTGGGACTCTCTGGATGAACGCTATCATCTTCTGAAGCGGCTGTGGTCGGAAGAGAATGTCACCTGGGAAGGCACGTATCGCCCTCCGCTTGATGGGGTGACCACGTGGCCGAGACCACTTCAGAAGACCATTCCGATCTGGCATGGCAGTGCGTCGAGCAGATTATCTACAGAACTGGCTGCCAAATATGGTGAGCCGCTCTTTACCTCGAATTCCTTCCACCCTCAGGCCAAATACAAAGCTTTGATCGACCATTACCGCGAGCGCCTCACTTATTATGGTCATGATGCACAACAAGCTGTGATTGGTTCTGGTGCTGGCAGCCTCTATCTTGCGAGCACGGGCGAAGAAGCGATTCGCCGCTACAAACCGTATTATGAAGCATTCCATGCCACCGCGGCGGCACAGCATAACCAGTCTCCCTTTACGGATCTGGAGGACAACATCGCCCGCGGCCCGGTTTTGATCGGCAGCCCGGAGCAGGTGATTTCGAAGATTCTGGATTATCATGCCGCTTACGGGCACCAGGTGCTCAGTATAAGCGTTGACGGACTCACGCATAGCGAGCAGCTGGAGCAAGTAGAACGTTTTGCCACAGAAGTGGCCCCTGTATTACGACGCGAACTGCCAAGTTCAGTGTGGAATGATCCTCCCCTGTTGACCGAGCACGAAGGTTCCTTCGTCCCCAAACCAACGGACATATGGCCCTCTGCCATCTCCCCGATCTTTCAGGTTTAATACCTTAGCCCTGCCACACATAACCGCTTCCCGGGTAATTCGGAATGCCTCCGTATTGCCCTCTTCCTCTTCCTCTTCCTCTTCCTCTTCCTCTTCCTCTTCCTCTTCCTCTTCCTCTTCTTCTCTTCCTTCACTTATCACATGCTGCTGCAATTTTTGCTATATCTCAGACCCAATGCCTTTGAATACCGCGCCTAGCAGCAGCTCCACAAACGTATCATCCATCGGCTCACCCGTGACCAGCATCCGGTAGAACACTGGCCCATAGATCATGTCGATATACAGTCCAATATCCAGTCCTTGCTTCAACTCGCCACGTGCCACACCTTTCTCCAGAATGCCCCATGCTTCACGGCGGCGCGGCTGAATATATCTGCTTCGGTATTCTTCCGCAAGGGTGGGATCAGACTGTCCCTCTCCGATAATCTGTGTAATGACTTTCCCTTCGGCACTTGTCAAAAATTGAACCAGGTTCCCTGCATGAGCACGCAAATCCTCATATACTGACCCCGTATCCGGCACAGGCAACCTGGCCGTTAACGCAGACATATACCCGTCCAGCATAACAGCGCCTTTGCTTGGCCACCATTTGTAGATCGTTGCTTTGCTTACCTGTGCACGTTCGGCAATCTTCTCGATTGTCACCGCAGCGAACCCATCCTCAAGCAGCAGTTCATAGGCCGCCGTAAGAATAGCATTCTGGGTTTCCATGTTGCGGGGACGTCCTCTTTTTGCAGTCATTGCAGACCCCTCCATTGTCATCACCTATATAAGCTCAACTAAAGTATTTACACAACCACTTCAATGACAGAATAACTTCAGAATTAAATTAACAAAACGATACGTTCATTATACTAAAATGCAGCGCCAATATACATTTTTGAGCTCCCAGCAATGTCATTATATTTCCGTCTTCTATATGTGAAATCACTTTGTTCTGTAATTGCCTATTTACAATACTAAACGTATCGTATATTATTTAGGTGTAATTAGTAAACGGAACGTTCATTATTTCATCCCATCCGTAATTCGCGATACAAATGTCAACTGAATCATCATAAACTTTTATTGGAGGTCGATCTTATGAACACGAAACAGAAACAAGGTGCACGCCAGACTCAGGCTACCGTGCCTGCCTGGATTATTTTCCTGCTCGCCGCTTCCTGTGGTTTGATTGTAGCTAACCTGTATTATGCTCAGACGGTTCTCGGGCCGATCAGCAGCACTACAGGTCTCTCTTCTGCTGCAGCCGGATTAATCGTCACGCTGACGCAGATCGGATATGTCATTGGTCTGCTGTTCATCGTACCGCTCAGCGACATTATCGAGAATCGCCGTTTGATGGTACTGTTTCTTATTGTACTTATACTAGCGCTGATCACCGCTACCTTCTCCACCAGTGCATTTCTCTTCCTCACTGCTTCGCTTCTTATCGGTATCGGTTCCGTTGTGGCACAGATTCTCGTACCCTATGCCACGTACCTGACTTCCGAAGAACAGCGTGGGCAGGTCGTCGGCAATGTCATGAGCGGACTGCTGCTCGGCATTATGCTCGCACGCCCTGTCGCCAGCTTTATCACCAGTGCTATGGGTTGGCAGGCGGTGTTTGCTTTCTCGGCCGTGGTGATCGCCTTGCTCATGCTGCTCTTGTCACGTGCACTTCCAGCCCGTCAGCCTGAACCAAACCTGACTTATGGACAGTTGATTATCTCCCTTGGCACACTGCTTCGTACCCTGCCTATGCTGCGGCGGCGGGCATTCTATCAGGCCAGCTTGTTCGGTGCATTCAGCCTGTTCTGGACAACGGTGCCGCTCCGGCTTGCAGACGACTTCGGCCTGTCCCAGCAGGGCATTGCCTGGTTCGCTCTGGCTGGGGTAGGCGGTGCAATCGCCGCTCCAATCGCGGGGAGATGGGCAGATCGCGGTTTTACCCGAGTGCTCACCGGAGCCGCTATGGTTATTGCTATAGCTTCCTTTGGTCTAGCCTATCTGTTCCAAAGCCATTCCACAGCTTCATTAATTCTGCTGGTCGTCGTTGCCATCACCCTGGATATGGCTGTTTCGGGCAATCTGGTGCTCGGTCAGCGGGTGATCTATTCCCTGGCTAACGAAGCAAGGGGGCGGGTGAATGGTCTGTTCATGTCCATTTTCTTCATTGGAGGTGCCATCGGCTCTTCACTCGGAAGCTGGTCTTATGCACATGGCGGCTGGAGCCTCACGACACTCATTGGTCTGATCATGCCCCTGCTCGCGCTGCTATACTACTTTACGGAGAAAAAGGCTACAGCCGTGAGCGGCACATAACCTGTATCTTATCTGTACTTGCACCTGCATCTTCATCACCATATACAGAGCATTCATCTAAAAACTTCTCTTGTATAAAATAAGGGCAGAGGCAATCCATAGGATCGCTTCTGCCCTTATTTTTATGTTCGTAGCCCTTATGTTCATACCCCGCATCGACAAGCTGTTCTGTCCTCCGCTAGTCTCCGCTACTCTGCTCCGTTCTGTTCTGTTCCAGCTAGGCGCGACAGCCTGCTTGTTGCAACTGTACCCCAGCTGGAATCATTCTAAAGCGTATCCCCAAACCTGCCTTATTTCATTACACTATTTCATCACACTGAACTTCTTGGTCGCCGTCCGAACGGACTCGTCTTCTCCCCATACAATGACACCTACGACTTTGGTTGCCTCCAATGTCATCGATGCAATTTCACTTGCATATTGTTCAAAAGCGTTATTCAGGGACTGTCCTGTCTGTGTAAAAACAAGATGTTTCAATCCGTCCTGATTCTCAGCACAGGTCTTGGCCAGATTGACCAGTTGATTCTCCCCCGCCTTAAGAATAACGGTGCTGTAGCGGATGCCAGCATGCTGAATGCCGCTCTGATCCCGTACAGGCTGATCCGCATATAACCCCGGTTCGTTGAGGGCAGCTTGTCCCATGAGCAGGGCCGCCACGTTGGCTGCGGCTCCCTGCTCCAGATTTTTTTCCAATATAATTGCGATTCTCTTCATACGAGTGCATTCACCCTCTGTGGTTTTTTCGTAAAACATACCCATGGCATTTGAATGCCTTCACGCAGCACTTTATACGTTACCAGTCCGTAATGATCCGCACAGAGCTGGTTCGTGAGCGCAATGGAGGTCTCTGTATTCAGCATAACCTGCCTGCAAGCTTCCGGGTTGGATGATACTGTGCTGTTCTCTCTATAGGCAATATTCAGTTCAGATAACAAGTATGTCGTTGCCGGATGATGAAAAATCGTATCAATCTGCTCCGGGCAAGCGGCGTGGAAGCCGGACAGCACCAGTGCAGGGATCTTCTCTACAAAACTTTCGGACACGACCAGATCTGAATCCATAATGAAGCTGTTCAGCTTGGGATACGCTCCAGGCACCAGCAGACAGGAAATCGCGCCGGATTTCAGGTCTTCTGCGGCCGCTTCGAATTCGGGGTATGGCTTAATCATATCAGAATTATCCATTTTTTTTGCAATATGCATGCTGCAAGTCAAGAATCCTTCATCGTCACCCAATGTGCCCAGTATGGCATATTTCTCTTTATTTATATCCATTTATCTCCATTACCTCCCATTTATTTTCCAATTCGGTACGATACTATACCAAAAAATTCCTGCTGTCAATTAACACTTCAACGCAACAAAAATATGTACAATTGTGCATAAAATTTTACAAAAAATGTATTGAAAACTGAAAATAATGAGCTATAATATTGTGAAAACCATTCATTATTTCAAATTTTATCCAGGAGGATATATGAAAACGATCGTATTCATATCTGATTTCAGGCTACCCTTTGGTTTAAACTTCGTGAAACCCTTGACCAAATATACAGACTGCCGAAAGATTCTGATTATTGAACGCCATCAATTACATCATCCCGAACGGCTTGAAGCTTATTTTGATGAGATTAGGTACGTAGATTATCTCGAATCTGTGGACGCCATCCGGGCACATATCCAGCATATTCTGCAATCTCACTCCATCATTGCTTTGTTAACTCCAGGTGAGAATGCCATTGAGATCGGCGGACAACTCCGTTCCGAATTCGGCATTCCGGGCATGCAGCGCAATCAGGCCGAGGCGGTTCGGAACAAGTGGATTATGAAACAAATGTTGCATCAGCGCGGAATCCGCACGTCCAGAACGGCCATTGCGCTCCAGCAACAGGACTATCTTCGTTTCTCCGCTACATATGGGTTCCCTATCATTGTGAAGCCGCTCAGCGGTTACGGCAGTATCAACACATTCAAGCTGTCCAGCATGGAGGAACTCCTCCATTATCTGCAACATACAAGACAAGAACAGCAAAGAGATCTGCTTGAAGAGTTCATTTACGGGACAGAGTTCCACTGTGACTCCATTGTGTGCAAGGGAGAAGTGGTATTTGCTTCCGTTTCCCAGTACCTCTACAACTGTTTGGATATCGCAACGCAGCAGAAACCTCCGGCTAGCATTACCTTCCCCAGAGACACAGAAGCGGATTTTATCCAGCGTATCCAGGACATCAATAGACAAGTCATCGCCGCGCTTGGCATCAATCAATCGGTAACCCATGCGGAGCTGTTCCTCACGCCGGAAGGCGAAGTGGTTTTCGGAGAGATTGGAGCCAGAATCGGGGGTTCACATGTGATGCCGCCTTGCATCAAGAACACGCATGGTGTGGACTTTTTCGAAGCAGTGACGGATCTGGAACTCGGTACATATACCTTTATGCAGCAGGAAACCAGCAACAAATTCACGGGTATGATCTGCTTCCCCTCCCGCGCAGGAGTGATCCAGCACATCTCCGGCAGAGACGATTATACGGACGTTCCAGGCATCATTGAATTTAACGTCTCCTATGAAGTGGGGCAACACGCCGGGGCTGTAAACGACACGATGACCCGCTCAGGGTTCGCTATTGTGGAAGGTGATTCATTCGAGGAATTACGTCAGACGTTACTGGAGATGTACGATCGATTTGTCATTGAGGTGGCGGTTCCCGAAAACGTATAAGATCGTGAATACGCAGTAGAGAACGAACTTAACGTAGTAGTTTTTTTACTGGGATTGTGTTTTTCTTGGGGAGGTTTGAAACGATTGTCTTTATTCAAAACATACGCGGGACTCAGCCGCGACATCTATTATCTCTGCTTGGCGAGAACCATTAACAGCACGGGGGATTTTATTTTCTCCCTGATCACCTTGGTGCTTACGCTACAGATGGGCATGAGTGTGGTCAGTGCGGGGATTTTTGTATCCATGGCGGCTCTGATTAGCGGCCCCGGTGTACTGCTTGGCGGTTATTTAAGTGATCTGATTGGCAAAAAAACGATCATTGTCTCCGGGCAGATTTTGTCTGCCCTTATGATCATGAGCTGCTCCTTCTGGTCAGGCACGATGACCATCGGTTATCTTCTGATTGCGGTCATGTTCTTCATCAGTATTACACGCCCGGCGTATAACGCCTTAATTATTCAATTATGCCCGGAGGAGAAGGAGCGCAAATCAGCCTTTTCCCTGATGTATCTCGGAGCCAACCTCGGTATCGCGCTTGGGCCATTGATTGCCGGTTTTTTTATCAAGGATTACGTGCATATCGTATTTCTGAGTATCGGTATCGTATTTCTGATCTCTACCTTCATCATTTGGAAAAAGGTTCATGTTGGTGCGAGCGACCAAATAACGCAGACTATGACTGGGGAACGGGGACATCACACACAGCAACCGCAGGGAGAACAACAGCCACATGGGAAGCAACAACAGCAAGAACACGAGCATCCGGAACAGCAAAAACATAAACAAGGCAGCTATCCATCCAGGCAGCAACAAGAATCAGAGTCTTTGCCTTCGCCATTGTTTCCTTTGCTGCTGAAGAACCCGCTCGTTGTTTTTTTCATTGTGGTATCCTTCCTCAACTACTTTATCTACATGCAATACTCGTTCAGCCTGCCACTACAGATGAATCATACGTTTGGTGAACATGGAGCAGCTTACTACGGCTCAGTCATGACCATTAATGCAATCAGCGTCATCCTTCTGACCACGCTGGTACTGTCCGTGACACGCAACTTCACGGCTCTAAACTCGATCGCGGCGGGTGCTCTCTTTTATGGCATCGGATTTGGTGCGCTATACCTGCTCGGGGATTGGCCTCAATTTGCTATCGTTGTAGTATCCACGGTGCTCTGGACGATTGGAGAGATTCTGGTGCAGACCAATATCAATCTGTATATTGCATCCCGCGTACCCGACAGCCATCAGGGGAGATTTAACGGCTTGTTGTTGTTTGTCGGTTGTCTGGGATATACCCTTAGCCCCTATCTAACGGGCCTGTTCATTCGAAGTGTGGATATGAAGAGTGTATGGATCATTATTCTGGGTATCAGTCTGTTCTATGCGATTTGTATGGTGCTTCTCTGGTATATTGAAAAAAACGCTTCGAACAAACGTGGAATCGAATCACCTGATTACTCGAAAAGTGTTTAAGTCCAAGCCTCGGTTTATAAGAGCTTCCGCTTAAGCTTATGCTAATACGAAAAAAAGCAGTCACACCAAAAAGGGACAACACTGAATTGGGTCTGCACGGAGGATATCCAAAAAAGATTTTTCGGATGTTACTACGTTCGTTTGACCAAACCGTCAGGATTGTCCCTTTAGTTCACTGCTCGTCTTACCTATCGTCTTACACATTGTCTTACATGAATCCAGCTTTCGGTTGCTCGGCCGGTAGGATTTATTTACGCAGTCTGCGTGCGCTTAATGCGTGATGGCTATTTTGCAAAAAGGTGCTGCGCGTGTTCTTCATCATCTCGATCCGTTGCTCGGCAAGACGGTCTGCCGCGACATAAGACGCGATGCCTTCGGTGCGGGAACTTTCGAAAATTTTCTCCAGCGTCGTGTAGATTTCTCCGATCTTTGCCCATGCTCGATCTTCATGATATCCGTTCAGCTCATCCGCAATGTTGATCACACCGCCTGCGTTAATGACATAATCCGGTGCGTACACGATGCCCCGCTGATACAGCTCCTCCCCATGGCGTGGCTCCAGCAGCTGATTGTTTGCACAACCCGCGATCACTTTGGCTTTCAGTGTCTTGAGTGTATCGTCGTTAATCGTACCGCCGAGCGCACACGGCGCATAGATATCACATGCCACACTGGTAATGTCCGCCGGATCAACCGCCTTGGCACCAAAACGTTCCACCGCCAGCTTCACGGAATCCTTATGGATATCGGTTACGATTAGATGCGCCCCTTCCTCGTACAAATACTTGCACAGATGCATCGCTACGTTGCCCACGCCTTGAACGGCAATCGTTTTGCCTTCCAGCAAATCGGTACCGAATGCTTCCTTCGCAGCAGCCTTGATACCGCGGTATACCCCCCAAGCAGTTGCCGGGGAAGGGTTGCCGGATGAGCCATAGCTAGCCGAGATCCCTGTGACATAATCGGTCTCTTGATGGATCAGATTCATGTCTTCTTCCGTCGTTCCGACATCCTCGGCGGTGATGTAACGGCCATTCAACCCTTGAATGTAGCGGCCGAAGGCGCGGAACATCGCTTCATTTTTATCACGACGCGGATCTCCGATAATTACCGTTTTGCCTCCGCCCAGATTAAGACCGGATACTGCATTTTTATATGTCATGCCCCGAGCAAGACGCAGGGCATCTTCAATGGCTGCTTCCTCTGAAGCATACGTCCACATCCGTGTACCGCCTAGCGCAGGCCCAAGTGTTGTATCGTGTATGGCAATAATGGCCTTCAAGCCTGAATTTCGATCCTGGCACAGGACAAGTTCCTCATAATCATGTTGCTCCATTGCTTCAAACCAACTCATGTGCTAACCGTCTCCTCTAACCATTTTTGCGAAAATCGCAGCTTCGAATCATAGCGTCGAATCGCAGTGTTCTAATTTACGCTCCACCCTCTATTGTACCCATATCCACCCAGTTTGTGCAAAACGGACATAACTATGTTCGCTTTTTAAACTCTCTCTGAATTCGTATCCAAGCCAAACAATCAGATTGGATACCTTCAGGAATAAATCTCTCCACAGCAAAAAAAGGCTCTGCCTGTCACCCTGTGACTGGTTAGCCTCTCCAATAACTCGATCTGGATGCATAGACATGTCCATGCATTCATGTATTCATGTGCTCGTGCCCATGTGCTTGTGCTCATGTACTCATGTTTATGTACCTATGTACCCGCGCCATCCCGCTATATCCTCTAGGTCAGCGTTTCGACCACATTAATCGGATGCAACGCCCCGTCCACCGCAAAAGAAGCCTGTCCTGTCTCTTCCGATACCACCAGCACTACCGCATCGGTCAGCTCGCTTAATCCGAGTGCTGCCCGGTGGCGTGTGCCCAGCTTTCGTTCGTGGGCTTCGGCTTGGGATAACGGCAACACATTGCCAGCAGATACAATCTGGTTGCCACGAATCAGCACAGCTCCATCATGTAGTGGCGCACCGGGAATGAAGATTGATTCGAGCAACGCATGAGTTACTCTGGCATCCACCGCTACACCGGAATGAATCATCGTTTCCAGCGGAACCTCTCGTTCAATGACAATCAGCGCTCCATACCTGCGGTCAGATAGATGCTGAACACTGGACGTCAGTTCTGCAAACTTCTCGGTAAACGGGGACAAATAACAGTCGAGATAAAAAGAAGAAGCAAGCACTTCAATGTGTTTGATCTCGGCACGAATCTCCGCAAACTGCCCCAGCAAACAGACACTGTCATGATCGAAACGCGATAATGTCAGATTCATTCGTTCTGCTACGCGGTGCAGGTCAGCCTTTAACTTTTGCCGCATCAAAGAACTGTCACAGTCCGCTTGTCCTGTATGCCGGTTCATCTTGTGCCGCCTCCCTCTTTGGATTACAAGCTTGAGTACCCATACCTTGCCCAGAGAAAAGAAGCTTTATGCATTACCATTTGGATAAATGTTACAATGAATGTATTACGATAAAAGAAGGAGAGTTATGATGCAAAAACGTAATTACTACATCCTGGCATGTATGATCATCCTTTTAGCTGTTGGACTATGGTTCTTTACAATGAATTCAACAAAGTCTCTACAGGAAGCTGCATGGAACGATGTTGACTTCGACACGATAACCTCCATTGAAATCGAAAAGGGGCATGACCAAAAAGTCACGCTTACAGCCAAAGCTGATATTTATAAAATAACGAGTACTCTGTCAGCCCTTGAAGTGAAGAAAGATTCGAGTATTTCCAAGGATTTTAATGACGTTTATAGGTTGCTGGTTTATGTAGATCGAGGCGCAAGAATTGGGATGTTTTTATATGATAACAAGTATATCGATGTCTATGATTACGAGGCATCTCCTAAGAAGAACTCATCCATGAAGTATAAAATTACAAGTAACTTCGATGGGAAGATCATTCATGATTATTTAAAATGAACAAACGCAAAGAAGCTGAGTGACATCACCAGCTTCTTTGCGTTTGTTAACATTGCTTCGCATTTTGAATTATTGTCATTCTAAATCCTTATCTAATTCTTATTTAGCCCTGACCTCCCCATTATTGAGCCTTGCCGTACGAACCAACTTTAAATGTCGTTGGGTCATACCATTTGTACCCTGCAGCTGGCGCAGCCCACGGCTCAAGCTGTGGCTCGGTGGAGTTTGCCGGTATCTCCATTGGCAACAAGCTTGTTGCTGTATCCAGTGTCAGACCTGGCACTTGGGACAGGCTGGTATAACTCTCTTTGACCGCCAGCCATTTCACCGTATTCACGAGGAACGTAGCATCGTCCACCTCTTTAAAACCATCATACGTCTTCTTGGTGGCTCCGTTTTCTTCACGCAAATACTTGGGTGTTGCATCTTCAACCGGAGAGGAATCACCGATGAACGCCGCTTTTCCTGCGCCTACTTTGGCAATCGCAGCGTACGCTCCTTCTGCTCTTCCGCCGCCATTATATACACCCTGATCGACAGCGTTATTCCATTTGGACACGCCCGCCGGAACATACACCAAACCTTTAGCTTTGGTTGGGTCCAGAATGGCAATCGTTGATCCCGCGTGCATCGCTACAGCTTGTACACCTGTCGTGATGCCAAACGCTTGTGATGGTGCAACAATATCCGTAGCATTCACATCACCCAGCGCGTTATAGCGGAAACGAACGCCGAAGTTGGTTCCGAGCCAGTCGGAACTGGTCACGCCTTGCATCGCCGGGGATTCCGCTTCGGCGGAGGACATGCCTTTGGCTGGATTCAGGAAAGCACCGCGGCGGTAGCCGTTGAACACTTCGGAAGAATCCCAGCGGTTTTTGTTCCGGTCTGCATTATAGTGATCGGAGATGAAGAAGACACTTCCGCCATTTTGTACATATTGCAGGAGCGCAGCCTGCTCTGTTGCCTTGAATGGCACGTTGGCTTCGCCAATGACAAACACGTCATAGTCTTTCAATTTGTTATAGGTGTAAGCTTGCTCACCAAATGTATACGGGATGCTGCGTTCCAGCTGATCCACGGTAAAGCCTGCGTTTCGCAAGCCACTCGCAAAGTCTGAAAAAGCTCCATCGATAATCCAGTCAGCCGCACCTGCGGTCTGAGCATGCGTGTTATCAAACAGCACTTTTTTGCCGTTGCCGCCCGGAAGAGGTGTGCCCGGATTCGGCTCTGGGTCAGGGTTCGTGGTACCTGAAGAGAGGGTAATCGACGTAGGATTTTTGACACCGGCATAGCTGTTATAGGCGCCAAGCGTTCCCGTCACGATAATTTTTTTGCCTACCAGACCTGGGTTTGAAGCCAGTCCGTATTGAGCACGGAAAGAAGAAGATACTTGCACATCCAGCAGTTTGGCGTTCGAGCGCTCGGATGCAGAATCCGCAATCAGCACATTGAAATCATTGGCATACGGAGAGGTAAACTTGGCCGTCAGTGATCCGGTCGCATGTCCCACAACATAACCTTCGACGGTTGCTGTGCCTCCGCTGCTCTGGGCAGCAATCGCTTGTGATACGGTAAGTGGTGCTGCGGCTTGAACCGGAGCCTGATACCCCGGAGCGAGTAACGTTGTTACCATCATTATAAAGACCAGGAATGCCCCGATCCAGTGCTGCCTTAACGCCTTTTTCATATACCCTTTCTCCTCCTCCATATTGCTTTCATTAAACTTGTCTCTTTTTTAATTTAAAGCTTCACATGATGAATTCCTCTCGATTTATGTAAATTTTTTGAAAAAGTTTGGGATAGCTCCCTTTCGTGGATACTGACTACTAAATAAGTCGATAATGAATACTGTTGGTTAAGTCTAGAATTATCTCTAATAGTTAAGGAGATTTCCCTTATGAAAATAGTTTTTTTGTTACTCCTCATCATCGTACCACTTGCCATGACGTTCATAGCTCTTCGAACCAAATGGGCCATACGGCTGTTCCATCTCCTTGCTATTCTATGCTTCTACAGTGTGGCAACGGTCATCGCCAGCGATGTTTATGCCACTAATGCTCATATGACGACGTTCACTACGGAAATTCATCACTTTTTGCTTAACCGCTGGTTTCTGGTCCCTGCTTCCTACTTGGGCGTTTATATCCCATATGTGCTCTGGAAAAGCCTATTTTCGAAAAAAGTTGAGTTATAGCGCGGTTAGGCATTGCAATTTACCTACGTTCGATGCATAATGTCATTATATATGATAATGATTATCATTATTGAGCTTGTTTATTTTCAATTCTGATGATGATGCCAACCATGCTTACGACTTTATAGATAAAGGGGAACGAACATCGAATGAACACAACTCTGCAAAAGGCTGTCCTGCAGCTTGACGATTATTTGGATCTTCTGAACCTGGCGATTAACCTGGGTGACACAAGATGGCAAAAGGAGATCATCCGCAAGCTGTCCTACACTTATCCTGCAACGACTTGCAACCAACCATAATAACATACCGTCTCATGAACGAATTTGGTAATCTTCCAATAGCCTACGAGGAATTCATATGTATGAATTCGGTCGTGGGCTTTTTTGCGTGCATATGGTGCGTTACAATAGGATGAAATACGATACGGAATCCATTCAGGCAGGATTATATGACCCACTCCAAGTGGGAAGAAGAACCTGAAATGGAGCAAAGGAGTGTACATGATGCAGCTTGAAACAGAAAGATTAATTCTTCGTGAGATTGTAGAAAGTGACTGGCCTCACATCCATACGTATACTTCGATGCCCGAAGTTACAGAGCACACCGCATGGGGACCGAACACGGAGCAGGATACCCGGGCTTATGTACAGGATGTACTTCGTATGCAGCTGGCCCAGCCGAGAGAAGGATATGAACTTGCGATTGTTTTGAAAAAGGAAGGACTTCTCATCGGCGGCACAGGGCTCCACCTTGTCGATCAGACCAATGCTGAGATCGGCTATGTCCTTCACCCTGCCTATCAGGGGAATGGATATGTGACCGAAGCCTGCCGCGCATTACTTCATTTTGGCTTCAAGGAACTTGGCGTTCACCGGATTTATGCCAAATGCCGTCCAGAAAACCCGGCCTCTGAGCGCGTCATGCAACGGATCGGAATGCAGCGTGAAGGTTTAATGCGAGAGCACTGGTTCTATAAAGGGTCATATCATGACTCGGCACTCTACTCCATGCTGGATCGGGAGTTAGTATAAAATAACAGGTATGATTACCTGTGGGTGAAGCGAGGTACGGAGGTAGCAACCAAGATTCTAACGATCACCAGGAAGCTTATTTGGTTGTTTTGTAGCTGTTTGGGATTCTAACGATCACCAGTGACGCTATTTCACCAAAAAACCGCAAGAAAGTAGCATTTTCCTGTAAATTTTGAGAAATAACGTTTCTCCTGATCGTTAGATTTTCGAACGGGCTAAAATACATAAAATAAGGTCACCTGTGATCGTTAGCCGCCGGGGGATCGAGACCCGATAGTTTACTAAAGCCTCATACCGAAAAGTACGAAAAAAGGACGAAACAGCTCTCGCCGCTTTGTCCTTCTTACCGTTTTTTCCTATTCCTTTGTTCCATTTTGTTTTGTTCGTTCTGTTCTGTTTTGTTTTGTTCATTTTGTTTTGTTCATTTTGTTTTGTTCATTTTGTTTTGTTCATTTTGTTCTATTTCGTTCCGTTAGTTCCCTTTTGTCCTATACGTTCAATTTAGTTCCGTTTACGTTTTGTTCAGTGCCTTTCAGTTCCGTATCCGTTCAGTTCAATTCCGATTCGTCCGATTCATTCCGTTCTGTTCCGATCGCGTTCTCCCCACCCGTGCGTTCTCTCTAATTATCTGTTCTGCTATCTGAATCCACTGTAATTGCCCTACAGACGACACAGTTCTTTCGGGCAACTTGGGAACGAAGGGCATCCACACATGCAGCGGAGCGCAGCCATATCCCGGATCATTAATTTGCCGTCCATCATATCGAGGGTGCCCTGCTCTTTCCACGCTCCGAGCATACGTGTAACACTCTCCCGAGTCGCCCCGATCATCTCAGCGAGTTCTGTGTGGTTCAGCTTCATCTCCAGCACGATGCCATCTGGAACAATCTTGCCATACGTATTGCTGGCACGAATCAGCGTCGAAGCAAGTGCACCCGCTTTGCCGTAGAGCAGCAGGTCACGGAATCTCGACTGTGTAATTCGCTGTGCAAGTGCCATCCATTGCAAGAATTTCAGCGCAAGATCCCCATTTTTACTAATCACACTTTCGAGATCCGTCAGCGAGATGATAGCCAGTTCCCCTTTTTCAGCCATCTCTGCACTGTAACTGTGGTTCAATCCGCCAATACCGCCAAATTCACCGATCAGATCGCCACTTTGCTGAATCGACAGAATAATCTCTTTGCCATCTTCCGTCGATTTGGTCAACTTCACACGTCCCGAACGAATGTAGTACAGATATCCAGCTTCGTCACCTTCCAAAAAGAGGCTGTATCCCGACTTCACTTTTTTAGGCTGCATTTTCTCTTCGATCAGATCCCACTGCTCCGGTGTAACAAAAGACAGAATCCCACCTGTTCTCTGAGTCATCTTGCCCGCCTCCGTCTGTGCACGCTCTGCTTTTTGGGTGATTCTTTCCACAAATACTGTACCCATAACTTTCGTCCCCCTCGGTGATTCCTTATGTTTACATCATACCGTGAAAGAGTTCGAAAGGTTATCGGGGGATTACCTGATCTTTGCGGGGAAACTCCCCCAATTCGCTGTGAGAAAAGTCACATATCCCCATTAAAGGCCTCGTTTGCGAGTAATCCAATCTTGAATTGTCAATATTTCATGATAGTGCTAGCATACATTTAAACCCTTATAAGTCTTCATTCGTGTGAATCTTCAAATTTTCAAGTCTTTCATCTTATCCATATCCAGAACAGGAGGAAATCCTATGTTATCCCGTGATAATGACGTTTGGGAAAGACTATCTGGCCCGTATGGCTCAGCAAAACATGTACCCGGCTTGTTGCAACAACTGGAGCAGGAATTCAGCCAAGAGGTTTTTAACGATCTGTTTCAGGAATATCTGTTTCATCAAAATTCAATCTATACGGCTACCTACGCCGTCATGCCATTTCTGGCACATTACGCTTGTACGACATCCGATGTAGCGGTGCGCAAAGAACTGTTTATCCACTGCGGTATTATTGAAGCAAGCCGCGATGAGCAGCACCAAGCGCCATATCCACCATCCTGGACCGAGCTGGCCGATGTGGTGGGCAGTACTGTCTGCACGCAGATGTATATTGAATATCTAAAAGCGATCGACCAGCTCAGATCGCTGACAGAACAAGTGCTGACCGAAGCTGCTGAGCTATCCACAGATGATACGGAGAAACGTTACATCCTCATTGCGGATGCTGCATTCCGCGAATCCTATCCTGTCGCGAATATGCTGATGACATTTTCGGAAGGGGATGAGTATGTAGCTGAGTGCCCAGCTTGCGAAAATGAAGTGTACATATGGCCTGACGAAAATCATGCTGCGCCTCTGAAAGCTTATGCAGAAGATCCTGTTTTTCAACCTGATCAGGAGGCTCAAGCCATTATTCCAGCTTCTTCATGGACAGATGAGGAGACACAAGTTTTAGCAGAACGGACAGCAAGGATCGGAGAACAGACACTAGCCGCACATCTGCCCTATCTGGCAGGCAAAACAACATGTCCCTCTTGCCATGAGAATATCGCAGTATGGCCGGCATTACTGAGCACATTTACAATGTAGAAAACAGATACGTGTACATTTTCTGATCTGCATGAGAGTCTTCCTAGATATATAACGTATTCCAGAATACACATTCAAACGAGACAGTTGGCTGATTGCCGGCTGTTTTTTCATTCTTATGCTCCTCGGAGTGATCCGGTGCCCACGTTCAGCAGTTTCCAGAAGGGAAATAGGGGTTTTCCCTGAATTACAAGGCTGACGAAACAGTCTACAATAGAACTAACATCGGAATAACCTGATTGTAAACTGATTTTCTCATCCAACGCACCTTGAGTTCAAGGCTACCCATATGTTGTGACAACGATGAACGACCACGATAATGAATGAAACGTAACGAGTGAAGAACAGATCATCATATGATTTGAAAAAGGAAGTGTCCCTCATGCATGATGAAGTCTCATCTGCCGTTCAGGAGATGATGAGCGGCCTGTGTCAGAGCACCGCCGGCGATTTTTGCGGAATGGCTTGTGTGTCTGGATCAATGCTGCGCTGGAAATATACCTTCGGGGCAACCAATGAACGTGTCAAACGCATGGCTATGCGCCCTGGACAAGATCTGGTAGGCACGGCGATACGAACCGGACGCACGGTTATGCTGGATGAGCAGTCCCGTGGAGAATATATCCCGGACCGCTGCCCGCTTATGCTTGCTGAACGACTCGTATGTGCTATAGCCGTGCCCATGTTCAAGGATGGTGGTCTGCCCAATGGTGTATTGCTGGTGGGAAGCAGAACCCCTTGCACGTTTTCCCCCGAGATGGTTGTACAAACCGAGCAAACCGCCAGACAATTGGAACAATATGCATGAGCAGATTAAGGAAGCAGAATTTAATTGCATTCATGGGATTGTTGCTTATTTTTTCTTCTATCAACCATGTATGCCTGATGTTTAAAACACGCAATAAGAGACTTTTCGGAGATTCCCCCTCTGAAAAGCCTCTTTTTTTGGTATGATGGAGACAGATGATGGAATCGGACAGGGGGAAATGAATGTGATTCGACTGTTAGTTGTGGACGACCATGTGGTTGTACGCTCTGGGCTAATCGCCCTGCTTGAAGGTAAGAACGATATACATATCGTTGGCGATGCAGCGGATGGTGACGAGGCTATTGCCAAAGCACAGGAGGTGAATCCCGATGTCGTTCTGATGGATTTCAGTATGCCTCCGGGCAAGGATGGATTGACCGCTACGGCGGAGTTAAAAAAGCTAATGCCGGATGTATCGATTTTAATTCTTACGATGCATGATGATGAGGAATACCTGTTCCGTGCCATCCATGCGGGAGCCTCCGGGTATATCCTCAAAAGCGCGCCACACGAGGAATTGCTGGCTGCCATTCGTTCTGTAGCCGATGGAAGCGCCTACCTCTATCCAAGTGCAACCAAACGATTAATGAGCGAGTATCTGGACAAAGCAAAGCAGGAAAATGCCGGGCCATACGATACACTCTCTGATCGGGAAAAAGAGATTTTATCCTGGATTGCCAAAGGATACGCCAATAAGGAAATTGCCGAGCATCTGGTTATCAGTGTCAAAACGGTGGAATCCCACAAAAGCAATCTGATGGAAAAGCTTGGCCTGCGCACCAGACCGGAACTGGTAAAGTTTGCGATGAAAAAGGGGCTGTTGAACTTTGAGTAAGCCACGCAAAAACAGACTCAGCGGATTAGCTGACCAACCTGTTCAGCTCCTACTCAGCGAAATTGACAGGCACATCTCGGATGATGAATTCCGAAGCAAACTGAAAGGTTCGCTGCATCAACTTAGTGATTTGAAGTTTGCACTCGACGAATCTTCTATTGTAGCGCTGACGAATCGTTTAGGTAAAATTCAGTACGTGAACGATAAATTCTGCGAAATTTCACAATACAACCGTGAAGAGCTCATTGGTCAGGATCACCGGATTATTAACTCAGGTTACCATGGTAAAACCTTTATGAAGACGTTATGGGACACGATTTCTGCTGGCAAGGTGTGGAATGGCGAGATTCGGAATCGTGCGAAAGACGGCAGTTATTACTGGGTGAATACCACGATTGTGCCTTTCCTCGATAACGATGGTGAGCCATATCAGTATTTAGCCGTGCGCAGTGAGGTGACCAAGCTGAAACAAGTGGAGGCTGAGCTGCAGCAGATGATGTCGCAAGTCATGAACATTCAGGAAGAAGAGCGGCGGCGCATCTCTCGTGACCTTCATGACGGGATTGGACAAAGCCTGTTCTCTCTCGTGATTCAGATGGATCGCCTACTGGCAGATCAAGCAAACCCGGGTGTAGAAGCACTACGGAAACAGGTTACCGGCATTATGGAAGATGTTCGCGGTATGGCTTGGGAACTGCGGCCGTCTGTGCTGGATGATCTGGGTGTCGTTCCTGCAATTCGAACCTATATCGAGAACTATAACCGCCATTACGGTATCGAGGTTACTCTCGAATGCAATTTGCGCAAACGGCTCGCGATGAACCGGGAGATCGCCATCTATCGCATCATCCAGGAAGCCCTAACCAATGTAGCCAAATATGCTGACGTTGCCGAGGCACAAGTGACCGTAGAAGATACGGAAGAGCTCACGCTCGTTGTTATTGAAGATCAAGGTGCCGGATTTAACGACGCTACTGCGGGCAATGGTGTTGGACTATTCAGCATGGAGGAACGTGCAAGGGGAGCAGGCGGTACGCTGCGTGTATCGTCGGAACCCGGCGAAGGAACTACGGTTACGCTACTGCTGCCTAAGACAGTGCTTGTATAAGGGCTACCATTTTACATTCTAAAGAGATCATATAAACCAAACCATGATTGCGACTTATTTTCATCTTATAGATTAAAGAAACAGAGGTGGTAGCTAACCATCTCTGTTTCTTTGGCATCTAGCTACTTGGTTCCGTCCATTTAGACTCTTCTAGCATAAATCCAGAAAAAACACGTTGAACACTTACCGGAACAGTTTTCACGACTTCCCGTTTGGTAACTACGTAATCCATCTTTCCTCCAGTCGAGACGGTTGTTCCATTATCTACGTATGGAGCCAGTCTGACCGTTAGATCCCAATACTCAACTCTTAATTCATCTCCTCCTGCTTGAATACCCACTCTAACTGAATACTCCGGTGTCTGACCATTTTTTTTAAGAGTTTTCATATCCAAAATCTTGGTAGATAACATCGTTGGCCCCATAGAGAAGTGAACTTGTTTCAAGCGATCCACATCCATATTGAGTGTTGATTTCTCCAGAAGATCTTCAATTCCCGTATCCATTCCAGCCATGAAAACTTGTACTGTATTATTAATACCTGCTAATCCAAAGGGCCCAATATCCTTCATGTTCTCATCCCACACATTTTCGTAAGGGATACCTGTTGTATCGATGGAAACTGTTTGGGTTTTATCATTCCACGCGACCGATGCTCCCAGCGCTTTAGACACAGAACTGAGTGGAACCATGACACGGTTATTAACCATCTTGGGAGCTACATCCGTTTGTAGTTGGGTTCCATTCACATTCAATTTAATCATTCCTGCTGCGTATGCCGAACCCAGCACCCCTGACATTACTGCAACCGTAGTTAAGACTGAGAACATAATCTTTTTTCTCATATCATTGACCCTCCTCCTATTCATCAATAAAAACACGTAACACTTGGAAAAGTTACACTTCTAATCTTCTTTTATTTAATGATTACTTATAGGCATGCCACTTTAACAAGTATACATGCGACAAAATGAAGGTACTCTCTCATATATTTTTAACAATATCCATAAAACCTGTTGACTTAGGTTACGTTTCGTCTTTAAACTATGAATGCTGTAATGATACTCCATACAGGAAAACGTAAAGGATGGTTTAAACATGTCTCACAAACGTTCCTCCAAAGGCGGAGAAATTCCGCAAATGTACAATCTGGACGAGATGGATCGCAAAATCATCGCCGCGCTCCATGAGAACAGCCGGATTTCCTATACAGACCTGGGTACACAGATCGGACTATCCCGCGTGGCCGTTCAAGCTCGCATCAATGCATTATCGGAAAAAGGAATCATTGAACGATTCACCGTTGTCATTAATCCAGGCAAGGTTGGGCTGCAGGTCTCTGCCTTTTTTAATGTCGATGTGGAACCGCGATTCCTGGATGAAGTTGCGGAGATGCTGGATGATGAGCCAGCGGTGACCAGCCTCTATCATATGACAGGCCCAAGTACCCTGCATATGCACGGTATTTTTGCTGATATGGAAGAGATGGAGCAGTTTATACTGGAGAAACTCTACAAGATGCCTGGCATCGTCAAAGTGGAATCACAGCTGCTCTTAAAACGATATAAAAGCCGCATGGGCATGAGACTCTAGGAGGATATCAGCATGAGTTGGAAAGATTACAACGGTCTCGTGGTCGGCATGGTACGAACCGGAATTTTGGGATATGGCGGCGGCCCCTCGGTTATTCCGCTAATCCGTTATGAAGCCGTTACCCGGTACAAGTGGGTCAGCGACGATGAATTCGGCGAGATTCTGGCGATTGCCAACGCCCTGCCCGGACCTATTGCAACCAAAATGGCTGCCTATCTTGGCTATAAAACGAAGGGTGTTCTAGGCGCTATTGTGTCCGTACTCGCTCATATATTGCCGACAAGCATCGCAATTATTGCTCTGCTCGGTTCAATGTACGCCCTGCGTGAATCCAAGATTGTCGCAGGTATGGTAGCAGCCGTGCGGCCTGTCATTTTTGTGATGCTTGGTATGATGGCTTATGAATTTGCGATGAAAGCCTGGAAAGGCTTGGGTAAGTGGTTTGCTATTTTATTCGGTGTGATTGCCTTTGCAGCATTACAGTTACTCAATATTCATCCGGGACTGGTGATTACAGTGTTCCTAGCCTATGGTTTCTTCCATTTCGGGCTGGTGCAGCGTGTAAAATCCAAAGGTAACTCCGACAAGGAGGTATCGTAGGATGCTTCAGACATGGTGGGAATTATTTTGGGGATTTTTCGTAGCGAACATCCTCGGATATGGGGGCGGCCCCGCTTCCATTCCATTGATGCAGGAAGAGATTGTGAATCACTACCACTGGATGACAACCGAGCAGTTCGGTGATGTACTGGCGATCGGCAATGCGCTCCCAGGCCCGATTGCCACGAAAATTGCTGCGTTTGTCGGATATCACGTCGCAGGCTGGTTTGGTGCGTTAATCGCCAGCTTCGCTACCGTTGTACCGTCGGCAGTTGCACTTATTCTACTACTTCGTTTGTTGAACAAACACCGGACTTCACCTAAGGTCAAAGGTATGACTCTGCTTGTGCAGCCGGTGATCGCTGTGCTCATGATTCTACTCACTTGGGAATTCGGTCAAGTATCCACGGACTCCATCGGCATCTGGCAGACGCTTATTATTGCAGGCATCTCCCTCTGGGTCATGACCAAAACCAAGCTGCACCCGGCAATTCTTATCCTTATTGCCTTTGCCTATGGTGCTCTGGTACTGTCACATACGATGTGACCAATTAGATCGCTAATTTAACTTATTTGTGAATTCGGGAAAACGTATGTTTTCAAATCTGGATGTTACTCAAAAAGGTGATATCAGCTTGAATGCTGATATCACCTTTTTGACATTTACTATTTCTAATCCGTATGCCAACCTTACTTGTCCTCAACCACAACGTTGACCTTTGTTTTTACCCCTGCATAGGAGATTGTAATGGTCGCTTTACCTTTACCATTCGCTTGAATGATACCATCTTTTACGGAAGCCGTCGCAATGCGGGAAGAAGTCCACAGTGCTGGTTTGGACACATTGGCTTCACTTCCATCCATATATGTTGCGGTGGCGACTACGGTTGCCTTATCGCCAACTTTCATCGTCAACGTGACTTTATCCGTCTGTAAATACTTCAATGTATCTACATCCAGCGCAATTGTAACCGTTTTGCTGCCGTACTTCGCAGTGATTCTTGCTTTACCTGAGCTCAGTGCCTTCACTTTGCCTTTGGTCACTTGAGCCACTTTGTAACTGTTTGTTTTCCACTCTGCTTTGTCTGTAACATCCCGCTCACTGCCATCACTCAAAGTAGCAATCAACTTCAAATCTACAGTGTCACCTGATTTCAGGGAAAGAACTGGTTCGGATGCTTCAATCCGAGAAATGACATCGACTTCAACCTGAATTGTGATTTTCTGTGAGCCGTATTCAGCGGTGATATTAGCTTTACCACTGCTATTACCCGTGATTACACCTTTTTTCACATCGGCTACACGGGCATTGCTCGATTTCCAAGTCGCATCGGCTGTGACGTCTTTCGTATTACCGTCCCCATCCGTACCTGTAAGGACAATGGCTTGAGTTTCTTTTGCCGACAGCACGACAAAGTTCACATCCGCTTCCAGTCCGCTCGCCATGCCTACTTCTACAGGCAGTGTCAACGTTTTTCCTTCGATTTTAGCCGTAATCGTCGCTTTGCCTGTCGCTACACCCGTAATACTCCCTTTGCTGTCTACCTCAGCGATTTTCTCACTGCTGCTGCTCCACGTTGCACTGTCGGATACGTCCTTGGAAGTTTCACCGTATACGGCAAGCACTTTGGCAGAGGTGGTTCCGCCAACAGCAACGGTTGCTTTCTTTTTATCCATCTCATACTTGTCAGGCACATCTACGTTTACCGTAAATTTCACCGTTTTTCCGCCATATGCTGCGGTAATTGTAGCTGTACCAGATTTGTAGGCGATCAGTTCACCACCAGAGGATACATATACAATATCAGCATTGCTGGACGTCCATGTCGCTTTGGACGTAACGTCCTCCTTGCTGGCGTCAATATATTCAGCATTCGCTGTCAGTTGTTTCGTTTTGTTGTCACCGGTAACGCTCATGGCAAGTTTGTCGGTAATATCTTTGATATCCAGATATCTTGCCGTATCGACATCAACGGCGATTTCTACCGTTTTGCCACTGTACGCGGCCTTAATCGTTGTTGATCCTGCGCCTGCTGCCGTAATCTGGCCTTTGAACACCGTAGCCACTTGCTCATTGCTGGATGTCCATGTTGCCTGATCCGTTACATTCACATCACTACTGTTTGGATATGAAGCCGTAACCGCAACCGTAGCCGTTTTATTGGTATCGCTTAAACGGAAGAAGATGCTCTGTTTCGCTACGCTCAACTTGCTCGTCTGATCAACGTCTACATCTATGGATACCGACTTGGTACCGTATTTACCTGTAATTTTGGCGGAACCTGCTAAATAACCTGTAATATTGCCTTTCAGTACATCTGCAACCTTTTCGTTACTCGATGTCCATTCTGCAAGATTCGTTACATCCTTGGTGGTTCCATCTGGGTAAGTAGCTGTTAATTTCACGCTTTCCTGTTGCTTCAGCAGCAGGTTAATCTGATTTTTGTCCACATCCACACGTTTGACCACTTCCACACTGACGTCAACCGCTACACTCTGACTGCCCAGCTTGGCTGTGATCACTGCTGTTCCTGCGCTTTGACCTGTTACTTTACCGTTGACAACGGTAGCAACTTTCTCATCACTTGTCGACCATTCAGCACTGCTGGCCGCCTGCGCATTCGTTGAATTATCACTATACGTTGCAGTCAGCACAATATCCTTGGTATCCCCTGTACGGAGATCAAGATCTTGCACATTTTTAGAAAGGGCTTTGACTTTCTTTGTCACTTTGATTTGAATAGGCTGACTTTGCCCCTGATATGCCACCGTAACTGTGGCTGTACCTTCTTTTTTGGCTGTTATTGAACCATTATATGCAGATGCTACCGAAGCATCACTGCTTGTCCAGGATGAACTGATCGTAACGTTTGCCGAGGTATTATCTGAATATACCCCCGTTACGGTAACTGACCCGGAATCGCCAACTTCGAGCGACATTTCATTTTTGGAAACCACAATTTTGGACAGTTCTTTCTCTGCCGCAGTGGCCAAGCCTACGTTGGAAATACTCAGCATCAACACCAGCATCATCACCATGTACTTGGTCAATCTTGGCTTTAACATCATTTCCCTCCGATTAATCGTCAATTTTTTCCTACTCTAATTAATGTCGGCAAGAACTTTCCGGATGTTTAGACTTTCAGGAAATTTTCAGGTAATTATATGGAAATTCATACTATAGTCTCATCTATCATCTACGATAGACGCCATGCGAACACGTAGTGGAGGAAAAGTTGCCGATTTGCTAAGTCTAATTCATAACGATTCCCGCTGCGCATAACCTGAATATAAGGCTTATGATCTTACGCAACGTCATTTTTGAGTATCGGGGGAAATCGGTGTGAATCAGTCATTTGATTACATCCATTATTGGGAGCAGACTTATTCTTCGGGTAATACATCGGGCAGAGGTTCATATGGTGTGCTGGCGGAATTCAAAGCTGAGGTGGTCAATGCGTTAATCCAGCGCGAAGGGATTCATCGGGTCATCGAATTCGGCTGCGGAGATGGAAACCAGTTGAACTATATGAACTATGGCGAATACCTGGGCATGGATGTGGCATCCTCGTCTATAAAACAATGTGCTTCGCTATATGCCAGCGATCCTTCCAAAAGTTTCATGGTGTACACACCGGGCCTATGGGTCAATCGCGGTTTTCTCCAAGCGGATCTAACCGTGTGTCTGGATGTACTGTATCATATTACAGATGAAACGGACTTTCGGGCTACGCTAAGTGATGTTCTCCATGCTTCAACTCAATGGGTAGTGCTCTATACAAGGCTGAAGGAGCAAGGAAATAATGGCGTGCAGACCATACAAGATCGGAATCTGTTCCACTATCTATTTGATTATCCCGAATTCAAAGTGCATGAGATCATTCGCCAGCGATATCCCGAGCAGTCCTCTGCCGACTTTGTCATTCTGAGACGTTCGCCGGCGAAGTGAGTTCACTTTCTGTAAATACATATAGAGAAAACAACATAAATAACCGCCCTATGCAGGGCGGTTGACTAGGGGGTGTCTTGAAAGCTACTGAAGTGCATCTTTTACCCCTTTTTCGCCCCCTGCTACGTCACTTCCCCTTGACGTGCCCCGGCACGCCTGCGGGAAACTTCCTGGCTTGGAACGAAAATTCGGCAAAATCTGCTTTCTTCAGCGTTTTCAGACACGCCCTAGATTGTCATCGTTCCCTATGTCATTTCTTATCTTCGGATAAGACATAACCATGAGAACGGCATCTAAATTCTTCTGCTCTGAACGTCTTCCGTTAAAATAACCCCTCGTATCCACGCAGCTTCGCCAGCGCCTCCATATAGAAGTAATCGCCGTAAATAATCGGCACATTGATTCCCCGGCCTTCCGGATAATGCACCGTTCCCTGCATAATCAGCCCTTCCTCCGCTACAGATTCAGCAGGGCTGTAGCGCTCATACAAGCCGCGGACGATCCTCTCTCCCGCGGCGGCGTAGGTTGGCCCGCGTGGCGACAGCTTCGCGAGCTCGAACAGGCCGCTTGCGGCAATCGCCGCAGCGGACGAGTCCCACGCCGCCCGATGCTCCGCAGGCGCGCGAAAATCCCACACCGGCACGATGTCTTCGCCAAGCATGGCGAGGAAGAAATCGGCCGCCCGTTCCGCTGTCTCCAGATATCGGGCTTCGCCCGTATACCGGAAAGACAGCGCAAACCCGTGCAACGCCCAGGCGGTGCCCCGCGCCCAGGCGGACCCGGGAGCATGGCCTTGGCCGCCATGCTCCCGCAACTTCTGCCCCGTGTGTGGATCAAACTCCACCACGTGGCAGATGGACCCGTCAGCGCGGGCGAATTCGCGCGCCACGGTGTCCGCATGCGCTTCCGCCAGCCATCGGAAGCGAGGATCGCTGCTCTGCTCGGATGCCCAGTAGAGCAGCGGCAGGTTCATCATGCTGTCAATGATGGCAACGCCGCGCGTGTCCATCATCGACGAGCGGAAGTTCCATGCGCGGATGAACTCACCGCGCACGTGAAAGCGGGCAGCGAGCAGATTCGCGGCAAGCATGCCGCGGCGACGCCCATCCTCGCTGCCCATCTGGCGATACCTGGCTACGCCGCTAAGCAGCCAGACGAAACCCAGATCGTGATCCACCAGGTCTGGATCACGCAGACAATCTTCGAGCTGCCGCTCACAGCTAGCCGCGATACGCTGCAGATCGGCGGCCGCTTCATGCTGTGGATCATCCCGGTACACCAGCCACAACAGTCCGGGCCAAAAACCGGCTGTCCACCATTCCGGATCATTTTTGTCGTACACACCCTGCGGTGAAATATGAGGAAAGGTATCCTGGATTCGTTTCGCATTTCGAATCGTCTTGTGAACCCCTTGCTGCCATGCTTCCTCCAGCCACGTTGCCGATGTTGAGGTATTCATGATCATGTCCCTCCTGTTCCTATATGAGATCGCCCGCGTATACATCATGAAATGGATAATAACTAGACTGCTTCCGGACTTCCTTAGATGCGTCCCAATCGAATAGTGAATGTCAGCTGCTGTGCATCATAAACTTCCATTCGTGCCTGCTTTAACAGCCCGTTGCGTGAAGCCACTTCCTGTGGACTCAGCTGAATCACCGCTTTTGCATCTTGAATTGTCGATTCAACGTACGCTCCAAGGTATTCTGTGCGCACACTATGCTCCGTATAGGTAATCACAGCCTGCTCCCGACCATCGCTAAACATCAGTGGGATCACAGCCCCCACCGCCTCAATCTCACCCTCGAATGTATACGTCACCATCAGTTCATCTGCTTGCTGCACATAACGGGTAATTATAGAGCGCATCCCAGGTAAAGGGCCCGTCCAGATGACCTCGAAATCATTCTCTTCATGGTTCAACGTGGCTTCCTCAGCAGTTCTCCCCGTAGCTTGCTCGGCAGCTGTTCTCGCAGCTAGCTCAGTAGGGCTCTTCACAATATTCGAACTAACTGCTGTCACGGTTTCTTGTAGCTCATTTTCTGCCGAACTCTCACCCGTCCGGGTCGCCACTTTAAACAGGATTGAACCGCCACCGTTTGCCGGATCTATTCCCGCATCACGGTCATACGTACTACCTGATGGTATACCCTCAGCCAGACTATGCCACACCCCATCCGTTGTCTTCCAAGCGGGGCAATAACTCAAAGGCCGCACAACACCTTCAGCAAATTCTGTAAATCCTGCCTGTACATGACCGGCTGCGGACGGGCCTATTAATCCCGGCAGACCTGCCTGTTGCACTCGTACCAGCCCTGGGATCGTATACGGGTCATTCAGCGCAGTGTGCAGAACCAGCTGCTGACCTGGCACAGAGGCCAGCACGGTTTCGAACCAGCCGTCCGCCTGCAGTACCCTGTTTCCAATCTCGGAGGGAAGATAGAATTGCACAATCCCCTCATCTGAATCACGAAGACAGGCATGTGCCAGCGCAGCTGCCGTCCATAGATTGTAACAGGTGTGATTGGTGTATACTTCGTAGCCGTGACGTTTCTCAGGCGCATATTCGTTGCGTACAATTTTCAAACGTCCATCCGGCATCAGCCAGCGCTCTACGGCTTCAAAACAACGATTTGCCGCTCGTGCAAACGCCCCGGCCATTACAGAATCCCCAGCCTGCATCGCCAGCTTGGCGTGCACCGAGCAAACATATGCCGCCGCTGCTTCATTCCATTGGTGCTGAGAGCTGCGACCACGCGGCGGTATTTCTCCCAGCGGAGACAACATCAACAATGAGCTGAACGCACCATGATTCAATCTCTCTCGTAATGCATCCGCGACCGCCCCTTCGTAACCTCCATCAAGCATCACTTCAAGATGATAGCGGGTAGCGATATCATAGGAAAATGGACAATTCGGTCGATCCAGCGGGCCGTCCTGATACAGACCAAGCGGGGTAAACCGCGGCAGATGATATGCTTCCAGATAACGATCCATCCAAGTTGTATCCTCACTCGCAAGGTGTTCGCTCCATCGCAGATACTCACCCGAGATCATAATGGCATTCCAGTTAATCATGCGATTGGCATTATTCATCTTACTCATCGTAAATACATAATCATTCTCGGGATCAATCGTCCGAAGTGCCTCAGCCCAGATGGCTGCCTGATCGGGTCGATAAGACCTTAGCATCATGTATGCCCGCATCATCAGTACAGGGAAAAAATCCGGATGATTGTCTGGGGCACTCCCGCTTGCCACCGCATCAATGCTATATGACAGAGCTGCCGATGCGGAATCCAGCAGCTCGATGTGCCCTGCATCCACCAGTACTGCAGCTGCCATAGCATAGGCTGGTGTGGAGTAGTACCGTTCCATGCCTGAGTACGGATCGATAATTGCACCATGACTATCCTGATATTTGGTGTAAGCGCAAACAATTTGTTTGACGAGAGCCAGCTTGCGCTCCCTGCTCCAGCCATCTGCCGATGCGGAACCAGCCTCTGCTGCCAAAGCACGATACTTTTCAAGTTCATTTTTCCATGGATATGTCGCTGTGGCTGTATAACTACTCACGTGGACTCACCTCGGCTTCTCCTTGATGGGGTTCAACAATAAAATCAACCTGACATACAATCTCTAGCGGAGCAACGTTGGAGGTTTCTACCGTTTCTGCGCTTTCTAGGATTTTCGAATTTTCCGACGCCTCTAACGCATCTTCAACTCTTTCATTCTCAACTCTTCCATCCTCGCCCTTTGTCGCTGTAACTCCGTTCCCTTTCCAAATAAGTGATGTACGATAAAATGTAACAGGCACTTGGTCATGATCCACGGTATGCACAGCTTCTGTCTGCACCCGCCACTGGACAGCATCATATATCATGTACAAATGAGCCTGCGAAGCCTGCCACCGAAGCCTGCCTTCCTTTTCTATCACCGGGCGTATCCGGCTTATCCAGCGCTCAACGACTTGTGATTCAACATATGACTCGTTCAACGAAGACTTCGCAACATCAGCTTCTGTGTCCATCTTCCATTGGAATTTGTCTATAATCCGCAAGGTTGCCATATCTACATGCACACCCGTATCCATAGCCACCGTCACGTCCAAGTTCACATCCATAGCGTAATCGACATCAACTTGCCGATCCGTACTCCTGATCCGTTCCACCAAATCAACTGGATCGGGGGGATTCTCCGTACTACAACCCCTACCGCCTCTTTCCTTAATTCCTGTGATCCTGTTCATACCATCACGATCTTGTCCGACCTTCCAGCTCAGATGGCGTGTGTACCGGTGCAATGCTGCTGTTTCGGGATATGCATGCGTCAGATCCAAACAAGCCTGCATTTCACTTCCATCTGGCTCAAGCCTGAATTCCAGCAACTTGGCTTCAGCCTCTCTACCCGAACGCTGCTCGCAACCTCCAATCAAGGGCACGTTATGCCCAGCAGATGAGATATGAAATAACTGCTCACGCCCTGGAGCAAAATAAGCCTGCGTGTACACCCCTGCTCCAGGGTCACACAGTATATTTTCGCCACCGCAATGGATAATCACTTGTCCCAGATCATTATGGTTATGGGGTTCATCATTATGACCGCCTTTAAACGAACACGCCACCTGAATCCACTCCCGGTCTGAACACCGTCTGCTCGTCTCTACCCATACATTCGTAGGCATATGAAGGGCATGTTTGGCAACCATCCATTCCAGCTGTTGAAAAATAAACCCTCCATTCGCCCGCCTAGCCGTTTCTCCATGTATACGTTCATATACCGCCGGATCGCTCCACATCACGTTCCGTAACAGATGGGCCCAGCGACGACAAGGATCGTCTGTCAGCTGAGGAATCCGCAGAGGCAAATCCACTTCCATTCCGAAACGTACAGCTAACAGAGACAGCAACCCCGAAGGTATCTCCTCATACTCCGAGCTATCCGAATAATTGATAAATGTACCGCCCGACAGATGGATTCGCAGCGGAAATGCCGCTATCGCCGCTATTTTGGAACCTTGCAGCAAGTCCAACGCTCCCTCTGTGTAGTCCAGTAACATCTCGGCATAATAGACGTAATATCCGAAGCCATACACCCAGTACCCAATTCCTTCAGCACAGCCGCCGTCCTCGCCATACCCGCTCAAGAATGCCTTCATACAGTCGATTGTCTGTCTGGTGGACTCCAGCAACATCGCCTGATCCTCCAGCAATAACATAGCAGCCATGCCGCAGCATCCCCCACAGACAGCAGACCAGTTGTGCTCTGCTGTCTGCCAGTGATATGCCCTCTTCTCCCTGTATAACGGCGTAAAGATACGTCGCTCCGCCTCTAGAAGTATCCGTTCAACAATTAGAGAATCGAGATGATGACGATGAAGTACTACAATCTCCGCAAGCATATGTACCGTCTCTGCGGCGAAGAGGTCAATATTGCCTCCCACATGCTCCGCCTCCCCCGTTCCCAGATGTGCCGGAAGACACCACGTATATTCATCACATACCGCCCACAACATCTCTTCGAGAGCATGAACCATATGAGGGGCGTCAGAATCGAGAGCAAGCATGGCAACGGCTGCTAATCTACCGCGCCTTTCGAAGTAAACCTGCTCGTATGCTTTGCGGTCTCCCGCCCTGCCGAACTGTCGAAACAGGTGAAATGTCAGAAGAGGCAACGGTTCTCGTAATGCCTGCTCTCCATACCTTCGTAAATCGGTGAGCATCTCAGCGAACTCGGGCCGGAACAACTTTTCCCGAAGCTCATCAGCCTTAATTCCTGCACCATCTTGACCATGATTTTGTTTGTTCATGTTACCAAACACCTGCCTGATCCGTTGTTCGTCTAGCCAGTCGAGTACCCCAGATTCATCTACAGCGTGTCTTAAGCGCATTTCATGATGTTCGTTTCCAATTTCGTGATCAGAGCCTTGCAAAGGATTCACCACGCTTCACTAATGGAGTTTAAAATAAGCTACACAATAGCAAGTGGAGATTGCTGCACCACAGACAACCACTGACGAGCAATTAACTCATGACCTGCCGCAGTAGGATGAACGCCATCCCACAACCAGTATGAAGCATCGGCTTGCTCCAATGCCGCATTGAACGTTTGCTGAAGCGGAACCCATACCGCTCCGTAGTGCTCGGCCATTTCCCGAACCTGTTGCTGGTATTCAGCCATAAGCTTTTCCCAGCCCTCCCATTGGTCCAGCGTCGCCCCCGTCTTCAAAATAAAAGGCTCCATCAGCACAAGCCCGGTATCCGGTATAACTTCCCGTGTTTCCTCCAGCAAGTGACGATACGCCCGGGCAAAACGATCTGTATATCCTCTTGGTTCATCATTCATGAAACGCCAGGCATCATTAACCCCAATCAGGATACTGATCAGATCCGGTTTCAGACTATATGTGTCTTCATTCCAGCGTGCGTACAGATCGGATGCCCGATTTCCGCTTATGCCTCGGTTATAGAACGTTTTGTGCTTACTCGCCAATTCCATGCCCAGTCTGCTTGAGATCAAATACGCATACCCGTGACCAAGAACATGATTCAGATCCTCATTCCGTGATCTTCCTCCGTCGGTAATGGAATCCCCTTGAAACAAAATCGTCGATGGACTTGGTTTCATCTTAGACATCGTTCCTTTCGCTCAAAATAGATGATGAAATGCTGATGATTTATCCATGGCTGCAACAGACGATTTCATGCCGCTTTCTCCATCTTATCCCTTTTAGGTTCATTAGAAAATAGCGTTTTCATCACGATCCCATCTTCCTATCCCATGAAGTAACGTAATATCATCATCGATACAATACCAACCAGCACAGTACCGAGCAGACTGCGTGTCCAGATGGCTACAGCCACTGTGGGCAGTGCTGCCCACAAAGCGGCATTTTCTGTAATGGGGACAAGGCGATTGCCTGACATAAACAATTCCTGACCAATGAGTGAGGCCATGACGGCAACAGGCACATATTCGAGCCAGCGCATCAGCCACACCGGAATCTGTATTTTACTGAAGAGCATAAGCGGCAACACCCGGGGGATAAATGTAAGCAATGCCGAGCCCATAATAATCCAGAATACATCCCATCTTACTTCCATCGTTCCATAAACACTCCCATCGTTGCTGCAACCACTGCTGCTATGATAATGCTCAGACTACCTAGTGAAGCCATGCTTGCTAAGATGACACACACGACCGCAATGATGGCTACATTAATATGTATTTTTTTGCTTTTGCGATGTACCAGCTGAAGTACGATCAGACCGATAAACATTGCTGGCAACGCATAATCCAGTCCGAACCGATCCGGGTTCGTGATCCAGCGTCCAAAGTATGCTCCCGCCATGTTCGCGATAAACCAGTTCAAATATGCGGTAATGTTCAAACCATGCATCCAGCGCTCACTGAGTGTTTTTCTGCCGATTGCACGTGTCATCGCCACACCGAATGACTCATCCGTAAGCAATGAGCCGATCCACATATTTTTAAGCGGGGTCAGATGTCTGAAATACGGAGATACGGCTGCGCTAAGCAACAGATGACGCAGATTCACAAAAAATATAGTGAAGATGATCGCTAACGCCGATCCATTGGAAGCCAGCATCCCTGCCGCAATGAACTGGGCTGAACCTGCATATAAAATCAGACTCAACAATGCCGTTTCGGCAAAACTGAGACCTGCAGTCATTTCAATAACTCCTGCTGCAAAGCCGATACTTAGATATCCGAGCAGTGTCGGTATACAATCCCGAACCCCCTGCATAAAAGTTGCCTGATCCTGAATTTCCACACTGTTTTCATGTGCAGATAATCTTGGTGCACTTTCATTCAACTCTCGTACAACTCCTCTCTAATTTTAATCACTGTCAGCCGATATATATCGATACATACCATTCTGAATCAGTGATTTGGAATAATGAATGCAGAATTGGTTTGCATTAACTTAGAAATATACCATATTTTATGTCAGTTCGGGAGAGTTGACAGGGGGAGAATGTACTATGAAGAAAGTGAAGCAGCCAAAGGGGAAACGAACGTTACAGATGAGAGAGAAACTGATACTTTCATTTGCTATCGTGCTGCTGATCCCAACTATCAGTCTAGGCATCATTTCATTCCAGACAGCGGCTACCAAGGTCGAAGAAAAAATGTTTGAGAATGCCAACAGTAGCGTGAGTGTACTGAATCAGACCATTGACCAGATTATTGGGGCTACACGCAAAAATGTCGATTTTCTGGCAAGTCAGCTGGATGCTGGTAATGTAGGTGCGGTTCAAGGGGACGAAACGGAAACGATTCGTACCTTACTTGATGCTTACAAGGATACCCACGATGACGTGGAACTTGCCTCCGTCGGAACGGATAAAGGTGTCTATATCAACTCCCCGGTCACCGCCGTGAATAAGCCGGGATATGATCCCCGTGAACGTCCTTGGTTTAAGGCTGCTTCGGAGAACAAAGACGTGCCTACTGTAATTACACCTTACATCTCAAGCAATACAGGTAATGTGGTTGCTTCGGTTGCTCAGACGACCGGTGACGGTCATGGTGTTGTTTCGGTCAGTCTGTCCCTTGAAGCTCTTTCCCAGACGGTAAATTCCACGAAAATCGGGAAAAGAGGATATATCTATATTATTGATAATGCGAATAAAATCATCGTGCATCCAACCGAAAAACCAGGTACCGAAGGCACGATGGAACCCTATAAACAAATTTTCGATCAAAAGAATGGTGATCTGCAGTATACGTTGAACGGAAAAAACGAGCATGCCTTCTTCGTTACCAATGAAACGACAGGCTGGACAGTCGTCGGTGTTATCGATAATGACGAAGTTACGGAAACCGTTCGTCCAATCCTGTATACTACCCTGATTGTTATTGCGATTGCTGTAGTTATCAGCTCCATCATTATTTTCTGGATTGTACAAGCCATTACGAGACCGCTCAACCGACTTGTCAAAGCCTCCAACGAAATCAGCGATGGGAACCTGACGATCGAGGTTGCTGTGCACGGTCAGGATGAGTTCGGCAAACTCAGCAATAGCTTTAACAAAATGAGTCAATCTCTACGAACAGTCATTCAGGATGTGCGTAATACAGCTGACGAACTTACAACATCTTCTGCACAGCTTGCCATCAATTCGTCCGAGACAACCAAAGCTACGGAGCAAGTGGCCCTAATTACAGAACAGTCTGCGGCTGGCATTGAAAAACAGGCAAACAGCCTGAAACATACCGCACAGCAGATGAATGAACTTGCCGGAGGGGTTGGACAAGTAACGAACAGTACACAGCAAGTGTCCGAAGCCGCTATGCAAGCGAGCGAACTCGCGCAACAAGGGAACTCGACGATCAAAACGGCGGTATCGGAGATGGGCTCCATCCAGCACTTTGTGCAAGGCATCGCAGAAACTGCAACACGGCTCGATCAGCATTCCAGCTCCATCGGTGAGATGGTCTCTGTCATTACGGATATCGCAGCCCAAACCAACCTGCTTGCGCTGAATGCTTCCATTGAAGCAGCTCGTGCAGGCGAGCATGGACGCGGATTCTCCGTTGTAGCAAGCGAAGTCCGCAAACTGGCGGAGCAGTCCAGCGAATCCGGTCAGAAGATCGTGGAGATGGTCGCATCCATTCAGCAAGAAATCTCCAGAGCCAATGAGAATGTTCGTCTGGGACAAAAAGATGTAGACAGCGGCATCCGAGCTGTACAATTTGCCGATGATGCATTTGTGCAGATTAGCGAGGCTGTTGGGGTGGTCAATCAGCAACTTGAAAATATTGCAGCAGCATCCGAGCAGATGTCTGCCAGCACAGCAGAAGTGGTGCAGTCTATTGACCACATTCATACCATATCGGAAACCAATGCCGATGGCACAGAGAATATCTCCGCTGCGACGGAAGAGCAAGTGGCCTCGATGCAGGAAATCTCCTCCTCTGCCGATTCCCTTGCGCATCTGGCTAATAAGTTGCAGAAGCTGGTAGAGCAATTCAAACTGTAAGGATCAACACAAATCTTTCGCCTTCTGGCGAGCACACTAGAGCACATCACCACGAAAAAGTCCCTTTGCCGACTCAACAGCAAAGGGACTTTTTTATTGGGATAGTCATACATACTCAATACTTACTTACTTACTACTACGGCTAAATCACAATATTCAGCCCATAAGTGACTGCCCTGCATAGCCCTGATCTAGACGGATAATTTTCTAACGATCCCCAGGATCGCTATTTGGGTAATATCATACCGTTTTATTTTCTAACGATCTCAGGGAAGCTAATTTAGTAAAACAAAGTGAAATTGGGCATAAATCGTGTGTTTTTAGTGAAATAAGGTTTCTGGTGATCGTTACAATTCCAGAGAACCGGGTATCGCCAAATTAAGCTCATCTGAGATCGTTAGAATTGCCGTTCCGTTATACTATGCTTCAAGCTGAGAACGAAATTAGCTATTTTCCAATATTAAAATGTTACATTCGTAGTGTTCAATACTGAAATTGAACTCTACTCACCTACTAATTTGACGATTTGGGCTCCCCGTGGTATCCACGATCTCCGTAAGGCTCCAGCTTCTCAAACCAGCTTTCCAAACATTTGGCAAGCGCATCCTTCGGATCGGCGTAGGGATTGTCATCCTTTTTCATTACTTCTAATACCTCAATCGTAAATGCACTCTCACCGTATTCATTCCACTCTGCCTGTAAACGTCGATTCAGATGGCTCCCCATCTGCAGCATAAATTGCTGTCCGTTAATGGTCTTCAGATTAGGCGTGCTGTCGATATACACTTTGCCGTTTCGCTCATTCCGAATTTGATAAATCCCTGCTTCTACTTTGACTTCTTTGGCTTGCTCCTGTAACTCTTTGCGTCGATTCATACTCTTCTCTCCTTTACCTGTTCTTTCTTCTGGAACTTGCTGTTCCACCGCTAAGGATGCAGACGAATTATCTGATAATTTTACTGATGTTCCTTTCGTTTGCTTACCATCCCCTCTATCGTTCCTTTGTTCCTCTGCTGCACTACCCAGCCAGTACTGGCTGCCATCCTCCTTTCGCTCTAACAGACCATAATCCACCAGATATCTCCGAATCTCAACATAGTCGGCATGTACCTTCTTCAAGAGTGCGTTCACTTGTTTTTCGGTGTACTGACGCCGGGGTTCAAAACGTTTGGCAATCTCTGTGAGCACGATATACTTATGTTTTTGCTTCATATGGAACGTAGTCATCGGACCACTTGTACCTTCCGGGAAATAAGTATGTAACACCTGTTTCTTTTCCTCTTCCGATATGTCAAAGGAATGCTGATGAATCGTATGCCCTTGTTTCATAATCGGCGATACCCATGTTGCCGGAGCATGCAGGTCTTTATTTTTCAACAGTTCCATTAACGCCAGAAATATCTTGGCCTGCCTCTCCTTTTCCTTCAAAACGAATCGATGGTTTCGAATGGTAGACGCACTGCCGATGCCTAGAGCCTGCTGCACTTCTGCATCCTTTTTCCCTTCATAGAACTGGGCCAGCAGACCTCGCTGTACATCGGACAATCCTGTCACACTTTTATCCAGCTCCAGCAAATATTCAAATACAGACCCATGGACCTTCTCAATATGAACACGCATGTAACGAACCGCATCATAGAGCACACCTTCGTCGGGGTAAACAATTCCCGGTTCCGTTGTAAAACCACAACAGACACAGAAATAGGCCGTTCCTTCCTCCACGTATCCGCGTTTGATCTCTTCGAGAGAAGCTGTCTGCAATCTTGAATCCGAGGCTTTCATTCGTCGCCGTCCTTTCTATCATTCATCCAATGTATTTTGAATTACGAGTTACTTTGAGTTCTAAGTTAATCTTTATTGATTTATAATTAAAAACCACCTAGAAAAATTTAGTATTGTTAGTTTATTTATAGATATAATATTATTATGTTTGTTTATTGTCAAACAAAATCAAAAAACTGGCACCTTGATCAAAATTCAATCTCTAGCAGTAAAGAAAAAAGACCGCCGGTTCATCACCCCGACAGTCTTCATACCTGCTTTCATACTCACTCACTTACAATTTGAATCGTTCAATCATGCTCTGCAGATCCTCTGCCATGCGAGACAAGGCGGCTGAAGATGCAGCAACCTCTTCCATTGTAGCAAGTTGCTCCTGAGCGGCCGCCGAACCATCCTCGGTTCCCGCGGCAATCCGGTTAGAGAGAACCATCGTTTCGTTTACAGCTTTGTTCACATGTCCCATTCCTTGATCAATCTGACGGGAAGCTGCAGCTGCCTCTTCAGCCTGAGCCGCAACGGTTCGAACCGCATCACGAATCGTTTGGAAGGCTTCTCCAGCTTCTGTGATCATCTGTGAGCTTTTCTCCATACCTTCACCTGTGCGTGCAAAGGTAGATTGAACAGCATGAGTCTTCTCATGCATCTCGCGCATAAGCTCATTAATCCGCTCTGCCGAAGCACCTGAGCTGTTCGCAAGCATTTTCACTTCGTTAGCAACCACAGCAAATCCCTGGCCATGCTCGCCTGCCCTCGAAGCCTCAATGGAAGCATTCAGTGCCAGAATGTTCGTCTGCTTGGCAATGGCTGTAATCTCTGCTACAATCTCCAGAATTTCATCATTTTTCGCTCGCAGATCTTCGATAACAGCCTCCATAGCCTTGCTCTCATCATTCACCTGCTGTATATGGGATACGGCCTCCTGCATCGTGACCATTCCCGCTTCCGATTTGGAGGAGGCTTCGATCGCAATACGCTCCGCATCTCCGACTCTTGCAGAAATCTCCTTCACGCCAAGTGACATCTCACCGATAAGCTGCTCTGTCGCTGCAAGACTTTCATTCTGCATCGTTGTTCCTGCCGCTGCATCTTGCATCAACTCCGCTACTTGCTCCGTTGCTTTGGAGGTCTGCTCAGAGCTTGCCATCAGCTCTTCCGATGATGCTGCCAGTTGACTGGATGTATCATGTACCTCGCCAAGTACATTACGCAGTGAAGTGGTCATCGTATCAAAACTATCACCAAGCTGACCGAACTCATCCTTGCGCCGCAGGCCTACGCGAACCGTCAGGTCTCCTGCACTTACTTGAGATGCTGCTTGTGTTAGCTGCTGCAATGGACGGTGAATGCTGCGGATAATAAAGATCAACAGCACAATACCCACAATAATGGCTACGCCTACAAGTGTAATCGCACGAATCATAATCGGTTTCACGGACTCCGCCGCTTCGGAGGGAATCATCTCGCCGACAATTTTCCAGCCCGTGGCCGTATTTGTGTAAAATACCGCCTCCATCGGTTGACCATCATATATATACTTCACGGTTCCCTGATCTTTCGTGTACATCTCGTTAATGTAGCCTTGATCGGACTGCGTGCCGGATTCAATCTTGTAATGGAACAAAAATTTCCCGCCATTATCCAACATATACAGTTTCCCCGCTTCGCCGATATGGATCTGGTCTACGGTCTCTTTCAAATGATTCAAGCTTACATTAGCTCCAAAAACACCCTTTCCATCTGCCAGTTTGGCTGCTGCTGTAACCACCCATTCCCCTATTGCTGAAGACTGATAGGTATCCGAGATCACCGGCCCCGATTGTGATATCGCCATTTTGTACCATGGACGCTCACGAGGATCATAAATCTGGTCTCCGGCATCAGGAGATTTCATCCAGCTGCCATCCTCGGCTCCAGCCGTAAGCACACCAAGTTCTTTATGGTTTTTCGACATCCGATCCATCTGAGCTTGAAGCGCAGGACTCTTATTAATAATGTCTTCGGAGGTAATCCCCGATGCCATCTGTACAGCGTTGTCCTTCTCCATATTGAGCATCTGATCAATCTGCAGACTAAGCATTTCCGTTTTGGCCTGTGCAGAACGAGTAATCTCCATTCTAACCTGATCTGCTGCCTTAAGATAAGCAAGCCACCCTACGCTAAGACTAGGTACGATCAGGAATAAAAGGAATGCGGCAATCAGCCGTTTTTTTACCGTCAACGTAAACCGTGATTGAAACCTCACCTTCATTTCTCGCCCTGTTAGAAGCCTTTTTTGAAGCCCTTTTCTCATTATCTATCTATCTCCCATCTTTAAGTTCAACTCTTTTTATCGGAAAGTTCACCGCGAAACATTATGTATCCATATTAAATAATCCCATTTTTAATGGTCTGATCCTATTACTTTAGGTACACTCTCTTTTTGACCCCCTTGTTGGGATCGTTTACAATATTTATATAATGGTTTATTAAGAAACACTTGGAAGGAGAGGATCCAAATCTTAGGCAAGTTTCACAAGCAACAACCTGTATCTAGCAGTGGCTATCCATCCATGCTTCGTTTTCTATTCACGTTCATTCTATGCGCAGGCACGGTATTCGGGCTGTCTAACACCTCTACGGTTTCTGCAGCGCAGACTACACAAGCCGTGCATATTGAAGTTAACGGGGAGCCGCAATTCTGGAACAACGCTCCGCTTATTCTAAAAGGTACAACGTTCGTTCCCTTACGAGATGTAGTCCAATCTGTTAAAGGGAATTTGAAGTGGGATGCCCGTACCAATACAGCTACAATTACCGTTGGCAGGGACAAGCTGGTGCATCAAGCCGGAAGTAAGTCCATTAAAGTAAACCAGGTTTCTCTGGCCTCTCCAGCGAATTCACGCACCATTAACGGCACATTAATGGTTCCTGTCCGTACTCTGGCCAATGCTTTGAAGGCCGATATCGAAGTCCAGCGAACGCCTTCAGGCCAGATGAATGTTGGTATAATGACTGACCAGGTCAGCTTGCTCGATCCTGAAGTCGCTAGCGTGGATGCCTATCTGCGTGAGATCAACTATCCGGGGATGGCTCTGATTGCACGGGGGGGCGAAGCCTTGCTGAAACAGGGGTATGGTCTCGCGGATGAACAGACAATGAATCGTCCGGACCAGAAGACCCGTATCGCCTCCTTGAGCAAGTCATTCACTGCGGCTTCCATCTTGAGTTTGGCAGAAGCAGGCAAGCTAGATGTTCAAGATCCGATCTCCACCTATATTTCCGGCATCCCGAAGGGAAATCAGATTACTCTGCATATGTTACTGTCCCAAACGTCGGGTCTGCCGTCGGCCTTCGGTCGCGGGGAAGGCAATACACTTGAACAAACGGTAGAAGAGATTCGTCACAAAACCTTGAAGTTCGAACCCGGCAGTGCCTACCTGTACAGCAATAGCGGTTACGTGTTGCTTGCGTACGTTGTGGAACAGGTATCTGGCATGAGTTATGCAGACTATGTACAACAAACCATTTTGGAACCGCTCGGCATGAAAGATTCGGGAGAAGCATCACGCAAAGTGCATACGAACAGCGGCTTTGTCCAGCAAGGAAAAGGATGGACACCTGCACCTTACTATGTTTCACAATCCGGTTCAGGTACGCTCTACTCTACCGTGGATGATCTGTTGAAATGGGATCGGGCCTTATACACTGACCAGATTCTAAGTCAGGAAACGATTGAAACGATGTATGAGCCCTATTCCAACAAAAATTACGGCTATGCCTGGATTCTCAAGGAAAACGCAACAAAACGCATCGTCTTCCATAATGGAAGCGGCGGCGGGTTTTCCACAGCATTTTCACGTAATCTATCCGATGATATTACCATTATCTTGCTCGGTAATCATGCGGGCATGGATATGACCACACTGCTAAGTGATGTAGAGGCACGAACGGCCAAAGCTTTGCAATTGTGAGGTCGCTTGAAGCATCATAAAGAAGCCGCCCATTCAGCGGGGTTGAAAGTTTGTGGTTTGTGGTTTGGTTTGTGGTTTGGTTTGTGGTTTGGTTTGTGGTTTGGTTTGTGGTTTGGTTTGTGGTTTGGTTTGTGGTTTGGTTTGTGGTTGATGCTCTGATTGGTGTTGATGGTTCGGGGACCAGATTACGTTGAGCTCAGGGATTAGTTCGAGTTTGGGTTGGGGGTTAATTGAGGTTAAAGTTAGGTCGAGTTGGGTCGGGTTGAGGTTGGGTTGAGGTTGGGGATTGGGTAACCCCCTTCACCCACCCCCTGTTTATTCTAACGATCTCAGATGAGCTTATTTGAGCTATAATCAGCCTTCAGAAATTGTAACGATCACCAGTAACCTTATTTCTCTAAAAACACATGCTCAATTCCCATTTTCGTATCGATTTCTCTAAATAAGCTTTCCTGTGATCGTTAGAATATACAACCGGCTAATATCACCCAAATAACGTTTCTGGAGATCGTTAGATTTTAGAACCCACCAAAATGAACCAAATATCATCATCCGTGATCACTATAATCGGTTACGGTTTGGGTTATCCCATTAATAACGCTTTCTGCACGTACAATAATAAGAGTATGCAACACGCAAAGGGACGAAGTATGAAAAGCCTCGTCCCTTTTGTTATTCTCATACATCGTTGCTATACCGGCAGTGTGAGGAGACACCAGCTCATCCCTCATATACATAAAAGTCCGGTTTCATCTACCTTGCGTTACGTCAAGTCACGTCAGATCGCGTCAATCGCTTCATATATATTCATACCTCTTTATTTGCTTTATACCTCTTTATTTGCTTTATACCTCTTTATATTGCGTCATAGTAGACTCATATATCTTGATTCTCTACCTGTAAATCTACCAAATCTGCATCTATTTATTCAATCGTGACAGGAAGCTGGCCCTTGAAAAGGATCTGTCCCATCATCGCTTTCGCTGCACTGCTCATGGCGAGAGGCCTGCTCTCATATGCCGCGATATAAGTGTGCACATCCGGCAGCTTCTGTAGGTCATACGGACTGCGAAGTGCGATTACAGCCAGCGGTTTGCCAAGTTGCAGAAGCCAGCCGATCAATCGGCATTGCGGGTCGCCGGAAGGGCTGCCTGCATTGTAGGTGCCGACCACAATCTGCTCTATATCCACCGCTTCTGCGGCTTGAAGCAGACGAGCCGAGGACAGCGCAACTTCATCCGCCGCTACCCTCATATCCACCACTTCCAAGCCTTGAGCAGACAAAGCCGCTCCCAGTGTTACCCCTCCATCCAACTGTTCATCAGCAATACTTGTTACTTCTGCGGCAACCGTAATGACAAGTGTTCGCTCTTGTTTTAGCGGCAACATATGTTGTGCATCCCGAATTAATGTAATGCTCTTCTCACTGATTCGCTGAGCTACCTCCTGATGCAGTGGACTATTACGTTGAAACGGCTCGGCAAATGGCTGATTTGCATTCATGGAATTCATGGAATCGTGAACCACCGCCGGGGTTGCATGGACATCATCCACACCAAATTTGCCGCTCATACTGACAGATATCTCTACTGCCGTGTCGCTCTCCAGCCCCATCTCCACATTCATTAGCCCACGCTTCATTTTATATGTCAGCAAACGTCTAACAGACTCATCAATCCGCCGCTCACTGATACGTCCACTTTTCACCGCATTCATCAATGCTTCGAAAGCTTCCACTTGTAACTGTGCTGTATGACTGATCAGTACCATATCTGCTCCAGCTTCAACCGCCATCACCGCCGCATCGACCGTGCCGTAGTGAGTCGCGATCGCCTTCATCTCCATACAGTCGGTCAAGATCATACCCTCATATCCAAGCTCCTTTCGAAGCAATCCGCTTAATACCGAATGGGACAATGTGACAGGTAGGCGCTCTGGCTCCAGTGCCGGAAAATAAATATGAGCAGACATCATGGCATCCACGCCTTCCGCTATCGCTGCTCGAAACGGTGCAAGCTCCACCTGATTGACCCTTGCTCTGTCATGGGTGATTACAGGAAGGTCAAGATGGGAATCGGTATCCGTATCGCCATGACCTGGGAAATGTTTGGCTGTCGCAGCGATACCGGCATTCTGAAAGCCCGCAATGGATGCCGCACCGAAGTCGGCTACCTTTTCCGCGGATTCCCCAAAAGAACGCACACCGATAACCGGGTTGTTCGCATTGTTATTCACATCGAGTACAGGAGCAAAGTTCATATTAATGCCCATCGATCGCAGTTCCATTCCACTAATGTGAGCTGCCTCATAAGCATCTTGCACCGATCCGGCCGCAGCAATGGCCATCTGTCCAGGCATAAGTGCAATCCCCTCTGTAATTCGAGCCACCATGCCGCCTTCCTGGTCAATAGCAATCCAGAGAGGTACATTGCCCCTTGCTTGCGCAATGTTCTGCAAACCACCAGATAGCCGCTCTACCTGCTCAGGCGAAACCACATTCCTTGCAAAATAAACGATGCCGCCAATCGGATAATCCCCAAGCAGCTTCTCTATCTCACCTTCCGGCTCTGTTCCATGAAATCCGCATAACAACATCTGCCCGACCTTATCTCTTAAGCTCATCTGCCCGATTCTTTGCTTCACCCTGTCCTTCAAGCTACGCATTAGCATTACGTGTCCTCCTCCCATGAACCTTAAACCCTCGTGCCAAAGAGCAGCATCCCTGTCTGCCATGCTACTCTTCATTCCTACCTGCCCATTAAGCGCGTCATTCATCGTATAGCAAATAGGGTCTGCGGCGTTCCTGCCACATCTTCTCCTGCTCACGCCAAGCTGCCATTAAACGAAATAAACCACGACCGTCTCCAATGGTCTCGCGAACCTCTCCCCCTCCAGTAAGTAAATCAATAAAATATCGGGAGCCCTTACGTGGAGGTTCAAGCCACTCAAATTGTTCGGGGTATCGAATGGCTATCTCATGCAAAAGCAACAAACCTGTTTCAACAGAACGGAAGTGCCTTTCTTCTGTGACAAACAGCCTTACACCCCCACATCGTTCTCTGGCATGTTTGGAAAAGGCCGGTGTCATATACACCGGGTGGAAATGTACCCCGCCCAATTTATGAGACTGCATCGCATCTGCTAGCTGTTGCCCATCGATCCACGGGGCACCCAGCCATTCAAATGGCCTCGTCGTGCCTCGACCTTCCGATACATTAGTCCCTTCCAACAGACACGTTCCCGCATAAGCACGTACGGTATCTACCGTTGGCATATTAGGCGAAGGCATCATCCAGGGCAGCCCCGTCTCAGTAAAAGTCATGCTTCGCCGCCAGCCCTCCATCGCTATGACCTCTAACTCACAGGGCACATGATGCTCGGCGTTGACAAGCAAAGCCAGTTCCCCAATCGTCATACCGTTTCGAATGGATGTAGCCCAGGCTCCTACAAAGGATTCAAACCCGTCCTTAAGTAAACCGCCTTCCACCTCCACACCGCCAAGCGGATTGGGGCGATCCAGCACCAGTAGACGTTTTCCCGCTTCGCCACACGCCTCCATCATCTGAAATAAAGTTGAAGCATACGTATAATACCTCACACCCACATCCTGAATATCAAAAAGAACCGTATCCACATCAGCAAGCATGTAAGGCTGCGGCTTCTTATGTATACCGTACAAGCTGTATACCGGAATGCCATAACGGGGGTGTTCCGAGTCTGAAAAAGGAATACCCGCCTGCAGCTCTCCAGACAACCCATGCTCACATGCAAACAAAGCCGTCAGCTGGGCATCCACTAAGCTTGCACATACATCCACCGTGGAGACAAAGTCTGCTGTGATGCCCGTCGGATTCGTCACCAAACCAATTCGTGCACCACCAGTTAACCAGGGATGTGCAGTTCCCTCAGCCAGCACATCCGCTCCTGTTTTCACCCTCATGATACATGACCTTCGCTTACCCAACCGACTTGCTGATGATCGTTACCACGGGACGAAACTGGCTCCTCTTCAGGTTCAATCAGATTACTTGCGGCCTTATGCTGATAGATGGCAAACATACCTGCAAACAACGCTCCGAATCCCACAACCGTCAGCATAAGCAGTGCGCTAAGGCACACCACTTGGAAGCAGGCCGCAATCGTATACCCCGGATAACGTAAGAACAACTTCACACTCTCTCCCATCGCCTGAAGGATGCCCATTCCTTTTTGCAACATAAGCTGCCAAGTGTAGAACTGTGAAATGAACGCCAAGATGACAAAAAACGTCTGAAACATGCCTACTGCCATGCCCGTCATGTTGCCTTTCCCTCCGTAAAACCACCAGGTTGACCAGAGGATGAAACCGAGCAGTGCGAACAGCAGCCCTGTCACACCGCCCGGAAGCAACCCTCTCCACGTGCCTTCCCACATATCACGCAGCCCGTTCCGGCGCTCTTTCCGCTCCAGCCGATGATGCACTGCGTAACAGACACCAAACAAGAGCGGCATATACATGATGGCAAGCAGCAGCACGGCCACCGGTATCGGTGCAAACATGAGAATCGGAATGAGCAGCACGGAGCTGCCCGCACTGAACAGTGCCACCGGAATGATATCCCGGTAGATCTCCACCCCTGACTTGACCAGCACTTCACTCAGTTTACGCATAGGTGTTGTTCTCCCTTCTGTCATTCAACATCTATTCCAGTCCAATCGCCATCTCCGTCTCCGGGTCAAAGAAATGGGCTTTACGCATATCTAGCACAAAGGTCTTATCCATCCCCACATATGCATGGGTCTCAGGATGAACCTTGGCTGTCACCGTTCGGCTCCCCAGATGGAAGTAGATCAAATTTTCCGACCCTAGATGCTCCACCACTTGAACACGTGCTTGAAGCATGTGATCTTGCGGAATATTGGGTGCCACATCATCACCAAAAATATGCTCTGGACGCAGTCCGAGAATGACCCGTTTACCCTGATAATTGCTTAAGCGCTCTAACACATTGGCTGATAACGTGAAGGATGTACCCTCTATCTTCACTTGTGTACCTTCGATGTGGGCATCAATGAAGTTCATTGCTGGTGAGCCGATGAAACCGGCCACAAACATATTGCGCGGGCTGGCATAGAGCTCCTTCGGTGATGCAACCTGTTGAATGTCCCCATGATTCATCACTACAATGCGCTCCCCAAGCGTCATAGCCTCGACCTGATCATGTGTAACATAAACGATCGTCGCGCCCAGCCTTTTATGCAGCTCCCCAAGCTCTACACGCATCTGCACACGCAGCTTGGCATCCAGGTTAGAGAGCGGCTCATCGAACAGAAAGACCTGCGGATCACGCACAATTGCACGTCCCACGGCAACACGCTGGCGCTGCCCTCCGGACAATTCGCGCGGCTTACGCTCCAGCATAGCCTCAAGCCCCAGAATCGAAGCAGCATTCTGTACTTGCTCATCGATATAGGCTTTGGGTTTCTTCAGATTTTTCAGACCAAAGGACAGATTCTCCCGAATGGTCATATGCGGATATAAGGCATAATCCTGAAAGACCATGGCGATATCCCGATCCTTGGGATGCAGATCATTCACAATCCGATTCCCGATTACGATGTCCCCACTGGTCTGTTTCTCAAGCCCCGCGATCATTCGCAGTGAGGTTGTTTTACCACAGCCCGAAGGCCCAACAAACACGACAAATTCCTTATCTTCTATTACAAAGTCCGAACCGGCGACTGCCGTGAACGTTCCTTTATGGTCGTCTTTGAACTCTTTGCGCACTTGGCGAAACTCCACGCGTGCCATAGGTTAATCCCCCTTTACATTGTCACCTGCTGTACTTGCAAATGTTGCATGGTTATCCTTTCACAGCTCCAATCGTGATACCCTGCAAGAAATAACGTTGCAATGAGAAGAAGAGAATGATCATCGGCAATGCACCGATTGTGGCTCCAGCCATCATGGCACCGAAGTCGGTGGATTCAGCAAAAACAAAGGATGCGAGTCCAACCTGTACCGTGCGCATCTCATTCGAATTGGTGATCAGGAAAGGCCAGAAAAATTCATTCCACGAGGCAACAAAAGTGAAAATCGCCAGCACTGCTATACCTGGCTTTGCCATAGGTAGAATGACCTTCCAGAAGATGCCGAACTCACTGCACGCATCAATTCGAGCGGCATGAATGAGTGAAGTCGGCAGGGTGGACATAAATTGTTTCATAAGAAAGATGTTGCCAACACTGACTGCTGCGGGGAGGATAATCGCTGTGTACGTATCCCCCAGATCAAACACGTTGACCATCAAAATGTAGAGTGGAATCAGCGTCACCTGTGCAGGAATCATCATCGTTCCAAGCAACACCCAGAACACGGCCTGACTGCCCGGGAATTTTAATTTAGCAAATGCATATCCTGCCAGCGAAGCAAAGAACACATTGGTGACCGTCAATATAACGGAGATCAGTAACGAGTTATAGAGCCAGCGCCATGCATCCGTTTTGGCAAAAAAACGTTCATACGGCGACATGGACAGCTGCTCGGGTATCATCTGTGGCTTGAACGAAGCTGACATCGTTGTATCCTGCACCGATCCGACGAGCATCCAGTACATAGGAATAATCGTAATCAGTGCCCAGCCAGCCAACAGAACAGACGCTATAACAAGCAGCATCTTTTTTCGTGTTGAATTCATACGTTGTATTCACCCCCGGATGCCTAATGAAAGCCTTGTTTAATACTCGATATCACTGGAGAAATATTTGAATTGAATCACGGAGATGACAATAATGATGACTGCCAGTACAAAGGATTGTGCCGAGGCTAATCCAAACTCGTAGAACTTAAAGGCCGTCTCATAAATTAAATAAGCAATTGTAGTGGTCGCAAAGTTTGGCCCGCCTTGGGTCATCAGGTATACAGAAATAAACACTTGGAAGGACGTAATGACGCCAGTTACAAGCAAGTAGAGCGTCGTTGGTTTCAAAAGGGGCCATGTAATCTTGCTGAATTGTGTCCATCCGCTCGCATGATCGATATCGGCAGCCTCATACAGCGATTTTGGGATACCTCCCATAGCCGCAAGATACAGAATGATGCCCGCACCATGGGATCCAAGCCAGTTCATCAAGATTAGAGAAAAGAGGGCTGTGCCTGACTGACCAAGCCAGATGACCGGGTCAAGGCCGAAAAAGCTCAGGAAGCGATTGAGCAGTCCCGAATCCGTCGGGTCAAAAATGGCGAGCCACACGATCGAGATTGTCACTCCCGACGCTACCGCAGGCAGATAAAGTGTGGCCTTGAAGAACGTCTGCCATTTGCTTTTCATCTGAAAGATGAAATACGAGAGCACAAACGTAATCAGGATGTTAACTGGCACTGTTCCCACCGTGAAAATGACGGTATTTTTAATCGACTTCCAGAAGGTTTCATCCTTCACCAGACGTTCGTAATTATCCAGTCCCACCCACGTGGAGTTCATGATGTTGTATTTCTGAAAGCTCATAACAAGAGCTGTTAATACGGGGTACAGTGTAAAAACGAGAAACAGCAGGACAGGCGCCAAAATAAACAAATACGCCCACCCGTAATCTCGCCAGAACCGGACAACCCGGGAATGCCGGGGCGCAGGCTCCGGCGCAAGGGCGGTCTGCATGGCGAATCCTCCTCTCCGAATCAATGTGTCACTGCGTAGTTGGTTATTGTCCGAACATCTGCTGACCTTTGCCTTTAAAATCTTCCGCAATCTGCTCCGGTGTCTTCTCACCCGAGAACAGAGCCTGAATGTTAGGCTTAACGACCTGTTCCTTGAACTGTTTCTGCTGTGAAGCCTTGTCGATATCCAGCTTGAGCACGACTGGCATTGCGATGTGTTTCGCCATCTCTTTGGCCGCATCCAGATTGACCTGCTGTCCCAGTTCCTTGCCTTTGAACAGATCGGCTTGAGATTGTCTTACAAAAGGAAGCGCCAGCTCATTAGCCGAGTTACCCGCTTTGGCACCACTCAGTGCCTCCATAACGAGGAAGGTATTTTTGGCATGCTGCTCACCTTTGTCCTTCTTCTGTTTGAAAGCCACATAACCCTCGCCGCCCATCGTTGTTGCCGCAGGCTGATTATCATTGTGCGGTACGGGCAGCAATACAAAATCAATCTTCTCCCCCTGCACCTTGCCATCGTCAATATCTTTGTTGCGGTTCTGAATCATGACATCATAATAAGGAATCGCCTTCGAGATGATTGCCGTTTCACCGGCATAGAACATGTCTGTCCGCTTCGCCGGAGCAAGTGCGGCCGTTTCCTTCGGCATATATCCTTGATCCATCAGATTTTTGATAAAAGAGAGCGTGTCCAGAATGCGGCCGTCATTCCACTGGAATTTCCCGCTTTCGTCCAGCACATCAATCATGCCGTTGTTACGGGAGAGCATTTCAATAAAATCAAGCGAAGTACCATCTGTCACCAAGGCATATTGTTTACTTCCGTTATCCAGCGTTTTCGTCAACTTGGCCGCGGCTTCGTTAAACTCGGACCAGGTCCAGCCATTCTTCTGGATGGTCTTCCAATCAATGCCCGCTTCATCGAGAATACGTTTGTTACCGCCCCAGGCCCACTGGAATTGATAGAGAGGCAGACCGTATTGTTTCCCTTGAATCTGCCCCAGTTCCAAAGTGCCCGGCAGATAGTCATCTTTGATCTCAGGGGTCAGATAACTGTCCAGTTCCAGTGCCAGTCCGGTATTCACATACGTACCGTCCACACTATGGAAGTACAGATCAGGCGGATTTCCCGCGTTTAAAGCGACATCAAATTTCTTGGGCCCCTCAGCCCAGGAGAGCATTTCCGTTTTCACCGTAATATTCGGGTGTTCCTTATTAAAATCAGCAATTAAGTCCTTCAATTCATCCTCGTATGTGCCATGAACCGGGTATGTCCATACCGTCACCGTATCATTCGCACCCGGATCATTCGAATCTGCTCCACCACTGTTGCCACAGGCTGTGATCCAGACCATCAATAACACCATCGCCAAAACAAGACCCTTCCTTTTCATATCCTTCATCTCCTTTTGCATGTCGTCTTCTCTTGTCCTACGCCCATTATGAATGTCTATTGCTGGTGCCCTTCTGTTACCTTTCCCTTTCGTAACCCTCTGTTCGCAGCTTGGCACAGAGCCGAAATCTACACCTCCTTGGAGATCGACCTGTTCAGCAAGGTCTAGTGTTACTAATGAAACTTTAACGTTAATTAATGTAACATCAATCGTATCGATTCCTTCCAAAATTGTGGATTGAATTCATTATATGAGGTGTAAAATAAAAATTCAACAATAAATTTGTTCATAAAATTTAATTTTACTTTTTCGTTTTAAGCCTCTATACTATGAAAAAAAGAAAATATGCCCTAACGAGGTGAGCACGCTTGCGAGTTTACGCAGGAATTGATGGAGGCGGTACCAAAACTGATGCAGCAATCATTTCTGAATCTGGGGACATTCTGGCAACAGCTCGTGGCGGTGCAACGAATCCACATAGTGTGCCGCCTCACGAAGCTGTAAAGGAGTTATTACATCTCTTAGATGTTCTATTTTCATCCAATGTAGAATTTTTGTCTAATTGTGAGAGTATATGTCTTGGCATGTCAGGTATAGCTGAAGATCAGGAGCGACAATGGATCACTGCTCACGTTAATGACTATATGAAAAGCAAGAAAAACACGGCTGATTCCATTCATGCGAACTGTACGATCCATATTGTCACGGAGGGAGAAATCGCACTAATGGCCTCGCTTGGGCAACCGCACGGTTTGCTCGCCATTTCAGGAACCGGATCGATCATCTATGGAATCACACCGGAAGGTGAAGTGAACCGGGCAGGCGGGTGGGGACATCTACTCGGAGATGAGGGGAGCGGTTATCGAATTGGACAGCGTGCACTGCAAAGCGTTATGAAGAGCCATGATGGCGTTTTACCTACAACCATTTTGACATCACTCGTATTGCAGGAGTTGCAAGTCAAGCATCCACCGGAATTAAAATACGTGGTATACCAAGCGGACTGGAACAAATCAAGCATGGCTTCCATGGCTCGCCTGACGATAGAAGCCGCTGCTGGAGGGGATGAGGTAGCACGTTTCCTTCTCATGGATGAGGCCAAGCAACTGGCCGATACCGCTAAAGCGCTAATACGCCAACATGTTTCTTTCGCCACGGCTCCTATGGCACTTTCCGGTTCCATATTTCGCTACTCTTGCCTGTTTCGAAATACATTCCTTCACCATCTTACCGAAGTGCACGATCAACAGGAGATTGTCTGCTTGGAAAATGCTCCTGTCCCGGCCGTGGGTGCGGCACAGTTAGCAAGACTACAATGCCACTTGGATAAATCATTCTAAACAAAAAAAGGAGGGCTTACGGATGAATCATACGCTTAACTCATTAGTAACGGAACAGCCTAACCCACAGACAGATGATATGGATCAACTGCCTTCAGCGGAAATTATGGAACTCATCAATCGGGAAGATCGCCGCATAGCTGAGCTTATTCAGCCACTAATTCCAGTCATTGCTCAAGCCGCAGACCGCATTGTAGCCAGTTTTCAATCGGGGGGAAGACTGTTTTATGTAGGCGCAGGTACAAGCGGCAGGCTAGGTATTCTAGATGCATCGGAATGCCCCCCTACGTATGGTACTCCACCTTCTATGGTGCAAGGTATTATTGCAGGCGGGTTTCGGGCAATTAAGGATCCGGTAGAAGGCGCAGAAGATAGCGAAGAAGCCGGGGAAACCGATTTGAAGCAGCACGAATTACGTGTTAATGATGTTGTCGTTGGCATTGCAGCAAGTGGACGCACCCCTTATGTGCTTGGAGCCATGAATTATGCCAGGCAGCTCGGTGCTGTAGTCATCGGGGTGAGCAATAATGCTGATACACCCATGAGCATACTCTCGGATGTGAGCATTGAAGCGGTTATGGGACCGGAGGTCGTGATGGGGTCGACTCGCATGAAAGCCGGTACCGCCCAGAAAATGATTCTGAACATGCTGACGACAACCGCGATGATCCGTTTAGGTAAGGTGTATCGTAATTTCATGGTGGATCTGAATCCGTCCAATGAAAAGCTTGTACATCGAGCAAAACGCATGATACAGCTTGCAACTGGAGCTCAGGAAAACGAAATTGAACAAGCCTTTACCGCAGCGAATGGGCATGTCAAAACAGCGATCGTGATGCTGATGGCTGATGTCGATGCAGCTGAAGCCGGGCGCCGGCTGGAGAATGCAGATGGTTTTGTACGTCATGCTATTGCCGGATCAGGCTGATTAGAACGGTACCCTAGCTAGTTTCTGTACCATTTATCTTCTACCTGTTTAAGGATCATTGGAGATTGTGCGGTAGCTTGTTTGTGATAAAGAAGCACAGGCAGCAAGTCATTTGGTACTTATAGGCAGCTTTTCTGGCGCTGAGAGATGGTTATTTACATGAGAGAAGGCCTACCTGCCCGGTTGGCTTCTCTTTTTTTACTTTTCATAGCGTACAATTGTATTCCTCATCAAAAAAATCCCTGGTACATATGACTGTACGGGATTCTCCACGTTTTTATTTCCTAAACACACCACAATTTCGTTGCTCATTTATGCTCCTGAATCGCTTGTCTGCTCTTCTCCAGATACTGCACCGACTGATTATAATCCCGGCTGGCAATAGCCAGGTAAAGAATATCAATGACGTTAAGCTGCGCAATGCGTGAAGAGGTAGCTCCACTGCGAATATCGCTCTCCATCGACGTAATCATGAGAGGAACATCCGCAAGACTGCTCAGCGTGTTACTGCCCCACTTGGTAATACTGATCGTTCCTGCACCACCTTCACGGGCATGCTCCAAACAGGAAATCACATTGGAGGTCTCGCCTGAATAAGAGATACAGACCACAACATCGTCCTCACGCAACGTCGTTGCAGACGAAATCTGCATATGTGGATCGGCGAACGAAAAGCTGGTACGGTTAATCCGCATGAACTTGTAGTGTGCATCCAGTGCAATCAAATTAGAGGCGCCCACGCCGTAGAAAAAAATGCGATTGGCTTTGTCCAGCATGTTAACCGCCTGATCTACAAGCCTTGGTTCCAAAATATGAACCGTGTCTTTGATCGATTGAATATTGTTTGTAGACACATGTTGAATAATACTCTCTACCGAGTCCTTAGGACGAATCTCTGTATATTGATATTGCTCATTGGTCTGTAAATCCCCCGCTATTTTGAGTTTCAGCTCCTGAAAACCGGTTACACCAAGGGATTTACACAACCTGATAATGGCGGCCGGACTGCCTCCGCTTCGTTCAGACAGTTGCGCAACGGACGACTGCACTGTCTCTTGGGGGTGTTCCAGAATGTAAGCTCCGATCTTTCGTTCTGACGGAGTCAGATCATCCAGTAATGCGCGTAAACGTACAAGTCCACCTTTCATACCTTCCATCCGCTCCTCCTCTCCGTACTGTTATCTGTACAAGCATTTTATCTTATATTTATTGCCACGTCTAATTGGAGATACTGCTTACCTTGACAATTCAATGGCCACTACAGAGTCAGATGTCCTGAAATAACGGCATGTGCCGCACCTGTTACATCAGGAAGTGTATTTGTTCTGCCCATCAAAGCCTCATGTCCAAGCAGCGCGAACCCCATCGCTTCCCTGGCATCATCCGGAACACCGTAATCTGCTGTACGCTTCAGACGTATGGATTCTGGAAGTCTTAACCGAATCATCTTCATTAATGTGTCATTGGACGTACCGCCGCCGCAGGTAAGCATTGCCGAGATTGACGTCTTGGGTAACACAAAATCCTCAACGGCCCGCACTATGGTCTCTGCTGTAAGCCAAGTTGCGGAAGCTAACAGATCTTCCAGTGACAGATCATGCAATGCCGCAAATTCCATAAGTCGCTTGGCATAATCTGCACCATAAACTTCACGTCCGGTACTCTTGGGGGGGTGGCGACGGAAGTAGTCATCATTCAAGCAGTAGGCCACCAGCTCGGGGTGCACGGTTCCCTTCGCTGCTATGCTCCCGTTCGGATCGTAATGCTGCTTCCCTTCGGTAGCATGACGAACCAGTGCATCTATCACCATATTCCCTGGTCCTGTGTCGAAAGCCGAAACCTCCGTCTCGGATGATCCTGCCGGAAGTACAGTCACATTGCCGATCCCGCCAATGTTCTGCACCAGACGTCCTTCCGTAGCACTACGGAACATTAATGCGTCAGCATAGGGAGTGAGCGGAGCACCTTCCCCGCCTGCCGCCATATCTCTGGCACGCAGGTTGCCAATGACAGGCAGCCCTGTGCGCTCTCTCACTACAGCACACTCGCCGATTTGCAGTGTAGAACTTACTTTCAAACTGCCGGTACCCAACGGGCTTGGAAACGCAGAAGGAACAGGTGCATGCCAGATTGTCTGCCCATGCATGCTGATTACATCGACTTGTCCGCTTGAGACACCAGCTGATTGCAACAGCTCTTGTACACTCTGTGCGTACCATTCGGATACACCGAAATGGGCTGTTGTCAGCTCATCAACACGCGCTGTTTCGGGAGAGCATAAGCGAATCAGCCTCTCTCTGAGCTCATTCGTATATGGCGTACAGATAAAATCAACGAGTTCCATTCGCTGCATCGCTCCGTGCTCATCTGTCTGTATATGTACCAGTGCTGCATCCGTTCCGTCCAGCGATGTGCCAGACATCAATCCAATCACCAGGTGCTCCCGTTTAGAACGGTACGCCTCCCACATCGGATAACTGCCAATCTCCCTGCGAACAGCCATATTGTTTTCCAGCCTCCCCTGGACCGGATGCTTATCCCGCCCCGTCCTGCTCATATTTCACTCAGTATATGACACAAAATTTCACAAGTCAATTTAAATGTGAAACTTAATTACAACCCACATACGGAAGCTGAAATGCAGTTCAACAAAAAAGTCGCCACATTGGCGACTCTTGAGCCGGTAACCATCTCCAGCCGATTTCTCATGAAAAATCCGGTCTTTTATTTTGTTAGTTTTTTTGCAGCATGGCGATGATATCGTATGACTTTTCGATACATCGTCTTGTCCTTTAATTGATTGAATATGAATGGGTCAGGTTTGACATTCACCTCAATAATCCAGGGTTTTAGACTGTGGTCCAGTCCGATATCCACACCTATTTGATTAAGATAAGAGTACTTTTTCTTCATATGACGAGCTATGCGCAGGCTAAGTTCATTCATCTCCTGAATCAGTTCATTTCTGCGTTTTGTGGATGCATGAGAGTTTAGCAGCTTGTGAACATCCATCGGTGTACCACCACTATGATAATTGGTTACGATTTTCTTTGGATGACCCAGTCGGCCGATGATTCCAGTAGCTTCCCATTGTTTGGTCGGGCTTAGTTGTATCATGACTCGGATATCAAAACGTCTCTTGTTGTGCTTAAGAAGATGGATTCCTCTCTGAATCAGATAGCTTCTCTTATTCACCAAACGTGTCAGACTGGTATAGAACGATTCAAAGCTGTTAAAGGTCAGACGTTTTTGATCATGCTGATAGACAAAATGTTGATGGTCTTCCATTTCAGCCTTAATGACACCCATCCCGAAAGTACCTCTCTCGGGTTTAACATAGACCATTCCATACTTGCTCATCATGGATTTCAGATTCGTTTTGTTAAATTTCTGTGTGTCTGGGATAAACGGTTTAATAGATTCATTATTAATAATCAATTTTGTTTTTAACCACTTGCTTCTTAATGGCTGCAATTTATCAACACCCATGCCATAAGCTCTCCCTTCAGCAGCCGCATCAAAGCCTACTGTTTGTTTGATCAAGATCCTGCATGCATTATATGTCATACCGATATAGGAACCCTCTACAAAAGTCCCTATTCGTAAAAAATGTATATTAGCACATGCCCTGACCAAAACACTTTTGCACACATACCATGAAAGAAGTCATAACGATATGTGCAAGGAGTTGAGAAGATGTCCGTTCGGCGTGGAATGCAGTTGAATACTGCGACCAAGATTGATGTTCTTATACCAGCGATTGAGAAAGATTTGGCTACCCTTCCCCTCGTCATTGATAACATTCGCCGTTATGTAACACATCCCATCGGAAGCATATATATTGTTTCTCCGGCCAGCACCAAAATCAGAAAACTTTGCTCCCGTAAAAACTGCATTTTTGTTAATGAGCGATCCGTTCTGCCTATAACCAAAAACGAGATACACTACCAGTCCTCCCGTTGGAATCGCTCAGGCTGGTTATATCAGCAGCTGCTCAAAATGAACGGAGATTCCATTGTGAAAGCAAAGCACTTTCTAGTCATGGACGCGGATACCGTACTGATTAAACCTCATTCATTTATTGTAGAAGGCAAAACGTTATTTTACTGCCGTGATTGGAGCCAGCCGGAATATTTCAATACCTACCATAAGTTATTAGGCATGAAAGCTCCGCGTCCCCGCTCTTTTGTTACCCATTATATGCTGTTTGAAAAATCGAAACTCGCTGCCCTAAAACAGAAAATCGAAGCGGTTCATAAGCTGCCATGGTACAAAGCGATCATCTTCAGTATCAATAAGAAGAAGCAGTTTGGTTTCTCCGAGTACGAAACGTATGCCAATTTTATGTATACGAAAAACCCGGGTAGCATGGTCCTTAGAAGTTCGATGAATAAAAGTCTGAATATGAATGCTTCTTCGCTAAAAGAGCAACAAATCCGTCACCTGGCTCTTAAATATCGTTCTCTTTCCTTCCATAAACGCAAAATCTATAGTAAAGCTCCCTGAGCTTAAGGAGGAAGCCTATGCATATCGTACTGCTGTGCGGTGGCTCTGGCAAAAGGCTCTGGCCATTATCCAATGAGCTCCGCTCCAAGCTGTTCGTAGATATACTTCCATCACCCGCTGGAGGTAGGGAATCCATGATCAGCAGAATATGCCGCCAGCTTGACAGTTCACGCCTGACAGATTCAGCGATCATTATTTCACATCGGGATCAGGCTAGCATTACGGCTCGACATACTCAAGACAAAATACCAGTCATCGGGGAACCATATAAGCGAGGTACTTTTACTGCCGCAGCCTTAGCGACGTTATATCTGCAATCCTCCCGAATGGCTAAAAATGACGATGTGATCTGTATCGCGCCTGCCGATGTGTTCGCAGGTGAGGATTTTTTCGGCAATTTCCAATCACTTCCAGACATATTGAAACAGTCTCAAGCCGATATCGCTTTAATTGGGACAAGGCCTACACATGCTTCAGAACAGTATGGATACATCTTGCCGGGTGGGGTAGAACGTAATGCTTATGCGCCAGTAACACAATTTATAGAAAAACCCGAAGCCGCCATTGCTGAAAATCTGCTGCAACGTGGGGCACTATGGAACTGCGGAGTATACGCGTTCACCGTCGCGTTTATGATATCCCATATTGAAAAAATGGGACTTCCGGTTCATTATGATCAATTGTCCTCCCTGTATGGAGTGTTGCCTGAACGAAGTTTTGACAAGCATGTTGCAGAAAAGGCGCAGCGGGCCGTAGTTCTGCCTTATAAGGGAGTATGGCAGGATATCGGAAGCTGGGATACGCTATGCGCCCAGTTAGATTCCCATGTTTTCGGACATGGTGAAATCTCTGAGTCATCCTTCGATTCCTATATTGTTAATGAGCTTCCCTACCCCATGCAAATCATTGGTGTGCCAGGTATTATCGCTGCCGCAAGTCCAGACGGCATTCTCATTGCCAACAAAAATAATTCAAATGAAATTAAAGCGCAGTTAGGCAGCCTGCCACTAAAACCGATGTATGGTGAAGCAACCTGGGGCAGTTATCGTGTCATAGAGAGCTCGATAGAAGATGAAAATACAACCGTAACCACATTGAACACAACGGTTCTACCGGGCAAACATATCGGATTGCACTGGCACCGGGCAGGATGTCGCGCGTGGACTGTACTTGCAGGCAGCGGTCACTTGCTTATCAACGGACAGGTCACCCAGGTGACAATCGGCAATCAGTTCAAGATCACCTCGGATAGCGTCTATTCTATTCTCGCTGAAACCAGGATGGTCATCCTTGAAGTGCGGATCGGCGAACCCGAGGATGAAAAAAACATCCTTTTTGAAAATGAAGATTGGAATATAATCGTAGAACTTGCAGGATCGTACGAAACCAAATAGTAATCATCCAAAATTCTGACTATAGTTTCTCATTCAGTTGGACTATCCATGCACCAAAGTGGGCGTTATTTTTCAAGCCATCCTTCAAAAGATTAACTCATCCCCAGGAGATAACAGGTCAATATCTGTACCAGATTGACATTGTCCGGCGAGCAATCCCTGTCTCAGCCGCCCTGTCTCTGCAATATCGGTATGAACCAGCACGTTGTGCCGGGCAGAGACCCGGTTCAACATCCGCTCCACATCATGCCATCCTTGATGAACCTTGTATCGGACCTTTTCCACCCTGCATGTGCCGTATTGCTCAGGATTTTCGAGCAATTGATGTGCAAATGTACCGGCAGAAGTATGTCCCGTGAGCAAAATCAGATTTTGCATTTCAGGTGCCCACATCCCGTAATACCAGCGTGCGAGTGAAGACTGCATCATGCCATCCGGAATGAACCAGAGCGAAGCTTCATATTTTTCAAGCAACTTTGTCCGTTCTTGGGGTGTACTCACTCTTTCCCAGCCTTCTCCGCTCAGAAATGTTGCAATCCTATGAGCAGGCGCACTTTCGGTGACTTCACCTTCCTGCTCTCTGAGCCAGGAGGATGCATGATGCAATTGCTTCATGCCCTCTACAAGCCTCTGCTCCACAATCAAAGGTACATCTGCAAAACGTCCTTGCGCCCACAAAATCAGTTCCTGTCCTCGGCCAACCGCAGGCATGGGCATGAGCACCTTACCACCTTGATGAAGAGCATTCTGGATGGCACTTTCCAGCTGCTGCAACTTGTCTGCCTGAGCATCACGATCTGTTCCATAGGCTGCATCGATAATAGCCAAATCCAGTCTGATGGCAGGTTGCTTGTGCTGGCCTTCTTCTCGGTATTTATGTTGATCTTTGTGCTGGCCCTTGTGTGGGTATTTGTGTGCTTTCACCTGCATTTGTACTTCCAAAGGAGAATACTCCACGGCATGCCTGCTACTCGTAACGGATGCATTGCTGGACAAAGACAAACGTTGCGCTCCACCTACTACAGAAGCAATGGGCATGACCTCGTTCAGTCTCTGTCTCTTCAGATCAGCCTGCCTGAATCCGTTAGCCATATCATCTGCCTGTAATAGCATCGATTCCGAGGTGTAATCGCCAGAGTACAGTATTCGCTTGTCTTCCATCTCCAGCCCGAACCAGACTGATCCAGCCAAATGTCCACTGCGCCCCCACATGACCGATATACCAGGCAACAATTCAAACCAGTACTCACGCTCAGCCTCATCCTCTAAAAATCGATAGCGAATCCGTTTTTCATCTGCTTCATCATAGGGCAAGGATTGACCCGCACGTTCCATGCTATTACGCCAAGCTCGAAAATAAGTTGTTAACTGCTCTTTTGTCTCGCGTGTTGTCCACACTTCACCTGTATACCCCAGCTTGTAGAGAAGCGGGATGGCAACGGAGTGATCCTCATGGGCATGGGATAACAGCACCGCATCCAGTTGTGGCACAACCTCCGGTACGATGAGCGGATATTCGCCGTTGCCTTCTTTTTTCACACCACAATCCAGCAACAGTTGGTAACGGCTCCCGCTAAGCAGATAGGCGGAACGTCCATGCTCGCCCGCACCGCCCCATACATTCAGTTTGATCATGAAGCATTCCACTTTCTCTTTGAATTCAGCATTTCAATCCCCAGTAACATCAGCACCGTCATCCCGACGGTTACTACAGCCATCGCCATCCCAAGTGACACCTGACCCTGTTCGAATTGGGCAAAAATATACGTCGCCGACGTCTGCATCGACGGCGGAAGAATCAGAAGCGAGCCGACCAATTCTCGCGTGGCAATCGTAAATGTCATCATCCAGCCCGCCAGCATAGCGGGCAGGATCAGCGGAATAAGGATACGCCGCAGAATGTACAGCGGCTTACCGCCGAACACCTGACCCGCCTGAAACAACGTGCCATCGATCTGGGTGAAGCTTGATTTTACATATTGCACGGTGTATGGCAGGAACAGCACAACATAGGTAAGCACCACCATCCCATACGTGTTATACAGCGTCACGGGCATCCAAGGCGAGTTCCAGAACAGAATCAGACCAACCACCATAACAATACCCGGCACCGTGTTGGGCAACAGACTGAACAAGTCGATAACCCGTTGCATGAACGAAGATGACTTGCCAATCGCCAGCGCAAACCCCGTACCAATGATTACTGCAACCGTAGAAGCTGCCAGAGATAATCCGAGACTGTTGCCGATCGCCTTCATACTTACTGAACCCCAGGATAACAATTCCCGGTAGTGCTCCAATGTCAGATTGTCCAGAGCAAGCCCCACTCCCCGTAGCTTCATCGTGGATGCCGCTATGATCGAGAAATACGGGATGCCGATGGATAGGATGAGCAAAACAGCAAGATATGCACCGCATAACCATCCGGCCCAGCCTCGGAGGGAATACCGTTTCGACCGTTGCCCTTTACCGCCCACCAGGCGATACGTGAACTTCCGGCTGATTGCGGACTGCATGTACCACATCACCAGACAGACGGACAGCAAGACCGACGCCAGTGAAGTCGCCTTACCGAAGTCAATCGGCCAACTGGAGATATATTTGTGAATCTCGGAAGTCATAACATAGTAACCGATTTTGCGCCCAAAGGTCGCGGGCGTACCGAACTCCGCGATCGTTTTGACGAAAACAAGCATAATCCCCATCCCGTAAGATGACAGCAACAAGGGTAAAATAATACGTCTGAATCGGTATCCCGCACGCCCACCGTGCACGGCTCCCGCTTCTTCCAAATTACCGCCGATGCGGATTAACGCATCCCGCAGCAGCAAATAGAGGAAGGGGAACAAGTGCAGACTCATGATCATCACCATGCCCCAGAAACTGAAGAACAGCTCCGTCCAGTTCGCAGAGGAGGGTATCCATTGCTGGAGGTATCCCCCTTTTTGCATAAACAGAATCCATCCCATCGAGCCGATATACGGTGGAGTCATGAACGGAATCATCAGGATGACATCCACCCAGCGGTGCTCTCCCATTCGGGTTTTGGACATCATCCAAGCGAGCGGTAACGCCAGCAGCGTTGTCATCGCCACCACACAGATGCCCAGCCACACGGAATTCAGCAACACACCGGATAGATGATGCCCCGTAATTGTACGGAGCGGGGCCATCCAATCCCATTGCCCGTTCGGGTACACACTTTGCCAGAAGATGAGTAACAGCGGCACCCCAATGCTAATCGTCAGCAGAAAGAGGGCCAACACCACGCCCACTCTCCGAAAAATGCGGTTGTTATCTGTTACAACAGGTTTCACTATGCTCACCTCACATGAATTTCCACGTCAAGACAGCAGCATCTCCTGTTGTCTACCGTTTCTGTATTTGTGTTCACTTATTTAAAAGTTTCGGAGAAACGTGCTGCGGTTTCATCACCATGCTCGCTCATCCAGTTCCAATCCACTTTCAGTTGCGGAATATCCTTCACATTGGCACGGTTTGTTGCTTCGATATCTTCACGCCCTGGAAGCAGGTATGCATCTGTAACCAGCTTCTGTGCTTCATCCGACAACAGATAGTCGATAAATGCTTTGGCATTCTCTACGTTAGGACTGGATTTGAGAATCGCTGCCGGTCTTGGACTAATCACGGTACCTTCTTCAGGGTATACGATATCCAGCGGTTCCCCTTTGGCTTTGGCGGAATAAGCCATGTAGTCTACACCTGCTGCCACAATGCTTTTCGCACCCGTAATCACCGGGTCAAGGGCTTCCTGATTCGCTCCTGCCATAGCTACACCGTTCGCTTTGTAAGCGTTCAGCAGATCCCATCCTTTTTCACCATTGGCACTCAGGTAACCTGTAATGAAATCGAGTGCGGAGCCAGATAGTGTCGGATCAGGAATATTCACTTTATCTTTCCATGCTGATGTTGCGAGTTCAGCCCAGCTTGTAGGCGGCGTTGCCACCAGTTTGCTGTTATACACGATGCCCAGTGCAGATGCACTGCTGCTAAAATAGTTTCCGTCTGCATCCGACCATTCCTTATTCAGCTTGTCCGCATTAGCAGCTTCCGGATATGGCAATGTGAGTCCATCCGCTTTCAAAGCTTGTGCGGAAGGCAAGGAAGCCAGAATAACGACATCGGCTACCGGATTGGATTTTTCCGCCTCCATACGAGCCAAAATTTTACCCGTCGTTCCTTGGAACATCTCTACCTCAATGCCTGTCTTCGCTGTAAATCCATTCACGATATTGTCTGCCAGCTTCTGAGGCCCTGCACTGTACAATACCAATTTGCCACCTGCCGCTTTGTCCTTCGTTTCCGCTGCCGCTGCTGTTCCTTCTCCCGCAGGCTGTGCTGCGTTTCCAGTCGTGGTGTTCCCCGTGCTACATCCAAATAGACTCAGACTCATTACTGCTGTTAATAAAAGTGTTGCACTCTTTTTACTTGATTTCATACCGAACATGTTTATTCCATCTCCCTTGGATTGGTAGTAGCAAAACTGCAATGGTTTGTTTCTATTTCTTCATCGATCATATCTTCTCTATCTTTTTCTATTGTTCTTCATTGCTTGTCTTCGCGTTTTGAAAAGCTTGTCGTTTTAGTTCACGGTAAGTCGCTCTCTAGCGAGCTGCAGCGATTATTTCTCGTTGTCTGGCACTCGTGTTCTGACTCATATCATGCTTCATATCCAGCTTTGGACTGCCATCCTGGCTCTGTGGAACATGCATCCGGCAGATTCGTTCTGGCGATACATAGAGCTGCACTTTCTCTCCAACGCTTACTCTGTGGTTCGCATATGCCGTCCACACGCCCAGTCCTTCCATCTGCACACGCACCTCGTAGCGTTCTCCCACATAGCTGACGCTGAGAATTATTCCAGTGTAGCCCAGATCATCGTGGTTTGTTTTGTTCCAGGTGACATGTTCCGGCCGAATCATGGATTCGTTTGGCGTAAGCCAATTGGACTTTCCGATAAACGAAGCCACATAAGGATCACTTGGCGCGGAGTAGATCGTTTCCGGGGTACCTTTTTGCAAAATCCGCCCCTTCTGCATCACCACGATCTCATCCGACATCGACATGGCCTCAATCTGATCATGCGTCACATACAGGGCGGTCAGTCCCATATCCCTTACCAGTGACATCATCTCGATCCGCATCTCTTCCCGAAGTACTGCATCCAGTGCACTAAGAGGCTCATCAAACAAGATGACTCCCGGCTTCACCGCTACCGCCCTGGCAAAAGCAACCCGCTGCTGCTGTCCACCCGACAGCTGATGAGGATACCGATCTTCCATGCCTTGCAGTCGAACCATGCCCAGTGCTTCATTAACCTTTTGCCGCAAATCAGACTTCTGTTTGCCTGCTTTCAGGCCAAAAGCTACATTTTCATATACCGTCATATGCGGCCATAATGCAAAATCCTGAAACACCATGCCCAGATTACGCTTGTGTGTCGGTGTATCGATCCGCTTTGCTGTAGAGTAGAAGTACTCCCCATCTGCACGAATCTCCCCCGCGTCCGGCTGTTCCAGCCCGGCAATCATGCGGAGCAACGTCGTTTTTCCGCAGCCCGAAGGGCCGAGCAAAGTGGTGAATTTTCCGTGTTCAAGCGTCAGATCGGTGGGCAATAGTGCAGGTATTTGATGAAATGATTTTTGAATTCCCTGTATCTCCAGTTTCATAAGCATCCCTGCCTGTCCTCTTTACTAAACATTTTTAACGCATCTCTTGGTTAATCTCTTGTTTTACACTGTTAGATTTCTTCTGTTGCTCTGACTTAGCTTATCTCGTTTATGTTGCTCTGCTTGAGATTATCCCTTTTGTACTGCTCTTGTACTACCTTGATGTACTGCTCTCTTGTAGTGCGCTTGTAGTGCGCTTGTAATGCTTTCATGTATTGCTTTCATGTATTGCTTATGTGTTACTTACTTGTTGCCTCTCTTGCACTGTTTTCAGTCTAACGCTCGCTTTCGAGAGTTGTTTGTTATGTTTGTAAAATGGGAATTAACTTTTTAGATGAATTCTGTTGATGTTCATAGATTAAATCTATAGATAGACACGGTATGATCTTTCATTAAATGCATCGGATCATCATAACCGAGATTTTTTTAGCACTGAGGAGTGTGGAGAGAGTTGAACCTGATCAAATTACAAATTATCGAGTTGATCGACAAGCACCATCATATGACAAGTGTGGCCGAGATTCTGGGCATCAAGCAACCAACGGTTACCTTTCATATGAAGTCACTAGAGGAAGAGTTGGGGGTCCGTTTATTTGAATCACGCAGTGGAAAAACATTTCTGACCGAAGCTGGACAAGCCTTGCTTCATTACAGTGTCAAAATCAATGCCCTGACCCAGGAGGCCCGCCGCGTCGTCAAGGAATATGACAGCCTGTACCGGGGCACGCTCCATATTGGAGCAAGTTATGTTCCAGCTACCTATCTGTTGCCCGCCATGCTTCATACGTTTTCTCAAGAGTTTCCGGGTATCCGGATGACGTTGTCTGTCAAACCTGCCCCGGTTATCCGCGAGATGGTCATCCAACATCAGCTTGATCTCGGCATCATCTCATCCGAACCTTTTGTTGGGTCAGTATTATACGCTGAAACGCTATGTGAGGACGATCTTGTGCTCATCTGCTCTCCGCAACATGGGCTGACTCAGAAAGAATCCTTGCTGCCTGAAGATATTGCGCAGATACCTTTTGCTTTACACGGTGATGAATCCAGTACACGCAGGCTGACTAACCAATGGCTTGTACAGCATGATATCCGGCTGCGGAGTACCGTGGAGATGGATTCCCTGGAAGCGATCAAACAGCTTGTGTTACTTGGCGGTCACATCTCCTTCATGTCGCGGATGGCCGTTCAGTGGGAGGAGCAGCAAGGTCTTATTCAGGTGCTTCCCATTCCGGGAGAGCAGGCACCACGCCATATTTACACCGTTCATAACAAGGATCGCCACCCTTCTGCTCAAGTCCATCGGTTCATCGAAGTCCTGCACGAAGTCATGAACACACAGTCTTTACTCCGTCAGCCTATCGGTTGAACCTATATAAACTATCGCTGGCCATTCATGAAATCTATGCAGGGTTAACGTAATGTGCGTTTCCCGTTAATCGCATTCAGAAACTTGCACGGTAAAGTGGGGTCTGTACGTTAATCCAGATTAGGAGAGTGATTGGTTTTGAAAAAGTGGAAAAAAGTAACCGCCTCGTTGATGCTGAGCATCGTCACCCTGGGAAGTGGACTAACATTTCTGGATACGCCGCCGGCTTCAGCCGCTGCCAACGCTGTTCCCGCTTATGAAGTGAAGTTCCTCGCCAAGCCGGAGCTTGTGTTAAACACCAATGGAACACCGCGCAGTGAGGTTATCCAGACTCTAGGGCTGAATGCTACGCCACGAAATATCAATGTGGAGTACTTTGACACCAATGCTCTCGGATTAGATGCCCAAGGTTGGAACGTCCGTTTTCGCAAAAAAGATGATAAAAACAACTACGAGTTAACCTACAAGAAGCGTTACCCTGTCATGAACGGGGATATCAATGCAGCACTGACACTTGCAAATCAGGAAGGGTTCGATTCATCAGATGATAACTACGAGGCTGAAATTGACTGGGGATATGGCAAACAGACGCTGAGCTTCTCCAACACGAAAAAAGTAGACACCAAAACAACAGACATACAGTTGCCTTCCGAAAAGGATGCCTTGAACCTGCTGCTGGACAAGCTTCCCGGCAAATTAAAAAACTGGTCTGCCTCCAACTGGGGCAAACAACAGCTTACCCAGGCTCGTGCCTACGGCCCAATCATCTTCCAACGGTACGAAGGGACATGGAATGGTCAGGAGCTTACCCTGGAAGTATGGCCGATCCGAAATGCAGCAGGCACGGGTACTGAAAACATCATCGAGGTTTCATTTAAAACAGATGACTCAGCAGCCGTATCTGGCCTACGTAACCAATTACTACAATTGCTTCAAAACAAAAACTGGCTAATCCCTGCCGATGGTTTGAAAACACAGACCATCCTGGAACGGTATTAATGGAAAAAGATATGCAGTAGAAACGAAAGCTCCTCCTGCTTCTTTAGATAGAAGCAGGAGGAGCTTTTAATTTTCATCATCTTTAGCCGATACTTAAAAACTATTTTTCACAAGACTAATGTTTTTTTTCGGGGGATATAGTTAAACTATTTATATTCTATACCACTAAAACTAAGCAATCACGAATCACAATCGAATAACCCCATTACTTGAATCATTCGTGAACAACTGTCTCTCGATCTCCCATAAAAATGTTTTAGCTACTGCTGACTTAAAAAAAGCTAATTTTATTTTTCGATGTCTGCCGTTCATATGATAACCAATAATCAGAAAACTTTGAAATTTCATTATTTCTCGTTGGTCAGGGTGATGTACGCCACTCACTTTATTTAGTGAAAGTTCAAACATCTGTTGATCTGCTTGTATGTACAAGTTTCCGTTACCTAGCAGTATATCCACTTTCTTACCCTCCGGCACCTGAGGTAGACCTGAATGATGAATTCCGACTGAATGTAATGCTGCACCATATTTTTTCTTTAATCTGTTCGATTTTCTCGTTTGAGTACTTCCAAAAATAATTATGGCGATCATTACAAGGACAAGAAATATAATAGGACCCATTTAACACCCTCCTGTATCTTTTCTAATATTTATCAAGACTAGATTACCACAAAATTTCATCATATGGTTCACTTGATCCGTGTAAGCCCATTGATACTCACTAATAATAAAAAAAGAGTTCTTGCATTATGCAAGAACTCTTTGAATCGTAAGCGGGTGATGGGAATCGAACCCACGCTATTAGCTTGGAAGGCTAAAGTTCTACCATTGAACTACACCCGCATAAACGAAAAATCGGGATGACACGATTTGAACATGCGACCCCCTGGTCCCAAACCAGGTGCTCTACCAAGCTGAGCTACATCCCGATATAAAGGAAATAATGGCGCGCCCTGAGAGATTCGAACTCCCGGCCTTTTGATTCGTAGTCAAACGCTCTATCCAGCTGAGCTAAGGGCGCAAATATTGGAGCGGAAGACGGGAATCGAACCCGCGACCCTCGCCTTGGCAAGGCGATGCTCTACCGCTGAGCCACTTCCGCAAAATATATGGTGCGGTCGAGAGGACTCGAACCTCCACGGGGGGTTAGCCCACACGGACCTGAACCGTGCGCGTCTGCCAATTCCGCCACGACCGCAAAATATGAAAGTGAGTCATGAAGGATTCGAACCTTCGACACCCTGATTAAAAGTCAGGTGCTCTACCAACTGAGCTAATGACTCATAGTAAATGGCTGGGGATATAGGATTTGAACCTATGCATGACGGAGTCAAAGTCCGTTGCCTTACCGCTTGGCTAATCCCCAATAAAGAAAACTATGGGGCGATCGAGGGGAATTGAACCCCCGAGTGCCGGATCCACAAACCGGTGCGTTAACCACTTCGCCACGATCGCCATAATATCAAACATTAATGCATGAGTATTTTAGTATTACCATCAGAGCTTATATTATACAGCTTATAAACCTCTAATTGCAAAATACTAAAATGGTGCCGGCGAGAGGACTTGAACCCCCAACCTACTGATTACAAGTCAGTTGCTCTACCAGTTGAGCTACACCGGCACGGTGTAAAGTATTAAAATGGCGGAACCGACGGGATTCGAACCCGCGATCTCCTGCGTGACAGGCAGGCATGTTAGGCCAACTACACCACGGTTCCAGATCACTTTCATAAAAGAAAGCTTTAATTGCGGGGGCAGGATTTGAACCTGCGGCCTTCGGGTTATGAGCCCGACGAGCTACCGGGCTGCTCCACCCCGCGTCATTAGG